>NC_016002.1:3297500-3897500 GCF_000283535.1 Pseudogulbenkiania sp. NH8B
CGAAACCCATCCGAAAACAAAAAGGGTTGGCCGAAGCCAACCCTTTTATGCGCCCCCAAAAGTCGGGGCCGGGCCGTGTTTAGCTGACCTTGCGCTTTTTCTTTGCCACCGGCTTGGTCTCGGCAGCTGCTTCGAACTCCGGCACCAGCACGAAATCGATGCGGCTGCTTTCCAGGTCGGCGCGCACCACCTTGACGGTCAAGCGGCTGCCCAACTGGTAGCGAGCCCCGCTCTTCTCGCCAATGATGGCCTGGATGTCCTTGCGGTAGTGGAAATAGTCCTTGCCGAGTTCGGAGATGTGCAGCAGGCCCTCTACATAGATCCCGTCGAGCAACACAAATACGCCAAAGCTGGTGACCGCACTGATTTCCCCGGTGAACACCTCACCGATCTTGTCGCGCATGTAGTAGGTCTTGAGCCAGGACTCCACGTCGCGACTGGCATCGTCGGCACGACGTTCGGTCATGGAACAGTGCTCACCCAGTTGCGACCATTTACCCGCCTTGTAGTGACGTCCGGCTAGCACCGCCTTGATGGAGCGATGCACCAGCAGATCGGGATAGCGGCGGATCGGCGAGGTGAAGTGGGTATAGGCGTCATAGGCCAGACCGAAGTGACCGATATTGTCCGGACTGTAGAGCGCCTGCTGCATGGAGCGCAGCAGCATGGTCTGCAATACCGGGGCATCCGGGCGGCCGTGGATCTGTTCGGCCAACTTGGCGTAATCCTTGGCGGTCGGGGTTTCGCCCCCGCCCAACGCCAGCCCCACCAGCTTGAGATAGGTGTTGAGGTTTTCCAGTTTTTCCGGCGTCGGCCCTTCGTGCACGCGGAACAGGCAGGGGTGCTCGTGCTTGAGCAGGAAATCGGCCGCGCAGACGTTGGCAGCGAGCATGCACTCTTCGATCAGGCGATGGGCGTCGTTGCGCACCACCGGTACGATCTTGTCGATCTTGCCGCTCTCATTGAACACCATCTGGGTTTCGGTGCTGTCGAACTCGATGGCGCCGCGCTCTTCCCTCGCTGCCAGCAGCACTTTGAAGAGGCTGTACAGGGTTTGCAGGTTGGGCAACATCGGGTGATCGGAGCCATGCTGCAACCAATCCCACACGGCGTTATAGGTGAGACGCGCCTTGGACTGCATCACCGCCGGGTAGAAACGATATTGTTTGACCTCGCCTTTGGTGCTGATCTGCATGTCGCAGACCATGCAAAGACGCTCGACGTCGGGGTTGAGCGAACAGATACCATTAGAGAGGGCTTCCGGCAGCATCGGAATGACGCGGCGCGGGAAATAGACCGAGGTCCCTCGCTCTACGGCATCTTGATCCAGCGCGTCCCCCGGCTTGACGTAATGGCTGACGTCGGCGATCGCCACCACCAGACGATAGCCGTTGTCGACCCGCTCGGCGAAGACGGCGTCGTCGAAGTCGCGCGCGGTTTCGCTGTCGATAGTGACCAGCGGCAGCTCGCGCAGGTCTTCCCGACCCTTGTGATCGCTCTTGCGAACCTTCTTCGGCGTTTCCTGGGCCTGCTCGACCGCGGCATCCGAGAAGACGTGAGGCAGATCGTGCTGACGCAGCGCGATCTCGATTTCCATGCCGGGGTCGGCGTAGTTGCCGAGGATGTCCACCACCCGGCCGATGGGCTGACGGTAGCTGTCCGGTTGCGATGAAATTTCGACGATCACCACCTGGCCGTGCTGCGCGCCGCCTTCGCCACCCGGTTCGATGAGGATGTCCTGATTGATGCGCTTGTCTTCCGCCACCACCAGCCACACACCGCGCGACAGGTAGATGCGCCCGACCAGCTTCTGGACCGCCCGCTCCAGCACTTCGACGATGCGGCCTTCGTTACGACCACGCTTGTCGGTACCGGTGATGCTGACCATGACCCGGTCGCCATGCAGTACCTTGTGCATTTCGCGCTCGGACAGAAAGACGTCTTCGACGCCGGCTTCTTCAGGAATGGCGAAGCCGTAACCGTCGCGATGGCCGGATACCTTGCACTTGATCAGTTCCAGTTTCTCGGCAACGCAGATGGCGCCCTTGCGATTGATGATGATCTCACCGGAACGCTCCATGGCCTGCAGGCGACGTTCGAAGTAGCGAAACTCATCCTTTTTGATGTCGAGCATCTGGGCGAGCTCGTCCTGCCATAGAGGCACACCCTGTTCGGTGAGCAGCTGAATGACGAACTCCCGGCTCGGCAAGGGATTGTCATACTTGAGTTTTTCCCGCTCAAGATGGGGATCCTGCAAACGCAGGGAAGCATTTTTCTGTTTTTTTTGTTTCGAAGGCATTGACAATTTCTGGAGGCTCCTTATAATTCGCATCTCATCGCAGCACTGCTGTGGCGCAGATGATACAGCAAAGCGATGCCCAGGTGGCGGAATTGGTAGACGCACTAGGTTCAGGTCCTAGCGGTGGCAACACTGTGGAAGTTCGAGTCTTCTCCTGGGCACCAGCAAACGCTGATGCCGTAGCAAGTGATGTGATGTAATACAATTTATACTCCGTGCCCAGGTGGCGGAATTGGTAGACGCACTAGGTTCAGGTCCTAGCGGTGGCAACACTGTGGAAGTTCGAGTCTTCTCCTGGGCACCACGGAATAGTTTGAAGATGGGCTAAGCATAGCCGGTCTGTAGTTACAATTTAAAGTTTTATGCCCAGGTGGCGGAATTGGTAGACGCACTAGGTTCAGGTCCTAGCGGTGGCAACACTGTGGAAGTTCGAGTCTTCTCCTGGGCACCAGACAAAAGCCGTTGAGTTCAACTCAACGGCTTTTTGTTTTTCCGCCCCACTCCCCTATCGGCCGGTCCAAGCTCCCCGCACCGCGATCGCTGTTGCTCAGCGCCTATTCCAAACAAAAAAAACAGTCGTTCCGACTAGCACGCTCTAAAGCGCTTACTATAATTTTTTCAAGCAAGTCGTTGAGTACAACGCCATTATAGGCAGCGCCATGTACACGAACCACTATGGCTTGGCCGATCCGCCGTTCTCGATCGCGCCGGATCCGCGCTTCCTCTTCATGAGCCAGCGGCATCGCGAAGCGCTCGCCCATCTGATGTACGGCATCGGAGGGGACGGCGGGTTTGTGCTGCTGACCGGCGAGATCGGGACCGGCAAGACCACCATCTGCCGCTGCTTCCTGCAGCAATTGCCTGACAATTGCGACGTCGCCTTCATCTTCAACCCGAAGCTGAACGTGCTCGAGCTGCTGTCGACGATCTGCGAAGAGCTGCACATTCCCGCCCCGCCCGACCACACCAGCAACAAGGCCTTTACCGACTGTATCAACGACCATCTGCTGGCGGCCCATGCCCAGGGGCGGACCACCCTCCTCATCATCGACGAGGCACAGAACCTGGACAGCGACGTGCTGGAGCAGATCAGGCTGCTGACCAATCTTGAAACCAACCAGCGCAAGCTGCTGCACATCATCCTGCTGGGCCAGCCCGAGTTGCGCGACAAACTGGCGCGGCCGGAATTGCAGCAGCTCTCGCAACGCATCGTCGCCCGCTACCACCTCGGACCACTGCAGCCCGAGGAAATCACCGCTTACGTCCACCATCGGCTGGATGTCGCGGGGAGCCGGCGCGCCTTGTTTTCCCCCTCACTCAGCCGCCTGCTGTTTCGCCTGAGCGGCGGGATACCGCGCAAGCTGAACATTCTGTGCGACCGCGCCCTGCTCGGTGCCTACGTGCAGGGCAAGGACGAAGTCGACCGCGAGACTCTGCGGCAGGCGGCCAAGGAGGTGTACGGCCAGAGCGCGCCCCGGTCGTGGCAGAAACTGGTGATTGGCCTGGGGGCCTTGCTCAGTGCCACGACCCTGGCGACGGCCTTGTTTTATTACGCCGAGCCCTTTGCCCCAAACCGCCCTGTTCCATCGCGTCCGGGCCTGAAACCGTCCCTCGCCAAACACGCCGCTCCGGCCACCTCGTCGGCCCGCGCCATGGGCACGGACACGTCGGCCGTATCGACCCCGGCCGTTATCGCACAGAGCGCAGGCCCGGACGGAGTGAGCCTGGCTTACCGGGCTCTGCTGGCACGCTGGGGCATCCGCTTGCCCGTCGACGACGAGGCCAGCGCCTGTCTGCAGGCGGAGGCGTTCGGGTTGCACTGTCTGAGCGAGTCCGGCGACCTGGAGCAATTGCGTCGCCTCGACAGGCCGGCCGTGCTGCAGCTGCGCCTGCCGGATGGGCGCACGGGGTATCTCTTGCTTTCCAGCTTGCAGGACGGCCAGGCCGTCCTGATGTCCGGCACGCAGACGTTCACGCTGCCGGCCTCTGCCCTGAGCCAACTCTGGAGTGGGCGCTATACGCTGTTATGGAAGGCGCCGCCCAACTACCGGGCACCGCTGGCGCGCGGCAGCCGGGGATTGATGGTGTCCTGGTTGAACCATCAGTTTGGCCAACCTCTGGAACCTTTGGCGGCCACTGCCAAGAATCCGGTGTTCGATGCCAGACTGGAAGAACAGGTGATGCGTTTCCAGCGCGCGGATGGTTTGCCGAGCGACGGCATTGTCGGGCCGCACACGCTAATCCGTCTGACGCGCAACAGCGATACGACCTCTCCGCGCCTGCTTGGCATGACCACGAAAAATCCAGGGATGAAGGGGTAGCCACCATGTCATACATTCTCGACGCCTTGCTGAAGGCCGATCAGGAACGGCAGCGCTCCGCGGCGCCCACCCTCAATTCGGTCCACGTGACAGGGACCATTGCGACCACCGGCCCACACAGGCGCTGGCCCAATCTGGCGCTGCTGGCACTGTTGGGCGGAGGCCTGCTGGCCGGTGGCGCCCTGTTCGTGATGCGCCCCCCGGCGGCGAAGCAGTTGGCCCAGGCGCCACGCCCCCAGGCCGATGCGCCGGCCTTAGCGAAGAGCCAGGCCTGGCGGGGAAATCAGGACGGCCGTGCCGTTCCGCCACGGCAGGAATTGGACCGGGCGGCCCCGACCAGCCAGACGCCCCCTCTGCCCGCCACGACAGCGGAGGAAAAAATCGCCACTCTGACAGCCGTCCAGCCAAGCCCTCCCCCCCTCCCCTCCGTGGCCAAGATCCGGCGCGAAAAGCCCTCCACCGAAGCGCGGCACCATGTCGAGACCCCAGTTCCAGCGCAACCCGCTGCCACGGAGGCGGCCACCGCGACGCCCGCCCCCGCAGCAGCCGACCCCGCTCCTTCGGCCAACCTCAAGCGCAGCAACCGGGTCATCGACTTCGGCGAGCTGCCGGCGGAGCTGCGCCAGGAGGTGGAGAAGAATGTGACGGTGGCCGGCGCCTCGTATTCGGCCGATAACAATGAGCGCATGGCCATCATCAATGACCGGGCGCGCCGGGCCGGCGATGAGGTCGCGGCCGGGGTGATGCTGGAAAGTATCTTGCCAGACGGCATCATATTGAATTACAAGGGATATCGCTTCCGTACCGGCATGTATTGACAACGACAAGCCGCACACCGGACTGAGCTTCTTGATCAGCCCCCGATGCAGCAGAGGGATCGCCATGAACGCCTGTTTCACTCTTTCACCGCGCTTAGCGGCGCGCCTGGCCGTGCTGTTGCCGGCGCTCCTCCTGACAAACGGAGCGTGGGCCGATATCTATGCCTTCAAGGATGCCGACGGCACACTGCACTTCAGCAACGTGCCACAGGACAAGCGTTACGCTCTGCTCATGCGCACACCGAAGGAGGCCCCGGCCCCGGCCGACAGCTCGGCGCCGGCAGGCGAACGTTCCGTCCGCCCCGCACCGGCCATCGACCCGCAGCTGCGTGCCCGCGTCGCCGGCCTGATCGATGACACCGCCCGCACCCTGAACATGGACGCCGCACTGCTGCACGCCGTCATCGCCGTCGAGTCGGGCTACAACCCGAGCGCGGTGTCCCCCAAGGGCGCCATCGGCCTGATGCAGCTGATGCCGGCGACGGCACGCCGTTATGGCGTGGCCGACCCCTACGACCCGGCGCAGAACATTCGCGGCGGAGCGCAGTACCTGCGCGACCTGATGAGCCGCTTCGACAACGACCTGAAGCTGACGCTGGCGGCCTACAATGCCGGCGAGCAGGCCGTCGCCCGCTATGGCAATACCATTCCGCCGTATAAGGAAACCCTGAATTATGTCCCTCGCGTCATGAGCGGCTTGGCCCGCAATCAACAGCAACCCTGACCCGCTTTAACCGACGTTCCACGCCCTGAAAATGCCAGCATGAACAGGATTCCGCCACCGTATTGCCATGCTCATATTTTAAATATTTTTTTGAATTACTTATTAGAGAATACTAGCATTAAGCATGTGGCTTGCCCTCATGGCATAGGGAGAAGACAAAGTTAGACCTCCCTGCCGTCATCCCGGAATAGCACCATGCTCGCGAGCAAAGCAGAAAATCCCGCGTGTCGTTTGACGGTTTCTCGTGCGAATAAAAATAACGAAGATAGATAGCTTTGGTGGAAATTTGGCAAAAAAAGGGGATCTTGCGTGCGATTCCTTTAGGGAGGAACCGCCTTTGAGTGTTTCAAAGGAGGTGTATCGTGGGTACACATTGTTTCAAGAAGCTGCTGGGAACGCTGTTGATGGGCACAGCCTTCTCACTAGCGGGCACGGCGCCAGCGTTGGCTGACAACCCGGCCGACAACTTCCAGCTTGATGGCGACATCCTTTCCAGCACCGGCGGCCCCGCCGGAAAACCCGACTGGTCGGATATTTTCACGGGGCTTGCTCCCAGCGCGGGAGCCACGGCCAAGTCGCCCTTGCCGGCCGGCTTCACTTCGGCCAGCTTCCTTGTCGATTTCTTTCCGGCAACCACAGCCGACAACAGCCTCTATGCCACCGGGAGTAAGGACACGCTGAACATCACCCCGGGCTGGCAGTGCAAGAAGACCAACAACGTCAACGACAAGGTGGACATCAACAACGCCTATGCGGTTGCGTACACCAAAACAGTCGGGACGTCCGATGGGAAGCCGCACTTGTTTGTCTACTTTGGCCTGGATGTGGCGTCCAACGACGGCACCAAGGACGTCGGTTTCTGGTTCCTCAAGGATCCGACCGTCAGCTGCCCCGTAGGCAACGGCACGACCAACTTCACGGGCACTCACACGGACGGCGATATCCTGATCGTTTCCGAATTCACCAACGGTGGCCGCGTTAGCACGATCAATGCCTACCGCTGGAACGGCGGGGCCGATGGCTCGCTGGGCCCGACCCCGGTGGCTTCGGGGGGCGAATGCGACGGTACCGCTTTCGACGTTTGCGCCAAGGTCAACGGGGCCGTGCTCAACGGCGACGGCAGCTCACCGGACGTGCCCTGGCTGGTGAAAACCAAACAGTCCAACCCTAGCAGCACGGCTTACGACAGCTCCAAGGACCTGGACATTGGCGAGTTCTTCGAAGGCGGCATCGACCTGACCTCGGCGGGCATCTCCGGGTGCTTCAACCGTTACCTGGCCGATACCCGTTCCTCGACATCGCTCGGCGCGACCATCTTCGACTTTACGCTGGGCAACTTCTCGAACTGCAGCATCGGCGCCACCAAGACTTGCTCTGCGGCTTCGGTAAACAGCGACTTCAGCACCTTCACCAGCCCGTTCACGGTCACCATCACCAACGACAGTGCTTCCGGCACGGTCTACGACGCCAGCTTCAAGGAAACCTTCATCTTTGGGCAGACCGGCGAGACTTGTAAGATCAGCAGTGTCACTGGCACGGGTACGGCAGTGGTGGATACCTCTGTCGTCAATACGCAGCTCGAATCGGGTAACCTGGTCAAAGTGGCCAGCTCTCTGGGCCCGAACGACAGCGTGATTGTCGGGGTTTCGTGCACGGGTGCGCTGAACAGCTTCCAGGATTCGATCCATGCCGTAGCCGGTTCGTCGGCAGGCTTGAGCGATATCCAGAAGGATGCCGTCGTCAGCAGCGCCAGCGCCACCGCCTGCCAAGCCACAGTCCAGGCCGACCTGCAAATCACCAAGGTCTGCAAAGGCATGCAACTGGTTGCCGGCACCAACTCGCTGATAGCGCTGAAGGCTAACGTTGAGGTTACCGTGACCAACCCGAGCACCTCCAATCAACTGGTCACCATCTCCACGCCGACGGATACCAAGGTCAGCAGCTTTACCCAGGTCGACTGCTCGACTCTGGCTGCGCTGCAGACTCCTGACCTGGTGCTGTCGCCGAATGAGACGGCCTGCTTCACCGGCAGCTACAGCCCGACCAATGCCGACCTGACGAACCCGCCGTCTACTGCCGCCTTCTCTGACGGCGCGAGCGTCACCGGTACCGGCAGCATCAAAGGGACGTTCACCGCCGGCCCGGCACAAGCCACTTGCTACCTGTGCGACGCGGATGTTGACGGCGTGCCGGATGTCATCGACTGCCTGACCGACCCGCAGTGCGGCAAGACACCACAGTAAGCGCCTCTTCCTGACAACCAGGAAAAACGAGGGCGATGAGTCGCAAGACTCATCGCCCTTTTTCATACCTACGACAAATCGACCTGCCGTGCCGAGAAGAGGCGGCAGCCCGAATCCTCTGCCTTACTTGGTACGACCCTTGCCTTTGGTCGTGGTCGTGGTGGTCGACGAGGTGCCGATGACGTAGCTGGCCGAGCCGCTGCCGCTGTAGGCCGTCGCCGCCGTGTTGGTTGCCGTCCCGGCAATGCTGTAGGTGCCCGCGACCGCCGAAGAGGACGAGGTGACGGTATAGGTGGTCGAAGACACACTGCCCGGGCCGATGTTCAGACTGGCGGCGGCCCAGGTGCCACTCCAGCCGCTGGGCACGGTCCCCTGCAGGCTGAAGGTGGAGGCGCTACAACCGCTGCTGTCGTTGTTGGTGACCGCCACGGTGTAGGTCACCGCCGTCCCCGCGAGGACGGAGGAGCTCTGAGCCGGGGATATCGCCACCGAGGGATTGGCTCGAGTACATGCCGTTTTGGCAAACGTCACATCGACGCCGATACCGGTGCCATTGGCCCAAGTGGGGGTGATGGTCACCCCGACAGAGGCATCCGTATAGCTTTGTCCCACCACCAATGCAGGATCTGCCAGATCGGCCCCGGTAGAGGAGGAAAGGCTGCCGGGAGTCATGTCGAGGGCGAAACTGCTCGAGGCATCACCATCCGTTCCGGTACGCACCAGAACACCACCGAAAATATTGGCCGGCAGGTAAATGCTGTTGGTGCTGAAGTAATAATCGACCCCGATCGGCTGGCGGTATTCCAGGTAATACCAGGTCTTGGCACCGCTAGTGGGATCGGTGCTCTTGAGAATCTTCAGCCCCTTGGGGTTGCCCCCACCCGCACTCTCCATAGGCTCGATCACGTAACTGCCGCTGCTTTGCACCGTGGCAATAGGTGGCGACACGTTGTAGTTCAGCCAGCCCAGTCTTTCTTTTTGGAAGGCGTTGAAGTGCCCGGTTTGCCATCCCATGAGATCGACATGGTCGCCATACTCGATGTAGCTGCAACTGTTTCCCGTGGGGCTTGCATCGCAATCGAGCCCGTGCGAGTGCCACAAGCCGAGCGCATGACCGAGTTCGTGGCCAACCACATCCAGCTTCATGAAGCCATTGATGAAGGATTGGGACGGAACAGTGCCGACCGACGACAAGCCCCCCCAGGAACAACTACTGGTATTGGGAAAGACATAGACCAAGTGAGCGTAGCCGGAAAGGTCAACCCCGGCGGCGCTGGCCGCCGTTTTGCCCGCTGCCGCTATGTTGTCGGTGTTGCAGGCGTCCGTGCTGTTGATCGGCAGCGTGTACCAGCCGTATACGTTGCCGGCAAACCAGGTCTGCTGGTACGAATTTTCCAGATAGAAGTTGTTGACCGTGCCACTGGCGGTACCGAAGACAAAGCTGTTCCAGTCGGCGAGCGTCCAAGGCTTATTGGTGGGCTGGTCCTGGAAATTGACCAGAAGTACCGCGGTCTTTTGTTCGCCCAGCGCGTTCAAACCGGATGCGGGTGCAGCGAGCACCTGGTAGCTGGTCGAGCCCGTCGACTCCAGCATAATGGTGTTGCCGCTCTGTGTGCCCGTGACCCGAACCTTGCTGCCCGGGGCATTTCGAGGATGGCCCTTCTTGAACTGAATCTCGTAGCGCACGCCCGCATCTGTTTTCAGGAAGTAGCGGTTATGGCTCTTCTTGTTCTTGAGATCATCTGAGTGCAGAACCTCCAGGGTACCCTGGAGTTGGACTGACTGCGCGGAGGAGGAGGCCTGAGAACTGTTTTTCAAGCCAGCCGTAGATTGGGCAAAGCTGGGGGAGGCAAAAAAAAGCAGCGTCAGCCAGCAACACATCAGGATGTAGTGCAGGCCGACGCGCTGGCCGGATAATCCCCCTGAATGGCGAAGCATGAGATTCCTTTCTTCATTAAAGGAAACCCCACCGCAACCTGACCGGTCATTTCGCCAAGGCTATCAGGATAAAAAAATGCCCCTATCGCAATAACAATAAACCCTTTTTTGTTTTGCCATTTTTATTATCGTGATAACCATTTATTGTTTTTGGTACCCAATAACCTTCCACGACAAGGCGCTCTTTTTTTCGTCGCCGTCAGCGGTGAATGTTTCCTATGTTTGCTTAACATTGGCAGGCTCACTATACACCGTCAGCCACAAATGGCAATCGACTATCATGGAGCCGGAAAAAACAAGACATTTGAATGGAACAAACCACAAAAAGAACAAAAAATCATATTTTTATCACGTAAACTCGTCACCCCCACAAAAACCAGCGATCCAATTGCTGTATTTACATATCAATTAATATGTTATTGACATAACAATTTAGTAAAAAAAAACACTACCGGCAAAAACCATTGGGCATTAAATAAAAATACCCCTTGGCGAACCAAGGGGTTTTCACGTGGGAAATCTGAGCCGGGTTATTGCTTGGCGACGTTCTCACCCAGCAATTGCTCGATCCGGCCGGCAGGAACAGCACCGGCGACACGGGTGCCGTTTTCAAAAATCATCGTCGGTGTGCCGGTAATGCGACGGGAGCGTCCGAATTCGGCCAGTTTAGCGACGGGATTTTCACACTCCCCTTTTCCTTCAGGGACAGTCCCATCCTGCATGGCGCCCAGCCAGGCTTTGGCCCGATCCGGCGCGCACCATATCTTCATGGATTTGGTGGTGGAGCCCGGGTGCAGCTGTTCCAGCGGGTAGAGGAAAACGTAGAGCGTCACGTCGTCGACCTTGCGCAGCTCGGTCTCGAGTTGTTTGCAGAATGGGCAATCCGGGTCTTCGAAGACAGCCAGCTTGCGTGTCCCGTTGCCTTTCACGATCTTGATGGCTTGATCGAAAGGCAGTTTGTCGAAGGGCATTTCGGTGAGTTTCTTCAGCCGCTCTGCGGTCAGGTTCTGGCGGGTCTTGGCGTTGACCAGGCTGCCCTGGATGACGTAATTGACCCCTTCATCGGCATAGAGCACCTGCCCGCCCATAAATATCTCGTACAACCCCGAGAGTGGTTCTTTCGTTACCGACTCGGCCTTGGCTCCGGGAAAGCGCTGCTCGAATAAAGACCTGACCGATTTTTCATCGGCCCAGGCTCCATTTGCTATCCATACCATCGCAATGACCGCGCTCAGCAATAAGTGCTTCTTCATGACCCTCTTCCCTTTTTTCCCCAAAAATACGGAACAAGTAAAACTAGATATAGTTCAAGGGGGGAAATGATGTCCAGAATTCATCGTACCAATAACCCGGCCCATCGAAAAACCCGGGGCACAAACGGGTGAGGGTTGCCGAGCGACATTGCTTTTGGCATAACTGGCGATCCAGCTGCCGTCTTTTCGCCGGTTACCACCCTCGCAATTTTCTATCACCTACGAACAAAAAACCTCCCATCAGCAGCGTGGCTATTCACCTATATGGATGTTTATTTCCAATAGTTGCCAACATTATATTTTAAACATGGCGTTGAATCTTTCGAAACCACCTCCTAATATTTACTGTGTATCTTTCTCTTACGCTGGAGGCAAGCCTATCGGTATGTACCGCTGCACCCGCCAATAAGCCTATGCCCCATCGGTCCATTGCGCAGGACAACTTGTTCAGTGCCGAATGAGGGAATAACCCGATAAGAAGTAACATCAATAAAACATCCTGGCGATATTGTCGCTGGTCATAGGGGAATCAAGCGTGCGATTCCTTGGCAGGAACCGCCTTTGAGCAATCAGAGGAGGTAGAAAAATGGACTCCAATTGTTTCGGGAGACGTCGGAAAGCTCCCAGAACGCACTCATCCGCCACGGCGATGACGCCGGGTGGCGACAAACGACCTTTTCTAACGTTTTTCAGACTGCTACTCACTACCTTGCTTCTGGTACTCGGTGCGAGCCCTGCGTTCGCGGCAGATCCGAGCCATGTCAATTTCACACTGGAAGGCTGCCGCAATGACGGCTCCATCACCTTCCCACCCGGAGGCCCCTTTGTTTGCCCTGATGCGGCCTATACCACGGGCAACCTTGGCAAGGGCTGGAATGAGCTGGACCTGGTTCCGCACCGCGTGACAGCGGCTGCTGGCAATTCGGCACCATCAAACCAGAGCTATACCATTGCCGTAGTGGCCGACAACCTGAGCGGAACCGCCTTGGGCTATGACGTCATTTCAGTCCCCGTGCTGAACACCGCGTTGTCTAGCGCCTCGTGTACCGCCCCCACCGTCGGTCCTCAAACGCAAATGTCCCCGGGGCTGGGTGGACTTACCGCGTCGATCTATCGCCTGCTCACCATCAATCAGGCCCAGAACACGACCTGCGTGTATGACTACCATGAGCGTCTGGCACTGGGTTCCCATTTGTTCCCGGGATCGTCGCTCCACTCGAACCTCGCACTCCAGACCGGAGCATCCACTGTTGATTGCTCTGGGCTTGGTTGTCGCGATGTTTCCATCCCGGTGAAGGAAATCCTGCCGCAGAAGCTGGACAAGAACATGAGTGCGGCACAGGGTGGCGACCAGGCGTGGAGCCTGAAAAAAGAAGCCAACCCGGCGGAAGTCTCGTTCGGCGATGTGTGCGTGAAAGATGCGCCGCTTGAAAAGCCGGTCACGATTACCGTGACTTGGACAAAAGTCAGCATCATTCCGGGAACGATCTCGGTGACGGCCAACATTACGGCCACCAACCCCGCATCGCGCACCATTACCGTGGCAGTAAGCGATACGATCTACCAGGGTACGACACAGTCGGTAGCACTGGACACCGCCAACCTCGGATCGTTTGACGTGCCCGCGAACTCCTCGCATGTGTTCACCCACACGGTCACGCTGCCATCTTCGGACGGCAATATCGGTGACTTCCTCAACGATGTAGCCACGGCCACGTATACCGACAAGGATACGGGCATTACCGTACCGGGAAACACCAGTGCGACGGCCAAGGCACAAATCACGGCAGGGACCATCAACAACTCGACGGTCAGCATTACCGATACCGAGTCCATTACGGGCACCGGTCTGACGTTCTCGGTAGCGACACCATCGGTTGGCAGCTTCACGGGTGGATATATTGCCGGCACTCACACGGTCGGTCCGGTAGGGTGGAGTTCGGGTGCCCAGACGGATAGCGGTTCGGTGAGCTTCAACAAGACGATCTACCTGGCAAGCCTGCAGGTCACCAGTGGCGTATTGAGTGACTCGGCCACTCTGACGGGTGACAATAATGTCACCTTGGCGACCGCCGGTCCGCTCAATGTCAATATTTCCTCGTCGGCTTCTGTTGCGCTGACAATTGACAAGGTGATCGATAACTCCAATCCAACGTTCCTGTTTGCGGGTGACAAACTTGACATTCTTTTCCATGTCACGCGAGCCAATGACAGCACGTATGGAGAAGACGTAACCATCTCGTTCACTGGAGGAGGTGCCACCGAACTGACGTCGACCCTGACAGGTCTGGTGCCAGATAACTACACCGTGGTGGAACAATCGGCGACGTTCACGCCGGCTGGCTCCAATACCGGTCAAGTCATCGGCCTATCGGATCCATCGGGTACAACGAAGACCAAGGACCTCACATTGCCCAACTGCTCGGGTACAGTTAAGTACAATGATCAGCTACTGGCTGGCCCGGCATCCGCACAGGTTCAGAAAATAACCGATCCGCTATTGCAGTCTGGCGATCCGGATTTCACCTGGACCTTCACCCTGCAAGGGCCGGGACTTCCGCCAGCCGGAATCCAAGCTACGGCCAATGCCGGCGCGGGCTATGTGGACATTGGTGGTGCCCTGCAAGAAGGCACGTTCACCATGACGGAAACGCTGAAGAGCGGTTGGCAGTTGGATAGTGCGACACCGAATGACGGTACCACCACCACCATCTGCAGCTTCGCGGTGAATTACCCAGCTGACGCAGGCAAGCTGTTCCAGTGCTCGTTCCACAACACCAAGCTTGGCAAAGCAACCGTTGTCAAGACGCAGAGTGGCGCGGCGCTGACAGGCACGGAGTCGTTTGACTTCCAGTTGAGACAGGGAGCCAGCACGACGCAAGCCGGGACTACGCTGGAAACGGCCACCGCCAATGCCGCCAATAATGGCACGTTCACCTTCAGCACCCTGCTGGTTCCGGGTACGCACTACCAGCTTTGCGAAGCGGTACTGCCGGGATGGCAGACTTCGCTGAGCAGCGCCTATACGGTGTTCAACCCGGATGGTGATAACAGTGTGCTGTGCACCGACTTTACGGTAGCGGCAGGTGAAACCAAGTCGTTCGCGGTAGACAACACGCCGCCTCCGGGAGGTAACGCTCGGACCATCGGCTTCTGGAAAAACTGGACAGCCTCCTCTTGCAAGCAAAGCAACGGGAAACAAGCTCCGGTACTTGACCAGACCCTGGCCTTGGCAACGCCTCCGGGCGAACAGGTTGGTACCCTGTACCTGGATGGTTCCAGCACTGATGTTTGCTATGCAGTCTTGCTGCTCAACAAGTCCGACATCTTGACGGGCAAGAAGATGGCAAGCAATCCGCTGTACGGTTTGGCAGCCCAGCTTCTGGCCGCTGAACTGAACGTCACGGCAGGTGCGGCGATTTGCCCGGCAGTCAGCTCTGCCATTACTCAGGCAAACGCCCTGCTAGTGAAGTACGGCTTTAATGGCACCGGCTCGTACAGCAACCTGACCAAGGCGGATGCAACCACCGCCAACAATCTGGCCTCCAAGCTGGACGCTTACAACAACAACCTGCCAAGTGCTTGCCAATAAGGGATAGCAGCGTTGGCACCTTACGAAAGCCCGGCTTCGGCCGGGCTTTTTCACGACTAGCCGTTTTCTTGCCCCCATCACCCGACATCACATCCGGCTTGCCGAGCATGAGCGGCACGCTGGGGACAGCGACCGAAAGAAAAAAGCCCGGCTTGCGCCGGGCCTTCGAATCAACCTTGCTTTGCCCATGATCGGCTTGGCAGGTTGCCCCCTTGTTCGTCTAGCGGCTGATCTGGATCGATACCATGGCAGAGGCGGTGCTGCTGCTGTCGCTGATGGTATAGCTGAAACTGTCGCTGCCCTTGTATTTGCCGTTGGGTGAGTACGTCACGGTGCCGTCGGCATTGATGACTGCTTTCCCATGTGCGGCAGCACCGACGGCGGTGACCGTCAGTTTCTTACCGGCCGGATCTGAATCATTGGCCAGCACGGGAATATTCACCGGTAAGGCTACTTTGGTTGTCGCGCTGTCATTTACAGCCACCGGCGGCTGGGTGGTAGTAGCCGAGCTTGTCGAGAGTGCGTAGGTCGCGGAAGCCGATGCCTTATAGCTGGTGGCGGAGCCATTGGTGGCCGTCGAGCTCACCCCGTAGTAACCGGTCGTGGCGGTCGTGGGCGACGTTACCACGACCGAGGTGCTGCCGCTGCCCCCGGGAGCCAAGCTCAATACCGAGCTAGCGGAACTTACCGACCAGCCGGACGGAACCACCGTGTTCAAATTGAACTGAGAACTGGAGCAGGCGCTTGAGTCCGTATTGGTGACGCTCAAGGTATACGTTACCGCCGTGCCCGGAGTTACCGTGGGACTTTGCCCGGGAGACAGGCTGACAGTCGGGTTGGCGTGGGTACAGGTCGACGTCGATGCCGTTTGGCCTGCCAGGCTCACACTCACACTGGCGCCAGTGGAACTCACCGACTGGACGGTGACGGTGATGCCGGCCGTGCTGTCGGTAAAGCTTTGGCCCGCCGTCAAGGCTGGGTCAATCCAGTCGTTAGTGGACGAACTGTTCGGCGTCATGTCGAGCAGGTAGCTGCTGTTGCCATCGCCATCGGCCCCCGTATGGACCAGCACACCGCTGACCACATTGGGATAGCTGGAGAGATAGGTATCTTGCCCCAGCGCCTGCCTGAGTTCGACGTAATACCATGTCATGTATCCAGTAGTCGGATCGGTGCTCTTCAGAATCTTCAGCGCCTTGGCACCGGTGGTGCTGGTTTCATATGGTTCAATCGCATAGGTGCCAGAGCTGCTCACCGTCGTGATTGTCGGCGAGGTGCCGTAGTTCAACCAGCCAAGCCGCTCTTTCTGGAAGGCATTGTAGTGGGCGGTCCCGGCCGGAGCCCCCATCACATCGAACGGGTCTCCATATTCACTGCTAGTGCAACTGCTGCCGATACTGGTCGCGCCACACTCCATAGAGTGGGAATGATACAGGCCAAGATTGTGGCCCATTTCGTGGGTTACCGCCGTTGTAGCCAAACGGCCGTTCAACCACGCATCGGAAGGAGAGCCGCCGACCGTCCCCATGCCGCTCCAGCCGCAGGTACTGTTGTAGGGGAAGATGTAAACGAAGCGGGTGTACGAGGAGAGATCGATCCCCGCATTGGCCGCGGCGGTATTAGCCGCAGTGGCAATATTGTAGTAACTGCAGGTTTGCGTCATCGGGAGGGTGAGCCAACCGTACACGCTCCCCGTCAGCCAGGTCTGTTGGCTGGAGTTTTCTTTGAAATAGTTGTTGGCCGAGCCGAATACCGTGCTGTTGACCTGGGTCGTGGTAAATGGCTGAGTGGTATTGTCAGTGAAATTGACCAGCAGCACTGCCGTGTTCTGTGCACCAACCGCGTTGGGCGCGGGCATCGCCAGGACTTGATAGGAACTGGTGCTGGAATCAAGCGCCAGTACGTTACCACTTTGCATCCCTCTCACCTTGATTCTGGTGCCGGTCAGATGGGACGGGGCATGCTTCTTGAATTTCAGCTCAAAACGCTTGCCGTCGTTGGTGCGCAGGTAACGTTTGAAGGAGCTGGTTTTGTCGAGGTTATCCCAGTGGATGACTTCGAGCACACCTTCGCGTTCGACGGCGGAGCCGGTTGTTGCAGCAGCCTGATTTTGAGAGGTGGTGTTGGTTGATTGGGCAAGGCTTGGGCCAGAAGCCAGCAGAGCCAGGCCCAACAGCAGCGCCGGCATGACGCGGGTAAACAAGCCCCTTTGGCCGCAGTTCGCGGCGGCAGTTCCAAACATGAGGTTCCTTTCTCATTGTCTGGGAAACTCACCTGCCAACCCGACCCGAATGCGAACAAGACGAACCCGCCCTTTCCTGTACAGGAACGTGACCCCCTTTGGCCCCCTGAGGAAATGACTGAGCAGCGATCGCTTCTTGCTGCGGCCACACCTTATTTATTGCCTTGGCTCCTGTTTTTATAAAGAGAGCCTGGTGTGCGCCAAAACGCTATCAGTCAAGTCATTGCGAATGCCCTGGAACCGGACATCGCCAGTGATTTTTCCCTGATTTCTAATAGATCAGGCCCTCACTATACACACCAAAACGGGATTGCCGAGGCCGTTTCCCGGCCTCGGCACCAGATAAAACAGACTCACTATGCCTTTGTTTTAATTAAGGATATGTCATTAACAAAACAAGATAAAACACGGCCAGTTACGGCAAAACTATGGGGTATTTACAACGCTCGCCAAATGGTTCGAAACCGGAGGGAAGATGATGATGAGCTAGACCGATGAACGGCTGGCGCGAGGGCGGCGGTGCGCGGCAATACGGTCTGGAAGCCTTGAATTCACTGTACGGCGGGCGCCTGGGTCTGATCGTCCGCCGTATCCTCGCTGTCCTGCGCGTCGGATGTCGACGGGGTATTTTGGCTGCCGTTGGCGGTGCCTGGCTGCACCAACTGGTAGCTGAATTGCCAGCGGGAATAGCGCTGGGCGCCCTTGAAGGCGGCATCCGGCGCCGTGAAGTTGTCCACCTTGATCGGGGTGCCGCGCGCCAGGCTGTAGACCCCGGCGATGCCTTCGTCTGGCGCCTTGAGCAACCCCCATTCCTGCTTGCCGGTCACCGGGTCGAAGTAAATCTTGCGCAGATAGCGCTGGGTGGTGGGATAGCGCTTGTCCAGCAGCAGGTCGTCGAGGGTGCGCGGGTAGCGCTTCACCCCGCCGGGAGAGCGCTCGTAATACTGGCGGATGGCTTCGCGGAACTGGTGGCCGACGAACAGCAACTGCTGCTCTTTCTGGCGCCGGATCACGGTGGACCAGACCTCGCCGGTGGCGGCCAGCAAGGCCCCCATGATGGCGACCAGCATCAACACGCCCAGGTAGGTGAAACCCGACTGGTATCGGCCGGCCGTCCCCCCTCCCCTGGCCCGGGAACCGTTCTTCGGCCAACCTTGCGCCATGCTGTTGCGCCTCGCCATGACTACCACTCGCTATACGCCGTGCCGTCCTGCCCCTTGCCGGTGGCTCCACTCTTCACGTCGTACACCGCACCCTTGGACGGATCGTCCGGCGGCACCACCACCCAGGTCGTCGGGCTGTCGGTGAACGGGTCTTTGGGCAGGTTGCGCAGGTATTTGCTGGACACCAGCTCGTCGAGGGTATCGGGATACTTGGCGCGGTCGCCGTAGTACTTGTCGATGGCTTCGCGCAGGGTGGTCAGGTCGCTGTGCAGCACCGCCTCCTTGGAGCGCTCCAGGCTGCTCAGGTAGCGCGGCACGGCAATGGTCAGCAGCAGGGCGATGATGCTCATCACCACCATCAGTTCGATCAGGGTGAAGCCGCGTCGATAACGCCGCCGCCCACCGCATCGCTTGTCCTGTTTCATCCCATGCACCCAGCTTGTCGATGGCGTGGCATCAGCCAGGGCTGGCGCCGCGCCGCAGAGTTTGTCGCCCACCCGGTCGCTCCCCACGCACCGGCCCGACGTCCTTGCCCGAGCGGCGACGACGCGGAGAAGTCGCGTCACCATTGCCGGTAGGGAATGCCGTTCAGCCCGCGCGCCTCCGTCTTCGAGTAGACATCGTAGACATCGTCGCCCTCTTCCGGCGCGTCGGCGGGGCTGGCGTAACTGCGCTTGCCCCAGGTATCGGCGGCGGCGACCAGGGCATCGTCGCGGGCCATCGGGTCGCGCGGAATGCGGCGCAGGAAGTAGAACATTTTCTTCTTGTCGGGGTCCTTGGGGTCGGGCACCCCCTCCACCAGGATCTCCAGCGTCTTCGGGTAGCCGGACTCGTCGGCCGCCTTGGGGATACGCCCCTCGTCCACCGCCTTCTTGTAGGCGTCGATGGCCTCCCGAATCTGGGTCAGGGCCAGACGCAGTTCCTGCTCTTTCTCGCGCTGTACCGCGAGTTCGGCCATCGGCACGGCGACGCTGGCCAGCAGGGCGACGATGGCGACCGTCACCATCATCTCGATCAGCGTGAACCCGCCGCTGCCGAGACGAGCGCGGCGCGATGGCTGGATCGGTGTCACCTCATCGCCCTCCTCCGCCCGCCACGCTTACTTGGCCGGTGCGGCCGGGGCCGCTGGCTGGCTGGGCGGCGCCGATTGATACGGCACGATGCCGGGTATCGGCACCATGGCCGGCGCGCTCGGCGCCGCCGGGGCCGGAGCGGCCGGCGCCGCGGGGGCTTCAGCCGGTACGCCCGGAACCACGGGAGATGGTGCGCTCGTGGGTGCTCCCCCACCCACCACCGCCCCCATGCCGCCGATGCTGCTTTCGGTACCGGCGCGGAATTCCGAAATCTGCCGGTCGGGCAGGTCCAGGTTATGCACGATATGCGGGGTGATCAGCAGCACGATTTCGGACTTGGAACGGGTGTCGTTGTTGCTGGAGAACAGGCGCCCCACGATGGGGAGATCGCCCAGCCCCGGAATCTTGGTGATGGAGCGGCGGTCTTCGTCCTGGATCAGCCCGGCCAGCACCTGGGTCTCGCCATCGCGCAGGCGCAGCGTGGTATCGGCGGCGCGCGAGCCGATCTGATAGGCGGTGCTGGTGCCAAAGTCCACCTGCTTGACGATGCTGCTGACCTCCAGCCCGACGTCGATGGTCACGTCGTCGTCCAGGCCGATGCTCGGCTTCACCTCCAGTTTGACCCCGACATCGAGATAGGACACCGACTGCGCGATACCGGCGTTGACCACGGCGGTACTGGTGAACACCGGCACCTTGTCGCCGATGTGGATCTTGGCCTTTTCGTGGTTCTTGACGCGGATGCGCGGGTTGGCCAGCACGTTGGCGTCGGTATCCTGGGCCTGCAAGTGGAGCACCAGGGCCGGGTTGGCGATGAACGTGGTCAGACCGAGCGGATTGTTGCGCAGGTTGATCACCCCGCTGGCCACCGTCGCCGCCACCCCCGGCGTGACGACCGGCGTGACGGCACCGGTCGTCGGGTTGGTCACCGTCCCGGTCTGCGTGCTGGTGCCGCCGGTCAACAGGCCATACCCCACCTGGCTCGGCCAATCGATCCCCAGGCTCTGCAGACGCGCCCGGTTGACCTCGACCACCTCGACATCCAGGATCGCCTCCGGCTCGGCCAGGTCCTGCGAGGCGATCAGCCGTTCGGCCACCTTGACCGCCTCCGGCGTGTCGCGCATCACCACCAGGTTGCGCTTGTCGTCGACGAACACGTCGCGCGTCTTGAGCAGGGCGCGAATCAGGTTGGCGGTGTCCTTGGCCTCGGCGTTGGCGAGATAGAAATTCTTGATCACCAGCTCCTGGTAATCCTTCTGCTTCGCCGGATTGTTGGGGTACACCATGATGGTGTTGTCGTTGAGGACGCGCCGGTCGAGCTGATTGGTCACCAAGAGCAGCTGGATGGCGTCCTCGATGGTGCTGTTGCGCACGAAGATGGTGGCCTTGAGATCGGGCCGCACGTCCTTGTCGAACACGAAGTTGATGCCGGAGGTGCGCGAAATCACCTCGAACACCGCCTTCAGCGCCGCATCGCGGAACTCCAGCGTGATCGGCCGCGACAGCGCCGACTTGAGCTGCGGGCTGGCCAGCGTGTCGCGCGGCTTCGCCTCGTTGAGCTTGCGCTGCAGAATCCTGGCCTCGCGGTGGCGCGGATTGTCGGCCAGCACCTGCCCCACCAGCGCCATGGCCTGATCCACCGACCCCTTCTGCTGCAGGGCCCGGGCGTCGTCCAGCAACTTGCTGTGGCGACGGTCCATGGCCAGGCTGTCCAGCCCGGAGTTGGCGCGCTGGTTATATGGGTCGATCTTGAGGATGCGGCGATAGCCGGCCTCGGCCTCGTCGAAGTTGCCGTTCAGCTGCGCCGTCACCGCCTGCGCCAGCCACTGGTTGACGGTACGCTCGCGCTGGCTGAACAGGTAGGCCTTGTATTCGGCATTGGTGGGGGATTCCTTGACCGCCTGCTCCAGCTGGGCGAAACCTTCTTCCACCTTGCCTTCGGCCAACATCCGCTTGCCTTCGACGAAGGACTTGTTGCTGGCGCACCCGGCCAGGACAGACAGGGCGACCAGCATGAGAAAGAGTAAGCGTTTCAATTTGCTCCCCCTATTTCCAGGGATTGCTGCATGCTCAGCGGCAGGAAAGTGAACGTCATCGTTGGTGGCGCGATGTTGTCGACCCGGTAAACCCCGTCGACGACGTCCCCCGTTTTCAGTGCCAGGTTACGATCCCCCTGCGTCACGAACACCGTGACCTGATTGCCGTCGATCACCTTGCCCAGATAGCTGAACGGCAAGGGCGGCGGCGCGGGCGGCGCCGGTTTGGGCGGCGGCGGCGGCACGAACCAGGTCTGGCGGGCAAAGATATTCTTCACCTCCTTGTCCTCGCCCTCCGCGCCCGCGCTGCGCTGCAGCGTGTCGATGCTCATGGCCAGCAGCACCGGCGCCTGATCCTGCGGCTTGGCGCCGGCATGGCTGCGCGGCTCGACCCCGACCACCGCGCGGGAGCCCTCGTCGCCGCCATCCGGCCACACGGCCAGCAGCAGGGTGAGCGCCAGCGCCCCGCCCAGCAATGCCCAGCGTTGTCGTTGCGACAGCATGCTCATGCCCCCCGTAGCAGCACCACCAGGCGGACCGTGGCGTCCAGCTGCTCCTGGCCGATGTTCTCGCGCCTCAGGCGCAGGTCGGCCAGCATCGCCGCCGGATTGTCCTCTAGCACCTGGGCCAGGAACGCCCGCAAGCGGGTATACGAACCGCTCACCGGCAGGCTGATCTCGTAGCGCCACAAGCGGCCGCTCTTGTCCGGGGAGATCTTATACTCGCCCTTGGGCAACACCAGCGACTGCGCCTCGGCGGCGGCATAGATCTTCTCCAGCCAGACCGGCGCGCTCTCGCGCGGCGGAAACGACTGGTAGAAACGGGCCAGGCGCAGCTCCGGGCCGAGCTCGGGCTTGCGCGCCGCCTGGCGCAACCGGGCGATGTCACGCTCCTGCTCCCGGCCTTGCTGCAGCAAGGCGGCCTCGCGCTGCTGCAGCGGCAGCGTCACGGTGAGGTGAAACAGCCCCGCCCCCAGCACGGTGGCCAGCAATAGCGCACCCGGCCAGCCCAGCTGCCGCAAGGTGTAACGCAGGCGTGGCAGCAGGGTGTTCATGGCTCGGGCTTCCACGCCGCCAGCACCGAGAAGCGGAACGGCTTCTCGTTATCCTGCTGATTGATGTGATGCTCCAGCAGGACCACGCTGCCCAGCCCCGGCTGCTGTTCCAGCCGTTCGATGTAGCTCAGCATCGCCTCGCGCTTCTTCACCTCGGCGGTAATGCGCACGCTGTGCTTGAGCGGATCGGGCTCGACCGCCAGCAGCGCCACGTCGTCGGTCTTGCTCTGCTCCAGCGCGGAAAACAACGCCGGCCAGGGCTGGTTCAGGCTCTGCCAGACCGCGTTGGCCTGGTTGATCGCCTGATCGAGGCCCTTGTCGCGCGGGCGCTCGCGCGCCGGCTGCAGCCGCTGCAGGGTGTGCCGGTTGTCGGCCACCGCCTGTGCCCGGCGCTCCACCTCGTGCGAGACGGAGAGGTAATACCAGGCGCTCAGCAGCAGCACCAACAGCGCCGCCAGCACCATCAGCAGGGCCTTGCCGGCGAGCTTTTCATGCTTGCGCACATAGTCCAGCTCGATCGTGTGCATGTTCACTCTCCCATCAGCGCCATGGCGTACTCGGCGCCGGCCTCCGGCGGCAGTCCGGGCAGGGGTTCCAGTGGCAGCAAGCGGATGGTCGTCCCGTCCGTCTGCGGCCACGCCGCCTCGGGCACCTCGGCCGCGAAGGCGAAGATGTCGTGTGGTGCCCCCCCCGTCTCAAGGCGCAGCAACATGCGCTGCAGCAACTCGGGAAGCACGGTGGCGGCGTCGGTGGGCGGCAGGGGCTCGAACACCAGCCCGCCCCACTGGCCATCGTGGAAACAGGCCAGCCCGATGCGCCCCGGCTCGGTCAGCAGGAAGCAGCCGCTGTCGCTGACCATGCGGCGGCGCCAGTGATTGAAGGCGGCCATCAGGTAGGGCTGCACCGAGTCCAGCTTCACCCCGCTCTCCTGCGCCACCTGATGCAGGGCCAGCAGCAGCTCCGGGTCGATGGCGCTGGCGATCAGCGGCGTGCCGAAGCCCCCGCCGCTCCAGCGGCACTCCCAGCGCTCCGCCTCGTCGCCGTAGACCTGGCGGAAACAATGGTGCACCATCGCCCGCCACTCTTCGTCCGAGCTCAGCTGGTCGTTCCAGGGAATCAGCAGATAACGCACAAAGTGGTTGGAGATCACCAGCGTCGCCGTCGCCTTCTGCCACTCCGGCGCCTTCAGCGCCTCGCGCAACACCGCGACCGCCGCTTGCCAGCCCGCCGCGGCCTCCGCCTCCGGACAAGGCACGATGCACTTGTCGAGCAGGTGCGGACGCAGTCCATGGGAAAACCGCATCAGGATCACCCGGTCCGGACACAGCGCCATCTTGACCCGGTCATTCAACGAAAGTAACACGGTTGATTTCCTGTAAAGTGGTTTCCCCGCGCTTCACCAGCTCGACCGCGGCCTGACGCAGAAAGCGCGTGCCGTTGCGGCGCGCCACCTCCTTGATGTGCCGTATCGGCTCGCGTGCCACGATCAGCTCGCGGATCTCGTCGGTCAGGCGCAGCATCTCGCCGATCGCCTTGCGGCCCTTGTAGCCGGAGCCGCGGCAGTGGCCGCAACCGCGGCCGCGGCGGAACTCGATCGTCGCCGCCAGCTCGGGCGACAGGCCGGAAACCGCCACCAGCTGGGCGTCGGGTTGATCCGCCTGGGAACAGTACGGGCAGTTCAGCCGCACCAGGCGCTGGGCGAAGATGCAGTTCAGCGCCGAGACGAAGCTGTAGGGATCGACCCCCATATGGACGAAGCGCCCGATCACGTCGAACACGTTGTTGGCGTGCACCGTGGTGAACACCAGGTGGCCGGTCAGTGCCGCCTGCACCGCGATCTGCGCGGTCTCGGTATCGCGGATTTCGCCCACCAGGATCTTGTCCGGATCGTGCCGCAGGATGGAACGCAGGCCACGGGCAAAGGTCAGCCCCTTCTTCTCGTTGACCTGGATCTGCAGCACCCCGGACAGCTGGTACTCGACCGGGTCCTCGATGGTGACGATCTTGTCGTGTCCGGTGTTGATTTCGGTCACCGCCGCGTACAGCGTGGTGGTCTTGCCGCTCCCGGTCGGCCCGGTCACCAGCACCATGCCGTAGGGGTCCTGGATGTAGCGGCGGACTTCCTCGATGGACGCGGCGTCGAAGCCCAGGTTGTCGAGCCGCAGCCCTTGCAGCTGGGTGGTCAGGGCGCGCCGGTCCAGGATGCGCAGCACGGCGTCCTCGCCGAAGATGCTGGGCATGATGGAGACGCGGAAATCCACCTCGCGTCCCTGGATGGCGATCTTGAAGCGGCCATCCTGCGGCACTCGCCGCTCGGCGATATCGAGATCGGACATCACCTTGACGCGCGACACCACCTGCTCGGCCAGATCGATGCCGTTCAGGCTGCCAACGGCGTCCAGCACGCCGTCGATGCGGTACTTCATCACCAGCCCCGCGCCGTCGCTCTCGAGGTGGATATCGCTGGCCCCCACCTTCAGGGCGTCGTAGATGATGGAGTGCACCAGCTTGACCACCTGGCTGGTGTCTTCACTGATCGACTTGTAGGAAATGTCCTCCACCAGGGAGGTCGCGGCGGCCTGGTCGGCTCCGCCGGCCAGCAACACGTCCACCGCCCGCCACGACGCCTCCTGGCGCGTCAGGAAGGCGCTCAGATCGGTCCGATGCACCAGACACCAGCGCGCCGGACGAGCGACGACGTGGTCGGCCCAGGCCTGCAGATCGGCGTTGAGCGGATCGGCGAACAGCACCAGCAGATCGCCCTCGCCGTCGCGACACGCCAGGCACTCGTGACGCACCGCCTCGGCGTAGGGAATGACGTCGAACGCCGGCTGCAGGGCATCGAGATCGGCCATGGCCAGGGCCGGATAATGGAAGGTCTCGGCCAGACTCAGCACGAAGTGTTCATGGGTCAGGCCGGAGTGCTCTTCCAGCACGTCCAGCGCGGAACGCTCGCGGCGGCGCGCCTCCTCGCGGGCCTGCTGCAGCTGTTCGGGCGTGAAGCGGGCCGGCGCCTCCGGCATGGGGGACAGATCGCTGCTCATTGGATACTCCCGGCCAGCTCGAATATCGGCAGGTACATCAGGATGACGACTCCGCCGATCACCAGCCCGATAAAGGCCATCAGCGCCGGCTCGAACAGGCGCGTGAAGCGTTCCACCGCCTGAGCCATTTCCTCTTCGTAGAAACTGGCGATGCGCTCCATCATGCCGCCCATCTGACCGGTGCGTTCGCCCACCCGCAGCATGCGCAGCGCCACCGAGGTGGTCAGGCCGTTGCTGCTCATGGCGAGGGAAATCGAGCGTCCCTCGCGGATGTCGCGGGCGGCCTGCAGCAGCTGTTCGCGCAGCGAGGCCTGCAGCAGGCCGGACACCATCCCCAGCGCCTGCACCACCGGCGTGCCGCCGGTCAGCAGCATGCCCAGCATGCGGTAGAAGCGGGCCAACTGGTAAATCCGCATGCGCTGGCCGATGGCGGGAATCTTCCACAGCGTCGTGCCGATCCAGCGCTTCACCCCCGCCAGCGAGAACAGGTACACGCTCCCCCCCAGCACGGCGAGCAGCGCCAGCAACAGGGTGATGGCATGGGCTTCGATCAGTTGCCCCCAGGCCAGCAGCAAGCGGGAGAACAGCGGCAGTTCGGTACCCATCGCCTCGTAGACGTGAGCGAAGCGCGGCACCACATAGGACAGCAGGAATACCAGCACCAGGCAGCCGACGGTGATCAGCAAGCCGGGGTAGATGGACGCGTTGATCATTTTCTTGCGCACCAGGTCGGCCTGCGTCTGGTACGCCACGTAACGACCCAGCGCGTCTTCCAGATCGCCGGTCTTTTCACTGGCTCGTACCGTGGCCAGATAAAGCGGCGGAAAGATGTCGGGGAACTGCTGCAACGCCACCGACAAGGTCTGGCCTTCGTACAGGCGCTGGATCAGACGCTCCAGCACCCGGCGCGACTCCGGCCGCGGCTCCTTCTCGTTGAGTGCTTCGATCGCCTCGACCAGCGCCAGCCCGGCCTCCAGCAGCGACAGCAGTTCCTGGGTAAACAGCAATAGCTGGAAGCGGCTATGTTTCAGCGTCGGCAGGGCGAGAGACGACGACTTCTGCTTGATCGCCAGCACCGTGTAGCCCTGGCTCTTGACCTGGTTGACGGCCTCGCCGTCGTTAAGGGCTTCCAGCGCCAGTAAGGTCACCTCGCCACTGTTCTTGACCGCTTTTATCTCGAAGCGCATGAGCTGTCGTCCTACCAGTTGCCGATGTCAGCATCCTCGCCGCTGCCACCGGCTTGCCCATCCTTGCCGTAGCTGAACAGATCGTATTCACCGTGCTCACCCGGCTTGCGGTACTGATAGGCGGTGCCCCACGGATCCAGCGGAACCCCCTTCTTCAAGTACGGCCCCTCCCATTTGGGCTCGTCGCTGGGCCGGGTATAGAGCGCATTCAGGCCCTGTTCAGAAGAGGGATAATGGCCCGTGTCGAGGCGGTATTGGTCCAGGGCCTTCTCCAGCGCATCGATCTGCGCACGCGCCGTCTTGACCTCAGCCTTGCCCACCTGGGCGAAGTAACGCGGGGCGACATAGCCCGCCAGCAGACCGATGATCACCATCACCACCAGCAGCTCCAGCAAGGTAAAGCCTCGCTCCAGGCGGTGTTTCATGACACAGGACACCCGCTCTGCCTCCACGCCCTCGCTCCTTCCAGCCGTCTTGGAGTCTGGGGCATCTTTCAGCGCCCCTCGCTGCTGACACTCCAAGTTTTCACAATTTATTACTACACTAACGACAGAAACCACATTGATCTCGTTATAGGTGCCCCCCCCGCTTTTTTCTATAGATGAATTGTGATTTAAATCATTTTTAAAGAAATGACGTTGGATAGCCCTTACTCATTTGACAGAAAGTGCCCTCCCCCTGCCGCCACCCGATTCAGCCGTGCGCCGCCTCCGCCAGGGGCGACAATAACCGGCCTGGGAACGAAACCGGGAACGAATGCCGGCCCGGAAGGCGGCACCAGGGTAAAAAAAAAACGGACCCCGTGGGGTCCGTTCTTCGGCCAACCTCGCAACAGTCTTACAGACCGAACGGGTGACGCATCACGATGGTCTCTTCGCGGTCCGGGCCGGTGGAGATGATGTCGACCGGCGCCTCGCAGATTTCGGCGATGCGGGTCAGGTAGGCGCGCGCGTTTTCCGGCAGGTCATCCCACTTCTTCACGCCGAAGGTGGAATCGCTCCAGCCCGGCATGGTTTCGTAGATCGGCTCGCACTTGGCCACGGCTTCCGAGCCGAACGGCAGGATGTCCACTTCCTTGCCGTCGATCTTGTAACCGACGCACAGCAGGATCTCTTCCAGGCCGTCCATCACGTCGAGCTTGGTCACGCACAGGCCGGACACGCCGTTGATCTGGATCGAGCGCTTCAGCGCGGCGGCGTCGAACCAGCCGCAGCGACGCGGACGGCCGGTCACCGAGCCGAACTCGTTGCCGCGCTTGGCAAGGAAGGCGCCGATGTCGTTTTCCTGCTCGGTCGGGAACGGGCCGGAACCGACGCGGGTGGTGTAGCCCTTGACGATGCCCAGCACGTAGTTGAGCATCTGCGGCGCCACGCCGGCACCCGGAGCGGCCGCACCGGCCACGCAGTTGGACGAGGTCACGAACGGGTAGGTGCCGTGGTCGATGTCGAGCAGCGTGCCCTGGGCACCCTCGAACAGCAGCGGCACGTCGGCCTTGTTCAGCTCGTACAGCGTGCGCGACACGTCGGCCACCATCGGCTTGATGCGCTCGGCCAGCTGCATGGTGGTTTCCAGCGTGGACGTGAAGTCCACCGGCTCGGACTTGAAGTACTGGGTCAGCTGGAAGTTGTAGTAGTCGAGGTTTTCCTTCAGCTTGGCGGCGAAGAGCTCGGCATCGAACAGGTCGATCACGCGCAGCGCGCGGCGCGCCACCTTGTCTTCGTAGGCCGGGCCGATGCCGCGACCGGTGGTGCCGATCTTGCCGGCGCCCTTGGCCGCTTCACGCGCCTGGTCCAGTGCCACGTGGTACGGCATGATCAGCGTGCAGTTCTCGGCGATCTTCAGGCGCGAAGCCACGTCGATGCCGGCGCTTTCCAGCTCGTCGATCTCCTTCAGCAGCGCCTCCGGCGACAGCACCACGCCGTTGCCGATGAAGCAGTCCACGCCTTCGCGCAGGATGCCGGACGGGATCAGGCGCAGCACGGTCTTCTTGCCACCCACCACCAGGGTGTGGCCGGCGTTGTGACCACCTTGGAAACGCACCACGCCACGGGCGTGATCGGTCAACCAGTCAACGATCTTGCCCTTGCCTTCGTCACCCCACTGGGTACCGATCACGACAACGTTCTTGGACATTGGAAAGAACCTCTTCTCTGTCAAACACTAAAACTCAGTTAAACGGAACCACCTGCCAGCCATCGGCGGCCAAGACCAGCTCGCGGTCGCAATCCAGCGCCACGGCCGATTCCCCCAGGTAATCGATGATGACCCGCTCGCCGCCGGCACGCAGCGCGGCCACGGCGTCACGCGCGGCGGCCAGGTCGCGCGCCTGCACGCGGATGCCCTGCGCGGCGTCGCGCTCGGGCAGGATACGCACCAGGTCGCGCAGGTCGAGACTGAAGCCGGTCGCCGGGCGAGCCCGGCCGAACTTGCGGCCGACGTTGTCGTAACGTCCACCGCGCGCCAGCGCCTCGGACCAGCCGGGGGCGTAGGCGGCAAACATCAGGCCGGTGTGGTAGAAATCGCCGCGCAGCTCGGCCAGATCGAAGCTCAGCTCCACCTGCCCGTCCAGCGCGTTGGCGATAGCGGTGAGCTGCATCAGCCCCAGTTCCACCTCCGGCAGCGACGGCAGCCGGGTGCGCGCCTTGTCGAGCACCTGGCGCGGGCCATACAGCTCCGGCAGGGCGAGGAAGGCGCTCTTGTACGGCTCAGCAACCTCGGCCACCAATTCGCGCACCGTGGCGATGTCCTTGGACTGCAAGGCACCGAACAGCTCGCGCGTGTCTTCGGCTGCGAGGCCCGCCGCCGCGGCCAGGCCGCGGAAGATGGCGATGTGACCGACGTCCAGGCGCAGCTTGTCGACCCCGACCTGGCGCAGCGTGGCCAGCATCAGCTCGATGATCTCGAGGTCGGCCTCGATGCCGGCGTAGCCGTACAGCTCGGCCCCGACCTGCAAGGGCTCGCGCGAACTCATCAGGCCGCTCGGGCGGGCGTGCACCACGCTGCCGGCATAGCACAGCCGGGTCACGCCGGTGCGGTTGGACAGCAGATGGGCATCGATACGCGCCACCTGCGGGGTAATGTCGGCGCGCAGGCCGAGCTGGCGGCCGGACAGATGATCGTCCAGCTTGAAGGTCTTGATATCCAGCGCGCTATCGCCTTCCGACACCAGGGCATCGGCGTATTCGATCAGCGGCGGCAACACCAGCTCGTAGCCGGCCGTGCGGAACAGCTCCAGCATGGCGGCCTTGGCCGATTCGACCTGGCGAGCGGTGGCGGGCAGGATATCTGCAATATGTTCGGGGAGCAGCCAGTTGCGCATAAGTACTCAGTACAGAATAAAAGGCGGGGGTGGTTGCCCCGCCTTGCCGTCAGCAAACCGGCCGAAAACGTCTCGGCCGGTCACGATTATCGTCAGATTGTTATTTGGCCTTGCCGGCCACCTGCGGGCTCTTCAGGTAACGGAAGAACTCGCTGGACGGATCCAGCACCAGCACGTCGCTCTTGTTCCTGAACGACTCCTTGTAGGCGTCCATGCTGCGCCAGAAGGCGTAGAACTCGGGGTTCCTGCCGTAGGCTTCGGCGTAGATCGCCGCCGCCTTGGCATCACCCTCGCCCTTGACCTGCTGCGCCTTGTTATAGGCTTCCGCCAGGGTCACCTCGCGCTTGCGGTCGGCTTCGGCACGGATGCGCTCGGCCTCGGCGGCGCCCTCGCTACGCAGCTGGCTCGCCACGGTACGGCGCTCGGACTGCATGCGGTCGTAGACCGAACTGCTGATTTTATCCGGAAAATCGACGCGCTTTAAGCGCACATCGAGAATTTCTACCCCGATTTTACGCGCATCCGCGTCGGCACGCTTGCGAACAACCTCCATGACTTGATCGCGCTGCCCGGAAATGACATCCGCAACGGTCTTCTGGCCGAATTCGGCGCGCAGGCCGTCGTTGATGGTCTGTCGCAGACGCGCCACGGCCGCCGCCTCGTTGCCGCCGACGCTCTTGTAGAACTGCTCGACATTGATCACGCGCCACTTCACGAAACTGTCGACCAGCACGTTCTTCTTCTCGCGCGTATTGAACAGTTCCGGCGTCTCGGCGTCGATGGTCTGCACCCTACGGTCGAAATAGCGCACATCCTGCATCAGCGGCACCTTGAAGTGGATGCCCGGCTGCGTAACGATCTTCACCACTTCGCCAAACTGGAACAGCAGGGCGAACTGGCGCTGGTCAACGGTAAACAGCGACAGGCTGGCCAGCAACAGCAGGCCGCCGATCGCCACGACTACAGATACCATTCTTTCCATGGCTTAGCGCTCCGCTCCGAACATGTCACGTCCCCGGGTCACATCCCGTCCTTCCCGCGGCGGAGTGGCCGCAGCAGGCGGTGCGCTCGGTTCGGCACGGGAAGGCGCCGGCGCCGCGGGGGCCGGGCTGGCCGGAGCGGCCGCGGCACCGTTGCCCGGTCCGGTCGACTGGATCAGCTTGTCGAGCGGCAGGTAGAGCAGGTTGCTGCCCCCCTTCTGGTCCACCAGCACCTTGCTGCTGCTGGTCATGATCTGCTGCATCATGTCGAAGTAGAGCCGGTCGCGCATGACCTTGGGCGCCTTGTTGTACTCGGACAACACCTGCTTGAAGCGGGCGGCATCGCCCTCGGCGCGCGCCACGACGCGCTGCTTGTAGGCTTCGGCCTCCTCGGTGAGACGGGCGGCCAGGCCCTCGGCCTTGGGCACCACGTCGTTGGCGTAGGCCAGGCCCTCGTTGCGCAGCTTGTCCTTGTCCTGGCCCGCCTTGACCGCGTCCTCGAACGCCGCCTGCACCTCTCCCGGCGGCTGCACGTCGTTGATGTTCACCTTGGCGATGTGCACGCCCAGGGCGTAGCGGTCGACCACGCTCTGGATCAGTCGCTGCGTTTCCGCCGCGATCTGGGCGCGCCCCTCGTTGAGCACGAAGTCGACCTTGTTGCGGCCGACAATCTCGCGGATCGCGGTCTCGGCGGCCTGCTTGACGATGTCCTTGGCGTCGCGATCGCCGGTGGCATTGTTGAACAGGAACGCCCTGGCGTCGCGCACGTCGTACTGTACCGAGAGCTGCACATCGATGATGTTCTGGTCCTCGGTCAGCATCAGCGACTCTTCCGGCACCCGGTTCTTGGCGCTGCTGCGATAGCCCACCTCGATGCTGCGCACCTCGGTCAGATTGACGATCTCCACCTTCTCGAATGGGTACGGCAGGTGCCACTGCAGACCCGCTTCAGTAGTGTGGTGATAACGCCCCAGACGCAGCACCACGCCCTCTTCGCGCGCATCCACCACGTAAAAGCCACTGGCCAGCCACAGCGCCACCACCACGCCCAATGCGGCGCCGACGCCCCCCTTGAACGCGGCGCGCGGCTCCGGTGCCTTACCGGACGGCTTGGCCCCCAGCAGGCGGGCCAGTTTCTGGTTGAGTTTACGGAACAGTTCGTCAAGGTCCGGCGGTCCGTCGTTCGGACGCCGTCCCCACTTGGGATCATGCTGCGACATTATTGTTTCTATCTTCGCTAGGGTGAGGGGGGGCAAGCAGCTGCACCCGTTCAGCAAGAGCCTCGCGCAGGAGTTCCAGGCCGTCCCCGGTCAGCGCCGAAACCCGCACCGCCTGCGGCAGGTTGTCGGCGTCGCGCTCGATGAGCGGCTCCAGTCCACGCAGATCGCTCTTGTTCCAGACGATCAGCTGTGGAATCTCGTCGGCGCCGATTTCCTCCAGCACGCGGTTGACCTCTTCGATCTGCATGTCGCGCATTGGGTTGGCCGAATCGACCACGTGCAGCAACAGATCGGCCTGCACGGTTTCTTCCAGCGTGGCGCGGAAGGCGGCCACCAGCGTATGCGGCAGATCGCGGATGAAGCCCACCGTGTCGGACACCACGATCGAGGCCTGCTCGTTCAGGTATAACTTGCGGCTGGTGGTGTCCAGCGTTGCAAACAGCTGGTCGGCGGCGTAGCTCTTGGCCTTGGTCAGCGCGTTGAACAGCGTCGACTTGCCGGCGTTGGTGTAGCCCACGATCGACACCGAGGCGATGCCGTTGCGAAGGCGCCCGCGGCGCTGCGTCTTGCGCTGCTTCTGCACCTGCTCCAGCCGTGTTTTAAGCAGCTTCACGCGGTTGCCGAGCAAGCGGCGGTCGGTTTCCAGCTGGGTTTCACCCGGACCGCGCAGGCCGATACCGCCCTTCTGCCGCTCCAGGTGGGTCCAGCCGCGCACCAGTCGTGTCGCCAGATGCGACAATTGCGCCAGTTCGACCTGCAGTTTGCCCTCATGGCTACGCGCGCGCTGGGCGAAGATGTCCAGAATCAGACTGGAGCGGTCGATCACCCGGCATTGCAGCACGCGCTCGATGTTGCGCTCCTGACCGGGCGAGAGCTGATGGTTGAAGATCACCACGTTGGCCGAAGTCGCGCGCACCAACGCCGCGATTTCCTCGACCTTGCCCTTGCCTGCAAAGAGGGCCGCATCGGGACGCTGGCGCTTGCCATGGATCAGACCCAAGACTTCGACGCCAGCACTCTTGACGAGATCGACGCACTCATCAACGTTTTCCTGGAAATCGGGGTCACCGAAATCCAGGCACACGATGATGGCCTGATCACCTAAATCGGGACGGTCAAACACCTGAGATAACCGGACTCACAAAAAGAAAGGCTGGAAGGCCCCCGTTCATGGGGAACCCGGCCAACCTTTCGGGGTTTGCGTAAGCAATCAAGCGTCTTGCTGCTCGGACTTCTGAGTAGCAGGCTGCTCGTGCGGAATGGATACCGGGCGGGCCGGCACGACGGTGGAGATGGCATGCTTGTAAACCATCTGGGTTACCGTGTTTTTCAAGAGGACCACATACTGGTCAAAAGACTCGACCTGGCCTTGCAGTTTGATACCGTTAACCAGATAAATGGACACCGGCACATGTTCCTTGCGCAGGGTGTTCAGGAACGGGTCTTGTAACATTTGCCCTTTAGAGCTCATTCGTTTTCTCCGAATCGATGATTGTTGTATTGAAAATCTTGTATCAGCCCGACCACTAGAACCAGCTATCTTTCTAGCAGAAAAGCGGCGGGCGTACTACGAACCAGTTTCAACAGACAGGCGAGCCGCGGCGGTGTGAACACCGCCGCAGCCCGGAAACTATTCGGCACCTCTCAGGCCGGGGACTCCCGGCCACACTGCGGCCAACACCGCGACAACCCGGTCCGATACGGCCAGCGACGCGCCTCAAGGCTTGTTGCGCAGCTTGCCCTTCTTGCCCAGCGTCACCAGCTTGCCGGGCTTGCCGCCCTTGCTTTCCTTCTCGCTGTCGAACGGGTTTTCCGCCGACTTGAACTGCACCCGCAACGGCGTTCCTTGCAATTTGAACACTTTGCGGAAGGTATGTTCCAGGTAACGGGTGTAACTATCCGGCACCTTGGTCAACGCGTTGCCATGGATCACGATAATCGGCGGATTCATGCCGCCTTGGTGAGCATAACGCATTTTCGGCCGCACCTGCCCGACCCGCGGTGGCGCCTGGCGCTCAACCGCCACCTCCAGCACCCGAGTCAGCTTGGGCGTTGCCAGCTTGACCATGGCGGCGCGGTAGGCTTCGTCGATCGACTTGAACAGGTCGGCGATGCCGCGCCCCTCGATGGCCGAGATGAAATGGAACTTGGCAAAGTCGAGGAAACCCAGCTTGCGCGCGATCTCGCGCTTGACCAGTTCCTTCTGCTCGGTATCGATGTTGTCCCACTTGTTGACCGCCACCACCAGCGCCCGCCCCGCCTCCAGCGCAAAGCCGGCGATGGTGGCATCCTGCTCCGAGATATCGAGTTGGGCATCCAGCACCAGAACGGCCACATTGGCATCCTCGATGGCCTTCATGGTCTTGATCACCGAAAACTTCTCGATGGTCTCGTTGACCTTGCCGCGGCGGCGCACCCCGGCCGTATCGATGATGGTATAGGTGTGGTCGTCGCGCTCGAAATCAATGTAGATGCTGTCGCGCGTGGTCCCAGCCTGGTCGAACGCGATCACCCGCTCTTCGCCCAGGATAGCGTTCACCAGCGTCGACTTGCCGACGTTGGGGCGGCCGATCACGGCGAACTTGGGATGGCGTACCTCCTTCTCGTCGGTGGCGGCCGGGAACGGCTCGAGCACCATCTCCATCAGCTCGCGCACGCCGTCGCCATGCGCAGCCGAGATCGCCAGGGGCTCGCCCAGCGCCAGCTCGTGGAATTCGGCACCCGCGATCGACTGGCTGATGCCCTCGGCCTTGTTGACCACTAGGAATACCGGGCGATCGTTCTGGCGCAGGCGATTGGCAATGATCTTGTCCTGCGGCGTGATGCCGGTACGGCCGTCGACCAGAAACACGATGGCATCGGCCTCGTCGACCGCCTGCAGGGTCTGGCGAGCCATTTCGAACAGGATGCCTTCGTCCACGACCGGCTCGAAGCCACCGGTGTCGACCACCAGGTAAGGCTTGTCGCCGACGCGGCCATGGCCGTAATGACGATCGCGGGTCAGACCCGGCTGATCCGCCACCAAGGCATCCCGGCTGCGGGTCAGGCGGTTGAAGAGGGTCGATTTGCCGACGTTGGGTCGGCCGACCAGGGCTACAGTTGGTTTCATCAAGAGACTGCTTTATTCCAGTGACAGCATGGCCAGGCGACCGTTACGGCCCAATACCAGCGCCGTATCGCCCAGCGATACCGGTTGTCCGGTCAGACGTTCGGTCCCGACCTTGGTGCGACCCACAATGCGGCCGCTGTCAGCGGCGACCAGATGGGCATATCCTTCGCCATCCGTCACCAGCACGTAGCGGCCCAGCATGGCCGGACCCGACACGTTGCGATACTTCAGATCATCCAGCTTCCAGATGTTGCGGCCGGTACTGCGGTCGAACGCCCACAGACTGCCATCGTCGCCGGTAACATACACATTGCGCGCATCGACCGCCAGCCCGTGGCTGGACGACACGTCACGCGCCCACAGCAGGTTGCCGCCGCGTGCTTCGAAGCAGGCCACGCGGCCCTGGAACGCCACGGCGCACACCTGGCCGGCGTCGAACACCGGGCGCGACACCACGTCAGTGACGCGTTCCAGTTCGGTGGCCCCGCGCGGACTGGCCACACTGGCCTCCCACAGCACGTTGCCGTTCTTCGGGCTCAATACCACCAGACGGCCACCGGCCTGGCCGGCCAGAATGGCCTCGTCCCCGGCACGCTGCAGCGAGCCATTGTTTTCCACCGTCAGCTGCGGCAAGACACGGGACACCGACCACAGCTGCTTGCCGTCGGCCAAAGCGAAGCCGGTTACCCGGCCGTCGTTGGTGCGCACCGTGACCACCTCGCTGCCGGCCTGCGGCGCTTCCAGTGCCAGGCTGGTCAGCGTCTGCTCCCAGCGGACCGCACCGCTGGAACGATCGACCGCCAGCAGGCGGCCATCGGTGGTCGGCACCAGCACCAGCGTGTCGGTCACGCCGGGGCCGGCACTCAGCTCGCGCTTGAGAGCCAGTTCGCTGACCTTGCGCCCGCTCAGGGCGTCGAATACCTCGATGTGGCCACGGGCCTCGGCCACCACCACGTTGCCGTTCTGGTAGACCGGCAGGAAACCGCCATGGGCGACATCGCCGACCGAGTCGGACCATTTGAGCTTGAGCGGCTGCTCCACGCGCACCGCCTGCAACGGCGTCGGCTCGACACGTGTGGAGCTGGTAAACCAGCTGGCGCAGCCAGACAGCACGCTGGCGGAAATCAGGGCAGAAACCAGTACACGACAGCGCATCGCTCAGCCTCCCAGGGCATCAAGTTTGGTCTGAATATACTGCCGGTTGGGCGAATCCCCCCCCAGCTTGGCCAAGGCCGAGCGGTACTGGTCACGCGCGGCTTTGCTGTCGCCCTTGGCGGCGTAAACATCGCCTTTCAGGTCGAGAAACAGGGCATCGTAGGCACTGACATGCTCCTGGTTCAGCTCGGCAATGGCGGCGTCGTAGCGCTTTTCATCGAGCAGCACCGCCGCCAGACGCAGGCGAGCTACCGCCTGCAAGGCAGGCTCCTTGGCATGCTCCGCGGCCCAAGTCAGCTGCGACTTGGCCAAGGCCAGATCCTGCTTGTCGAAGGCGGTCTTGGCCGCCAGCAAGGCGGCACGGCTGGCGTAGGCGGTGCGCCCGTAATCGCTCTGCAACACTGACATCGAGCTCTTCATCTTGGCCAGGTCGCCCGCCTGCGCCGCGCCCGCCACCTCGTCGTAGACGGCCGAGGCCTTCTCGGCCTGCGACTGCTGGTAGTAGGTCCAGCCCTTGGTACCCAGGTAGCCCAGCGCCGCCGCCAACACCGCCGCCGAGATCCACTTGCCCCACTGCGCCCAGAAGGCCTTCAGCTCGTCGATCTGTTCTTGTTCTTGCAAGTCGAACGCCATCGCGTTCCCCCTTATGTTTTCAAGCCTTGATTCGGGTGATGGTTTCGGCCACCGCTGCCAGCGCGACGGTTTCCTGAGCGGCCTCGAGGCGCAACGGCTTGACCACCGCCGTGGCGTTGGCCACTTCGTTTTCACCGACGATCACGGCAAACTGCGCGCCACAGCCGTCGGCCTTTTTCATTTGCGACTTGAAACTGCCTTCGCCGCAGTGCTGAATCACCGACAGGCCGGCGGCACGCAGGCTGGCCGCCAGCTGCATGGCGTACAGCGGCGCGCCAGCACCCTGCTGCACCAGGTAGACGTCCACCCCGCGCGATGCCGGCAGGCGGTTTTTTTCCTGCAACAGCAGCATCACCCGCTCCAGACCCATGCCGAAGCCGATGCCGGGAGCCGGCTTGCCGCCGAGTTGCTCGACCAGACCGTCGTAACGACCACCGGCACACACCGTACCCTGCGCTCCCAGCTCGGTGGTCACCCATTCGAACACCGACTGGTTATAGTAGTCGAGCCCGCGCACCAGACGCGGATTCTCCACGTAGCGGATGCCGAGGCCGTCGATCATTGCTTTCCAGCCCTCGTAATGGGCACGCGACTCATCGCCCAAATAGTCGGTGAGACGCGGCGCGGCATTGCAGATTTCCTGCAATGCCGGGTTCTTGGTATCCAGCACGCGTAGCGGGTTGCTGTAGAGGCGGCGCTTGCCGTCCTCGTCCAGCATATCGTGATGGCGCTCGAGATAGGCAATCAGCGCCTCGCGATGTGCTGCACGCTCGTCCTTGTTGCCCAGGGTGTTGAGCTGCAGCTCCACGCTGTCGGCCAGGCCCAGGCGCTTCCACAGGTCGGCCGTCATCAGGATGATTTCGGCGTCGATATCCGGCCCGGCAAAGCCCAGCGCCTCGATGCCGATCTGGTGGAACTGACGATAGCGCCCCTTCTGCGGACGCTCGTGACGGAACATCGGACCCATGTACCACAGACGCTGCGTGGCGTTGTACAGCAGGTTGTGCTCGACCACGGCACGCAGGGTGCCGGCGGTGCCCTCCGGGCGCAGCGTCAGGCTGTCGCCGTTCAGGCTGTCGGTGAAGGAATACATTTCCTTCTCGACGATATCGGTCACTTCACCGATGGAACGCACGAACAGCCGGGTTTCCTCGACGATCGGCGTGCGGATGTTCTGGTAGCCGTAATCGGCCAGCCAGCCGCGCAGGATGTTCTCGAAATACTCCCACTGGTGCGAATCGGCCGGCAGCACGTCGTTCATGCCGCGAATGGCCTGGATCTTTTGCGTCATTGCTCGCTTCTTCTCAGTCTTTATTCGGTTCAGCCGACCGTCTTGATCGGTATCGTGCGCACGACGGAGTCGCGCCGCTTGGCGCCCCCTTCCCCGTAGCGGGTGCGCACGTAATCGTCGACCAGCGCCTTGAAATCGGCGGCGATGGTATCGCCCTTCAGGGTCACGCTCTTCTCGCCGTCGACATAGACTGGCGCCACCGGCACTTCGCCGGTGCCCGGCAGGGAAATGCCGATGTCGGCCAACTTGCTCTCGCCCGGGCCGTTCACCACGCAGCCCATCACGGCCACTTTCATGTCTTCGACGCCCGGGTATTGCAGGCGCCACACCGGCATCTGCTCGCGCAGATAGCTCTGGATGCTGTCCGCCAACTCCTGGAAGAAGGTGCTGGAGGTGCGGCCGCAGCCGGGGCAGGCAGTCACCAGCGGGGTGAACGAGCGCAGCCCCATGGTCTGCAGGATTTCCTGCGCCACCACCACTTCCCGGTTGCGCGACTCGCCCGGCGCCGGGGTCAGCGAGATGCGGATGGTGTCGCCAATGCCTTCCTGCAGCAACACCGACAGCGCCGCGGTCGAGGCGACGATGCCCTTCGAGCCCATGCCGGCCTCGGTCAGGCCCAGGTGCAGCGGAAAATCGCAGCGCCGGCCAAGATCGCGGTACACCGAAATCAGGTCCTGCACATGACTGACCTTGCACGACAGGATGATCTTGTCGGCCGGCAGCCCCAGTTCCATCGCCTTACCCGCGCTCTCCAGCGCCGACACGATCAGCGCCTCGCGCATTACCGCGTCCGGTGCCAGCGGCTCGGCACGACGGCTGTTCTCGTCCATCAACCGTACCGCCAAGGCCTGGTCCAAACTGCCCCAGTTGACGCCGATACGCACCGGCTTGTCGTACTCGATAGCGGCACGGATCATGTAGGCGAACTTGTCGTCGCCCTTGGCGCCCTTGCCGACGTTGCCGGGGTTGATGCGGTACTTCGCCAGGGCACGCGCGCAATCGGGATAGTCGCGCAGCAGACGCTCGCCGTTGAAGTGGAAGTCGCCCACCAGCGGCACGTTGCAGCCCATGTCGTCGAGGCGTTGACGCACCTCGGCGACCGCCGCTGCTGCCTCGGGGGAGTTCACCGTGATGCGCACCAGCTCCGAGCCGGCTTCGGCCAACTCGAATACCTGCTGGGCGGTCGCAGCCGCATCGGCGGTATCGGTATTGGTCATCGACTGCACCACCACCGGCGCCTCGGAGCCGACAATAACATGCCCCACTCGTACCTGACGGGTGGGGCGTCGCGCGATCAGCACGCTATCCATGTGACAGATTACCTACTTGAGTTCTAGTCTGGCGGTGGTACCGCGAATCTTGCCGGTCATCACCACCGGTTGGCCGTTGAAGGACACCTCGACCTGTGTGGCGTTGCCGACCGTGAGCTTGAACGGGGGCTGGCCGACCACTTCTTTGGCGGCACCAGCCTTGAGCGTCTCAAACACCAGTTTCTTGCCGCTGCCATCGATCACCGACACCCAGGCATCCTGCTTGGCGATCAGCTTGACCGTGCCGCCCCCCGCCGTGGGCGGCGCGGAGACGGGAGCGGATGCCGGCGCAGCCGCCACGGCGGGAGCCGGCTTGGCAGCTGGGGCGGGAACGGGCGCGGGAGCCGTCACCGCAGCCGATGCGTCCTTGACAGACTCGGCCTCGACCGGGGCCGAAGCCGTCGGCTGTTCGGTCAGCATCGGGGCCAGGTCCTGTTTGGCTTCGTCCTTGGCCGGCTCGGACCCGGGGCGGGCAAACCAGAAGGCGCCGGCAGCCAAGACGACCACCAGCACCAGCAGGATCGCCCTCTTTCCCAGCAGTCCGGACGTTTCCTCCGGTTCGCTGACCACGGAAGCCGCCTCGACCTCCTTGGAGAGATTCGCCACTTCCTTGACGGAAGAGGGGAACCGTTCCTCCAGCCGTGCCATCAAGGGTACGGCATCCAGGCCCAGAAACCGGGCGTAATTACGTACGAAGCCACGAACGAAGGCGGCACCAGGCAACGCCTCGAAACGGTCGGCCTCGATCGCCTCCAGTTGCTTGAGCGACAGCTTAAGCCGGTCCGCCACCTCACCCAGGCTAAGACCGGCGGCCTCACGGGCCGCCTTGAGCGCTGCCCCGACGCTATCGCGGTCTGGCGGCAGGGTACTATTCTGTTCGGTTTGAGATTCCATCAAAGACCACTCAACAACTCTTGCGTTTCTTTCGAATCGGGATATCGGCTCTTGAGCCTTGCGGCATAGAGATCGGCCTTGCCCTGCTCATTGGTCTTGCGGGCGATTTTCACCCCCAACAACAACACGTCGGCCGGCATCTCGCCAACGTTGTCGGCCAGGCGATCGAAATAGAACGCGGCCAGTTTGGCGTTACCTTGACCAAAGTGCAGCGCCGCCAGTTCCTTGAGCGCGGGCGGATAATTAGGAGAAACGCGCAGGGCTGACAATAGATAGTCGTTAGCCTGGGCTTTCTGCCCCAGCAAGGCACTGCACCGCCCCAGGTTCAGGTAGGCGGTCTGCGGGGTGTCGTACAGCGGATTGGCCAGGGCCTTGGCAAAATAGCCCATGCCGTCCTGAGCACGCCCGTGGTCGCACAGGAATTCGCCGTAATTGTTATTGGCTTCCGGATTGGCGGGCTCCATCGCCAAGGCCTTCTGGTAATTCTGCTCGGCGTCGCCATCCACCTTCAGCAAGGTCAGCACATAGGCCTTGGCCAGGTAAGCCGGCACGTAGCGCTGATCGGCGGCGATGGCCTGATCGGCGGACAGCAGCGCCGCCTTGTAATTACCGACCCGGGAATACTCCACGGCCAGTTGGGTGCGAATCTGAGCCAGTTCGTTGGTCGGTGCGGCAGCAAATACAGTCATGCCAAAAGCCATCAAGCATCCAGCAAGCCACATTTGCCCTTTCTTCATGCCGCACCATCCTCCTCGATTCGGATCCACTTTGTCTTGCGTCGCGTCTTGTCCTGCACCTGCCCCGCCAACTGGCCGCAAGCGGCGTCGATATCGTCGCCACGCGTCTTGCGCACCGTCACCACATACCCCGCCTCTTGCAGTATCTCCCGGAAGCGATGAATGGCGTTGTTGCTGGAACGCTCGTAACCCGAGTTCGGGAACGGATTAAACGGGATCAGGTTGAACTTGCACGGCACATCTTTCACCAGCTCAATCAACTGGCGAGCATGTTCGGGTCTATCGTTGACATCGTCAAGCATCACGTACTCGAACGTCACGAAGTCCCGCGGGGCCTTTTCCAGGTAGCGCTGGCAGGCTGCCATGAGTTCGCGCAGCGGGTATTTCTTGTTGATGGGCACGATCACATCGCGAATGGCATCGTTCGGTGCATGCAGACTGACGGCCAGCGCCACCGGGCAGGCTTCGCGCAGACGGTCCATCTGCGGCACCATGCCAGAGGTCGACACCGTGACGCGACGACGGCTCAAACCGTAGCCGTGGTCGTCCAGCATGATCTGCAGCGCCGACACCACGTTGTCGAAGTTGGCCAGCGGCTCGCCCATACCCATCATGACCACGTTGGAGATGACGCGTTCATTCTTCGGCGTCACTCCCATGGCCTTGTTGGCCCACCACAGCTGCCCGATGATCTCGGCGGTCGACAGGTTACGGTTGAAACCCTGGCGGCCGGTGGAGCAGAAGGTACATTCGAGGGCGCACCCCACCTGGGATGATATGCACAAGGTGCCGCGATCATCCTCAGGGATGAACACGGTTTCGACACCGTTGCCGGTGCCGACGTCGAGCAGCCACTTGCGGGTACCATCACTGGAAGCCTGTTCGACCATCAGGTCGGGCACGCGCACCTCGGCCGACTCGTGCAGCTTGCAACGCAAGCTCTTGGCAATGTCGGTCATGGCGTCGAAATCGGCCTCGCCCATCTGGTGCATCCAGCGCATCACCTGCTTGGCGCGGAACGGCTTTTCGCCCATCGCGGCAAAGTGATCGGTCAACTGGGCCAGATTGAAGTCGAGCAGGTTGGTTTTCATGCAATCCTCATTGACAGGGCAGCCGCCATGGCGGCCACCCCGGTACAGCGATACGGCTAATTAACGCGAGCAAACTTCGGAAGCGGCGAAGAAGTAGGCCACTTCGATAGCAGCGTTTTCAACGCTGTCGGAACCGTGTACGGCGTTGGCATCGATCGACTCGGCGAAATCGGCGCGGATGGTACCGGCGTCGGCTTTCTTCGGATCGGTCGCGCCCATCAGTTCGCGATTCTTCAGGACGGCATTCTCGCCTTCCAACGCCTGGATCATGACCGGGCCGGAGATCATGAAGCTCACCAGGTCGTTGAAGAAAGGACGCTCTTTGTGCACGGCGTAGAAGCCTTCGGCTTCGGCGCGCGACAGTTGCTTCATTTTGGCGGCGACAACTTTCAGGCCGGCCGACTCGAAACGATCGTAGATCTTGCCGATAACGTTTTTCGCTACGGCGTCCGGTTTGATGATGGACAGAGTGCGTTCAATTGCCATAAAAAATCTCCCTAATTCCAAGACAAATGGCTAAACTAGTTTGCAGCCTAGCCATTCGGGCTACCCAATTCTGAGGAACCCGGTACTTTACCAGCCTTTTCAAGCCTTTGCTGCACAAAATTTAAGCACAATGAGCCCAGACACCCAGACACCCCCTCCGCCCAAAGGCGGCGAAGAAAAAGATATCAGTCGAAAACTGAAGAAGCGTCTGCTCATCGCCGGCGGCCTGGTAGCGCTGGCGCTGGCCGCTATCCCAGTTCTGGACCATTTCGGCAAACGCGACGAAGTCGCCATGACGGCCACCGAACCACAAGGCAGTTCGGGCAAGATCGCCAATGTCGCGTCAGCCCCTGCGACAGAGCCCCCCGCCGCGATTGAAAGCAGCGCACCGGCCGCGATGGAAGCCAGCCAGCCCACGCCGCAAGCGGCCCCGGCCAGCCCGACTCCATCGGGCCATATCGCCCCGCCCGCTCCGGACACCAGCAAGACCCCCGGTGTCGCGGCCATCCATGCGAAAGCGCCGACCATCCCGCCCCAAGCCAAGGCACCGATCATCACTCCCGCGCCAACGGCCAAAACGGCTCCGGTGGCAAAAGAAGAGAGCAAGGAGGAGAGCAGCGTACCCCCTCAAGCCTTCAAGCCAGAGCCCCAGAACGAACCTCTCCCTGTGCCTGCGCCCGTCAGCAAGGCCAGACCGGCAGGCTCCTCGCTGGGCTACAAGGTGCAGCTCGGCTTGTTCACCAGCCTGGGCAACGCGCAGAAACTGATCGAGACTCTCAAGGCCAACGGCATCGAAGCCCACACCGAGACGAAGGTGCACGTCGGACCATTCCGCACCCGAGCCGAAGCCGAGGAGACCATGAGCAAGCTGCGCCAACTGGGCTACAGCCCCTTGCTAGCGCCGCTGACTCAATAACCCCCGCCGCCAAGAATCACCGGCAAGACACGACTCGCGGCCGACAAACACTGCCCAGGCACCGCCGCGACAACACGCTCAGCAAGCCCTACGGCAGCGGGCTCAGGCGAAACAAACGGAAATAAAAAAAGCCTGGCATTGCCGCCAGGCTTTTTCTATATGGTGCCGGTAAGAGGAGTCGAACCCCCGACCTTCGCATTACGAATGCGCTGCTCTACCAACTGAGCTATACCGGCAAACCAAACTTGGTAAAAAAGCCTTGACGTATGCTGCGCATCAAGGCTTTTTTGAATCTGGTCGGGGTGAGAGGATTCGAACCTCCGGCCTCTACGTCCCGAACGTAGCGCTCTACCAGGCTAAGCTACACCCCGATTTCTGAATAAAATTCAGAGGAAACACATTTTACAAAAATCATTTGATATCCGCAAGCGTTTTATCAAATTTGTGGTCGGGGTGAGAGGATTCGAACCTCCGGCCTCTACGTCCCGAACGTAGCGCTCTACCAGGCTAAGCTACACCCCGATTCCGATTTTTGCGACTCCAAGTTATTCACCGTCAGGCACCACTTCTGCGATACAATATTCGGCCTCAGAGGACGCGCATTATCGGGCAAATATGTGGTTTAAGCAACTATCTTTTTATCGTTTGAACGGGGATGCCATCCCCGAAGTGGCGCAACTGACTGATGCACTGGAGAAAAAACCGTTTCTTCACTGCAGCGGCCTGGACTGGTTCAGCGAGGGCTGGGTGACCGCTGCAGGCCACCAGGAGTCGCCGGTGTACAGCGCCCGCGGCTGCCAGCTGGTCGCCCTGAAGCGCGAAGACAAGGTTCTTCCGGCATCGGTAATCCGCGAGTTTGTCGACGCCAAGGTAGCGGAGATCGAGGACAAGGAACTGCGCAAGGTCGGCCGCAAGGAAAAGCTGGCCCTCAAGGAACAGGTGACCGACGACCTGCTGCCACGCGCCTTCGTGCGCAGCCACCGCCTCAACGCTTACCTGGATGGACGCCGACAATGGCTGATGGTGAATTCCGCCACTGCCAGCAAGTCGGAGGCCCTGGTCAGCAAGTTGCGCGAAGCGCTGCCGCCCTTCCCCGCCGCCTTGCCGCGTACCCAGATCGCCCCCCATACCGCGATGACGGCCTGGTTGGCCGAAGGCGAGGCACCGGCCGGTTTCGAACTGGACGCCGAATGCGAGCTGAAGGACAGCAACGAAAACGGCGCGGTGATCCGCTGCACGCGTATGGACCTGACTGCCGATGAAATCCGCCAGCACATCGCCACCGGCAAGCAGGTGACGCGGGTCGGCCTGATCTGGCGTGAACGTATCCGTTTCGTGCTGACCGACACGCTGCAGCTGAAACGCCTGCAGTTCCTCGATGTCCTGCAGGAAGAAGCGAGCCAGGCCGGGGACGATCGCGACAGCCTGTTCGAGGCCACCTTCACACTGATGGTGGAAGAGCTGGGTGAACTGGTGGACGAGCTGGTCGAGGCCCTGGGTGGGCTGGAAGAAGCGCAGCAGGCCAGCTCGGCCGCGGCGCCTCCCCCGGCTGCCTCCGCGAGCGCGGCAACCCGCACGGAAGCGACGGAAGCGGTGGATGTGCCGTGGGAGGAATGAGAGCGTTATAGCCCTCAACCGAAAAGAGCCGGAAATCCGGCTCTTTTTTTACTGATAGCCCCCCTGGTCAGCTTACCGGGGTATTGCCGCGCCCCTCCCATGTGACGCGGGGCACGCCGTAACGGAGACATGGGGCAATAGGCACGGTGCCGTGGACGAGGTGAAGGAAGCGCCGACCCGCTTGTGCCTGCCCCAGGACGGGTCGGCGCATTCGCTGCGGCCACGCCTTGCCGAACAGATCACGCACGGGCGAGATCCCCCTAAGGGTTAGCGCTGCCATGGCCAGAAACAGACGGGGGACGTGGGCTCCCCTGCCCCTTTCTGCCCACCTTGGCCTTACATGCGCGACTGCTGATAGTTTTCCAGGCCGGTCAGCTCGATCAGCTTGAGCTGCTGTTCCAGCCAGTGCGCGTGATCGTTTTCAGTCTCCTCCAGCAGCAGCATCAGCTCGTTGCGCGTGACGAAATCCTGCACGCTCTCGCAGTGTGCGATCACTGACTTGAGCAAGTCGCCTACTCGGTACTCGACCTCGAGATCACTTCGCAGCATGGCCGGCACGTCCTGGCCGACCACGATGGGTACGCGCTTCGCCACGCTCGGGACACCGCCGAGGAACAGGATGCGGGCAATGAGGATGCGGGCATGTCCCAGTTCATCCTCGCGCTCATGGTCGATGCGTTGGAACAGCTGCTGCAGCCCCTGATCCTTGTACATTTCGGCGTGGATGAAGTACTGGTCGGCGGCCGACAGTTCCTCGGCCAGCAGAACGTTCAGCAACTCGATGGTTTTGGGGTGACCTTGCATGTGTAGACGTCCTCGGACAGGCAGAGCCGGGGGCGAGCCGGCGCTTGCCAAAGTGAATAAAATCAGGGCGAATTGTAGGGTGACGAAGGCGTATTGTCAGCAAAACACCGCCCCATCCGGACTAGCTCGTCGGTACACTGGCCTAGATGGCGGACGGAAGGGTAAAATCTGCCGATCGTCACTCTCCCCCAGCGCCTTCCCGAGCGCCCTTCCGACAATGAGCATCAAATCCGACAAGTGGATCCGCCGCATGGCTGAGCAGGACGGCATGATCGATCCGTTCGAACCGAACCAGGTCAAGATCAGCGAAGGCCAGAAGATCATCTCCTATGGCACCTCGAGCTACGGCTACGATATCCGCTGTGCCGACGAATTCAAGGTATTCACCAACATCAACAGCACCATCGTCGACCCGAAGAATTTCGACCCGAAGTCGTTCGTCGAAGTATCGGGCGATGGCTATTGCATCATTCCGCCCAACTCGTTCGCGCTGGCGCGCACCGTGGAGTACTTCCGCATCCCGCGCAGCGTGCTGACCGTGTGTCTCGGCAAATCGACCTACGCGCGCTGCGGCATCATCGTCAACGTGACGCCGTTCGAACCGGAATGGGAAGGTTATGTCACCCTGGAATTTTCCAACACGACTCCGCTGCCAGCAAAAATTTACGCCAACGAAGGCGTTGCACAGGTGCTGTTTTTCGAGTCTGACGAGGAATGCGCGGTGTCCTACCGCGACCGTGACGGCAAGTACATGGGACAAAGCGGGGTCACCCTGCCGAAACCGTGAATACGCCGGTTTTCAGCCCAGCCCTCCCGCCCGCCCGGCGGGATTTTTTTTGTGCTTTCGGGGTGCAAAAGTGACTCGCAATTTCCGGCAGGTGAACTACGATAAACACTAGGTTCTCAATGGTTTATCGAAGGCAAACACGCAAGAATGTGTGGGCAAACCTTTCTTACTGGGGCGTTGCGGTTCCCCCTTGCCGCTCGTCCCTTTTTTTATGCCAAAACATGTATTTGGTATAAATCTAGTTCGCCGTTACCGAGACGCACGGCCGGCCTGCCACCGCACCCGCTAGGAAGCGGGGCCACTACTGGCTACCATGCAAGGCCGTTCACCCACGACACCCGATCATGTCCGCCCCACTCTACGCCTTCAACTTCACCCTGCTGGATGGCTCTCCGGCCAAGCTTCAGGACTACGCCGGCAAGGTTATCCTGGTGGTGAATACTGCCAGCCAGTGCGGCTACACCCCACAATACGCAGGCCTGGAGGCGCTGTACCGGCGCTACCGCGATCGCGGGCTGGTGGTCATCGGTTTCCCCTGCAACCAGTTCGGCCGGCAGGAGCCTGGCAGCGATGCTGAAATCGGGGCTTTTTGCCAGAAGAACTACGGCGTGAGTTTCCCCATGGCGAGCAAGGTGGACGTCAACGGCGCCACCGCGCACCCATTGTGGCATCACTTGGTGCGGGCCAAGCCGGGCCTGCTGGGCACACGCCGCATCAAGTGGAATTTCACCAAGTTCCTGATCGACCGCCAGGGCCACATCGTGGCGCGCCACTCGGCGCTGACCAAGCCGGAAGCACTGGCCAGCAAGATCGAAGCCTTGCTCTGACCGGATAGCCGCTGATCAAGACGTAGCAGTAAAGACGACACAAAAAAACCGGCAAGCCCGCCGGTTTTCTTGTGGCCTGTTCACTGCTGAAATGGTCGGGTACCGCTAGAGTTCCTCGCTGGCGATCCCGACGCACGGGTCGTTGACCAGTTGTTCTGCGGCCGCGGCCAGCTTGTCGAGGTCATCGTCCAGATGTTCCTGCAAATCGATGCAGGCCGCCCGCAGGATGGCACTGGCCAGCTCGGCGGGCTCGCAGCTGAATACCTGCGCCAGCGCCCGCAATTCGCCGCAGGTTTCGTGATCGATCGGAACCGACAGGTCCCGCGTGGCCACCACATCCAGTACGGCCTTGGCACAACGCCCCTGCTCGCGGCAGTGCTCCAGACGGGTGACCAGTTCATCCAACGCCTTTGCCATCATCTTCGCTCCTAAAACTGAAAGAAAATGCTTTGCAATGCCGAACAAATGCCCGGGCCGCGCAAAGCAGGCCGCTCTGCGCTGTTGACCTGTATTGATTCAGATCTTTTCACGTCCAATACGGCAGCCATCACGGCCGGAAGCGCCGTCCGTGTGGTACCGACCGATGCGGGGCGAACAAGAAAAGCTCAAGTACCGCCGCTGTTGAAAACGACGCTGGGATTATTTTCTGGCCGGCTGGCGTCCAGAATGACCTGGCACTCCTGCTGCACCTTGCCGAGCAGCGCTTCGCCGAGATGATCTTCCAGATCGACGATGGCAGCATTCAGGATGGCGCCTGCCAGACATTCCGGAGTGGTGTGCAGCACATGCGCCATCGCCTCGAGCTGCAGACTCAGGTCGGCGCGCACGGGCGCCTTTACCAGGCGAATGGCTGAACTGGAAAGGTCGCAGGACGGCTCGTTCTGGCCTGTCGACTGCGAAAAACCGGACAACAACTGCTCCATGGCGTTACCCATTTTCCCCCTCTCACACGCTTTACTAAAACGTCCCTTCTAACAATAGGACAGCAGGAGGGAAACGCCACGATGGATAGGAAAAAAACGGGCGTGCCCTCCGGGCGATAGTATATGCCAATAGAATGGATTTAGTACTCGTGCAGTGCGCCGTCGAGATAGAACCAGCGGCCGTCATCGCGCTGGAAACGGCTGGTTTCATGCAGGCGATGGGCTCGCCCGCCCACCTTGTAGTGGGCCACGAACTCCACGATGCCGGTCTGGTCGTTCACCCCGCCCTGCTCGGTGCGGCGGATGTCCAGGCCCAGCCATTTCACCTTGCCGGCATCGTCGGCGAGGTCGAGCCCGGCCGGACGCGTGGCCTCCTGCCAGGTCGCCAGCAGATAGGTTTCGCATCCCAGGGTGTAAGCGGTATAACGCGAGCGCATCAGCGCTTCCGCCGTCGGAGCGCCGCACTCGGGGTGCTCGATGAAGAGGCCGCAACAGTCGGCATAAGGATGGCGACTGCCGCAGGGGCACAATGTCGTGGATGGCGTTTTGGCCATGGCTCATTCCAGAAGGGATGGGAAGCAAGATGCAAGGAAGCGAGAACACGTCGACGGCGGCATGAGCACGCAAGCGCCACGGCGCGCAGCGTGGCGGTCCACTCCCGCGCCGAGCCGATCACCCCACGCTACCGGCCGGGTTCGCGGCAACGACGGACGCCGAATCAATAACCCAGCGGCGGCAAGCGATAGACCTTGAGCAGGAAGTTGGTGAAGGCCGGATCGGCTGGCTTCTGGCGCAGCTTGGGCCAGGCGCGCAGCCATTCGCGCAGTTTGACTTCCATCTTGTCCTGCGCCTCGGCCGGGTTCATGCGGCCGGCATCGCGCTCCACGGCAATGTATCGGTAGGCGGCGAAGGTATTGTCGTCAACCAGGTTGGGGCCGGCGACACGCAAGCGGTAGGCATTGAGCTGATCGGCGGCGGCGGTGCGGCTCAGGCGCCCGGCTTTGACTTCTTCGGCCAACCTGTTGGCCTCCTTCAGCAGCAGGTCCACCTTGGTGGGGGCGGCAACCGGCGGCCGACGGTGCGGCTGCGGGGCGCCGGACTCTGGCAGGGTCGGGAGCACGCCGCAGGCGCTCAGCACCACGGCGGCCGCAAGGGGAAGGACAAGCTTCTTCATCGTCACGTTTCATGTCTCTCAGGAGCGCGGGCGGCACCGGGCCGCCCGCACCGGCCGGGGAACTCAGGCCAGGTCTTCGAACAGCGCGGTGGACAGGTAGCGCTCGCCGAACGAGGGGATCACCACCACGATCAGCTTGCCGGCGTTTTCCGGCTGCCGCGCCAGTTGCAACGCCGCCCAGACCGCCGCACCGGAAGAGATGCCGACCAGCAGGCCTTCCTGGCTGGCCAGCGCACGGGCGGTGGTGAACGCGTCGTCGTTCTTGACGCGGACGACCTCGTCGTAGGCGGAGGTATTGAGGATGGACGGCACGAAACCGGCGCCAAGGCCCTGGATCAGATGCGGCCCCTTGGCGCCCCCGGACAGCACCGGCGAGCCCTCGGGCTCCACGGCGACGATCTTCACGCCCGGCTTGCGCGCCTTGAGCACCTCGCCGACACCGGTGATGGTGCCGCCGGTACCCACGCCGGCAACGAAGATGTCGACCTGACCGTCGGTATCATTCCAGACTTCCTCGGCGGTGGTGTTGCGATGGATTTCCGGGTTGGCCGGGTTCTCGAACTGCTGCGGCATGAAGTAGGTGTCTGGGTCGGATTCGACCAGCTCGCGCGCCTTGGCGATGGCGCCGCCCATGCCATCCGGCCCCGGAGTCAGGATCAGCTCAGCGCCGTACGCCTTGAGCAGCATGCGCCGCTCGCGGCTCATGGTTTCCGGCATGGTGATCAGCAGTTTGTAGCCGCGCGCGGCGCACACCATGGCCAGCCCGATGCCGGTGTTGCCCGAGGTCGGCTCGACGATGATGGTGTTCGGACCGATCTTGCCGGCCTTTTCGGCGGCGTCGATCATCGCCACGGCGATACGGTCCTTGACGCTGTGCGCCGGGTTGTAGAACTCCAGCTTGGCCGCCACGGTGGCGCCACAATCGGCGGTGAGGCGGTTGAGGCGGACCAGCGGAGTATTGCCGATCAGATCGGTAACAGTATTGGCGATGCGCATTGCTTATTCTCCCTTAACCCAAAAGTGGCCACACGTTATCACCTGTCATCATATAGTTGCTATCGACCGTGACCAAGACCGTTTGTTTATATCGTAGGAACGCGCAGCCCGCCGCAGCGCGCGACGGCGGCGAGAGAGTCAGACAAGACGATGGCCGGTCGGTTCACCCCGGGAGCGCCAAGGCGGCCAGCGCCTGCTCCCATTGCTGGCGGATCGCCTCGCCATAGGCGACGAAGCGCACCTCGGTGATGCTATGTTCGTGGCTCTGCAACCAGGTGGCGACCGTCTCGCAGGCGATGGCCAGGGCCGCAGGCACGGGGTAGCCGTAGACGCCGCAGCTGATCGCCGGGAACGCCACGCTGTGAAAGCCGTGTTCGGCGGCCAACTGCAGGCTGGCCCGGTAACACGAGGCGAGCAATTCGGCTTCGCCGGATGCACCGCCGTGCCAGACCGGCCCGACGGTATGGATGACGTGGCGCGCCGGCAGGCGGTAGCCCCGTGTCAGCCGCGCCTGGCCGGTCGGGCAGCCGCCCAGAGTGCGGCACTCGGCCAGCAGTTCCGGTCCGGCGGCGCGGTGGATGGCCCCGTCCACGCCGCCGCCGCCGAGCAGGCTGCTGTTGGCGGCGTTGACGATGGCATCGACGTCGAGCTGCGTGATGCCCCCCCGCCAGACTTCCAGCACGGTCGGCCCCATTTGCCGTTTCATGGCCCCTTCCTTCCCGCCAGCACCAGGCGCGCCAGCTGCTCCGCCGCCTGCTCCAGTAACGGTGCGGCCTGCTGTATCGCCGCCTCCAGCGTCAACGGGCGGCTGCACAATGAGAAGCATCCGTCGAAATGCGCAGCCAGCTGTCCTTCGGCATCCGGCAGCACCGCCCCGGACAGCAGGCTGACCGGCACCCCGGCCGCCCGCGCCAGTTCGGCCACCCTGGCCGGCGCCTTGCCGGCCAGGGTCTGGCCGTCACTGCAGCCCTCGCCGGTGAGCACCCAATCGGCGTGGGCGATGGCGTCGCTCAGGCTGGAGAGTTCCGCCAGCGCCGTGGCGCCGGAATGGCAGCGGCCGCCCAGCAGGTGCAGGGCGTAACCCAGTCCGCCCGCGGCGCCACTGCCCGGCAGCTCGGCACAAGGTTGGCCGAAGGCATGATCGGCGACGGCGGCAAAGCGGGCGATGGCGGCGTCAAGCCGCGCCACGGCTTCGGGCGCGACGCCCTTCTGCGGGCCAAACACCGCGGTTGCACCGCGCGGCCCCAGCAGCGGATTGTCGACGTCGGACCACAGCTCCAGCTTGGTCACCTCCAGCCGTGCGTCCAACCCGGACAAGTCGAGCGCGGCCACGCGTCCCAGCTGATCGGGGAGCGGCGCCAGGGTCTGCCCCTCGCGGTCCAGCAGGCGCCCCCCCAGCCCGACCAGGCAGCCGGCGCCGCCGTCGTTGGTGCTGGAACCGCCGAGGCCGACCGCGATATGGCGTGCCCCGGCGTCGAGGCAGGCGCGAATCAGTTCGCCAACACCGCGCGTGTCACGCTCATGCACGCTGGCGGCGCCGACGTCGGGCAGGCCGACCACACGCGCCACTTCGACCACCGCCACGCCGTGCGGCAGCAGCAGCCACTCCGCCTCGCATGGACGCCCCTCGGCGTCATGCACGCTGGCGCGGTGCCATTCGCCCCCGAGCGTGGCGTGGAGGGCGTCGAGCGTCCCCTCGCCGCCGTCCGCCATCGGGCACAAGCGGCAGTCGGCGGACGGTTCCGCGCGCCGGATGCCGCGCGCCATGGCTTCGGCCACCTCACGGGCGGCGAGCGAACCTTTGAAGGAATCAGGGGCGATGAGCCAGCGCATGCGCTTGTCCTCGGAAACGATCGTGAGAGGGAATCCTACCGCGGTTACGGCCTGCACCGGTTTCAGTTTAGACCCGGACATGAAAAAACCCTCCGGCCACCAGGGCACAAGGAGGGTTTTTTGCCGGCGCCGCAGCGTCTGGCTTATTCGGCCGACTGCTCCGTGGCGGCGGCAGTTTCGGCCGGAGCCGCGACGGCGGCCACCTTGGCGGCCATCTGGCCCTCGGCAGCCTGCTTTTCTTCCGCCGTCACTTCGCCGGCCGGCTTACAGGCCAGGTCGAAACGCTTGCCGCCGCGTGCCAGCGCCTTGACGTAGCGCGGCTTGCGGCAATGATTGGCGACCACGCGGGCGATCAGCACGGCGTCGAACTGCGGCAAGGCGGCGATCAGGCTTTCGTGGATGCCGATGGCCAGAGGACGGAACTGGCGGAACACTTCGAACTTGCTGTACACATGCTCGGCGATCATTTCGGTCTGCTTTTTCTTGCTCAGACTCTGCACAGCGTTCTTGAGAGCAGCACCCAGTGCCGTTTCGGTATTTGGCTTCATGAACTTCAATCTAGTCGGTTGATGGCCGGCGGAACATCCTCCACCCGACCGAGGCTTGCTGATGCACGCCTCATTTTCCAAACGCTACCGCCGGCTACAGGACCGGTAACGCCCACAGAAGGCGTATCTTATGCCAGAACTCCGGCAAAAGTGAAACCCCAGCTCGTCCGGCGCCCATCTTCGTGGGCAGGAAAACATCACGTTGCAGGCGCCCACGGCGAGACAGTCTCACCACGGCACCCCGGATACAAAAAAGCCGCAGCTGGCGCTACGGTCTCGTCTGTCACTCAGTTCAGTATGGTGCCCGGGACCGGGGTCGAACCGGTACACCTTGCGGCGAGGGATTTTAAGTCCCTTGTGTCTACCAATTTCACCACCCGGGCATGGAGGCGAGATTCTAGCCCAGAGCGCCCCCACAGGCAATCAGACTCAAGCCCGATCAGGCCCTGACGGGTGTTTGCGTCAGTCCGGGCCTCCCGGCCAAGGCCGGCGATCGCGTGCTTTCCGTCGCCCCTCACGGTTCGTGAGGCCCCATCCCGGAAGCCGGGCCACACGTTCCACGGCCGGCGCGCCATGAACACGTACAGGGTAAAAAAGAAAAAAGCCCTGAATTATCAGGGCTTTTTATCTGGAGGCGGGGGTCGGAATCGAACCGGCGTCCACGGCTTTGCAGGCCGCTGCATAACCACTCTGCCACCCCGCCATTGACTGGCGTATCGACCCGCTACTGCGAATCGATAAAACTGGAGCGGGAAACGAGGCTCGAACTCGCGACCTCAACCTTGGCAAGGTTGCGCTCTACCAACTGAGCTATTCCCGCATGGTGCGATTACATCTGACAGACGCTGGAGCGGGAAACGAGGCTCGAACTCGCGACCTCAACCTTGGCAAGGTTGCGCTCTACCAACTGAGCTATTCCCGCTTTGTCTTTCACTGTCTCGCTGCATTGCTGCGTCGAGAGACTGCGAATTATAAGGATTTATCGACCCCTGTCAACAGCTCAGAGATCGATTTTTTTACCGGCAAACTCGCGCGCCGCCATGCGCAGGTAGTAAACCATTGACCACAAAGTCAAAATCACCGCCAGCACCATGAACACGTTACCCAGCACCAGGGTACTCAATCCGGGCACGATCGGGCCGGCGTAGAGCAGAAGCAGAATCGCCACCATCTGCGCGGCGGTCTTGAGCTTGCCGATATAGGCCACCGCCACGCTCTTGCGCGTGCCCATCTCGGCCATCCACTCGCGCAGGGCGGAGATGGCGATCTCGCGTCCGATGATGATCATCGCCATCCAGCCGGGGGTGCGCGTCAGTTGCACCAGCAGGATCAGCGAGGCGGCGACGATGAGCTTGTCGGCCACCGGGTCGAGGAAGGCGCCGAAGGCCGAGGTCTGCCCCAGCTTGCGCGCCAAGTAGCCGTCGAGCCAGTCGGTCACCGCGGCCAGCGCGAAGATGACGGCGCCGGTGATGTTGCGCATGTCGGCCAACAGCAGCGAGTCGGGCAGAAAGAAGATGGCGACGAAGATCGGGATCAGGGCCACCCGGAGCCAGGTCAGGAATATCGGCAGGTTAAACGGCATCGTTCTGGTCTTGTTGTGTTCAGTGCAGGGCGTTGTAGATCTTTTCGGCCAGCGTCTGACTGATGCCTTCCACTTGGGCGAGGTCGTCGATGCTGGCCGCCATGACCCCGCGCAATCCGCCAAACCGGGTCAGCAGCCGTTGGCGACGCTTGGCTCCCACGCCGTTGATCTCTTCCAGCGAGGAGGCGGTGCGCGCCTTGCCACGCCGGGCGCGGTGGCCGGTGATGGCAAAGCGGTGCGCCTCGTCGCGCACGGTCTGGATCAGGTGCAGCGCGGGATGGTCGTGCGGCAATTGTAGCGTCTTTTCCCGGTACGGGAGGATCAGTGTTTCTAGCCCCGGCTTGCGCTCCTCGCCCTTGGCCACGCCGACGATGGGGAGGTTGAGGCCGATGTCGGCGAACACCTCCAGCGCCACGCCGACCTGGCCCTTGCCGCCGTCGATCAGCACCACGTCGGGCAGCTTGCCTTCGCCTTCGGCCAACTTGCTGTAGCGGCGCGTCAGCACCTCGCGCATGGCGCCGTAATCGTCGCCGGCCTTGGCGGTGGTGATGTTGTAGCGGCGGTATTCGGAGGGCTGCATGTCGCCGCGGTCGTACACCACGCAGGAGGCGACGGTGGCCTCGCCCAGGGTGTGGCTGATGTCGAAGCACTCCAGCCGCTCCACCCCTTCCAGTTCCAGCACCTCGTTGAGCCGGGCCAGGCGCTGGCTCTGCGTGGCGTGGCTGGCGAGTTTCTGCTGGATGGCGAGTTGGGCGTTCTTCTCGGCCATTTCCAGCCAGACGCGGCGCTCGCCGATGGGGTTGCCCACGATGGCCAGGCGGCGCTCGGCCTGCTGCTCGAGGTAGTCGCGCAGCGTGGGCGAGATCGCGCCGTTGACGATGATCACCGGCGGCAGCGGCGCCCCCAGATAATGTTGCGCCAGGAAGGCCTCGAGGTTGGCCGAAGCGTCGCTGCCCTCGCTGTTGAGCGGGAAGAAGCTCTTGTCGCCCAGATGGCGGCCGCCGCGCACCATCACCAGGTTGACGCACACCACGCCCTGCTGCTCGGCCACCGCCACCACGTCGGCGTCATGGCTGACGTTGCTCGACACGAACTGCTTCTCCTGCACTCGCGACAGCGCCTGGATCTGGTCGCGCAGCGCGGCGGCCTGCTCGAACTCCATCGCGGCGGAAGCGGCCAGCATGCGGTCGGTCAGGCTATCGATCAGCTCGTTCTGCTTGCCCTGCAGGAAGGCGACGGCGTTGGCCACGTCGGCGCGGTACGCGGCCTCGTCGATGTGTTCGACGCACGGTCCCGAGCAGCGCTTGATCTGGTACAGCAGGCAGGGGCGCGAACGGTTGGCGAACACCGCGTCTTCACAGGTGCGCAGGCGGAATACCTTCTGCAGGATCTGGATGCTCTCGCGCACCGCGTAGCTGTTGGGATACGGCCCGAAATACTGGTGCGGCTTCTTCGGGTCGCCGCGGAAATAAGCCAGCTGCGGGTAGGCGTGCGCCGACAGCATCAGGTAGGGATAGGACTTGTCGTCGCGGAACAGGATGTTGTAACGCGGCGCCAGCGCCTTGATCAGGTTGTTTTCCAGGATCAGCGCCTCGGCCTCGGAGCGCGTCACGGTGGTCTCGATGGCGGCGATCTGGCGCACCATGAGCTGGATGCGCGGGCTCAGGTCGTTTTTCTGGAAATAGGAACTGACGCGCTTCTTGAGGTCGATGGCCTTGCCCACGTAGAGCACCTTGCCGGCCGCGTCGAGCATGCGGTAGACACCGGGCAAGTTGGGCAGGTGGGTCAGGATGGCTTTGGGGTCGAACGTCGTGCTGCTAGTCACTGAAACTCTCGTCTTGGAGCGGGGGGAAGACATCGCCCCACGGGGATTTGCTGCGCTCACCGCCGCGCCGCCAGGCTGGTTGGAGAAGCGCGGCCGTACATAAAGCACGGCGAGCCCCCTGGACCGGGACGGCGGACGCCGCCGCTTTATTTACCCGCGCTCACTTGCACCAGGTCGCCACGTCCTGCTCGGACTGGCGGATCATGTCGTTGCGCTGGGCATCGCTGGCCAGCGCGTTGCTGCCCGGCAGGCGGATGCGGCCGTTGAGCTGCAGGCTGGACAGGTTGCTCTTGGCGCGCAGGCAGTTTTCGGCGCGGATCTTGCGGTTGAGCTCCTCGGACTGCCGGGCCAGGTCGGCCTTGTCGTTACCCTTGTCCACGGCCTTGGCGGCGGGCGTCGACGCTTCGGCCTTGGGCGGCGGCGTCACCCTGATGTTCAGCTGGTTGGCCTTTTGTCCCGGCGGCGGCTGATCGGAATACACGGTGCGCCCGGTGGCGTCCTTCCAGGTGTAGACCTCGGCCCAGGCCGGCAAGGACAGCAGGATAAAAGTGCACAGCCACCAGCGATGTTTCATGTCACCCTCCCCCTCTTAAAATACCGCGGCAATGCCGGCCATTGTACGGTCACGTCGACGGCCGCGGCAAAGCGCTGCACGCGGCTTTTGCCAAGCGCCCCCGTCTTTCGATATAATGTTTATTTGCCGCAAAGGAAACGCCAGATGCGTATCATCGAGAAAGCCTATACTTTCGACGACGTTCTCCTCGTCCCGGCCCACTCTTCGGTACTGCCGCGCGACGTTCAGCTTCACACCCAACTCTCCCGCAACATCCGCCTGAATCTGCCCATGCTGTCCGCAGCCATGGACACGGTAACGGAAGCCCGACTGGCCATCGCCATGGCCCAGGAAGGCGGCATCGGCATCATCCACAAGAACATGTCGATCGAGCGCCAGGCCCAGGAAGTATCCAAGGTGAAGCGCTACGAGAGCGGTGTCGTCAAAGACCCGATCACCATCGCCCCGGACATGCTGGTGTGCGACCTGATCAACCTGACCCGCCAGCACCGCATTTCCGGCCTGCCGGTGGTACAGGATGGCAAGGTGGTCGGCATCGTCACCAACCGCGACCTGCGCTTCGAGACCCGCCTGGAACAGCCGGTTTCCTCGATCATGACCCCGCGCGAACGCCTGGTGACGGTCAAGGAAGGCGCCAGCATCGACGAGGCGCGCGAGCTGATGCACAAGCACCGCCTGGAGCGCGTGCTGGTGATCAACGACGCGTGGGAGCTCAAGGGCCTGATCACCGTCAAGGACATCATCAAGACTAGCGAACACCCGTTCGCCTGCAAGGATAGCCAGGGTCGCCTGCGCGCCGGCGCCGCCGTCGGCGTCGGGGCCGGCACCGAAGAGCGCATCGCCGCGCTGGCCGCCGCCGGCGTCGACGTGGTGGTGGTGGATACCGCCCACGGCCACAGCCAGGGCGTGCTCGACCGTGTGCAGTGGACCAAGAAGAACTTCCCGCAGATCGACGTGATCGGCGGCAACATCGCTACCGCCGACGCCGCCCTGGCCCTGCTGGACATGGGCGCCGACGCGGTGAAGGTGGGCATCGGCCCGGGCTCGATCTGCACCACGCGTATCGTGGCCGGCGTCGGCGTGCCGCAGCTGACCGCGATCCACAACGTGTCGGAAGCGCTCAAGGGCACCGGCGTGCCGATGATCGCCGACGGCGGCATCCGCTTCTCCGGCGACATCGCCAAGGCCCTGGCGGCCGGCGCCAACTGCGTGATGCTGGGCGGCATGTTCGCCGGCACCGAAGAGGCACCGGGCGAGGTCGAGCTGTATCAGGGCCGTTCGTACAAGTCCTACCGTGGCATGGGCTCGCTGGGCGCCATGACCCAGGGCTCGAGCGACCGCTACTTCCAGGACAACGAGGCCAACGTCGACAAGTTCGTGCCGGAAGGCATCGAAGGCCGCGTGCCGTACAAGGGCCCGATCGCCCAGGTGATCCACCAGCTGACCGGCGGCCTGCGTTCCTCGATGGGCTACCTCGGTTGCCGCACCATCGAAGAGATGCACGCCAAGGCCGGCTTCGTGGAGATCACCTCCGCCGGCATGCGCGAGTCGCACGTGCACGACGTGCAGATCACCAAGGAAGCGCCGAACTACAACGTCGACCGCTAAGCAACTGACGTTTCTGTACGGCAAAAAACCCGCTTCTCCGGAAGCGGGTTTTTTCATGGCTTCGGCCAACCCTGTCGCCGGGGCGGGCGATGACGCTACACTACGCCCACGTCTGTGACCGATCGCCCGCGCCATGTCCCAACCTCTTCTCCCCTCCCGCTCCGAAACCGTGATCCTGCGCCAGCACCGTTACCACGTGCGCCACTGGGGAGCGGACGGCGCGCCACGCTTGTTCATGCTGCATGGCTGGATGGATTCGTCCGCCACCTTCCAGTTCCTGGTCGACGCGCTGGGCGACGGCTGGCACGTCATCGCGCCGGACTGGCGCGGCTTCGGCGACAGCGAATGGAACCGCGGCAGCTATTACTTTCCGGACTACCTGGCCGACCTCGATGCGCTGCTACAGCACTATTCGCCCGACGCCCCGGTGACGCTGATCGGCCACAGCATGGGGGCGATGATCGCCGGGCTCTACTCCGGGGTGCGCCCCGAGCGGCTGACGCGGCTGGTCTGCGTCGAGGGCTTCGGGCTGGCGGCGACGCGGCCGGAAGAGGCGCCCGGCCGCTACGCGCGCTGGCTGCGCGAACAACACACCACGCCGGGCTACCAGCCGCTCGGCACGCTGGACGACGTCGCGGCGCGCTTGGTCGAGCGCAATCCGCGCCTGGACAGCGCCCGCGCCCGCTTTCTGGCGGCGGCGCTGACCCACGAGATCGACGGCACGCTCCGCTACCGCGCCGACCCGCGCCACAAGATGGTCAACCCGGTGCTGTACCGGCTGGAAGAAGCCAAGGCCTGCTGGCGGCGCATCGCCTGCCCGGTGCTGTGGGTGATCGGCGGCGACATGTGGGACCACCCGATGGCCAAGGGCGTGTTCGCCACGCTGGACGAGCGGCGCGCCTGCTTTGCCCGGCTCAGCGAAATCACCGTCCCCGAGGCCGGGCACATGATCCAGTGGGAGCAGCCGGAGAGGTTGGCCGAAGCCCTGCGCCCGTTCCTGACGGTGTGAGTACGCCCCGGCGCCAAGCGTTCGGCATGGCGGCATGGCAGCCGCTACCCCGCCCGGCTAACGCCCCAAGCAGCACCGCCTCGATACCACACAGGCAGTGAATTTGTCTGCTTTTCGGCCAAAAATCATGGCTTTTATGCTGCACTGCAGCGTCGTTACGCGGTAGAATTTATCCCATAGACCGCTCGCGGCCAGGGCACACGCCGTGGACGGTCCGATAACAAGCAAGCCCGGCACAGTCCGGGCCTTATCGTTTCAAGATCGATCGTTTGGAGATCCCATGACCCTCATCAAGATGAGTTGCATCGCCGTGGCCGTCGCCGGCCTCGCCGCCTGCGGCCAGAAGGCCGAAACCAGCGCCGACGCCGCCAAGACCGCCCCCGCCGCCGACGAGCTGGTGGTGAAAATCGGCCACGCCGGCCCGATCACCGGCCCGGCCGCCAACTACGGCAAGGACAGCGAGAACGGCGCACAGGTTGCCGTGGACGAACTGAACGCCGAAGGCGTCTCGCTCGGCGGCAAGAAAGTGAAGTTCGAACTGGTGTCGGAAGACGACCAGGCCGACCCGAAAGCCGCCACCCAGGTCGCGCAGCGCCTGGTGGATGCGCAAGTGGCCGGCGTCATCGGCCACGTCACCTCTGGCGCCACCATCCCGGCGTCCAAGATCTACTCCGACGCCGGCATTCCGCAGATCTCGCCGTCGGCCACCTCGCCCAGCTACACCCAGCAGGGCTACAAGACCGCCTTCCGCGTGATCGCCGACGATGCCGCCCAGGGCCAGGCGCTGGGCGCCTTCGCCGTGAACGAGCTGAAGGCCAAGAAGATCGCCATCATCGACGACCGCACCGCCTACGGCCAGGGCCTGGCCGACGAGTTCGAGAAGGCCGCCAAGGCCGGCGGCGCCGAGATCGTCAAGCGCGAGTTCACCAACGACAAGTCCACCGACTTCGCCGCCATCCTGACCACCCTCAAGGCGCTGAAGCCGGAGGTGATCTTCTTCGGCGGCATGGAAGCCCAGTCCGGCCCGCTCACCAAGCAGATGAAGCGCCTTGGTCTGACCGCCAAGCTGCTCTCGGGCGACGGCACCCGCACCCCGGATTACCTGAAGCTTGCCGGCGCCGACGCCGAAGGCAACTACGCCTCCACCGCCGGCCAGCCGAACGACAAGATGCCGGGCTTCACCCGCTTCAGCGAGAAGTACAAGGCCAAGTTCAAGCAGGACGTGGCGGTGTTCTCGCCGTACAGCTACGACGCCGTGCGCACCCTGGTGGCGGCGATGCAGAAGGCCGACTCGGCCGAGCCAGCCAAGTACCTGCCGGCACTGTCCAAGGTGGAATTCGCCGGCGTCACCGGCCCGGTGAAGTTCGACGCCAAGGGCGACCGCCTCAACCCGACCGTGACCATTTACCAGGTCAAGAACGGCCAGTGGGAAGTAGCCAAGGTGCTGGGTGGCGGTACTGCGCCGGCGGGCAACGCCTCCGCCGCGCAGTAAGCGTCGACGCACGTCAGATCAGAACGGCATCCGGGAAACCGGGTGCCGTTTTGTTTGCCCGCCCCTCTTCTCCTCAGGCCCCGGCAAAGCGGATCAGCCGGCTGCGGTCGATGCCGAGCCCGATGTTCTGCCCGGCGCGCAGGCCCTCGGGAAACTGCGCCGCCTCGCGCGCCGACAGCGTCAGCGTGAAACGCGCCGCCTGCTGCGTCAGCTCGACGCGGATACCCTCGCTGAGGCTGTCCACCCGCTCCACGCGCGCCGGGGGATGGGCCGGCCCGAGCAGGAAAGCCTGCTCCGGCAGCACGCCGTCGTCCAGCACGTTGTGGTAGCCGATGAACGAGGCCACCCAGGCATTGCGCGGCGCCGCCAGCAGCTCCTGCGGCCGGCCGCACTGGACCACCTTGCCCTGCTGCAGCACCGCCACGCGGTCGGCCAGCGCGAACGCCTCGGCGCGGTCGTGCGTGACCAGGATCGCCGGGATGCGCGCGGCGGCCAGCCGGCGGCGGAACTCGGCCTGCAGGCTCTGGCGCAGGTGGGCGTCGAGGCTGGAGAACGGCTCGTCCAGCAGCAACAGGCGCGGCGACGTCACCAGCGCGCGCGCCAGCGCCACGCGCTGCTGTTCGCCGCCGGACAGCGTCCACACCCGGCGCGCCCCGTAGCCGGCGAGCCCGAGTTCGGCCAGCGCACGCTCGGCCTGGGCGTAGGCCTCGCGCCGGGGCAGGCGCCGCTCGATCAGGCCGAAGGCGACGTTGTCGCGCACGTCCAGATGCGGGAACAACGCGAAATCCTGGAACATCAGCGCCACCTGGCGCGCCTCCGGCGCCAGGGCAGTGAGATCGACCCCGCCGAGCCGGATCTGCCCGGCGTCGGGCCGCTCCAGCCCGGCGATCATCTTCAGCAGCGTGCTCTTGCCGCAGCCGGACGGTCCGAGCAGCGCCAGCGTTTCGCCGTCGGCGACGGTGAGCGACAGGTGGTCGGCCACCACACGTTGGCCGAAGGCCTTGCACAGGTTGACGAGCTCAAGCATGGTCGGAATCCTTGGCCGGGCGCCCGGGCCATTCGATGATGACGAAGGCGCTCACGGCAAACAGCATCAGCACGCTGGACAACACCAGCGCGGCGTCGAGGTTGGCGGCGCCGGGACGGCCCAGGCGCTGGTAGATCAGCGTGGTCAGCGTGGTCCATTCCGGGCGCGACAGGAACAGCGTGACGGCGAATTCGCCGAGCGTGGTGGCGGCGGCGAACGCCAGCCCGCGCCGGAACGCCGGCTGCAGCAGCGGCCACACCACGCGGGCGAAGGCGCGCGGCGCGCTGGCGCCCAACGTGCGCGCCGCCTGCGGCCATTGCGGCGGCACGCCGTCCAGCGCCGCCGCCACGCTCTTGGCGACGAAGGGATAGGCCAGCAGGGCATAGGCGCCGAGCAGCAGCGCCAGGCTGGCGCTCCACCCCGGGTACAGCAGCAACAGGCCGAACGCCACGCACACCGGCGACAGCACGAAGGGCAGGAAGGCGGCGGCGCGCAGCCACAGCCAGCGTTGCGCCGCCAGCGCGTGCGCCAGCCCCAGTACTGCGGCCAGCGTCAGCGCCAGCGCCGAGAAGCGCAGGGTGTTGGCCAGCGCCGCCAGCGTGTCGCCCTCGCCCAGCACCGCCCACGCCTCGACCCCGGCCGACAGCGCACGCCCGGCCACCGCCAACAGCGGCGCCGCGGCGAACAGCGCCAGCAAGGCCAGCGCCCCCGCCAGCAGCGCCCGTTCCGCCAGGGTTACCGCCGGACGCGGCGGCAGCGGCTCGACCTTGCCCGGCGTGGCCAGACGCCGCTCCAGCCAGGCGTAGCCGAACGCCACCCCGCCGCTCAGGCACAGCAGCAGCAGCGCCAGCGCGCCGGCGTCGGCCAGGTTCAGCTCATACGCCACCAGCGAGTAGATCTCCACCTCCACCGTGGCGTAGCGCTGCCCGCCCAAGAGCAGCGCCAGCCCGAAACCGGAGAAGCAATACAGAAACACCAGGCACAACGCCGACGCCAGCCACGGCCGCGCCACCGGCCACTCCACGCGCCAGAAGGCGCGCCAGGCGGAGCAGCCGAGCGTGCGCGCCGCCGCCAGGCGCGAGGCCGGTACCGTGGCCAGCGCCTCGCTGGCGGCGCGGATCACCAGCGGCAGGTTGTAGAACAGGTTGCCGTACAGCAGCAGCCACGGCGTGTCCTGCAGGTTGAGGCCGGTGACGCCATGCGGGCCGAACAGCGCCAGCACGCCGAGCGCAGCCACCAGCGTCGGCATCACGAACGGCAGCAGCAACAGGCGCAGGATCAGCGCCCGCCCGGGAAAGGCGAAACGCGCCAGCACCCAGGCCAGCGGCAGGCCGATGGCGAGCGCCAGCACACAGGTGACGACGGCCTGCGTCAGCGACCAGAGCAGACGCCAGCGCAGGTAGTCGTCCTGGAAAAGGTTGGCCGAAAAGCCGCTGCCGCCCTCGTACAGCAACCGCGCCAACGGCGCCAGCGCCATCAGGGTGAGAAACGCCAGCGGCAGCAAGGCCAGGGCCTGGCGGGAAAACACGGCACGCATCACGGCCCTCGACAAAGACCAACGGCAGACAGGCTGCCGTGTTGGAAACACCTAACGTAAGGCCCGGGAGCTTGTGAAGAAATCGTCCCACAGGGATTCCCTGCGGTCATCGCCACAGCCCCAGGCCGGTTCACCCCGAGGAAAATCGAATGACTCAGCCGTACAAGTGGTACGGCGAGCATCACAGGGCGGGGATGGGGGAGCGCGGCAGAGTTATTCCAAGCGCTCAATAGCCGGACTTCAACACCACGCGGGTCCAGCGGCTCACCCAGCCGGCGCTCTTGGCGGCGATGGCCCGGCTGTCCGGGGTATCGTGCGCCGTCGGCTGTTGCGCCAGCGCGAACACCGGGTTCAGCTTGACGCCGGGCAGCACCGGGTACATCCACATCTGCGTCGGCAGGTCGGTCTGCACCGCGCCGGAGCGCAGGAAGTCGACGAACTGCTGGGCCGCCTTCTTCTGCCCGCCGCCCTTGACCAGCGCCACGCCCTCCACCTGCTGGAACACACCGCCCTTGAGCAGCAGGTTGCCGGTCGGCGCTTCGGCCAACTTCTCCTTGCTGTAGAACACCTCGGCTGCCGGGCTGGTGGCGTAGCTCACCACGATCGGGCGGCTGCCGCCGTTCTTGCTGAAATCGGTGTAATAGGCCTCGCTCCAGCCCTTGGCCACCTTGACGCCGTTGTCGCGCAGCTTGCCCCACCAGGCGAAGGCCGGCTCCTCGCCCAGGCCCTTGACGGTGGCGAGCAGGAAGGCCAGCCCCGGACTCGACGTCGCCGGGTTCTCCACCACCACCAGGTTCTTGTAGGCCGGGCGCGTCAGCTCGTCGAGCGAGGTGGGCAGCGCCAGCTTCTGCCTGACGAACCAGGCCTTGTCGTAATTGAGCGTGACGTAGCCATAGTCGACGCTCACCATCCCCGGCAGCGTCTGCTTCACGGCGGCGCCGGCCGGGCTCGCGGTCGGCTCCAGCACACCGGCCTGCTGCGCCTTGCCGAGCAGCGTGTTGTCGATGCCGTAGACCACGTCGGCGATGGGATTGGCGCGGGTCAGGATCAGCTTGTTGACCATCTCGCCGGCGTCGCCGGCCTTGATCACCACCACCTTGATGCCGGATTGCTGCTCGAAACCCGCCAGCAGCTCCTTGGACAGCGCAAACGAGCTGTGCGTCAGCACGCGCAGTTCGGCCGCCTGGGCACCCAGCGCGCTGGTACACAACGCCAGCCACAGCACTTTCTTGAACATCGGGACACTCTCCTTGCCGATCGCGGGGCCTCCGCCTCCGTCTTGCCGGGGCAAAACGAAGCAAACACGGCCCCGGCCTCGGGCCGCCGCCACGGCCGGCGCCGATGCCTGACGGCACCGTCACGCTCCCTCCGCTGGCACGACCCCGATCAGGTTGCGGGGTCTCTCTCAGCCACGACGAATCGCGGCACCCCCGGTGACGAAAAACGGCAGTATAGCGCCAAGCCGTGTGGCACGGCAGGCCGGGAAGACAGGTGGACTATGGGCAAAAAAATGGCCTGAAGGACGAATCCTCCAGGCGAGGCTTACACACGTAAAAGAGGCTAACGAAACGAGAGACCGACTCGCGCGGCCCCGAAACAACGAAGCCGCAGGAGAACTCTTTGCAAACGCCATGCCAGCTCTGGAGCCGGCTTGTGCCGTCGCCGGATTTGCGCAATGCACCACAAGAAGGCCGTGGCGCACCACAACATCACGGGGGTGCGCCACCCGGGCGCCGGTGGCCTGCGTTATGATTGCGCCATGGATAGCCTGCCCAACACCAAGAAGCCCGCCATCGCGGCGGCCGAGAAGCCGGCGCTGCCGGCGCCCGAGAGCGAAGCCTACCTCGCCAGCCAGGCCATGCCGCTGGGCGAAACCGTGCTGATGCTGTCGCGCGATGGCGTGGCGATCTACGGCATACTGCACCGCAGCCGCGCCATGACCGGCCAGTCCGACTACTTCCGGCTGCAGTTCCGCGGCTACGCCGCCGCGGCCGGCACCCAGTGGCAGCCGTTCGCCGGCGACGACGCGCAATTCCACACCGTCTACAACAGCGCCTGGGTGCGGGCCGACCACCCCAGCCGCACCGCCACCTTCGGCCCCAAGGGCGGCGTCATGGCGAGCGAGACCTTCCGTCACGCCGGGCTCGACACCTTCCTGCTGGCCCAGGTCATCGGCTGGATCAAGGGCATCTATCCCGATTACGCCGTCAGCCCCGGGCTGGTCACCCTGCCCGCCACCTGCAGCGAGGACGAGCGCCTGCAGCGCAACGCCTTCTTCGCGCGCCAGGGTTTCGAGTTCGAATGGCAGGACAGCAACCAGAAGAACGCCCTGTTCTTCAAGGACAAGGTCAACAAGCTGCTCGGGGTATGGGACAAGGAACACATCACCGAATACAGCGGCGAAGCCATGTTGCAAAACATGGCGCAGCAGGAAGAGACGCGCGCCCACCTGGAACAGCGCGTGAGCGCCCTGGAGTCGCGCCAGACGACGCTGCAGCAGGCGCTGCAGAAGGAGCGCAGCACCGCCCAGATCATGACCGGCGTCGTCATCCTGATCCTGATCATCGGCATGTGGGCGGTGCTGTAAGCGGGGAGCGCCCGCGCCATGGCTGAACCTGTTTCATCCATGCCATGAGCAGCCATCGTTTGTCCGTCGGCGTCCGCTCTGGCCTAATACGGCCATTCGCCCTCCGGGCGCCAAGGAGCACGCCATGATTCACGGCAAAACCCTGCAGCAGTGGTACCGCGACTATCCCCTGCTGCAAAAACTGGTCGCGCTGGAGGAATGCAGCTGGTTCAACCCGGCCATTACGCCATTTGAAGAAGCCCTGCCCCACGTCGGCCTGACGGAACACGACGTGGCCGAGGCCAGCGCCCGGCTGCAACGCTTCGCCGCCTACTTCCGCGCTGCCTTCCCGGAAACCCGCGACGCCGGCGGCATCCTGGAATCCCCGCTGCAGGCCATCCCCGCCATGCAGCAGGCGTTGTGCCAACGCTACGGCATCGACCCCGTCGGCACCCTGCTGATCAAGCTCGACAGCCACCTGCCGATCTCCGGCTCGATCAAGGCGCGCGGCGGCATCCACGAGGTGCTCAAGTACGCCGAGGACCTGGCCGTCGGCGCCGGCCTGCTGCACCTTGACGACGACTACGCCCGGCTCGACAGCGACGCCTTCCGCGCCTTCTTCGGCCAGTACGCCATCGCCGTCGGCTCGACCGGCAACCTCGGGCTGTCGATCGGCCTGATCGGCGCCCGGCTCGGCTTTCGCACCACGGTGCACATGTCGGCCGACGCGCGCGAATGGAAGAAACGCCGCCTGCGCGAGCACGGCGTCACGGTGGTGGAATACCCCTCCGACTACAGCGCGGCGGTGGCCGAGGGGCGGCGCCAGGCGGCGGCCGACCCGCGCTGCCATTTCGTCGACGACGAAAACTCGCCGCAGCTGTTCCTCGGCTACGCGGTCGCCGCCGAGCGGCTGAAGCGTCAGTTCGACCAGGCCGGCATCGTCGTCGACGCCGAGCACCCGCTGTTCGTCTACCTGCCCTGCGGCGTCGGCGGCGGCCCGGGCGGCGTGGCGTTCGGCCTGAAGCTGGCGTTCCAGGACCACGTGCACTGCATCTTCGCCGAGCCGACCCACGCGCCGTGCATGCTGCTGGGCGTGCTCACCGGGCGGCACGACGAGGTCGCGGTGCAGGACTTCGGCATCGACAACGTCACCGCCGCCGACGGCCTGGCGGTGGGGCGTCCCTCCGGCTTCGTCGGGCGGGCGATGGAACGGATGATCGACGGCTACTACACCGTCAGCGACGACGAGCTCTACCGCCTGCTCGCGCTGCTGCAACAGCAGGAAGGCATCGCGCTGGAGCCCTCGGCGCTGGCCGGCATGCCGGGCATGGCGCGCGTACTGACGGAAAACCAGGGCTACCGCGAGCGCATGGGGCTCACCCCGCAGCGTATGGCGGCGGCGCACCACCTGGTGTGGGCCACCGGCGGCAGCATGGTGCCGGCGGAGGAAATGGCCGGCTACCTGCAGCGCGGCCGGGAAGCCTGACCCCGCCCTCCAGCGCGGACGACACGCCCTTGACCCGCCCCGGACACCCCACCCGCCTCGACAGCGGCCAGCTCGCGGCGCTGCACACCTTCGAGTGCGCCGCGCGCCACCTGAGCTTCACCCTGGCGGCCACCGAGCTGTGCCTGACGCCCAGCGCCGTCAGCCACCGCATCCTCAAGCTGGAACAGCAGCTCGGCTTTCGCCTGTTCCAGCGCCGGCCGCGGCAACTGCAGCTGAGCGACGAGGGGCGGCGCCTGTTCGCGCTGCTCAATGACTCGCTGCAGCGCGTCGGCCAGGAGATCGACGACATCCGCCGCCACGAGCTGACCGGCACGCTGACGCTGTTTGCCCGCCCGTCGCTGGCGCAGTGCTGGCTGGTGCCACGGCTGGCCGACTTCGGCCAACGTTACCCCGCCATCCGGCTCGACCTGCGCACCGGCAACGAGGAGGTGGATTTCCGCACCCAGCCGGTCGACCTGGCACTGTACTACGGCGCCCTGCCAGCGGCCGGACAACGCGTGCTGCCGTTGATGGACGAAACCCTGACGCCGGTCTGCTCGCCCGACTACGCCCGCCGCAGGCAGCTGTTCGAGCGGCCGGAGCAGCTGGCGCACTGCACCCTGCTGCACGACGCCCGCGCCTGGCCGCAGGCCGGCCACGACGCCGAATGGCAGGCCTGGGCGGCGCAGCATGGCATCATCGGCCTCGACGACGCACCGGCGATGATCTTCGACCGCTCCGACCTGGCCGTGACGGCGGCGCAGCATCACGCCGGCGTGGCCATGGGGCGGCGGCGCCTGGTCGAGCAGGCGCTGCGCCAAGGCAGCCTGGTCGCGCCCTTCCCCGCGCTCTCCAGCCACGCCGCGCAGCATTACTATCTGGTTTTGCCCGAGCGCTCGCCGCCGTCGCCACGCCTCGGGGTGCTCATCCAGTGGCTGATGGCGCAGGCCGGCCATGACCAGTCCTGGGAGCCCGCCGACGAATAGAGGTCCGCCCAAGCGGCAGAAAAGCAGAAACCCCGAGGATCGCTCCTCGGGGTTTCGTCTGCTGGCGCCAGCGGCGCCCGCCGCCCGGCTTACTCCGGCAGGGCCACGGTGTTGTCGGTGCTGAACTGGTAGTCGCGGAACACGTGCTCGGCGCTGAGGATCTGGTAGGTTCCGTCCTCGTTGCGGCGCGTGGTGTCCTTGAGGCGGTAGGTGTAGTGGCCGCAGGTCCAGCAATCGAAGTTGCGCATGTGGGTGCACAGGCAGGTCTTGTCCCACACCTTGACGCGGCGCGCATCCGGGTGCGCCGCCACCTCGCGGTTGTAGGCGTCGATGTAGGCGCAGCTGCCCTTGGCGTCGAGCAGGTAGCCGTAGGCCTCGCAGTTCGGGCGGATGCCGTCGCCGATGGCCGGGCAGTGCTTGATCATGCGCATCGGGTAGCCGGTCGGGGAAATCTGGTTGACCTCGATGTCGTCCTCGTTGGCCTTGAAGTACTCCTGCTGCACTTTCTCCGGCAGACCGCACTCGTGGGTCACGGTGAAGCGCGTCGCCACCTGCACCGCCGCGGCGCCCATTTCCAGGAAGCCCACGGCGTCGGAGCCGGTGAAGATGCCGCCGGCCGGAATCAGCGGGATATCCAGCTGCTCGGCTTTCAGCCAGTCGCGGATTTCAGCGACGATGGTCGCCAGGTCGTACTCGGCCCAGTCCATGCCGAAGCCCAGGTGGCCGCCGGCCAGCGGGCCTTCCACCACCACGTAGTCGGGCAGGCGGTTGAGGCGGGCGTTCTTCTTCAGGAACAGCTGCAAGGCGCGCAGCGACGACACGATGATGCCGAGCTTGGCGTCGCGGAAGCGCGGGTGATCCTCGATCAGCGCGAACGAGCCCAGGTGCAGGCCGGCCGCCAGCGTGATGCCGTCGATACCGGCATCCAGCGCCGCCCGCATGCGCACGCGCAAGGTGTCCTTGGGCGCGTTCATCGTCAGCTTTTCCATGCAGTTGATGAAGATCAGGCCCTCGCCGCGCTTGGCGTCCATGGTGCTGCCGACGTGCATCTTGGTGGCTTCGGCCAACAGGCCGAGGTCGAACTGCACCACCGACTTGTCGGTGTTGGCGACGTTGAACTTGTACTGCTGCAACTTGTTCTTAACGTACTTGGTATTGAAGCGGCGATCGGCAACCGTCGGCACCATGGCGTCCGAGATATGGCCGATGCCGCCGAGGCGGGCCGCCTCGAGGGACAGAGCAGAGGTCGAGATATCCACCCCCATGCCACCGACCATGATGGGCACCAGTTCATGCTTGCCCAATCTCAGGCGAAAGTCATCCACGCGCTTCATTAGTTGCCTCTCCGTATTTCGTAACCCCACATTATCACCCAGGCGGGGCCCGAAAGCCAAAAAAGCCGCTACATCAAGCGTTCGAATCACCCAAAATGGCTAGAGACGAGGGGAAAAACGGCAGCGCCGCCCGCTCGGGCCAGGACCCGCGCCAGGGCGCCATACGCGGCGGCAACACATGATGTTGGACGGTATAATACCAAGATCAATTGTCACCCACGTTGCTATTTCATGTCTTCACTGGATCCACACCACCGCCGGGCGATCACCCTGCTCTCCTGCGCCGCCTTTGCCAGCTCCGCCTCGGCGCGTCTTTGCGACCCGATGCTGCCGAACCTGGCCAAGGCCTTCCTTGCCACGCCGGCCGATGCCGCCCAGGTGGTGTCGTCGTTCTCCGTGGCCTACGGCCTGATGCAGTTGTTCTTCGGCCCGCTGGGCGACCGCTTCGGCAAGTACCGGATGATCGCCTGGACCACGCTGGCCAGCCTCGTCGGCAGCCTGGGCGCGGCGCTGTCCTACTCGCTGGGCTGGCTGGTGCTGGCGCGCCTGCTCACCGGCGTCACCGCCGCCGGCATCATCCCGCTCTCCATGGCCTGGATCGGCGACACCGTGCCCTACGAACAGCGCCAGGCCACGCTGGCGCGCTTTCTCGGCGGCCAGATCATGGGGGTGATCGGCGGCCAGTTCATCGGCGGCCTGTTCACCGACACCCTGGGCTGGCGCTGGGCCTTCGCCGCGCTGGCGCTGGTCTACCTCTTGGTGGGGTGGCGCGTGCTGGCCGAGTCGCGCGCCAACCCGCTGGCGCGCCCCACCCCGGCGCCGGCCGGGCACACGCTCGGCGTCCTCGCCCAGGGCCGCACCGTGATCGGCGTCGGCTGGGCGCGCGTCATCCTGCTCACGGTGTTTCTGGAAGGGATCGTGGTGTTCGGCGCGCTGGCCTTCGTGCCGTCCTACCTGCATCAGCGCTTCGGCCTGTCACTCACCATGGCGGGCGCCCTGATGGCGTTCTTCGGGGTCGGCGGCCTGTCCTACATCCTGTTCGCCCGGCATTTCGTGCGCCGCTTCGGCGAAGTGGGGCTGGCCGCCGGCGGCGGCGTGCTGATCGGCGGCGCCTGGCTGCTGCTGGCGCTGGGCGATGCCTGGGCCTGGGCCATTCCGGCCAGCTACCTGGTGGGGCTGGGCTACTACATGATGCACAACACGCTGCAGACCAACGCCACTCAGATGGCGCCGCAGGTGCGCGGCACCGCGGTGTCGCTGTTCGCCTCGGCCTTCTTCCTCGGCCAGTCGCTGGGGGTGGTGCTGGCCGCGGCCCTGCTGGCGCACTCCGGCGCCACCATGGTGTTCATCGCCGCCGCCGCCATCACGCCTGTGCTGGGCACCGTCTTCGCCCGGCGCATCCGGCAGCAGCATCGCCGGCTGCAGACGGCTCAGGCCTCGTAACGCCGGCGGCCGGCCGGCACGTCGGTTCAGCCGTCAGCGCGCGGCCAGCGCCCGCTCGATGAAGTTGCGCGGCACCCGCGGGCGCGGCACCCGGCCGTAGAACCAGCGCCGCACGTCCTCGTCCAGCGCGATGCCGTGCATGTAGTTGTACAGCGCCTTGTTCAAGGCCTCGCCCATGGCGTCGTGATCGACCCCGGTCGGGTCGATGAAGCCGACGTCGTTCTTGGCGAAGCTCACCGGCGGCAAAGGCTGTAACGTCACGCCGTACTCTTCGGGATTCTGCCCCACCGGAGAATGCACCGTGCAGGCGAAGCGGTGGAAGAAGCCGGACTGGATGCAGCCGTTGTCGAACAGCTGGCGCACGTATTCCAGCGCGTCCACCGTGTCCTGCACCGTCTGGGTCGGGAAGCCGTACATCAGGTAGGCGTGCACCAGAATGCCGGCCTCGGTGAAGCCCTGCGTCACCCGCGCCACCTGCTCCACCGACACGCCCTTCTTCATCAGCTTGAGCAGCCGGTCCGACGCCACCTCCAGCCCGCCCGAGATGGCGATGCAGCCGGATTCGGCCAACAGCTGGCACAGTTCCGGGGTGAAGGATTTCTCGAAGCGGATATTGCCCCACCACGAAATCGACACGTTACGCCGCAACAGTTCTTCGGCCAGCGCGCGCAGCATCTTGGGTGGCGCGGCCTCGTCGACGAAGTGAAAGCCGGTCTGACCGGTCTCGGCGATGATCGCCTCGATGCGGTCCACCAGCGTTTCAGCCGAGGCGGTCTCGTAGCGCGAGATGTAGTCCAGCGTGACGTCGCAGAAGCTGCACTTCTTCCAGTAGCAGCCGTGCGCCACCGTCAGCTTGTTCCAGCGCCCGTCGCTCCACAGCCGGTGCATCGGGTTGAGCATGTCCAAGAGCGACAGGTAGCGCTCGATCGGCAGGCCGTCCCAGGTCGGCGTGCCGACCTCCTCGAACGGGATGTCGGCTTCCATCAGGTTGACGTAACGTACCTGGCCCTCCTCGCGTACGAAGGTGCGCACCAGGCGCGAGGTGGAACGCTGGCCCTGCAGGTGCTCGAGCAGCGCCAGGATCGGCTTTTCGCCGTCGTCCAGCGTGACGAAGTCGAAGAAATCGAACACGCGCGGTTCTTTCAGCTCGCGCAGCTCGGTGTTGACGAAACCGCCGCCCAGCGCGGTCTTGATGTTCGGCCAACGTGCCTTGATGGTTTGCGCGATACGGAACGCCGCGTACACCGAGCCCGGGAACGGCACCGACAGCAGCACCAGCTCGGGCTGGTGGCGCTCGATGGCGTCGAGCGTGAGCGCCTGCAAGGTGTCGTCCACCAGCGAGGGCTTGGCGGCCAGCGCCTTGGCCAGCGGCTCGAAGGTGGGCTGGCTCATCGCCAGCGACTCGGCGTAGCGCACGAACTCGAAACGCGCGTCGACCGCCTCGCGCAGCACGTCGGAGATATCGTTCAGGTAGAGCGTGGCGAGATGGCGCGCGCGGTCCTGCTGCCCCAAGGCGCCGAAGGCCCAGGCCAGCGGATCGCCGCCGTAGGGATCGTCCGGATCGACGTACACCTCCAGCGAGGCGAAGCGCGCCCCTTCCGGCAGGAAATGGCGGCTACAGATGCGGTGGCTGACGGTGGAGTCGCGCCCCTGCAGGAAGGCCATGGTGGGCGTGATGGTGGCGAGATAGCGCTCGAACTGCTCGACGAAAGCGTGCACCTGGGCACTGCGCTTCTTCGGCGGAATGGCGTCGATGCGTTCGCGGATCGCCTGCAGCCCTTCCACGGAAAACAGCCGCAACACCAGCGCCAGCGCCAGGTCCTCCTGCACCGCGGGCACCCCGCGCGAACGCAGGAAGCCGGTGATGTAGGCGGTGGACGGATACGGGGTATTGAGCTGCGTCATCGGCGGGATGAGCGACAGCACGCGCAGGGACGAACTGACCACGAAGAAACCTCAGGCGGATGGACCCGCCATTCTGCCAGAATCGGCCGGCGCTGGCAGGCGAGGCAGAGGGTGGCCGGGCCGTATAGAATGACAGCATCCCCATCCATTCGAGATCGAACCGACGTCATGACTCCCGAACCGCTGTTCCGCTTCCTGCACCTCGCCAGCGTCGCCCTGTGGGTCGGCGGCATGTTCTTCGCCTACGTCTGCCTGCGCCCGAGCGCGGCCGAGTTGCTCGACCCGCCGCACCGGCTGCGGCTGTGGCAGCGCGTGTTCGCGCGCTTCTTCGTCTGGGTGTGGGGCGCGGTCATTTTGATCCCGGTGAGCGGGCTCGCCATGATCGCCCGCGTCGGTTTCGATGCCGCCCCGCTCAACTGGCACCTGATGCTGATGGTCGGGCTCGCCATGATCGCGATCTACCTCTACGTGTTCTTCGGCCCCTATGCCGAGCTCAAACGCGCCGTGGCCGCGGAAGAATGGAAAGCCGGCGGCGACGCGCTGGGCCGCATCCGCAAGGCGGTGGGCATCAACCTCTGGCTGGGCTTCCTGACCATCGCCACCGCCACGCTGGGGCGCTGGCTGGTCTGATGCGCTGCCGTCCAACCGCACGGCCGCCCCGCCGGTCAGCCAACCGTGCGCAGGAAGGGTCACAAGGCGCACCGCAGCGGCCCGGCGACCGAGGCGGCGCAAGCGCGCCGCCGTCTCCTCAGTACAACGCCTTGGCGATGTCCGGCTGATCGATATTGCCCTTGGTCACGAACACCACCCCGGTATCGACGTTGCGCGCCTCGATCGTCTGGCCCTGCGCTTTGCGGTAAGCCAGGGACACGCCCTGGTAGCCCATCGCGCGCGGGCGCTGCACGACCAGCCCGTAGAGATCGCCCAGGCGCACCGAGCTGGCGAGATACTGGTTGCTGTCGAAGCCGATATGCAGCACTTTCCCGGCCAGTCCCATCTTCTTCAGCTGGATCACCGCCCCCAGGGTGGTCGACTCGTTGGGGGTAAACACGCCGTCGATCTTGCCGCGCAGTGCCGTCAACACTTTTTCCGCCTCGACCCGTGAATCCCCCACCGAGGTGCCGATGTAGGCACTGCGCACCACCTTCAGTCCGGCACGGGTGGCCGCCTCGATGAAGCCGCGGGCGCGCTCTTCGGTCGACACCACGTCGGCGCGCTCCCGCAACACCGCCACGCGTTTTCTCTTGCCCAACGCCCGCGCCATTTCCTCCCCGGCCAGCTGGCCGGCCCGAAGATTATTGGTTGCCACCACCGCCGCGACGTCGGCCCCGCCGGTATCGCGGTCGATGTACACGGTGGGGATGCCCTGAGCCTTGAGCCGCTCGACCAGGCGCGCCCGCTCCGGCGCGTTGGGCGCCATCACCAGCGCCTGGCAATGCAGATCCCACATCATGTTGGCGATAGTCTCCTGGGCGTCGCGGTCTTCTTCCTTGGACGGGCCGCGGAAGTAGATGTCGATGCCCAGCTCCTTCCCGGCCTGATTCGCACCCTCGCCGACTGCCTGCCAGAAGGCATAACCGCCACCGGCGGACACCACCTCGATGCACTCCCGGGCCTGTGCGGACACGCTCGCTGCGGCCGACCCCAGCAGCGCGGCCAGAATGACTCGTCTCAACATGGTTGTGATGTCTCCTCGTTGGCAGCGCCAACCCCATGACGGCGATACCTTTTGCCGGCAGCCGGGCTGTCGCCGCCGCTCCCCGCTTTGACTGTAGCCGATGCCGGGCCATATCACCCCGAGACGCATGCCGGGCAACATGGCGCCGCCCCAACTGCGCACGCTGATTCCGGGGAAGAAACACGAGGGCCTCCGCCTCGCGCTCCGGCACGGCGGCAAAGAGGGGTGCCATCATTCAGAGGATCAGCAAACCGGCGCCGAAGAGGGCCAATACGGCCGCGGCGATGACATGAATTCCCCCCTGGAAGTCGCTGTACTGCTTTTGAATGCGTTTCGAGGCAAAGAGAGTGGCAAGAAACAGATGCCAGGACGTCGAGGCGAGGCCGATTGTCACCACGCAGACCACCTTCAGCCAGACGGGAGAGCTCGGGGTCAGTACCGTGGCAAAGATGGTCGAAAAAAAGGCTAATGCCTTGGGATTGGTCAGGTTGGTTGCCAGGCCGCGACGGAATGACCGGCCGCTGTTGTGCGCTATCGCCCGGTGCGACTCCGCACCGGATTTGCCGCCTTCGCGCCACACTTTGCCGGCCAGATACAGCAGGTAGCTGCCTCCCGCCACATGGATGATGAACTGTATCTGCGGAAACCGCTGCAACAGGAAGTTCATCCCGGTGACCGCCAGGCAGGCCATGATGGTGCTCCCCAAGGCCACCCCCAGCGCGGTGTGGATGCTCTGCTCGCGCGATGAGGAAATCGCCGTTTGGGTGACCACCAGGAAATTCGGTCCCGGGGTGACGATGACAGGGAGGTAGATGCCCAGTACGGTAGCGAGTGTCGTCAGTGCGTTCACATTAGCGTCCTTTAAGCCGTGTCGATGACCGTTCAACCAGCATCCATCATCCCGACTCCGGCATCGGAAGCGATACCGAAAATGCCGATAACTCGCTTTCATGTATGATAAATTTCGATGGAAGTTGAACAGCCGGAGCCAGGCGCAAGGTACGCATGCTGAAAATCAAACTCAGCCAGTTGGAGATGTTGGTCGCGGTGGTCGATTGTGGCGGATTCAGTGCCGCAGCCGCTGAGCTGGACTGCACCCAGTCCCGCATCAGCCATGCCATTTCCGAGCTGGAGACCAGCCTGGGAACCAGGCTTTTGCATCGTTCCAGAGTGGGCTGCACCCTGACCGAAGCCGGATATCAGGTCGTGGCCAAGGCCAGGCAAATGCTCCATATCGGGCAGAGCATGGTGGAATCGGTCCGGCATGCCCGGTCATTGGCGGGCAAGGTCCGCATCGCCTGCTTTCGCAGCGCAGGAACCTACTTGATTCCGCCAGCGCTGGAGGCGCTGTCCCGGGAATACCCGCAGATTCACGTCGAGGTGGACGATGGCTTTCCCGATTACCAGGAAATCGTGTCCCATGTGAAGCAAGGGCTGGCCGATATCGGGGTCATCCGGATGACTGCGGACAACGGCCTGATCAGCCTTCCCTTCGTGCATGACGACTACGTCCTGGTCTTGCCGTCATCCATGAAGATTGCCCATCCGCTGGACTGGAACCAATTGGCGCCTCTTCCCTTTATCCAGCTCTCGGCTCAAGGAATGCAGTGGGTCGTCGACCAGTGCCGGGCCAACGGCTTCACCCATGTTCCGGTGCGCAAGCAGGCGAATGAAAGCGGAATCGTCGGGCTGGTCGCGGAAGGCCTCGGCTTTTCGATTCTGCCCCGGCTGTCCATTTTTCCCGAACCGCCGGAGGTGAAGGTGTGCAGTCTGCCGATGGTCTGTCAGCGGAACCTGACTTTCATCCTGTCTGCCGACGGCAGTCGCGACGAAACCATCAAGACCGTCCTCCGGTTCATCCGCGACAAACAACTCCTCCGCAAGACCCGCCCCTTCAAGGCCGGGGTCATCGCCTTCGATTATTGATTGGCCGCGGCCAATCAGCGCCGGCTCGGCATGACAACATGCCGCATGGCCAAGCGATCGTCACGTAAAGCCGCGTCCGTGATCGACGGCGACCACCGCCTACCCCGGCACCTCGGTCAAGATCGGCCGAGCCGGTCCGCTTTTCGCTCCGCAGGCGCATTAGGCGTAGCGCTGGGCAAAATAAGAATGCCCCGCGATCAAAGACCGCAGGGCATGAAGTTGAGACATCGACAGCAGTGACGTGGGGGCGTTTAGTCACAGCCCATGCTGTCACTCACTAGCTGTGGGTGACAGCATAAGCTGCGACTAGGCATCAATTAAAATCAATAACTTACAAACAGCCTCACCAGCATAAGCTGCAATCAATTGCCGGCAAAAGCTGCGATTTTCTCCTGCAATTTACGCATAAGTTGCGATTTTCCCCATGAGAAAGAGCATTTTGCCCACAAAAAACATAACCATATGATTTAAAATAAAAAATATTCAACAAAACATGTCGATATCGACTTTGGACTCTAGCCACTAACGGTAGAGGATGGAGGTAAGTGGCTGATACCCAAGCGATGACGATGAAGTGCGGTTGGGCAAGCTTGTTACCGCAGCACTTGAACTGGGTAAGGAAGGTCAAAGTATAGTTTATGCGTGGGGGCCAGCCGCATCAGACCGCGCCGCATTGGAATTGTCGAGTGAGCTAAGGCATCCCGAACATTAGCCCCAAGATCATCCAAATGGTCTTCATCTGAAACGTAAACAGGTCCAGAAGCAATCCATAACCCAGAAGTTGACTTTAAATAGCTCTGGATAAAAATTTTTCCCTTCCTCAGAAGAGCATACGCAGACTTCATTTCGCTCCCACATACGAATTATGGATGGATGATCACGTTTACTTTTACCCCCTTCGACACACCATCTTGAACCGCCTGATTAATAACTTGCTTTTGGGCGGAGGAACCAGCATTGGGTATTACGAGGTCCAAGCTTCTACCCGTTATTTGAGAGGAGTCAATTCTCACGCCTGCCCATCCTTGCGGCCCTGTTCCATTGTACTGGGGTGTTCTTACCCCCATATGTCGGACTCTCAACGTGAACATCTCTTGGAACCTCTACCGCTGAAGTGGGGATCTCATCACACAAATCGATTATATGCCATTGCCGCATAGTTATTTTCACTCTACTGCAAATGTATGCCCTCCCTTAGCAAAGTCATTCCGGATATCATCCATAATCGCATCAACTTCATCAGGAGTAATTGGGAGATCCTGATTTGGCTCATCCCAATTCTTTATGGAATTTCTATATAAAACAAAACCCATTTTGTCATTCCCTGGGAAAAACATCTCTCCTTGAAGAGTAACTGTTTTTCCACCGATTTTAACTTTTATATGCCCTCGCGTGATATCTAAAATCATGGTTTAGCCCTCTGAAATATCACTTTTTGAACTCCTGTGGCGGGGTCAATAGTGATGATCTTATCCACTCTTGGATTCCTCATTAACGCGGGCAACTCTGCCGTTTCCCACACATTACCAGCTCTCAAGCTCTGCCCAATCACGGCTCGCACAGTCCCAGAAACACCTTTCGCGTATTCAGCAGAAATATCTTGCCATGCTTTCACAACTGCCGGGTTGTTAGCATCCCATGGCTGTAGACCTCAGAACCGGCGTTGTAGCGCATTGGATAACCGTGAATCACTTTCAGAATTTTCATACAGATACCTCCGCTACGCTGTGCAATGCGAGGTCCTGCTTGAAGTCATCAATGAGACGCCTCAGGCCTGCTTCCAAAGGTATTTCAGATGCCCAACCAAGAAGCTCCCTCGCTCTCGCTGGGTCTCCATAGAACCGGCCGACGTCATAAGACCTCGGCGCCGCCTCAACGACGGCTGCGTCGCTCTTTGCCAGCCGACAACAAATCGCTGCGAGTTCACCCAGAGAAGTCGGATGCCCTGAGACCAGATGCACGGGAGGGGATGGCTGCACGCCAGATTCCAGCAAGCCGATCAAGGCGCCAATTCCTCGAACAACATCATTGACGTGCGTAAAGTCAAAGATGTGATTACTGCCTTCTGGGAAGCGCCTGGAGCAAAGCTATAGTGTGGTGTCAGAACTGATATTCGGTTCAATTTAGCAGAGGTACGTATCCACTGACAAAGCCGTTGCCTAGGACCCGATCCAAGGCATAAAGAAAGGCATCAATGCTTTTTGCATACCATGAAAGCTTTTGATTTGGTGCAACAACTGTCTTTGTGTCTCAGTTTTTCATGGCTCGACTCACTGTCTGCTAGGCAGCGCAAACCAGACTATTGATGAACAAGAGTCGAACGTCTGTTCTGGCCGAGGACCTGTCAATGAGCTGTTGCCTGGAGCGGCTGCAGCACTCAAAAACCTGCCGGACAGGCTATGCGCACGGTCTTCAACCCTATCTACCCTGAGCGTCCGTTCAGGATCACATACCGGCCGTTTCCCTTGCACCGTAACTGAAGGTCGGCTTGCTAACTTGAGGAACACTCACTTTCGACCCTTATGTAATTCTTTCCATAAGGGTCGAGAGTCCGCGTTCATATGGGCAGAAAGCAGACGTTCAGTGCCGGAAATAGAGATATGGCTGGTATGTGGCTGAGCAGACGCTCAGTGCAGATAGGATGACATGCTACGTCGGCCAATCCGGCCTAATGGACTTTGCACCTTCTGCTGATCAAGCTTAGATCTCCACATACGACAAGAGGCCCAGGAGGGCCTCTTGTTTTGTAGCTAAAGACAACGCTGAACATGCCAATGGCGTAACAGACTTAATTGCCTCGTGACAGACTTAATTCTCTTCGATCAACACAGCAGCTTATACGGTCACTTACATCTGAGTTACGGACTTGATCAGATTCCGCAAGTTTTCCACGTTGTACCGATTACTACGGCAGCTAGGTAGATTCGGACAGATCCCGTGGAGACCCAAACCTTGAGCTACGGTTCATGGTTGAGTATGTGCGGTACCTTATCCCACGAGTGAAACCACACGTTGAGGTACAGAGCCTGATGCTCGTCGCTGTCAATACTTCGAACCTTGGCCCCTGCATCCTCTCCAGTGTCAGTAGGTAAACTTTCAATCAGCCCGGCTCATACTTTGGATTGCCGAGCTTTTTCACGCGGAAAATCCATCGCCAACAAGAAAATGCCCCACGATCAAAAGATCGTAGGGCATTGTTATAAAACTACATCGGAAGCAAAGAGATGTTTAGTCGCAGCTTATGGTGGCAAAGTCGCAGCTTATGCTGTCACTCACACTAGCCGTGCACCCAGGCTGCTCGCAACCTCACCCGCACGCCCCGATATGGCCGCAGGCGGTGCAGAACTCGCAGCCGTCCTTCTTGATCAGCGCGTGGTGGCCGCATTCCGGGCAGGGCTTGCCGGCGACCGGGGCGACGGTTTCCATTTGCACGCTGTCGAACAGGTCGCCCTGCTCCGGCACCATCACGCCCATGTTCTCCACCGGCACGCCGTCTTCGGTGAGCAAGCCCAGCATGGCGAAGCGGTGGATCAGCAGGCGCGCGACGTAGGCGACGGTGGAGGGCCAGCTTTGCGATTTGTCGCTGCCGGGCACGCGGGCGAAGAAGTCGCCTTGCGGTTCGGCGTAGTTGAGCAGCTTGCGCAGTTTCATGCCGATCCAGGCCGGATCGATCACGCGCATGTCGAGGCTCAGCATCTTGCACAGGCCATCCAGCTCGCGCGGGTAGCTGCCGGCGAGCCACATCGAGAACGGGCGGCGCTGGCCGTCGGGCAGCACCAGCTCTTTCAGGAACAGCACGAAGTCGTCGCCGGTTTGCGGGTTGCTGACGTCCACCGACCAGCTCATGGTGCCGTCGGTGCCGGTCTTGGGTTCTTTCTTGGCGAACAGCGCGTCCATCACCGGGGAGGTGTCGTCGGCGTGCATGTCGAGCGCGCCGAGCTGCTCGACGCGGTGGCGCACCACCTGGCCCAGCACGGCGGCGGCGGAGCTGGCATGCAGCGTGCGCTCGCCCAGTTCCAGGGTGTAGCGCCGGTCGCCCATGGTGTGCGCCAGGGCGTCGAGCTTGAGCGCGAGCCAGGCCTTGTCGCGGCAGCGCATGTCCATCGACAGCGTTTTGGCCAGGGCGCCGAGGCCGCGCGGCTGTTCATTGCCGTTGACCCAGCATTCGAAGGGCTGGGTGTGGCCGTTTTCGACATGGCCGACGAACACGGCGAAGGCGCCGTCGTCGTGCTCGATCATGTAGGTCCACGACGGGTTGCCGCCCTTCAGGCGCGGGCGGTGCGGCCACTTCAGGCTGGCCAGCGCCGGGCTCGGGGTGCTGACCAGCGCGATGCGGCGGTCCGGATCACCTTCCTGGCTCGCCAGGAGGTCCTGCGGCGCGGCCTGGGCCGGTTCGACCGACAGCACCGAGCCCAGCACGCTGTTGGGGCGGTAGGTGGTGATGCCCTTGAGGCCGGCCTTCCAGGCTTCGAGGTAGAGGTGCTCGAACTCGTCGAAGGGGTAGTCGGCCGGGACGTTGACGGTCTTGGAGATGGCGGTGTCGATGTACGGCGCCACCGCGGCCACCATCTGCATGTGGTCGAGCGCGCTCATTTCCAGCGCCGAGACGAAGTACGGCGGCAGTTTCTCGACGTCGCCGCCGTTCAGGCGGTACAGGCGGTAGGCGTGGTCTTCGACGCGGTATTCCTGCTGCGAGCCGTCGGCCATGCGCTTCTTGCGGGTGTAATACCACGAGAACGGCGGTTCGATGCCGTTGGAGGCATTGTCGGCGAAGGCCAGCGAGATGGTGCCGGTGGGGGCGATGGAGAGCAGGTGCGAGTTGCGGATGCCGTGCTGGCGGATGCGTGCCTTGATCGCCTCGGGCAGGCGGCTGGCGCAGTGCGGTTCGGCCAGATAGTTGTCGGCCTCGAACAGCGGGAACGCTCCCTTCTCGATGGCGAGATCGACCGAGGCGTCGTAGGCGGCGTCGCGCATGGTCTCGGCGAACTTGGCCGCCATCTGCCGCCCCTGCGGGCTGTTGTAGGCGATCTGCAGCAGGATCAGCGCGTCGCCCAGGCCGGTGAAGCCGAGGCCGACGCGGCGCTTGGCCTGCGCCTCGCGTTGTTGCTCGGGCAGCGGCCAGACGGTGAGGTCGAGCACGTTGTCGAGCATGCGGATGGCGCTGCGCACCACGGTCTCGAAGGCCTTGAAGTCGAAGCGGGCGCGGCGCGTGAAGGGGTGCTCGACGAAGGCGGCGAGGTTGATCGAGCCCAGGTCGCAGCAGCCGTAGTCGGGTAGCGGCTGTTCGCCGCAGGGGTTGGTCGACTCGATGACTTCGCAGTAGCTGAGGTTGTTGTCGCGGTTGATCTGGCTGAGGAACAGCACCCCCGGCTCGGCGTGGTCGTAGGTGGATTCCATGATCTGGCGCCACAGCTCGCGGGCGCGCACGGTGCGGTACACCCACAGACCGTCGTCGCGGCGGAAGGCCTCGGGGAAAGCGTCGCTGGCCGGCTCGACGGTGTGCACCAACTGCCACGGCCCGTCGGCCTCGACCGCCTGCATGAAGGCGTCGGAGACGCCGACCGAGATGTTGAAGTTCTTCAGGTCGCCCTGGTCCTTGGCGTGGATGAAGTCCTCGACGTCGGGGTGTTCGATGTTGAGCACGCCCATCTGCGCGCCGCGCCGCGAACCGGCTGATTCCACCGTTTCGCAGCTGCGGTCGAACACGCGCATGTACGACACCGGGCCGGAAGCACGGCTGTGGGTGCCCTTGACGCGCGCGCCCTTGGGACGGATGCGGCTGAAGTTGTAGCCGACGCCGCCGCCGCGGCGCATGGTTTCGGCGGCTTGCAGCAGCGCCTCGTAGATGCCGACCTTGCCGCCCTCGCTCTCGCTGACGGCGTCGCCCACCGGCTGCACGAAGCAGTTGATCAGCGTCGCCTTGAGTTCGGTGCCGGCGGCCGAGTTGATGCGCCCGCCGGGGATGAAGCCACGCTGCAGCGCGTCGAAGAACGCCGCCTCGTAACGCGCGGGTTCGGCCTCGATGCCGGACAGCGCGCGCGCCACGCGGCGGCGCACGTCGGCGACGCTCTGTTCGTCGCCCTTGGCGTATTTCTCCAGCAGCACTTCACGCGAGATGGCCTGTTCGCTCATGGCGGCCACGTTTTCCTGTTTCACTACTCCCCCTCCCTAACTGGCATTCGGTGCGGCAAAACCGGCATTTCACGCTATCCAGCGCGGCCGGGCGTTGATGTTGGTCAAGCTCCCTCGGTAGCTGGAGCGAGGACAAGAAATCGTTGCGAGCGCGCCATCCCGTCGGACGCGGGAACGGCGTTCCGCAGGATGGGTGAAGTGCTGCGCAACCCATCCTGCGCCAACGACGCGGCGTACCGCCGATCGTTCGCCGACGCTCAGCGGCTGCCGAGCGCGATGGCCAGGGCCACCCCGTCGCCGTCGGCCTTGACCCGCTTCGCCTCGCCCAGCGTCAGCCTTTCGGCCAACGTCGGGTCGGTCTTGAGCATGGCCTGGCGCGCCGCCGTGACGCGGGCCTGGGCCAGCGCCTTGAGCTCGGTTTCGGAGACCGGCTCGGCAGCGATCAGCTGCTCGCGCAGCGTCTTGTAGCGCGCCACGTTGTCCGGCAGCGAAAGCAGCCGCTGCACCAGTTTAAGCCGGCCGATGCGCTGTGCGAAGACCGATTTCACCGCCGACTGCACTGCGGGGTCGTCGAGGTCGGGCAGCGGCAGCGGCTCGCCCGCTTCCAGCTTGTGGCCGGCGGCCTGCAGGATGGCGCGGTCGATGCGCGCGCGCGCCAGCTCGTGCGTTTCTACCGCCGGGTCGTAGGTGCCCGCCAGCACCAGCGTCATGCGCGGGCGCTTCACCAGCACGGCGGCGAGCTTGTCGAGCTTTTCGCGCTCGGGCGGCGCCACGTTGGCCTCGCCGGCGACGAAGCGCACCTCGTCGAAGCCCTCGCCGCCCATCAGCGCCCCCAGCGCCCTGAACGGCGCGGTGACGATCTTGGTGATGACGTTGACGAAGGCCTTCCACACCACGCGACCGTAGCTGAACTGCGGGTCGTCGAGGCTGCCGCTGATCGGCAGGTCGAGGTCGATGCGGCCGTCGCTGTCTTCCAGCAAGGCCACGGCCAGGCGCAGCGGCAGGCGCGTCACGCCGGGCTCCTGCACTTCTTCGCCGAGCTGGATCGAGTCGATCACGACGCGGTTCTCGGCCTTGAGCTGGCGCTTGTCGAGCAGGTAGCGCAGGTCGACCGACAGCCGGCCGTCGTTGACCTTCCAGCCGGCGAAGTTCATCGAATACGGGTTGAGGCTGGTGAGCGGGATGTTGCGGAACGCCAGCGTGATGTCGGCGTCGTCGGTCACGGCCTGCGGCGCCAGCGCGCCGCGCACGCGCACGTCGCCGTACTGGTCGACGTCGCCGTCCAGCGTCACCGTGCCGCGCCGTCCCGGCTGGCTCGACAAGCCCTGGATCAAGCCGCGCAGGTTATGGATGCGCGTGGCGAAGCTGGGCTTCATGCCGAGGTCGGCGAACTCGATGTCGCCGCCCTGCACGTGCACCGTGCGCACTTCCACCTGCGGCGCGCCCGTCGCGGCGGGTTTCTTCGCCTTGACCTCGACCCTGGCCGGCGCGGTCGGGGCCGCCGGCGTGGCGGTGGGGACCGGGGCAGGAGCCGCCGCGGCGGGCTTGCCGGCCAGCAGGTTGCTGACGTTGAGCTGGCGCTGCTGGTTGAGGATCAGCCGCGCCACCGGGTCGCTCAGGCGCACCTCGCGCAGCTGCACCTTGAGCGGCGTGCCGCTGCTGGCGCTGAGGCCGTTGAGCGCCAGCTGGCGCCAGGCCAGCAACGGCTGGCGGTTGTTGGGCTCGAGCAGCGAGAACCGGTTCAGCGCCCCCTGCCCGCCCACCTTCCAGCCCTTGCTGCCGGCGTCGACATCGAGGTTGGCCGAAAGGGTGCCGCCGGCCAGTTTCAGCACGGTGCCGCTCAGCGCGTACGGGGCGAACGGCGCCAGCGGAACGGCGCTGGCGGTGATCTTGCCGCCCAGCGCGGCGCCATCCGGCGCGAGCGTCAGCTTGGCCGCCAGCCGCCCGGACTCCAGCCGGCTGTCCACGTCCAGCGCCAGCGCGCCCGAGTCCTGCGGCGCGGCGTTGACGGCGAGCTCGCTCAGCGTGGCGCGCAGCGGGCGCGGCAGGGTCTGGTCGAGCCAGTTGAGGCGGCCGTTTTCCAGCGTCACCGTCGGGTAGTGCAGCTGCCAGCCGGGAGCGTCGCCCGCGGCGGCGGCCGGCTTGACCGCAGGGTTGGCCGAAGACTTGGCGAACACTTGCTGCAGGTTGATCTCGCCCTGGCGATTGCGCTCGACGTCGGCCTCCAGCCCGCCCAGCGTCAGCGCCCCCAGCCGCACCTCGTGCCTGGCCAGCCGCAGCTCGCTGTCGGCCAACGCCGCCGAGGCGAGCCGGATGACGGGGGCGCTGCCGGCCGCGCCAACACCGATGTCCGCGAGCTGCGTGCCGAGCTTGCTCAGCACCACGCCGTCCTTGGGGCCGACGGCCAGTTGAGCGCTGAGCAGCGGCATGGCGGCCTGCGCCTGGAGCGGACGGACGAAGCCGGCGTCGCCGAAACGGTAGCGCCAGTTCTCGGCACGGATTTCGCCGACCTTGACCCGCCATGGCGACGGCGGGGCCGGCGCCGTCTCGGGCTTGGCGGGCGGCAGCGCGGCGAGCCAGTCGAGCTGCCCGGCAGCGTTGCGCTGGGCGGAGAGTTCGCCGTCGGCCAGGCGCAGTCGGGTGATGTCGACGCTGGAGCTGGCCAGGTCGAAGCGGCCGCCTTCCAGCGCCAGTTGCTTCAGTGCCAGCGCGCTGCCGCCGCCGGGGGCGGCGAGACGCAACTGGCCGAGCGTGGCGTTGAACGGCGCCACCTTGAGCTGCGGCGTCTTGCCGCTCAGGTCGAACTGGTAGCGCGCGCTGGCGGCCAGCTCGCCCTGCGGCGCGGCGGTGCGGAAGAACGGCTGTACGTAGGGCCAGACGCTGGCCAGGGTCAGCTTGTCGAGCTTGGCCTCGCCGGACGACTGCAAGGGCTGCAGCCGCACGTTGCCTTTCCAGGCCAGCTGCGCGCCGTCGCCGAGCGCGGCGGTCAGGGTGTAGCCGCCGTCGACCGGCAGCGTGCTCAGTTCCTTCAGCGTCAGGTTGACCGGCTTGAGCTCGAACGAGCGCGTTTCGCCGCCGAAGCGATCGACCATGCGCACTTCGCCGCCGTCGAGCTGCAGCAGGTCCAGCACCAGCTTGGGCAACTCGCCCGTGCTCTCGGCGGCGGGCTTGGCCGGACCGCTCACCGCTTTGATGAAGCGCGCCCAGTTCCATTCGCCCTGCGCATTGCGCTCGACGAACCACTGCGGCTTGTCAAGCTGGAACAGCGCGGCGCGCCAGCGGCCGATGAACAGCGCGGTCGGCTCGGCATCCAGCACCAGGCGCCGGGCGGCAAACAGCGGCGCACCGTTGCCCTCGGCCAGGCGCACATCGCCCAGCTCCACCTTCATCGACCACGGTTCGATCTTCATCGTGCCGATGCTGAGCTTCTGGCCCTTGCCCTGCGCCCAGTCGGCGGCGGCGTTGCGCGCCACATCGGGCACCACCCAGGCCAGCGCCCCCCAGCTCGCCGCCACCAATGCCAGCGCGCCGCCGCCGACCCAGTACGGCCAGCGGCGGCGCCTCATCACGCCCTTGTCCTGCTCACGTTCGCTCACGGCATAACCCCTTGTTGTTTTCATTGTCATTATGACAGCCTGCCCGGTCGATTTCAGCGCCTACCCGCCATTCGCCCAGACGATAAAGCGCTCGGAAAGGGTGGCTGGCCGGCGTGATGCGCCCGCTTGATCGGGAGGGCGCCACGGCATCGATATGACGGGACTGGCCTGCATCGCGATTGTTCCCTTCCCGTCGCGGTCATGTGCCCGGCGATGCCGCCACCCCGTCCGGCCGGATGAAAACGCGTCATGGCCGGATCGCTGGCGGGCACGGGGCAAAGCGTGGAAGCGAAGGCGGAGCGGGCGCCTCAAGCAGCTCGCCACGGCCACGGCGACAGCGTCAGCCGGTGGGCGTGTCGTTGTCGGCGTGGCGGCGTGCAGGGTTGGCCGAAGCCTGGTCCGGGCCGGGCGGCCCGCGGTGGATCAGCCACGGCCGGCACGCCTCGGCCGTCAGCGGCGGCGAATAGTAGTAGCCCTGGATCTGGTCGCAGCCGGCCTCGACCAGGAACCCCAGCTGCTCGCGGTTCTCCACCCCCTCGGCGATGACGGCGATGCGCAGCGAACGCGCCATGCTGATGATGGCGCGCGTCACCGAGGCGTTTTCCGGGTTGACGTTGACGTCGTCGATGAAGCTCTTGTCGATCTTGAGCTGGTCGAAGGGATAGCGGCGCAGGTAGCTCAAGGCCGAGTAGCCGGTGCCGAAATCGTCGATCGACCACTTCAGGTGCAGCGCCTTGAGCTCGGACATCACCTGCTGCGCGGTATCGACGTTCTTCATCAGCAGGCTCTCGGTGACCTCGAGCTTGATGGCGTCAGGGGGCAGGCGGCGGCTGGCCATCTCGGCCGCGATATAGGGCACGATGCCGGCTTCCTGCAGGCTCAGGGCGGAGATGTTGATCGCCACCTCGCCGGGGTCCAGCCCCTCGGCGCGCCATTCCTCGACCTGGAGGAACACCGCGCGGATCACGTAGCGGTCGATCTCGCGGATCAGCCCGGTTTCCTCGGCGATGGGGATGAACTCGAGCGGGGAGATCAGCCGCTCCCCCCGGCGCCAGCGCAACAGCGCCTCGAAGCCGCACAGCCGGCCGCTCTGCAGGTCCAGCTGCGGCTGGTAGTACATCGTCAACTCGTCCTGCGCGATGGCCCGGCGCAAGGCGCCCTCCAGTTCCACCCGCCGCTGCACCCGGTCGTTCATGTGCAGCGCGAAGCAACGCACCTGGCTCTTGCCAAGCGCCTTGGCCTGGTACATAGCGGTGTCGGCGTTGCTCAGGAGTTCGTCGACGCTGCTGCCGTCGTCCGGGTAGAAGCAGCAGCCGATGCTGGCGGAGAGGAACAGCTCCGTGCCGCTGAGCTCGACCGGCTGGTTCAGCTGGTCGGTGACCTTTTTGAGCGCGAGGTCCAGCTGCTCGGCGGTCTTCACCCCTGGCAGCAGCAGCACGAAGTCGTCCCCGCCCAGCCGCGACACCGTCGCCAGCGCCGGCACGCTGCTCTCGATACGCCGCGCCACCTCGATCAGCAGCGCGTCGCCCAGGGTATGCCCCAGGCTGTCGTTGACGTACTTGAAGTTGTCCAGGTCGAGCAGCGCCACGGCGAAACGCTCGTCCTTGCTCCTGGCCACGGCGATGCCCTGGCCCAGCCGGTCCTGCAGCAGGTTGCGGTTGGGCAGGCCGGTCAGGGTGTCGAAGTTGGCCTGGCGTTCCAGCTCCTCCTGATAGCGCTTGGCCTCGGTCACGTCGTTGAGCACGCCGATGTAATGGCTGACCTCGCCCTGGCTGTCCCGCACCGGCGCCACCCGCAGCTCGTTCCAGAACATCGAGCCGTCCTTGCGGTAGTTGCGCAGCAGCGCCTTGCCTTCGTGCCGGTTCTCCAGCGCGCGGCGGATCGCCGTCAGCTCCGGCTGGGCCGTGTCACGGCCCTGCAGGAAGCGGCAGTTGCGGCCGATCACCGCCGCACGCGCGTAGCCGGTGATGCGCTCGAAGGCCGGGTTGACGTAGATGATGGGGTTGTCCGGACGGCGGTTGTCGGTGATCAGCACCGCGTTGACGCTGGCCTCGATGGCGCGCTGGCGAACGCGCAGTTCCAGGTCGATCACCTGCTGCGCCGTGATGTCCTGCTCGACCAGAATGCCGCCCCGGACCTGATCGTCGTCGTCGGTCAACGGCACCTCGGCGTCGAGCACGGTGCGCGCCGCGCCGTCGAACGACAGGATCTGGCGCACCGGGTTGTGCACGGTGCCGTCGTGGCGGATGGTGCGCAGCAGCTCGCCGTCGTCGGCGGCAATCTGCTGACCCTGCGGGCCATACCAGCGTCGTTGCGGCTCGCTACCCGGGTTGGCCCCCCAGATGCGCTCCCCCTCGGAATTGTGCAGCAGGATTCCCCCCTTCTCGTCGGTCACCCAGACCCCGACCGGCAGCGTCTCCAGCACCTTGTGCAACAGCGCCTCGCTCTGGCGCAAGGCCGCCTCGGCACGCGCGCGCTCGCCCATTTCGCTACTCAGGGCACGGGTGCGCTCGGCTACCAACGACTCCAGGCTCTCGAACATCCGGGCCCGGGCCAGCGCCACCGCCAGCTGCCGGCCGATCATGGTGAAGGCGTCCAGCGCCGGCTCGTCCCACGGCACGCAGCCGGCCCGCAGCACGTTGAGCACCCCGATCACCTCGTCCCCCAGCAGCAGCGGGCTGCAGGCGTGCCAGTGCCCTTCCCCGGCGCCGCACAGGGCCGGGCATTGCGCGATGTTGAACGCCTGCCGCAACTCCTCCTGGCGGCCGGCGTAAAGGCAGGGACAGCCGTCCGCGATGGCGCGGCGCAAGGCGGGCTCGTCCAGCCGGCCATTCCACCCCGCCAGCTGCATCGGTTCGGCGAGGGCCTGCGTGTCGGCCAGCAACAGCCAGGCGGCGGCGCCGTCCGGGAAGGCCAGCACCTCCTCCAGCGCCCGCCCGATCACGTCATGCTCGGTCTGCGCCGCGGACATGGCGGCCGAAAAGCGGAACAGGCCGTCCAAGAGGGCGTGCGAGCGCGACAGTTCGGCATGCTTGGCCTGCAGGTCCTGGTTGAGCTGGATGCTCTGCTCGTAGGTCGAGATCAGCAGGTCGAGGATTTGCTGACGGGCCGAGGTGATGAAGTGGCGCTCGCCCTCCAGCATCACCGCCATGCCGACGGCCGCGCGCTCGGGCTGGCGCAGGGCCTGGTTGGCCAGGAAGTAATGGATGCGCGACAGCAGGTATTTTTCGTCGTAGGGCTTGAGGATGAAGTTGTCGGCGCCACAGCTCAGGCCGCGCATGACGTCGCGCGGGTCCGACAAGGTGGTGACCAGGATGATGGGGATCATGGCCGTGGCCGGGTCCGCCTTGAGCTGGCTGCACAGCTCGTAGCCGTCCATCCCCGGCATCATGATGTCGCTGATCATGATGGTGGGGGGCTGTCCGGCGACCTCGCGCAAGGCCTGGTAGCCGTCACGCGCCACCCGCACCCGGCAGCCGTGCCCTTCGAGCAGGGCCTGCAACTGGAGCGCCTGGGTCGCGCTGTCTTCGACGATCAGAATGTCGGTTCCCTGCAACATGGACTGCCTCTCGATCAGCAATGGTTCAGGCATGCCGCATCAGGCCGTTGAGCGTCAATGCCATGGTTTCCGGCGACTGCACGCGGCACGCCGCCGACAGTTCGATCGCGGCGGCGGGCATGCCGCTCACCACCGCGCTGTCGGGCTGCTGCACCAGGGTGAGCGCCCCCTTGGCCTTGAGGCGGGCCAGCGCCGCCACGCCGTCGCACCCCATGCCGGACAGCAGGATGGCAAGCACCTCCCCCTGCAGTTCGTCGGCCAGTCCGTCGAACAGATGGGAGATCGACGGGCAGGCCGTATCCTGCGGCTCGCAACGTGCCAGCCTGAAGCGCAAATCGCGGCTCACCGCCAGATGGTGTGCCTCCGGCGACAGGTACAGATGGCCGGGCTGCAGCGGCTCGCCCGGCCGGGCGATGTGGACCGGCAGCGTCGACTGCAGGCTGAGCCAGTCGCGCAGGCTGTCGAGAAAGCCGCCGGCGATGTGCTGCACCAGCAGGATCGGCCACGGACAGGGCGGGTCCAGGCCGCCCAGCAACACCTTCAGCGCGGCGGGGCCGCCGGCCGAAGCTCCGATGGCGACAAGCCGGATCGGCTTGTCCCAGCGCACCGGGTCGGCCCCGGTCGGCCCCGACCGGGGCGGCGGCGAGCGCACCGTGAGCGTCTGCACCCGCTGCAGCGTCTGGATCAGTTGCGCGGCGTGCGGGTCGAACTGCGGGTGCAGCGGCCCGCGCGGCTTTTCCACCACGGCCAGCGCCCCGGCGGCGAGTGCCCGGATGACCGTCCCGGCCTCCTTGGTGTTGGCGCTGGCGGTGACGATGACCACCGGCACCGCATAGACCTCGAGCAGCCGCCGGGTGGTGTCGAAGCCGTCCATGCCGGGCATGTGGACATCCATGGTGACCAGGTCCGGCTGCACCCGGGGGACGAGTTCCAGCGCCTGCAGGCCGGAGCCGGCCTCGACCACGTCGTAGCCTTCGCTCTCGAGCAGGCTGCGCAGCAACTGGCGCGCCACGCTGGAATCGTCGATGACCATTACGCGCATGGGACTCTCCCCAACAGCCTCTTAGCGCCCCGCTCAGAGCAGGCGCTTCACCGCCTCGAGCAGCGTGTCCTGCTCCAGCCCGCTTTTCACCAGGTAGGCGTTGGCGCCGACATCCAGCCCGTGCGCCCGGTCTTCGGCCGACTGCAAGGCGGTGACCAACACCACGGGCAGCTCGGTCAGGGCGCGGTCGGCGCGGATCTTGCTGGTCAGGGCGAAACCGTCCAGGCGCGGCATCTCGATATCCGACACCAGCAGGTCAAACTGCGCCTGCTTGAGGGCGTTCCAGGCGTCCAGCCCGTCGTTGGCGGTCTGCACCTCGTAGCCGGCACTTTCCAGCAACGCCTTCAGCAGGCCGCGCGAGGTGAACGAGTCTTCCGCCACCAGGATGCGCGGCCGCGCCACGCGACGCTCGGGCGGCGTGACGGCGAAGGCCGTGCCGGCACAAGACAGCGCGCTGCGCTGCAAATCCTGCGGGTGCAGCACCGGCACCAGCGTGCCATCGCCCAACACCGTGGCGCCGAGCAGGTTGCGCACCCGCTTGAGCTGCGCCCCCAGCGACTTCAGCGTGATTTCCTGGTCCCCCAGCAACTCGTCGACCTGCAGCAGATAGCGCATCCCCTCCGCGCCCAGCAGCAGCAGCGGCACCTCTGCCCCGCCCTCGCCGGCCGGCTCCAGCCCCAGCACTTCGGCCAGCGACCACAGCGGCAGCACCTGCCCGTCGAGACTGAGCGTGACCTTGTTCTCCACGCGCCGCAGTGCCGCACGCGGCATCCGCAGGGTGCGCTCCACCGCCTGCACCGGCATGCCAAACAGGCGCTCGCCAACCCGCACCAGCACCGCGCGGAACGACGAGCGGCTGAGTGGCAGGCGCAGGCAGAACTCGCAGCCGCGGCCGGGCTCGGAGTGCACGCTGATGCGCCCGCCCAGCTTTTCCACCGCCTCGCGCACGATGGCGAGCCCCAGCCCGCGCCCGGACAGATCGGTCAGCAGCCGGCTGGTCGATAGCCCAGACTCGAAGATGTAGGACAGGGCCTGCGCCTCGTCCAGTTGCCGGGCCTCGTCGGCCGCGAGCAGGCCCAGCTCCACCGCCTTGGCCTTCACCCGCGCGGCGTCGATACCGCCGCCATCGTCCTGCAGCCGCAGCACGAAACGGCTGCCCGGCTCCTGCCGGATGTCCAGCGTCAGGGTGCCGCTCTCCGCCTTGCCGGCCGACAGGCGCGCCGCCGGCACTTCGATGCCGTGGTCGATGGCGTTGCGCAGCAGGTGCTGCAGCGGCGTGCGCAGCTCATCCAGAATGCGCTTGTCCACCTGCAAGGCGGTGTCCGGCAGCACCAGCCGCACCCGCTTGCCGGTTTGGCGCGCCAGGTCGTCGACCAGCGGCGGCAAACCGTCCAGCAGGATCTGGCAAGGCAGCTGCAACACCTCCTGCAGGCCCTGGGTGAAACCGTCGCTCAGGCTGGCGAGGCCGGCCGCCAGATGCGTGCCGGCACGCGCCTGCTGGTTGCTGTTGAAGTGCAAGCGGTCGAGTTGGTCCTGATTCCAATCCAGGTAGTCGAGCAGGCCCTGCAGCGTGTCCGCCGCGGGCGCCACGCCGTCGGCCAGGTTCTCCCGCAGCAGCCGCAGCAGCGACGCGAGCGAGGTGCGGCGCTGCTTCAGCGCCTGGAAATCCTGCTGCGCCGCACGCAGCTGCTGGCGCAGGGCCTGCGCCTCGAGTTTGCTCTGGGTCAGCTCCTCGCCGTGGTACAGCAAGGCGTCCAGCAAATGCACCGGCACCCGCACGCTGTCGCTGACGCTCCGCGGCGCTTCGGCCGGCGGCGCCACGCTCATCAGCGGCAGGGGCGAGCGCGGCGGCGGCGGTTCCCCCGCGGCCACCGCCTCCAGGGCCCGGCACAGCTCGCCGTACTGCGCTTCGGCCAACGTTTCACCGGCGTGGGCGCGCTGCAACAGGCGCAGCACATCGCGCGAGACGTCGCTCAGCAGCGGCTGAAACGCCAGCTGCCCGCGCTGCAACGCCGACAGCAGCGTCTCCCAGGCATGGCTCAGGCGCTCCAGCTCGGTCAGCCCGACCGCGCGCGCCGCCCCTTTCAGGCTGTGCACTTCGCGAAACACCGTCTCGAGCGATTCCTGCTGCGGCGGCGCCTGCTGCCAACGCCGCAGTTCGTGCTCCAGCACGCCCAGACGCTCCGCCGCCTCCTCGCGGAAGCTGCTCAGCAGGCGCTGGCGCAGGGCTTCACGATCGATGGCCATGGCGCATCACAACTTGAACAGGCTGGCCTGCTGCTGCAGCCGAAGCCCCAGTTGATGCAGGTTGCGCGCCGCCTGGTCGACCTGCCGGGTACCCGCCACGTTGTCCTGGCTCGCCTGGCGGATGTTGCCGATGGCGCTGGCCACCTGGTCCATGCCGATCAGCTGCTGCTGGCTGGTGGCGGAGATCTGCAGCGCCACGTCGTTCGAGGTATCGATACTGTCGGTCAGGATATGGATCGCCTCGCCGCTGAACTGCGAACGCGCGAACCCGGCCTCGACTGCCTTGCCGCTTTGTTCCGCCGCCAGCACCGCCTTGGTCATCGCCCGCTGCACGTCGCCGAGAATGGCCCGCACCTGCGCCGTGGCCTGCTTGGACTGCTCGGCCAGCGCCTTGACCTCCTGCGCCACCACCGAGAACCCCTTGCCGACGTCCCCCGCCTTGACCGCCTCGATCGAGGCGTTCACCCCCAGCAGGTTCGATTGCTCCGCCAGGTCGTTGACCGTGGCGACGATCTCGCCGATGGTCTGGCTCTGCTCGCCCAGGCGCATGATGCTCTCGGCCACCGCGCTGACCTGGCGGCGAATCTGCGCCATGCTGTCCAGGCTCTCTTGCACCGCCTCGCTCCCCTGCTGCGCCACCTCGCGGGTATGCGCCGCCGCCTCGGTCACCTGGCGCGCCCGGCTGTTGGCCATCACGGCGGTCTGTTTCACTTCCTCCACCGTGGTGGCGATCTCGGTCACCGCCGTGGCGGTTTCCTGAGCCCCCACCGCCACCTGGCTCGCCACGCTGAGAATGTCCTCGCTCGCCGCCGCCAGCACCGCGATGCCCTCGTGCATTTCCTGCACCAGGGTGCGCAGATTGGCCACCATGCGGGCGAAGGACTGGCCGAGCAGGTCGTGCTCGGAGCACGGCCGCACCTCGCCGCCCAGTTCGCCCGCCGCCAGCCGTTCCGCCTGGTTTGCCAACTGTTGCAGGTAGCCGGCCATGCGGGCAAAAGACTGGCCCAGTTGCCCCACCTCGTCGTGGCGCGCGGTGAAGTCGATCTGCCCGGGCAGCTCCCCGACGCTGATCTGCTCGGCGTAGCGGGTCAATTGCCGCAACGGCCGGGCAATGCTGCGCGTCAGCAGCCACGCCAGCAGCGCCGTCAACAATAGCAATCCGCCCCCCACCGACAGGAACAGCTGCTGCTGACGCACCACCAGCGCGCGGCTCCTGTCGGTGAGCCGCTGCTGTTCGCGCGCGATCACCATGTCGAGGCGCCGCGCCAGCTGGCGGAACGTATCCACCCGCTCGTTCTGCGCCCCGACGACCAGCCGGCGCGCCTCCTCCAGCCGGCCGTCCTTCATGCGCGGCATGAGCTGCTGGTCAAAACTCCCCACGTAGGTCAGCCATTGTTGATGGATTTCCGCGATCAGCGGAGCCAGATCCGGAGAGGCGGCGGCACGGAGCTGCAAGCGCGCCAGCGTGGCCCGGTCCTCCTCGGTGCGACTCCTGAAATCGCGCTCGAGGCCGCCCAGTTCGCGGTCGCCGCGTATCAGCGCCTCCATCGTCTCCGCGCGCATGGTATTGACGTTGATCCGCAGGTCCTTGACGTCGGCGATGTCGCGGTCGAGCTGTGCGATCGCCTGGCCCTGTTCATGGCTCTGTCGGATGCTGTCCTGCGCCAGATACAGCAGGCCGACAAAACTCCCCGTCACCACGGCGAAGGCCAGCAGCAACTTGGTACCGGTACGCAGGTTCACTAGCAGCATGGCCTCTCCCTAGGTGTTGAACTCCACCTGCAGTTGTTCGTTGCCCAACAGCTTGGCGCCATCCAGAATCACCCATTGCTGCGGGGTGATGCCGAGCAGGCAGGACGGCAGGATGCCGCTCAGGCCGACCAGCTCGGGCTGCAAGGTCTGGGGCAAGACCCACTGCATGCCGAGAATGGCGTCGGCCAGCACCCCGAACTCCATGTCATCGTGCTGCAGCAGCACCAGGTGGTTGCGCTCCGACAAGCCGCGCCGGGGAATCTCGAACAGCACGCGCAGGTCGAGCACCGACACGATGCGCCCGCGCAAGTTGACGATGCCGAGCACGAACGGCGGCGTTCCCGGCAGCGGCGTGAACTGACGCAACGGGACGACTTCCGCCACGAAGTGCGGCACGATGCCGTAGCACTCGTCCCCCAGCGAAAAGCCCAGCACCTCGAACGGCGCTTGCGCCGCCGCCACGGCTTCCGGCTCGGCCCAGTAGGCGGTGCGCTCGCGCAGCTGCTGCTCGAGCGCCGCGGGATCGCCCTCGCCATCGCCCGCCAGCAGGCTTTCCAGGCGGGCCAGCCGCGCGGACACCGCCGCCCACAGTGCGGCATCACCGGCCGACGATGCCGCGTTATCGTCACTCATGACCTGTTCTCCACCGGCTGCCGGCCCAACGCCAGGCATTGCAGCCGCAGCTGTTTGACGCTCAGCCCGTCGCCCTCGGCCACCAGGGCATCGTCGGCGTGCCCCGCCAGCAGCGCCAGGCAACACTGCCGCGCCCGTTCGGCACGCTCCCCCTCCCCCTGCCGCAGACGGATCTGCAGTTCGAGAAAGGGGGCCAGCACGAAGCCCGGCTCGAGGTAGCTCACCCTCTGCAGGCCCGCCAGCGCCTCGTCCTGCCGGCCCTGCTGGTAGCGCAGCAGGCTCAGCAGCCAGTACGGACGCGGGTCCAGCCGGTCGAGCGCACGGGCATGCGCCAGCCACTGCTCGGCCTGCTCGGCTTGGCCGCCGTTGATGCAGGCGTGGACCAGTTGGAGGCACGTTTCCATGCGCTCATGGGCCGACAGGCCGTCGCCGGCGAAACGGCGCTCCAGCAGCAAGGCCGCCTCCGCGTAGCGTCCGGCCGCCATCGCCCGCTCTGCCTCCGTCCCCGGCGTCCTCTCCTCTGCCGGAGCCGCCAGCGGCGACAACGACGCCGGATGGTCGCGGTGACGCACGCCAGGCGGCCTCCGGGCCGACGCCCCTCCTGAGAGCGCCGCCGCGACGGGCCGCCGCAGGGCGTAGCCATCGCCCAGCCATGTGCCGACCCGGCCGGCGTCCAGCGCGATCCCCGCTTCCACCGCCGACAACAGCAGCACCCCGTCCGGCGCCAGACATGCCAGCAGCCGCTCCAGCACCAGGCCCGCCTGTTCCGGCGCGAAGTACATCAGCACGTTGCGGCACAAGATCACATCCAGTTCGGCCAAGCCACGCCGGGCATCGGGGTAGTCCGGGCGGGACAGATTCAGGTTGAAGAAACGGATGCGGTCACGCCAGGGCGGCGCAACCCGCCACTGCCCGTCGTCCTCCACGAAATGCCGCGCACGCCAGGCAGGGCAGGCCTGCCGGAAGGCGTAGCCGCCGTACACGCCGCGCCGCGCCCGGGCGAGAAAGTCCGGGTTGAGATCGCTCGCCAGCAGCTCGAGTCGCCAGTCGTCGCGCTCGTCACCCAGCAACTCGTCCACCATGAACAGCAGGCCATAGGCCTCTTCGCCGGTACAACAGGCCGCACTCCACATCCTCAATTGCGGCTGCCGCCCACGACGGGACTCGACCAGCGGCTGCAACACGGTGTCGCGCAACGCGGTGAAGCAGGCCGGATCGCGCAGGAAATAGGTTTCCCCCACGGTGAGATAGCGCGCCAGCTGCTGCACCTGCGCCGAACTCCAGCGGTGCGCCACCAACTCGGCGAGCCACTGCGCCGCCCGCCCGCCACCCAGCTCGTGCGCGGCCTGAGCGAGCTGGTGCGCCAGTTCGCCATGTCGCGCGGGCGGATACGCCAGCCCGAGTTCCACGCGGATGCGCAGGGCCAGCCGCTCCAGCAAGGGCCCCGTCGGCAACGGCGGAGCCTCATTCCGCCGCGTCGCGTGCGTCATGATCGGCCAGGGCCCGCTCCAGGGCCCGCTCTTCGTCAGAGGAAAGGAAGGCGTCCAGGTCGTACAACAGATACAGGCCGTCGCTGGAGCGCAGCACGCCGGAAACGTTGCCCTGCACCTTGGCCAGCCTGGCGGCCGGCGTCCAGTCGGCGGCACCGGCACGCCGGACCGGCATCACGCTCTCGACCGGCAGCAGCAGGTCGCGCCGCTCGGTGCAGGCCCAGATCCAGGGCGACCAGCGGCGCAGCGGCGGTGCCGCCCAGCCCAGCCGGGCACACAGATCGACCACCGTCACCAGCTGGCCGCGCAGCGCCACCACGCCGGCCACCACCGCCGGCGCGCCGGGCAACGGCATCGCCTTCAGCGTGGGCAACACGCGCCGCACCTGGGCCAGCGGCAAGGCGAAGCGTTCTGCCTGCAAAGTGAACGGCAACAGCTGGATGTCCACACTATCCCCTCGTCGATCACGGCCCGCCGGGCCGCACGGCGGCGCGCAAACAGACCCTTCCTGAGAGTAAGCGTAGTCCAGCATTAATCGATCCGCTTATGCCATGCGTATTTATAGGCCGCCTCCGTATTTTCATGGCACGGCATGCCCGGCCCGCCACGGCGCCCTCCGCGCGCCTTGACGGGAGAGAAACCCGCCGGAGGCCGTCGCCGGTGGTATCCTCGGCAGCGTTTCCACTTTTCCCCGCACGCCATGCCGCACCGCCCTGCCGCCCGCCACTGGGACATCTTCTGCACCGTCATCGACAACTACGGCGATATCGGCGTCACCTGGCGGCTGGCGCGCCAGCTGCAGCGCGAGTTCGGCCAACGTGTCCGGCTGTGGGTCGACGACCTGGCGAGCTTCGCGCGGCTCTGTCCCGGACTCGATCCGGAATGCGACGTACAAGAGCGGCAAGGCATCACCCTGCAACGTTGGCCGAAGACGTTTCCGGACGGCATCGCCGCCGCCGATGTGGTGATCGAAGCCTTCGGCTGCCAGTTGCCCGATGCCTACCTGGCCGCCATGGCGGCACGCCCGGTCAAGCCGGTATGGCTCAACCTGGAATACCTCAGCGCCGAGGACTGGGTGGAGGGCTGCCACGGCCTCCCCTCGCCGCATCCGCGCCTGCCGCTGACCAAGCATTTCTTCTTTCCCGGCTTCACCGAACGCACCGGCGGCCTGATCTGCGAAGCTGACCTGCTCGTCGAGCGCGCACGCTGGCAGGCGGATGCGGCGGCACAGGCAGCGTACTGGAAGGGTCTCGGCGTACCGCCGCAGGCAGAAGGCGAACTGCGCGTCAGCCTGTTCAGCTACGCCACCCCGGCCGCCGGCGAGCTGCTGCGGGCGTGGACCGCCGGAAACCAGCCGGTGCGCGTGCTGGTGCCGGAAGGCAAGGTGCTGGGCGACGTGGCGGCGGTGTTAGGCGACGAGACCTTGCAGGCCGGCGACGTGCGGCAGAAGGGCCACCTCGCCGTGCACGTGCTGCCGTTCACCGACCAGCCCGGCTACGACAAGCTGCTGTGGTCGTGCGATTTCAACATCGTGCGCGGCGAAGACAGCTTCGTGCGCGCGCAGTGGGCGGCGCGCCCCTTCCTCTGGCACATCTATCAACAGGAAGAAGACGCGCACTTGGTCAAGCTTGATGCGTTTTTGTCACACTACGGCGCCACCCTGTCCGCCCCCGCCCGCCACGCCCTCGTCGCCGCCTTCCACGCCTGGAACCGCGGCCAGGGGATGGCCGCAGCGTGGGCCGCGCTGACGCCACAGCTGGCCGAACTGCAACGCCACGCCCAGGGTTGGCCGAAGCAGGCGCTGGGATCGGCCGGCTTGGCAAGCCGGCTGGTGCAAATGGTTGAAAACACGCTACAATAGCTGGTTTTTACGGAAATCCGTTTCCGATTCCGACTCAAGATTTGGGACTTTGAAGCAATGAAAACCGCACAGGAACTCCGCGCAGGCAACGTATTCATGGTCGGCTCCGAGCCGATGGTCGTGCAGAAGGCCGAATTCAGCAAATCCGGCCGTAACGCCTCCGTCGTCAAGATGAAGATGAAGAACCTGCTGACCGGAGCCGGCTCCGAAACCGTTTACCGCGCCGACGACAAGTTCGACGTGATCGTTCTGGACCGCAAGGACTGCACCTACTCCTACTTCGCCGACCCGATGTACGTGTTCATGGACACCGAGTACAACCAGTACGAAGTGGAAGCCGACAACCTCGGCGACACCATCAACTACATCGTCGACGGCATGGAAGACGTGTGCCAGGTCACCTTCTACGACGGCAAGGCCATCTCGGTCGAACTGCCGACCAGCGTGGTACGCGAAGTGGAATACACCGAGCCGGCCGTACGCGGCGATACCTCGGGCAAGGTGCTGAAACCCGCCCGTCTGGTCGGTACCACCTTCGAAGTTCAGGTTCCGGCTTTCGTCAACACCGGCGAGAAAATCGAAATCGATACCCGCACCAACGAATTCAAGAAGCGCGTGTAATCGCGACGCTCCTCGTCAAAAAAGCGGCCTGATGGCCGCTTTTTTGTTGTCTTGCCACGGAGGTTGCCCTCCTGGGGGCGCCTCGCCTGGCACCATTACAGCGCGATCGACTGCAGCGACTCGAGCTTGAAGTTGTCGACCAGGTGCGGCAACTCCAGGTAGCTGCTCGACTGCATCTCGGTGAGACGGCTCGCGGTGCGGAAGAACTCGCTGGCCTGCATCCCCTCGGTATAGATATCGTCGATCTCCACCGCGCAGCTGGCCACCAGCTTGACGCGGTGGTCGTAGAACACGTCCACCAGCCAGGTCAGGCGGCGCGCCGGCGAAGCGTCGTTGGCCGACAGCCTGGGGATGCCCGAAACGAACACGGTATGATATCCGGCGGCGATATCGAGGTAGTCGGTCTGCGAACGCGGTCCGCCGCACAGCGTGGCGAAATCGAACCAGATCACCCCCGGCGCGTGGCGCTTGACCATCAGCTTGCGCCCCTGGATCTCGATCTGGCGCGGCGACTCCGACGCCCCGGCGGTGAGACGGTCGAACATCGCCTCCATGCGCGCGTCGCTGTCCGCGCCGGACGGCACCATGAACAGCGGCTCGCGCGTCAGCTCGCGCAGCCGGTAGTCGTTGCCGCCGTCGAGGTTGAACACCGCCAGGTTCTGCTTCAAGAGCTCGATCGCCGGCAGGAAGTTGTTGCGCTGCAGGCCGTTGGGGTAGAGCTGGTCGGGGGGATAGTTCGAGGTCAACACCATGATCACGCCATGGCGGAACAGCTCGCTCAACAGGCGCGACAGGATCATGGCGTCGGCGATGTCGCTGACATGGAACTCGTCGAAGCACAGCAGCCGCGTCGCCTGGGCGATGCGTGCCGCCACGGTCACCAGCGGGTCGGTCTCCTTGCTCAACGAGCGCAGCTGGTTGTGCACCTCGGCCATGAAATGATGGAAGTGCACGCGGCGCTTGCGCCGGTATGGCACGCAGGTGAAGAAGGCATCCATCAGGAAGCTCTTGCCGCGCCCCACCCCGCCCCAAAAGTACAGACCCTGCGGCACCTCGGGGCTTCTCAGGCTGCGTCCGAGGAAACGGTTGCGCTTGGTCTTGAAGTCGACCAGCTGTTGCCACAGCGTGTCGAGCATGCCCACCGCAGTCTCCTGCACCGGATCGTGGATGAAGCCATCTTTCTGCGAAGCAGCCTGGTACCAGGCCAGTGGGCTCATCGAGCCGTCTTTGTCGGGAGAAAAAGCGTGTTGTGCCATGCGGACGGTGTCAGAAAATCGAAAACAGGCTCAAAGCGGGTGGAAGAAATCGTGGCGAACGCCCCGAGACCAGCTGGCGTGGCGCCGCCGTACCAGCGGCACGGCGAAGGCCACGACAGCAGAATCGGAGCGCGGCCGATTTAATCGCATGCGCTCAGGGGAACAGGCCGGTGGACAGGTAGCGGTCGCCGCGGTCGCAGACGATGGAGACGATCACCGCGTTTTCCAGCTGCTGCGACAGTTGCAGCGCCACCGCCAGCGCCCCGCCGGACGACGGCCCCGCCATGATGCCCTCGATGCGGGCCAGGTCGCGCGCGGTCTGCTCGGCCAATTGCTGCGATACCAGCCGGAGCTCATCGATGCGCGAGTAATCGCAAATCTTGGGCAGGTACTCGTCTTCCCACTTGCGGATGCCGGTAATCTGGCTGCCCGGCTCCGGCTGCACGCCGACGATCTGGATCGCCGGGTTCTTTTCCTTCAGAAAACGGCTGGTGCCCATGATGGTGCCGGTGGTGCCCATGCTGGAAACGAAGTGCGTCACGGTGCCGGCGGTATCGGCCCAGATCTCCGGGCCGGTGCCCTCGTAATGCGCCAGCGGATTGTCCGGGTTGGCAAACTGGTCGAGGATGATGCCCCCGCCCGCCGCTTCCATGCGGCGCGCCTCGTCGATCGAGCCCGGCATCGACAGCGCCGCCGGCGTCAACACCACCTCGGCGCCGTAGGCACGCATGGTCTGCACGCGTTCGGCGCTGGAATTGTCCGGCATCACCAGGATCATGCGGTAACCCATCATCGCCGCCGCCATCGCCAGCGCGATGCCGGTGTTGCCGCTGGTGGGCTCGATCAGCGTATCACCCGGCTTGATGTCGCCACGCGCCTCGGCGCGGCGGATCATCGACAGGGCAGGACGGTCCTTGACCGAGCCGGCCGGGTTGTTGCCCTCCAGCTTGACCAGCACGATGTTGCTGGTATTGCCGGGCAGACGCTTGAGCTGGACCAGCGGGGTGTGGCCGACGAAATCTTCCAGATGCTTGAACGTGGGCAGGGTCATGCGGATTCTCCGTATAAGCCGATCATTATACCGGTTACGCGCCAAAAAAAATCCACGGCCTCGACAGGGCTTTGCCACAGGTGCCGGCTACCGAACGGTTTAATTCAATATTTCTGTAATGTTCAAAATGTACGATGGCGCTATCCGGGAATCACGGCAAGGGATGTCCCCTTCGACGCACCATCATTCCCGCCTTTTTCCATAAGCGAGTCCGCCATGAAACAACGTGTTTTTGCTTCGAAACTGGTAATGGCCTTGCTGGCCGCCACCCTGCTGCCGGCCCAGTTTGCACTGGCCGACGAGGCGGCCGATGCCGCGCTGGCCGCCAAGGTCAAGGGCGCCATCGACGCCAACCCCACGCTCAAGGCGTTCAACCTGAAGGTCAGTGGCAAGAACAACGACGTCACCATCGAAGGCAATGTCGATGAAGGCCTGCAGATGGCCGAAGTCGGCGCCATCGCCGAGAAGGTCGACGGCGTGAAGTTCGTCTTCAACAATATCATGCCGAAGAACTGATCAAGCTCACCCGGCACTTCGGCCCCAAGACAAACAGCCCGCGATGCGGGCTGTTTGTCATTCCAACACTGACCAAAACGATGCAGCGCTTGGAGAAGAAATCGTCCCACAGGGATTCCCTGCGGTCATCACCGCGGCCCCGGCCGGCTCGATAAGCACAGCCGTACAAGTAGTACGGCGAGCATCACAGAACCGGGATGGGCGCTCGTGCCGCGGATTTAGAACTGCTAACAAGCCCCAGCGCAGCGGTCTTGGCTAGGCGCGCGGCCGCAGAAAACGAGGCGTAGCCGAAGTTTCAGCGAAGCTACATACAAGTAGTACGACAAGTGCTTGCTGGGCGAATCTCCGCGTGCAAATCTTCAATTTGCCCAGTGATAGATTCGCACGCGAGCGCAACAACGCCAAGAGGGGATTTGTTCGCAGTTCTGCTCAGCGAGTCATCAGCCAGTCGACGTACCTATCCACCCCCTGCTCCACCGACAGCATCGGCTCGTCGTAACCGGCCTCGCGCAGCTTGCCGATGTCGGCCTGGGTGAAGCTCTGGTACTTGCCCTTGAGCGCGTCCGGGAACGGCGTGTACTCGAGGATGCCCTGCTCCACCAGCTCGGCATGGCTCAAGGCCGGCTTGCCCTCGTGGCGGCGGCAGGCGTTGACGGTGGCCACGGCCACGTCGTTGAACGGCTGCGCCCGCCCGGAACCGAGGTTGAAGATGCCGGACAGTTCCGGATTGTCGAGGAAGAACAGGTTGACCTTGACCACGTCCTCCACCGACACGAAGTCACGGCTCTGGCAGCCATCGCCCCAGCCGTCCCAGCCGCCGAACAGCTTGACCTTGCCGGTTTCGCGGTACTGGTTGAAGTTGTGGAACGCCACCGAGGCCATACGCCCCTTGTGCTGCTCGCGCGGGCCGTAGACGTTGAAGTAGCGGAAACCGGCCACCTGTGCGGTCAGGCCTTCCTTCATGCGCTGGCGCAGCACTTGGTCGAACAGGAACTTGGAGTAGCCGTAGACGTTGAGCGGCCCCTCGAACTCGCGCTCCTCCTTGAAAGTGTTGCCGCCGCCGTACACCGCCGCGCTGGAGGCGTACAGGAACTGGATTTCCTCGCTCTGACAGTAGTCGAGCAGCGCCAGCGTGTACTGATAGTTGTTGTCCATCATGTACTTGCCGTCGTGGTTCATGGTGTCGGAGCAGGCGCCCTCGTGCACGATGGCCATCAGCTCGCCGTCGTACTCGCCGTCCAGCAGCAGGTCGAGGAATTCGTGCTTGTCGAGGTAGTGGCTGATCTCGCAGTCGACCAGATTGCGGAACTTGTCGCCGGAGCTCAGGTTGTCGACGGCGATGATGTCAGTGATGCCGCGGCCGTTGAGCGCCTTGACGATATTGGAGCCGATGAAGCCGGCGGCGCCGGTAACGACGATGGTCATGGTGTAGTCCTTTTCAGACGGATTCTTCAGAAGGAGGAACCGGGTTCCTCGAGGAACGCCGCTTCTTCCACGGTGCTTTCCCGGCCCAGCGCAGCATTGCGATGGGGAAAGCGCCCGAAACGTTCGATTACCGCTCTGTGGCGACGGGCGTAATCAATCACATTGTCCTGGCCGGGGTAGCCGGCCAGCGCGGCAAACAGCCGCACCGCCTCGTCCTGGTCGGCAAGCGCCTCGCTATGCTCGAACGGCAGGTAGACGAACCAGCGCGCCACCGGCGGCAGTTGGGTGTCGAGCCCGGCCGCCAGCGCCTGCCGCGCCACCTCGCGCGCCCGCGCGTCGCAGCCGAAGGCACGCGCCGTGCCGCGAAACAGGTTGCGCGGAAACTGGTCTGCGACGATCAGCCAGGCCAGCGTGGCGCGGGCATCGCCGAGATCGGGCGGCAAGGCCCCCGCCTCCAGCACCTCGACCAGCGTCAGGAAGCGCTGCCGGATCGACTCGTCGAATGCGGCATCCTTGCGGAACCAGGCGCCGCGCTCGCGCGCCAGGTTTTCCTCCTCGACGCCGCCGAACCAGAATGACAGCACCTCGTCGTGCCACAGCATGGCGTGTCCCCTTTGCCAGCCGATTACAACGCGAACAATTCCGGCTGGGTGCACACCGCGGTGCCCAGCTTGCCGACCACGATGCCGGCAGCGGCGTTGGCCAGCGACATCGCCAGCGGCAGCGGCAGCCCGGCGGCCAGCGCCAGTCCCAGCGTGCCGATCACGGTATCCCCGGCGCCCGATACGTCGTACACCTCGCGCGCCAGGGTCGGCTGGTGCAACGCGCCGTCGGCACGGAACAGCGTCATGCCCTCCTCGCTACGCGTCACCAGCAGGGCGTCGAGGTTCAGTTCGGCACGCAGCGCCTCGGCCTTGGCGACGAGCTGCTCCTCGCTCTGCCAGCTGCCGGCCACCTGCCTGAATTCGCTGCGGTTGGGGGTGAGCAGCGTGGCCCCGGCATACTTGCTGTAGTCGTCGCCCTTGGGGTCGATCAGCACCGGCTTGCCGGCAGCGCGCGCCAGCTCGATCATGCGCGAGACGTGGGTCAGCCCGCCCTTGCCGTAATCGGACAAAATCACCACGTCGTGGTCGGCAACGATGGCGGCGTACTCGTCCAGCTTGTCGGCGAGGATCTCATGGCTCGGCGCATCTTCGAAGTCGAGCCGGATCAGCTGCTGCTGACGTGCCACCACGCGCAACTTGATGGTGGTGGAGATGCCGGCGTCGCGCTTGAACGAGGTGGCGATACCGTCGGCATCCATCAGCCGTTCCAGCGCGCTGGCGGCCTCGTCGTCCCCGACCACCGACAGGATGGTGGCCTTGCCGCCAAGACCAGCGATATTGCGCGCCACGTTGGCGGCACCGCCGGCACGCTCTTCCATGCGGCCGATCTTGGCCACCGGTACCGGCGCCTCCGGCGAGATGCGGGAAACGTCACCGAACCAGTAGCGGTCCAGCATCACGTCCCCCACCACCAGCACGCGCGCGCGCCCCATGGCTTCGGCCAGGCTGGCCGGCTGCAAGGCCAGCGCCTGCAACAGTCCCGTCGTCATGCCCTACCTCCCGATCGCCAGGTAATCGAAGCCCTGCTCACGCAGCCAGGCCGGATCGTACATATTGCGCCCGTCGATGATCACCGGCGCCTTGAGCGCGGCGCGGATCGCCTCGAAGTCCGGAGCGCGGAACATCTTCCACTCGGTGACGATCAGCAGGGCGTCGGCCCCGTCGAGCGGGCTCATCATGTCCTCGGCGAAGCGCAGGCGCGGATTGTCGCCCATCACGCGGCGCGCTTCCTCGGCGGCGACCGGATCGTACGCCACCACTTCGGCGCCACGGCGCGTCAGCTCGGCCACGATCGCCTGGGAGGGCGCCTCGCGCATGTCGTCGGTGTTGGGCTTGAACGCCAGCCCCCACAGCGCGAAGCGGCGCCCGGACAGGTCCTCGCCGAAGCGCGCCACTGCCTTGTCCACCAGGCGCAGCTTCTGCGCGTCGTTGGCGGCTTCCACCGCGTCCAGCACGCGCAGGGTATGGCCGTGGGCCTTGCCGCTGCTGATCAGCGCCTTGACGTCCTTGGGGAAGCACGAACCGCCATAGCCGGCGCCGGGGTAGAGGAAGTGGTAGCCGATGCGCGGGTCGGAGCCGATGCCGCGGCGTACCAGCTCGATGTCGGCACCCAGCGTCTCGGCCAGGTTGGCCAGTTCGTTCATGAACGAGATGCGCGTCGCCAGCATGGCGTTGGCGGCGTACTTGGTCAGCTCGGCGCTACGCACGTCCATGAACAGGATGCGCTCGTGATTGCGCTGGAACGGCGCGTACAGGCGGCGCATCATCTCGACGGCGCGCTCGTCCTCGGCGCCGACCACGATGCGGTCGGGCTTCATGAAGTCCTCGATCGCCGCGCCTTCCTTGAGGAATTCCGGGTTGGACACCACGCTGTAGTCGAGCTGGGCGTCGCGCTCGGCCAGCACCTCGGCGAGCGCCGCCCTGACCTTGTCGGCGGTGCCGACCGGCACCGTGGACTTGTCGACGACGACCTTGTAGCCGTCCATGTAGCGGCCGATGTTGCGTGCAGCGGCCAGCACGTACTGCAGGTCGGCCGAACCGTCCTCGTCCGGCGGGGTGCCGACGGCGATGAACTGGATGTCGCCAAAGGCGACCGACTCGGCCACGTCAGTGGTGAAATGCAGACGGCCGGCAGCGACGTTACGACGCACCATGTCGTCCAGGCCCGGTTCGTAGATCGGGATGCCGCCGGCTTGCAGCAGCGCGATCTTGGCCGGGTCGACGTCGAGGCAGCACACCTCGTTGCCGACTTCGGCGAGGCAGGTGCCGGTGACCAGGCCGACGTAGCCCGATCCGATTACGGTGATTTTCATGCTTGGGTCGTCCGGAAGTGAGCGATATCCTGGTTGATCTTGCATAGCACCTCCAGCGGCTCGGCGGCTTTGGTGATCGGGCGGCCGATCACCAGGTAGTCGGCGCCGGCGGCAAGCGCGGCGGTCGGCGTCATCACGCGGCGTTGATCGTCGGCGGCGCTGTCTGGCAGGCGGATGCCCGGGGTGACCAGCTTGAATTCGGTGCCCAACTCAGCCTTGAGCAGCGAGGCCTCCTGCGCCGAACACACCACGCCGTCGAGACCGCTGTCGCGCGTCAGGCGAGCGAGGCGCAGCACCTGCTCCTGCGGCGGTACGGTAATGCCGATTTCGGCCAGGTCGGCGGCCTCCATGCTGGTGAGCACGGTGACGGCAATCAACAGCGGGCGCTGACTGTACTGTTCCAGCGCCTCGCGCGCCGCCGTCATCATGCGGCGCCCACCGGAAGCGTGCACGTTGACCATCCACACCCCAGCCTCGGCCGCCGCCTTGCAGGCGTGCGCCACGGTGTTGGGAATGTCGTGGAACTTGAGATCGAGGAAGACCTGGAAGCCGCGTGCGGCCAGGCTTTCCACCAGCGCGCGGCCGGACGCGGTAAACAGCTCCTTGCCCACCTTGACGCGACATTCGGCGGGGTCGAGGCGAGCGGCAAAAGCGAGCGCGCTGTTGGCGTCGGCGAAATCCAGCGCGACGACGACCGGAGACACAGGCGCTCCGGACAGGTTGGCCGAAACCAAAGGATTCATGCAGACTCCTGAAACGATTTAAAGCCCGCTACAACAGGCGAGCGAGCCAAGACAGCGGGAGAGCCGGCAGCACGCAAGAGCCACATGTACCACGTCGTACAGGAGGACTCCACACACCGTCGGTGCTCGGGTTGCCAAGGCGTAGCCGCCTGATGAAATGGGCGTTTAGTGAATCTCCGAGCGGTTGGGGGTGAAGCTCTCCCATTCGCCGCAGGCCGGGCAGTGCCAGAAGAAGGCGCGCGAACGGAAGTTGCAGCATTTGCAGCGATGCACGGTGAGCCGCTGCGCATGTTTGGAGACCAGGGTACGAATGACCTCGGCGTCGGCACGGCCTTCCGGCGTCAGCCCGTCCATCTGCGACTCGATCAGCCGGTACACCCCATTCAGGCTGGGCCGGGCATGCACCGCCTCGCGCGCCGCTTCCAGCGCACGCGCCTCCCCCTCGTAGGTGGCGACCTTCTGGTACAACAGATCGGTCAGCTCCAATTGCGGGAAGGTTTTCTGATAGCCGCGCAGCAGTGCAATCCCCTCGCTCGGCTTGCCAAGTTTTTCATACGCGTCGAACAGCCGCTCGGCGGCCATCGACAGGTATTCGAAATTCTGTTTCTCGATGCCCTGCCAGGCGGCGATGGCCTCTTCCAGACGGCCTTCGGCGAACTCGATGTCCCCCAAGATCAGGCTGGCGCGCACGCACTTGCGATTGGCTGCCAGCGCCTCGGTGACGTGACGACGCGCCTCGGGGTAATTGGACTTGTACAACTCGCCCTGGGCCAGTTCACAGTGGTACTGGGCTACCTCGTGCTGGTAGGAGTGGGCGTCGCTGCGCAACTCCTTGGCCGTGGCGATGGCCTTCTCCCAATCGCGGTCCTGCTGGTAGATGTCAAGCAGTTGCCGCCGCGCCGAGCGTCCCATATTGCCACTGAGCAGCTTGAGCAAAATCTCTTCGGCCCGGTCGACCAGGCCGGCCTTGCGGAAGTCCTGCGCCAGTTCGAAACGCACGGCGTCGCGTTGCTCGGACGGCAAGTCGGTCGACTCCAGCATCCGCTGGTGCAAGCGGATGGCACGGTCATTCTCGCCACGCTTGCGGTAGAGCTTGCCGAGGGTCAGCGGCAGTTCCTGCACCGCCGGTTGCTGCCGGGCCACTTCGGCCAGAGCCTTGACCGCTGCACCGCTGTCTTCTTCCACCAGGGCATCGAGGCCGCGGAAGAAACCCGCCGGGACTTCCTTTGCCTGCTTCAGCACCGAACGCATGTCGACGCGCGCCGCCAGCCAGCCCAGGGCAAAAAACGCGGGGAACAGCAGCAACCACCACAGATCGAGCTCCAAGGCCATCCTTTCTCTTCAACGACAAAAATACGGCTGCCGCCCGAAGGGGCGGCAGCTTGCAACGGTCATCTTCAATCGGCCAAGGCGTCGCTGGGGTCGTGCACCACACGCGGCGAGGGCGGTCGATTGCGCAATTCCTTTTTCAGCAGCGACAGCTGCCGGCGCAGGCGCAGGTAGTAGGACAGGGTCGCCAACAGGCCGACCGCTGCTCCGGCAATGAAAAACACCAGCAGAAACACGATCAGCGGCGCGCTCCAGACCTGTCCAAAGAACAGCTTGAAATCGACCTGATGGCTGTTCTGCACCGTCACGGCGATCAGCAGCACCAAGAGGACAAGTTCGATGATACGCAGCACGTAGCGCATGGTTTTTCTCGGGGTAAGGAGTAAGCCGGAGTGCAAGTTTAAACGATTGGCTGACACAACCCAAGCCGCGCGGGAGGCGGCAACGAAAAAGCGCCGCAATGAGCGGCGCTTTGCTTGGGCTGGTAAGACAGCAAGGGCAGGCCTTTCAGACCTGCTCCTGGGCAAGCAGCGCGAGATCAACCCGTTCGCGCAGTTCCTTGCCCGCCTTGAAATGCGGCACAAACTTCTCAGGAACCGAGACGCTGCTGCCCGACTTCGGGTTGCGCCCGACCCGCGGCGGCCGGTAGTTCAGATCGAAACTACCGAAGCCGCGGATTTCGATGCGCTGCCCGGTGGCCAGGCTGCCGGCCATCGCATCCAGGATGGTCTTGACGGCCAGCTCAGCATCCTTGTAGACCAACTGAGAATTGCGCTCGGCAAGATGTTCCGCCAGCCTGGCAATCAGCTCAGATTTGGTCATGATGCCATTACTCAGCGTTGTTGCCCGAAGACAGCTTGGCTTTCAGCAGCGCGCCCAGGCTGGTGGTACCAGCGCTGACGTTGGCATCGCTGGCAGCCAGGGAGCGCAGGGCAGCGCCTTCTTCCTGGGCATCCTTGGCCTTGATGGACAGGCTGATGTTGCGGCTCTTGCGATCAACAGCGATGATCACGGCCTCAACTTCGTCACCTTCCTTCAGGTGGGTGCGGATGTCTTCCACGCGGTCGCGGGACACTTCCGAAGCGCGCAGGTAGCCTTCGACGTCACCGTCCAGCTGAATCACGGCGCCCTTGGCGTCCAGCGACTTCACGGTACCCTTCACCAGGGCGCCCTTGTCGTTCATGGCAACGTAGTTGTTGAACGGATCGCCTTCGAGCTGCTTGATGCCCAGGGAGATACGCTCTTTTTCCACGTCGATGGACAGAACAACGGCTTCAACCTCGTCGCCCTTCTTGAACTTGCGCACGGCGTCTTCGCCGGTTTCGCTCCAGGACAGGTCGGACAGGTGAACCAGGCCGTCGATGCCGCCCGGCAGGCCCACGAACACGCCGAAGTCGGTGATCGACTTGATGGCGCCGACCAGCTTGTCGCCCTTCTTGTAGGTCGCAGCGAAATCGTCCCACGGGTTGGCCAGGCACTGCTTCATGCCGAGGCTGATACGGCGGCGGTCTTCGTCGATCTCGAGGATCATCACTTCGACTTCGTCGCCAACCTGAACCACCTTGGACGGGTGTACGTTCTTGTTGGTCCAGTCCATTTCGGACACGTGCACCAGACCTTCGATACCTTGTTCGATTTCAACGAACGCACCGTAGTCGGTCAGGTTGGTCACCTTGCCGAACAGGCGGGTACCGGACGGGTAGCGACGGGACAGACCAACCCACGGGTCGTCGCCCAGCTGCTTGAGGCCCAGCGAAACGCGGTTCTTTTCCTGGTCGAACTTGAGCACCTTGGCTTCGACTTCGTCGCCCACGGCGAGGACTTCGGACGGGTGCTTGACGCGGCGCCATGCCAGGTCGGTGATGTGCAGCAGACCGTCGATGCCACCCAGGTCAACGAACGCACCGTAGTCGGTGATGTTCTTGACGATACCTTTAACCACAGCGCCTTCGCACAGGGTTTCCAGCAGAGCTTTGCGCTCTTCGCCCAGGGTTTCTTCCAGCACGGCGCGGCGGGATACCACCACGTTGTTGCGCTTGCGGTCCAGCTTGATGACCTTGAACTCGACTTGCTTGCCTTCGTACGGGGTGGTGTCTTTCACCGGACGTACGTCAACCAGGGAGCCCGGCAGGAAGGCGCGGATGCCGTTGACCATGACGGTCAGACCACCCTTGACCTTGCCGCTGATCAGGCCGGACATGATGGTGCCGGCTTCCAGAGCTTCTTCCAGCTCGATCCAGGCGGCCAGGCGCTTGGCTTTTTCGCGCGACAGCTTGGTTTCGCCGAAGCCGTTTTCCAGCGCGTCAATGGCCACGGTCACGAAGTCGCCAATAGCCACTTCGATAACGCCGCTATCGGCCTTGAATTCTTCAACCGGAATCAGCGACTCGGACTTGAGGCCGGCGTTCACGGTTACAAAGTTGGAATCAAGGCCAACAACTTCGGCCGTGATCACTTCGCCTACGCGCATGTCGTGAAGGGTGAGGCTTTCTTCGAACAGCTGGGCGAAGTTTTCCATAGCGAGGGTAGTCATTAAGATTACTCACACGTGCATGCCTTGCGGCACGCGGGTTAGTGGTTGAGATACCGTCTTGCAATGCAGCAAAGACGGGTGCTAAAAAATTAGAGGCCGGAGGCCTGTTGCTCCCTGAACCACTGAACGACTGCCTCGACCGCTTGGTCGATGGTCAGTTCGGTGGTATCAAGCAGTCTGGCATCCGGCTCCTGGCGCAGGGGGGCGACCGTTCTGGCGGCATCGCGCGCATCACGATCAACTATGTCCTGCTTAATCTTTGGAAGGTTAGCAGATTCCCCCTTGCCGATCAACTGCTTATAGCGCCGGCTGGCTCGCTCGTCGGCACTGGCGGTCAGGAAAACCTTGAGCGTCGCGGAGGGAAACACCACCGAGCCCATGTCGCGCCCGTCGGTGACCAGGCCGGGTGCCTGACGGAAGGCGCGCTGGCGCTCGAGCAGCGCTTCGCGCACCGCCGGCAGCGCGCCGACACGCGAGGCACCCATGCCGATTTCTTCGCCGCGGATGGCGTCGCCGGCGTCTTCGCCGTCGAGCCAGACCGTGCCGTCGGCAAAGGCGACCGGCAGTTGGCGCGCCGCCTCGGCCAGCGCGGCCTCGTCCTCCATGGGGATGCCGCGGCGGATGGCAAGCAAGGCCACCAAGCGGTAGAGCGAGCCGGAATCGAGATAGTGGAATCCGAGCTGGTCGGCCACCAGGGCGGCCACGGTGCCCTTGCCGGAGGCGGAGGGTCCATCGATGGTGATGACGGGTACGGTCATGTCGAGAAAAACCTGAGCAATAAGGTTGGCCGAAGCGAACCTGAAAAAGGGATCATTCTAGCTCAGCCGACACGGCCCCGGGGCTCGGGAATAGCGCGGCGAGCCACGCGCCGTCCGGCCAAGAGCGGGCAGGAAGAAGAACCGACCGGGCACGCGCCGTGTCAGTGAGGTCTTCCGCGCCGTCCCGGTGAGCGCTTCCTGGCGGACAGGCCCGGTTTGCCTAGACGGCGGCCACACGGGTACAGTGGAGTGCCGAAGGCGGTACGATCCGATGTCGTGCCGCGATGACCCAGACCGAACCGTTCAAGAATCCGATCCCATGGAACAGCTGCTTCTTTCGCCCTCCCCCCGCCTGTCGGGCACCATCCGCCTGCCCGGCTCCAAGAGCATCTCGAACCGCACCCTGCTGCTGGCCGCGCTGGCCCAGGGCAAGACGCTGGTGCGTGAGTTACTCGACTCCGACGATATCCGCCACATGCTGGGCGCACTGCGCCTGCTGGGCGTGACCATCGAGCAGGTCGGCGACAGCCGCGACTTCGTGGTGCACGGCGTGGGCGGGGCGTTTCCGGTGAAACAGGCCGAACTGTTCCTCGGCAACGCCGGCACCGCCTTCCGCCCGCTGACCGCGGCGCTGGCGCTGATGCAGGGCGAGTACCAGCTTTCCGGCGTGGCGCGCATGCACGAGCGGCCGATCGGCGATCTGGTCGACGCGCTGCGCGTGGCCGGCGCGGACATCCGTTACCTCGGCAACGCGGGCTTCCCGCCGCTGGCGATCGCCCCGGCGACGATCGACGCCGGCCGGGTGATCCCGGTCAAGGGCAACGTGTCGAGCCAGTTCCTCACCGCGCTGTTGATGGCGCTGCCGCTGACCGGCGAAGCGGTGACTATCGAGGTGGTCGGCGAGCTGATTTCCAAACCCTACATCGAGATCACGCTCAACCTGATGGCGCGCTTCGGTGTCAAGGTCGAGCGCCAGGGCTGGCAGCGCTTCACCATCGCCGCCGGTCAGAGCTACCTCTCGCCGGGCGAGATCCATGTCGAGGGTGACGCCTCCAGCGCCTCCTACTTCCTTGCTGCCGGCGCCATCGCCGGCGGACCGGTGCGGGTGGAAGGCGTCGGTCGCGACAGCATCCAGGGCGACGTGAAGTTTGCCGACACCCTGCGCGAGATGGGCGCGACCATCAGCATGGGCGACAACTGGATCGAGGCCAGCGCCCCGGCCGGCGGCCTCAAGGCGCTCGACGTCGACCTCAACCACATCCCCGACGCCGCGATGACCATCGCCGTGGCGGCGCTGGCGGCCGACGGCACCACCACCATCCGCAACGTGGAGAGCTGGCGCGTCAAGGAAACCGACCGCCTGTCGGCGATGGCCACCGAGCTGCGCAAGGTCGGCGCCACGGTGGAAGAAGGCCGTGACTACATCCGCATCACCCCGCCGGCGGCGCTGACGCCCAACGCCGAGATCGACACCTACGACGACCACCGCATGGCGATGTGCTTCTCGCTGGTGGCGCTGATGGGCACTCCGGTGGTGATCAACGACCCCAAGTGCGTCGCCAAGACCTTCCCCGATTACTTCGAGGTGCTGGCCTCGCTGACGCACTGAGCGCCTCCGCGTCGGCACGCAAAGCGCCCGCCAGCGGGCGCTTTTTTCATGCCGAAACACCTTATATTGTTATCGGCAGGCAAATCGATGACAATATATTGATCAACACCCGCGACTTCAACGCCATGACCGACTTCTTCGCCCTGCGCCGCGAGTTTATGCAGCGCTTCGACCTGACCCCGCCCGCCCAGCCGACGCCGCAGCCGGCCGACCTGACCTTATGGGAAACCATGCTACGCGAGGAACTGGCCGAATTCTGGCAGGCACTCGCCGAGTACAAGGCGCTGGCTGGCGTGGACGAGGCCGAGCGCGTGCGACGCATGGCGGAGCTCGCCGCCGAAGGGGTGGACGTGATGAACGTGTTGACCGGGCTGTTGCTGTCGCAGGGCCTGCCGGTGGCCGAGATGGCGCGGGAAATCCACGCCGCCAACCTGCGCAAATGCGTCGACGGCCAGGTGCGGCGGCGTGCCGACGGCAAGATATTGAAGCCAGACGGCTGGCAGCCGGCCGACAAGGAAGGGGTGATCCGCGCCGCCCTGCCGCAGGAGCGCTAGCGCCGCCTTGCCAGCAGCCGGTCGAGCTGGGCGGCGAAGGCCTGGCGCTCACGTTGGCCGAAGGGAGCCGGGCCGCCGGTGGCGACGCCGCTGTCGCGCAGCTCGGTCATGAAGTTGCGCAGGGCCAGCGCCTCGCGGATGCTGGCGTCGCTGTACAGCTCGCCGCGCGGGTTGAGCGCCAGCGCCCCCCGCTCCACCACCTGGGCGGCGAGCGGAATGTCGGAGGTGATCACGATATCCCCCACCTCGACCTGCTGCGCGATGTAGTTGTCGGCGACGTCGAACCCGGCCGGCACCTGTACCGTGCGGATATGCGCAGACGGTGGCGTGGCGAGCAGCCGGTTGGCCACCAGCACCAGCGCCGTGGCGGTACGGTCCGCGGCGCGGTACAGGATGTCCTTCACTACCACCGGACAGGCATCGGCATCCACCCAGATCGTCATTGTTCTTGCCCTTTCTTGCATGGCCTATCCCTGGCGCATGAAGCGCTGATTCCACGCCACGCGTGCCGCGCGCGCGGTGTCGAACACCTCGGCCAGACCGGTACCGTCGCCTGCCGCCAACAGGGCATGCAACCGGTCGAGCGCCGCACGGTAATCGTCGAGCTCGCTCAGCAGCGCCGCGCGGTTGGCCAGGCTGATGTCGCGCCACATTTCCGGATGACTGCCGGCAATACGGGTGAAGTCGCGAAAGCCGGTGGCGGCGAAGTCGAAGCAGCTCGCGGCGTCGTCCTTGCCGGCGATCATGTCGACGTAGGCAAAGGCCAAGAGATGCGGCAGATGGCTGACGGCGGCGAACACCGCGTCGTGCTCGGCGGCGCTCATCACGTGCACCTTGGCACCGCAAGCCTGCCACAGGCGGCTCACCAGCCCGCTAGCGTCGGCGCCGGTTTCGGCCAGCGGCGCCAGCACCACCTTGCGGTTTTCGTACAGGCCGTACTGGGCGGCGACGGCGCCGGACAGGTCGGAGCCGGCGATCGGGTGGGCCGGCACGCAACGCGCCAGCTGCCGCGGCAGGTGCTGGCGGAACAGCGCGACCACGTCGCTCTTGGTGCTGCCGGCGTCGGTGACGATGGTGTGCGCCGGCAAGGTGTCGGCCATGGCCGCCAACAGTGCCCCCATCTGCCCGACCGGGGTGGCGAGCAGCACCATGTCCGCCTGCGTCACCGCGTCGGCGATGTCCTGGCTGATCTCGTCCACCACGCCCAGTTGCAGGGCGCGCTGCAGATTCTCCAGCGTGCGGCCGACGCCGATCACGCGCTCCACCAGGCCGGCGCGCTTGAGCGCCAGCGCAAACGAGCCGCCGATCAGACCGACTCCGACCACCACCAAGGTCTTGATGCCTTGCTGCACCGTTTTTCCCCTTCAACCCGGCAAGACCGCTCCGGCAGGCCGGCGCGGCGTGTGAACTATGGTAAAGGGGCTATCATAAGCGATTTTGCCGGGCGGCTGCCGAGCAAAGGTCGATTCAACATCCCGGGGAGAACACCATGACGCATTCGCTGTACCTGTACTACCAGGTCGCCGTGCCCGACGCCAGGCTATACCAGACGGTGCAGGCGCTGCAGCAGGAGCTGTGCGCGCGCTGCGGGGTGAGCGCGCGGCTGCTGCGCCGGCGCGACGACCCCACTACCTGGATGGAGGTTTACGAAGGAATCGCCGACGACGCGGTATTTGCCGCCACGTTGGCCGAAGCCGAGCAACGCCATAGCATCGCGGCCTTGAGCGGCCCCCGCCACGCCGAATGGTTCCAGCCTCTGGACGAAGCAGGCCCGGAACCCTGAGCGGCGCCGCGTGAAACCGTGCAGCGCCAAGCCGTTGGCGAAAGATCGGAGGGGCGGAATACCACGAAGTGCATCGCAGCAGGAGCCTGGCGCGCTCCGCGCCACGATCGTGTGTGCTTTTCAGGCCGCCGCCGCGAGCTGTGCCGTGAGCGCCCGCAAGGCTTGCGGGATCGGCCAGGTCCGCTCCCCCAGCCGCACCACCGGCCAGATTCCGATCAGGCTGTTGCACAGGAACACCGCCTCGGCGGCGTCGAGATCGGCCAGCGTCAGGCGTGCCTCACGCACCGCCAGGCCGAGCGCTGGGGCGTTGTCCAGCACCCAGGCGCGCAGCGCACCGGCCACGCCGCTGCGGTCGAGCAAGGGCGTGGCGAGTTCGCCGCCGCGCAGCAGGAACAGATTGCTCATGGTGCCCTCGACCAGATAGCCCTCGCTGTCCAGCAGCAGCCCCTCGTGGATCGTCGGGTCGCTCCATTCCGAGCGCGCCAGCACGTTTTCCAGCCGGTTGAGATGCTTGATGCCGGCCAGGCGTGGCTGCAGCCCGAGGCGCAGCTCGCACCGCCGTACCGTCACCCCCTGCTCCGCCAGTTCGACCGGATAGCCGGCCCAGGGAGATGCCGACACGAGGCGCGTCGGCACCGCGTCGGCCAGCATGGCGTAACCGCGCCGCCCGACGCCGCGCGTCAGCACGATCTTGGCTACCGCACGCTCCAGACCGGTCGCGGCCTGCGCCAGTTCGGCCAGGAGCAGATGCTCGTCCGGCAGCGGCAGGGCCAGCCGTGCGCAGTCTTCGGCCAACCTTTGCCATTGCCAGCGCCACAGCCGGGGCCGGCCGGCCAACAGCTCCAGCGTGCGGTACACGCCGTCGCCGTAGGCCAGGCCGCGATCGAGCGCCGAGACCTGCTCGCCCGGCGCACCGTCGATCAGCATCGCCATCAGCCCTGCTCCACGCCCAGCGCGCGCAGCAGGCCGCGCGCCTTGTGGCGCGTCTCCTGCAGCTCGCGCTCGGGGTCGGAGTCGGCCACGATGCCGCCGCCGGCGCGGAAGCGCAGCTGCTGCCCTTCCTGCATGAAGGTGCGGATCAGGATGTTCAGGTCCATGCTGCCGTCGCGGTTGAGGTAGCCCAGGCTGCCGGTGTAGGCGCGGCGCGCGCCGGCTTCCAGCTCGCGGATGATCTGCATGGTGCGCACCTTGGGGCAGCCGGTGATGGTGCCGCCGGGGAACAGCGCGCGCAGCACCTCGGCCGGCGTCACCTCGGGGCGCAGCCGGCCGCGCACGTTGGATTCGATGTGGTGCACGTAGGCGTAGCTGGCCACCGCCATCAGCTCGTTCACCTCCACCGTGCCGGGCTGGCTGATGCGGCCGAGGTCGTTGCGCTCGAGGTCGATCAGCATGACGTGCTCGGCGCGCTCCTTGGTGCTGGAGATCAGGCGCTGTTTCAGCGCGGCGTCCTCCGCCGGGTCGGGCGAGCGCGGGTGGGTGCCGGCGATCGGCCGCGTCTCGGCCCAGCCGTCCCGGACCCGCACCAGCCGCTCCGGCGACGAGCTGACGATCTGCGCCGTGCCGAAATCGGCCAGCGCCGAGAACGGCGCCGGGTTGGCGCGGCGCAGCGCGGCGAACAGGTTGGCGGCGCGCACCGATTCGGCCAGCGTGGCGCGCCAGCCGCGCGAGATGTTGACCTGGAACACGTCGCCTTCGACGATGTAGCGCTTGAGCCGCACCACGGCGTCGGTGTACCAGCTCGGGTCGTCCTCCGTCAGGCTTTGCAGCGCCACCGGGCGCGGCGTGAACGGCGCCACGGCCCCGACCCTGGCGCGCAGTTCCGCCAACGCCTCAGCGCTTTCCGCCACCAGCCAGCCTTGGCCGGCCGCGCGGTCGAGCAGCACCGCCGCCGGCACGCGTGCCAGCGCCGCCAGCGGGAAGCTGTCCGGCACCCCGGCCGGCACGCTGGGCTCGAACTCCGACAGCAGGTCGTAGCCGAGAAACACGAACCAGCCGCCGACGAAGGGCAGGCAGTGCGGGTTGTCCACCGGCTGCGGCGTGATGGCGCGCACCGCGTCGAGAAACGCGCCGCCCTCGCCGTCGTAAAACAGCCGGGTCTCGCCCGGCAGGGCGAACAGCATGTCCCAGCCCTGCTCGCCAGAAGACATCAGCAGGTAGGGGAAACGGGCCCGGTCGGCGGCGTGCAGCGCCAGCAGATCGGGGGAAACATCGAGTCGTTCGGTAAACATGACCGGTCCTGGGCCCGCGTCGGGACGACGTTGGCCGAAAAAAGAAAAACCGCTGCGAGTGTAACGCAGCGGTTTCGGCTGTCAATGACGCTTCAGGACGCTCAGACGCGCTTGAAGACCAGCGTGCCGTTGGTGCCGCCGAAGCCGAAGGAGTTGGAGATCGCCACATTGATCGGCATCTCGCGCGCGGTGTTGGCGACGTAGTCCAGATCGCAACCGCCCTCGACATCCTGTTCGAACAGGTTGATGGTCGGCGGCGACACCTGGTTGTACAGCGCCAGCACCGAGTACAGCGCCTCGACGCCACCGGCGCCACCCAGCAGGTGACCGGTCATCGACTTGGTCGAGTTCACCACCAGCTTCTTGGCGTGATCGCCGAAAGCCAGCTTCAGGGCGGTAGTCTCGTTGGCATCCCCCAGCGGCGTGGAAGTACCGTGCGCATTGACGTAGTCCACCTCGTCCGGGTTAACACCGGCATCGCGCAGCGCGTTCTTCACACCACGGGCCGGGCCTTCGCTGTTCGGCGCGGTGATGTGGTGCGCGTCCGAACTCATGCCGAAGCCGATCAGCTCGGCATAAATGCGGGCGCCACGCTTCTTGGCGTGTTCGTACTCTTCCAGCACCAGCACACCGGCGCCCTCGCCCATCACGAAACCGTCACGGCCCTTGTCCCACGGACGGGAGGCGGTGGACGGATCGTCGTTGCGCGTCGACAATGCCTTCATCGCGGCAAAACCGCCGATGCCCAGACGCGAGATCGCGCCTTCGGCACCACCGGCCACCATCACGTCGACGTCGCCGTACTGGATCAGGCGCGCGGCGTCACCGATGCAGTGCGCGCCGGTGGTGCAGGCGGAAACGATGCCGTAGGTCGGCCCCTGGTAGCCCTTGAAGATCGACACGTGGCCGGCGATCAGGTTGACCAGCGAACCCGGGATGAAGAACGGGCCGATCTTGCGCGGACCACCTTCCATCAGGGCCACGCCGGTTTCCTCGATCAGCGGCAGGCCGCCGATGCCGGAACCGATGTTGACGCCGACGCGGGTCTTGTCGAGATCGGGAACGTCCTCGAGCCCGGCATCGGCGATGGCCTGGAAGGCCGCGGCGATGCCGTAATGGATGAACACGTCCATGCGGCGTGCATCCTTCGGCGCGATGTAGTCGCCGATGTTGAAATCTTTCACCTCACCGGCGATCTGGCACGCCAGGTCGCTGGCGTCGAAACGGGTGATGGTGCCGATGCCGGACTTGCCGGCCAGCAGGTTGGCCCAGCCGGAGGCAACATCGTTGCCAATCGGGGACACATGGCCAAGGCCGGTTACTACTACTCTACGTTTGGTCACGGGGCTTTCTCCGCAAAGGCAGGGAGGGCGTTCTCCCGATTGTTTCGAAACGGCCGCACCCAGATCAGACAAAACCGGGGCGCACATGACACCCGTTTCGAAGTCGCCAACAAAAAGGACCTCTGCTGCGAGCGCATGGCGCTATCGGGCAGAGGTCCCTGGGTACAGCGAAAAAAATTACTTGTTCAGATGAGCGTTGACGAAGTCAATCGCTTGCTGAACGGTGGTGATCTTCTCGGCTTCTTCATCCGGAATTTCGCATTCGAACTCTTCTTCCAGAGCCATCACCAGTTCAACGGTATCCAGGGAGTCAGCGCCCAGATCGTCGACGAAGGAAGATTCGATTTTCACTTCGGCTTCGTTCACACCCAGTTGTTCGGCAACGATCTTCTTGACGCGCTGTTCAATGTTTTCCATTTGTATTAACCCTTTACCTTTCTGATTCGGGATAACAAAACCCGAGTATTCTACAAAAAAAATTTAGAGTAGCCTACCTAAATGCTTTAACCGCCCGCGAACAGGCGGATTAGGGCATCAGCATGCCACCATTCACATGCAATGTCTGGCCGGTGATGTAGGCCGCGCGATCCGATGCCAAAAAGCCCACGGCATCGGCGATGTCCTTGGCGTCGCCGAGGCGGCCCAGGGCGATCTGCTGCACCAGCATCTCGCGCTGCGCTTCCGGCAGTGCGCGGGTCATGTCGGTGTCGATGAAGCCCGGCGCCACGCAGTTGACGGTGATGTTACGGCTGCCCACTTCACGCGCCATCGACTTGGTGAAGCCCATGATGCCGGCCTTGGCGGCCGCGTAGTTGGTCTGGCCGGCGTTGCCCATCGCGCCCACCACCGAAGCGATGTTGACGATGCGGCCCCAGCGCGCCTTCATCATGCCACGCAGCACGGCCTTGGAGGCCTTGAACACCGAGCGCAGGTTGGTGTCCATGATGGCGTCCCAGTCCTCGTCCTTCATGCGCATCAAGAGACCGTCGCGGGTGATGCCGGCGTTATTGACCAGGATGGCGATATCGCCGTATTCCTTGGCGATGGTGTCGACCAGCGCCTCGATGGCCCCTTCTTCACCGACGTTGAGCACCATGCCCACGCCGCCTTGCGCCGCCAGGCGCTCGCCGATGGCGGCGGCCCCTGCCTCGGAGGTGGCGGTGCCGATGACTTTGGCTCCCTCGGCGGCCAGTGCTTCGGCAATCGCCGCACCGATGCCGCGGGACGCGCCGGTCACCAGCGCCACTTTACCCTGCAGACTCATCAACTTTCTCCTCGAAATGCCCCACCGCCGGAATGACACGGCGACGGAGAAGTGTCTCTTTTTTACCGCAGATCGCGTTATTTCAGCTCTTCGCAAGCCGCTTGCAGCGCTGCGGCATCGGTCAGCGCCAAGCCCTTGACGTTGCCGTCGATGCGCTTGGCAAGCCCGGCCAGCACCTTGCCCGGGCCGCATTCGGCCAGTTGCAGCACGCCGTCGGCAGCCAGTTTCTGCACCGTTTCGGTCCAGCGCACCGGGCTGTAGAGCTGGCGCACCAGCGCGTCGCGAATCTGTGCCGGATCGCTGTAGCTCGCCACGTCGGCGTTGTGCAGCACCGGAATCGACGGTGCCTTGATCTCCACCTCGGCCAGGGCCGCGGCGAGACGCTCGGCGGCCGGCTTCATCAACGCGCAGTGCGACGGCACCGATACCGGCAGCGGCAGCGCGCGCTTGGCGCCCTTGGCCTTGCACAGCTCCATGGTGCGCTCCACGGCGGCCTTGGCCCCGGCGATCACCACCTGGCCCGGCGAGTTGAAGTTGACCGCTTCCACCACCTCGCCCTGCGCGGCTTCGGCGCAGGCGGCGCGGATGTCGTCGTCGGACAGGTTGAGAATGGCCGCCATCGCACCCTCGCCCGCCGGTACGGCTTCCTGCATCGCCTGGGCGCGCAGGCGCACCAGCTTGACGGCATCGGCGAAGCTCAGCGCCCCGGCGGCGACCAGCGCGCTGTATTCGCCCAGGCTGTGGCCGGCCACGGCGACCGGCAGCGCACCGCCGACGGCCTGCCAGGCGCGCCAGGTGGCGACGCCGGCGGCCAGCATCAGCGGCTGGGTGTTGACGGTGGCGTTGATGGCGTCGGCCGATTCGGCCTTGAGCATGGCCCACAGATCGTCACCGAGCACGGCGGAAGCTTCGTCGAAAGTCTGCTTCACGACCGGCAGGTCGGCGAAACCGTCCATCATGTTGAGGCTTTGCGAGCCTTGCCCCGGGAAAACGAAGGCAAACGACATGGTGAATCTCCCAAGAAAACGTCAGGAACGATGAACGCCAAGGGGCGCCGTCCCGACGCCGATCGCGTCAATTCCGGGACGGCGCACGCCTTGGCGTGCTTGTGTCATCAGAAGGTGAGCAGTACCGCGCCCCAGGCGAAACCGCCGCCGATGCCTTCCAGCATCACGGTCTGGCCACGCTTGATGCGGCCGTCGCGCACCGCGGCGTCGAGCGCCAGCGGGATCGAGGCGGCCGAGGTGTTGCCTTGCTCGGGCAGCGTCACCACCACGCGCTCCATCGGCAGGCCGAGATGCTTGGCGGTGGATTCGATGATGCGCAGGTTGGCCTGATGCGGCACCAGCCAGTCGACCTGGTCCTTGCTCATGCCGACCTCGCCCAGCGTCTTCTCGGCGATGTCCGACAGCGCCTTGACGGCAAACTTGAAGACCGCCGGCCCGTCCATGTGCAGGTAGGGCATGCCCTGGATCTTGCCATCGGCGATCTGCGCCGGGGTGTTCAGGATGTCCTTGTAGCGGCCGTCGGCGGCCAGCTTGGCGTGCAGGATGCCGGGTTCGTCCGACTCGCCCAGCACCACGGCGCCGGCGCCGTCGCCGAACAGAACGCAGGTGCGGCGGTCTTGCCAGTCGAGGATGCGCGACATCACCTCGGCCCCGACCACCAGCGCCTTCTTGGCCATGCCGGACTTGATGTAGTTGTTGGCCGTGATCAGCGCATACATGAAGCCGGCGCACACCGCCTGCACGTCGAATGCGGCGCAACCGTGCACGCCCAGCTTTTCCTGCAGCAGGCAGGCGGTGCTGGGGAAGACCATGTCGGGGGTGGTGGTCGCCACCACGATGAGGTCGATTTCGTCGGCGGCGACGCCCGCGTCGGCAAGCGCAGCCTGAGCCGCCTTGAGCGCGAGATCGCTGGTGGTTTCCTGCTCGTCGGCGATGTGGCGGGCACTGATACCGGTGCGGGAGACGATCCACTCGTCACTAGTATCAATGCGCTCAGCCAGCATCGCATTCGTAAGCACGGTCGGCGGCAGGTAGCTGCCGGTGCCGAGAATGCGTGAATAGGCCATGTGTCTCAGTTCGCTGCTGCCTCGGATTGCTTGATGTGTTGTAGTTGCTCGGCAACCCGCTCGGCGATGTGAGCAATCACGCTGGAGCCGGCTTCCTCGCAAGCCTGTTCCAGCGCGTACCGGAATCCCAGCGCGTCGGTGCCGCCGTGGCTTTTCACCACGATGCCGCGCAAGCCCAGCAGGCTCGCGCCGTTGTAGCGGCGGGCATCCACCCGTTTCTTGAAGTGGTTCAGGACCGGCATGGCGGCCAGCGCACACAGCCGTGTCCACCAGCTTCGGGTGAATTCTTCGCGCAGGAAAGAGGCAATCATGTGCGCCAGACCTTCGGAGGTCTTGAGCGCCACGTTGCCGGTAAATCCGTCGCAGACTACCACATCCACCGTGCCACGGTAGATGTCGTTGCCTTCGACGTTGCCGTAAAAGTTCAGCGCGGCGTCTTTCAACAGTTCGGCGGCTTGCTTGACGGTCTCGTTACCCTTGATGTCTTCGGAGCCGATGTTGAGCAGGCCTACCGTGGGGTTGGCCTTGCCCGACAGACTGGACACTAGTTCGGAGCCCATGATGCCGAATTGCAGCAGTTGCGCCGGCGTGCAGTCGACGTTGGCCCCCAGGTCCAGCATGCAGCTGGTGCCCTTGCTGGTGGGCAAGAGCTTGGCGATGGCCGGGCGGTCGATGCCGGGAATGGTCTTGAGTACGAAGCGCGCGGTGGCCATCAGGGCACCGGTATTGCCGGCCGACACAGCCGCCTGCGCCTCGCCTTCTTTGACGAGGTTGATCGCGACCCGCATCGACGAATCTTTCTTGTTCTTCATGGCCAGCTGCGGCGATTCGTCCATGCCCACCACCTGGGATGCGTGGTGGAGGCGCAGACGGTCGCGCGCGACGGAGCCATGCAGCGCCAATTCCGCCTCAAGGGCGGTCTGGTCACCTACAAGAATGAGTCGTGCGTCGGGATGGTCTTGGAGAAACTGGATCGATGCCGGGACGGTGACCTTGAGGCCAACGTCACCGCCCATTGCATCAACCGCTACGGTGATAGTCATCAACGTGTACGGTGGTGAAACCTACCTGTCGTTGTTTGACAGGTAAAGTTTATGCGGAGAAAAAGCGATTACTCGCCCTTGGTCTTGACGACCTTGCGGCCACGGTAGAAGCCGTTCGGGCTGATGTGGTGACGCAGGTGGGCTTCGCCGGTGGTCGGCTCAACGGCCAGCGCCGGGGCGATCAGGAAATCGTGGGCGCGGTGCATGCCACGCTTGGACGGGGACTTTTTGTTCTGTTGAACGGCCATGGTCAACTCCTAAGAATTTCAAGTAGATTCTATTACACGAATCCGGTTTACTCGGACTTGGTGCCCTTGAGCGCCGCCAGCACCGCGAACGGATTCGGCTTGTCGGTCTTGGCGCGCGCGAGAGCATCCGTACCGCAATCGTCGTGTTTCGGCGATAGCGGCAAGCCCATGATGATTTCGTCTTCGACCAGCCGAACCACGTCCAACTCCGGCTCGGCCATGATGGCATCGAGCGTTTCGTCGGCCTCGCAGGCCGCCTCGAGCTTTTCCTCGTCGGTGAACAGCGTCATCGAGGAGTCGGTCTTGAGCACGTACGGCATGCTGGAGAGGCAACGCGGACAGCGCACGGAAATCGTGGCGTCGAGCGTGAGCCGGAGCACGGCACGACGCAACGGGTCGACGTGGCCGGAGAGGGTATACTTTACCTCGCCGTCCGTATCGGACAGGTCGTCGTGTATGCGCGAATCCAGCGCCGAGATGGCCAAGGTGCCAGTCTGCGAGCGGCCCTCGCGGGCAAACTTCAGCGGATCGATCAAAATCGGTTTAGACATAAACCTCGCATGATATAATTCGCCTCCCCGATTTGTCAAAAGAATCAAGCATTCACACCATGCAGATTGTCCTCGCTTCCACCTCTCCCTACCGCCGCGAGATCATCGCGCGCCTGGGCCTGCCGTTCGAGGCCGTGGCGCCGCATTGCGACGAAACCCCGCTGCCCAATGAGACAGCGCTCTTGACCGCCACCCGGCTGGCGCGCGCCAAGGCCGAATCGCTCGCCGGGCGCTTTCCCGAAGCGCTGATCATCGGCTCGGACCAGGTGGCGCTGCTCGACGGCCAGCAGATCGGCAAGCCGCTCGAATTCGAGCGCGGCGTGGAGATGCTCAAATGGATGAGCGGCCGCACCGTGCTGTTCCACTCCGCGCTGGCGCTGGTGAACAGCGCCACCGGCCGGGTGCAGGAGGCGGTGGGCCTGACGCGGGTGACACTGCGCGAGCTCTCCGAGACCCAGATTCGCCACTATCTGACACGTGAGCCGGACGCGCTGCACTGCGCCGGCGCGGCCAAGAGCGAGGGGCTGGGTGGCGCGTTGATCGCGCGCATCGAGTCGGACGACCCCAACTCGCTGATCGGCGTGCCGCTGTTCGAGCTGGTGACGATGCTCGGCGACGAAGGCGTGGAGATCCTGTGATGGCCGGCACCCTGTTCCTGATCCCCACTCCGCTCGGCGACGAGGCCACGCCGTGGTTGCCGGAGCCGGAGCGCGCCCGCATGATTCATCTCACCCATTTCGTGGTGGAGGCGGAAAAGACCGCGCGCAAGCACCTGAAGGCGCTCGGCGTGACCACGCCGATCCGCGAGCTGACGCTGTCGACGCTGAACGAGCACACCAAGCCGGCCGAGGTGGCGGCGCTGCTGCAGCCGTTGGCCGAAGGGCTCGACCTGGGACTGGTGTCGGAGGCCGGCTGCCCGGCGGTGGCCGACCCCGGCGCGCAACTGGTGGCGCTGGCGCACGAGAAGGGCTACCGCGTGGAGCCGTTGATCGGGCCGTCGTCGATCCTCTTGGCGCTGATGGCGTCCGGCGCCAACGGCCAGTGCTTCGCCTTCCACGGCTATTTGCCGGTGGACGCCGCCGAGCGCGCCAAGGTGGTGAAGGAGCTGGAACAGCGTTCGCGCCAGCGCAACGAGACGCAGATCTTCATCGAGACGCCGTACCGCAACAACGCCTTGCTGCAACAGCTGCGCGAGACGCTGAGCCCGGCGACCCGGCTGTGTGTGGCGGCCGACCTGACGCTGCCCAGCCAGACCATCGTCAGCCGCCGCGTCAAGGACTGGCCGAAGGAGGCGCCGGACTTCCACAAGCGCCCGGCGCTGTTCGTGGTCCACGCCGGCTGAGCGCTAACGTATCAAAGCACTTTGTCAGCAGCCTGAAACCGGCCGACATCGTCGGCCGGTTTTTGTTATCCCCCACCCCGCTTCACCACGTTCTCCATTTCCAGCGATCGCCACAGGTACTGCAGCGTGGACTTGGCCCGGCAGGCATACAATCGACCAGGCCATCGTTCAGCGACGGCGCCGCTCCGTCTCAACTCGGGGAGTCTAGCAGCCTCGCCAGTTCTGCCCGCGCCGCCTCCTCCAGCCGCTCCCCAGCCAGCCGCAGCGTCGCCCGCCCCATGGCACGGTAGGCGTCGGCGCACAGCGCGTCGTCGATGACCGCGAGATGCCGCGCCACGGTGCCGGCGTCGCCGCGCACGATGGGGCCGGTGAGCGCCGCCGCCGGTCCCAGTGCCAGGGTGTTATCGAGCGTCTGGCGCATCAGCCCGCCCACCAGCTGCGACGCCACGAGTGGCTCGATGCCGGCCCCGGCCGCCACCTGCAAGGCCAGCGCGTTGAGCGTCACCAGGTAGTTGGATGCCATCGACAGCGCGGCGTGATAGGCCGCCTTGCCACCCGGAGCGAGCCGGAACGGCCGGGCGCCGAGGGCTTCGGCCAACCCTTCCAGTTCGGCGCAGACACTTTCCTCCCCTTCCAGCGCGCACAGCGTGCCGCCGAAGCCCGCCACGGCGCGCGCCGGCTCGGCGAAGGAAAAGGCCGGGTGCAGGCTGCCGATGCGCACGCCTCGCGCCGTCAGCGGGGCCAGCAGGCCCGCCTCACCGGCGCCGCTGGCGTGAAACACCAGCGTCCCGGGCGGCACCACGCCGGCGTCGGCCAGGCCTTGCGCCGTGGTGGCGATCGCCGCATCCGGTACCGCCAGCAGGTAGAGTTCGGCCGGGGCCAGCTGTGCCAGCTCGGTGACGGCGCGACCGGCGCCGATGAAGGCGAGCGCCTCGGCGGCGTGCGCCGCGTCGCGGCACAGCACGTCGACCACGGCGTAACCGGCATCGTGTGCCAGGCGTCCCAGCGTGCGCCCCAGACGCCCGGCACCGATGATGCTCAGACGCGCCATGACACCTCCTCGTCCGCGCTGCGCGTCAGCGCAACGTCATGCCATACTGCCAATGACATCGTTGAATTTCCCGACTGGATGGAAAACATGAAACTGATCCTGTTCTTGCTGCTGCTCGCCCTGCCGCTGCTGTACGCCGCCATCCTCTACAACGCGCTGGTCGGCCTCAAGCACCAGGTCGGCAAGTGCTGGGCCAACATCGACGTGCTGCTCAAGCAGCGCCACGACGAATTGCCCAAGCTGGTGGAGGTGTGCCGCCAGTACGCCCAGTTCGAACAGGCCACGTTGACCCGGGTGATGGAGGCGCGCGCCGCGATCTCGGACGCCGCACGGGCCGGCAACCTGGGTCGGCTCGGCGAACTCGAGAGCGGGCTGTCCGGCCTGCTCGGCCGTCTCTTCGCCGTGGCCGAGGCCTACCCCGAACTCAAGGCGGACCAGCAGTTTTCGCACCTGGCGCAGCGTATCAGCCAACTGGAAGAAAACATCGCCGACCGGCGCGAACTCTACAACGAAGCGGTCAACCTCAACAACGTGCGCATCGAACAGTTCCCCGACGTGTTCATCGCCCGGCTGTGCGGATTCCGCCCGGCCACGCCGCTGCGCTTTGCCGCCGCCGAGACGCGCGACGTCGACCTGACCGCCCTGTTCCAGCGTTAAGTGAAGAAGCGGCTGATTTACCGGCTGACCAGCCATGGCTGGCTGGGCTTCACCGGCTATCCCTTGGCGCTGCTGCTCGGCTTCAAGCTGCAGCCAGCCCTGCTCTACACGCTGGGCTTGCCGCTCTGCACCACCTTCGGGCTGCTGGCATGGTGGCTCAATTACCGCCGTTACCGGGTGATCGCCGATACCCCCACGTCGCGCGCCGGCGCGGTGGCGCAGGGTTACGTCGAGCTGTTCGGTTGCGCGCGCAGCCATGAGCGCGCCCCGCTCTACAGCTCGCTGAGCGGGCGGCGTTGCGTCTGGTTCCGCTGGGAGCGCCGCTACATCGGTCGCGACGGCCGGCTCGATCCGGCCCAGCAGCAAGAAAGCGACGCCTCCTTCCTGCTGCAGGACGGCCACGGCGAGGTGGTGGTCGACCCGGAACAGGCCGAGGTCCATCCCGCGCACCGTGCGAGCTGGCACGATCAGGACTATCTGTGCTGCGAGGAATGGATCGCCGACGGCGACCCTCTGTACGTGATCGGGGAGTTGGTCGCCATCGGCGGCGATGCCGCCGCCGACCCGCGGCGTGACGTCGCCGCCCTGCTGGCAGAGTGGAAGCGCGACCAACCGGCGCTGCTGCGCCGCTTCGACCTCGACCGCAGCGGCGGCATCGACGAGCGCGAGTGGCTGGCGGCGCGTGCCGCCGCCGAACGCGAGGTGCGGCAACGGCAGCAGGAGTTCGCCGCCACGCCGCTCACGCTGCACCTGCAGCGTCCGGCCGACGGCCGGCCCTACCTGATCACCACCTTGTCATCCCATGACGGTGCCCGCGCCTTCCGCTGGCGCGCCTGGTTGCACCTGGGCGCCGCGCTCACCGGCCTGCTGCTGTGGCTGCGCACGGGCTGACCCCGTCTGGCGGCGCGGTGCGCCCGCTTCATTCGTGGCGCAGCGCCTCGATCGGGTCGAGCCGCGCCGCCTTGCGCGCCGGGAAATAACCGAACACCAGCCCCACCGTAGCGGAAAAGACGAACGCCACGGCGACGATGGTGGCGTTGAACACGAACGGCACGTTGAGCAGCGCGGCCAGCACCGCCGAAGCCACCAGCGCCAGTGCGATCCCGATCAGCCCGCCCAGCGACGACAGCACCGCCGCCTCCACCAGGAACTGCAGCAACACCTCCCGCTCCAGCGCGCCGATGGCGAGCCGGATGCCGATCTCGCGCGTGCGCTCGGTCACCGACACCAGCATGATGTTCATGATGCCGATGCCGCCCACCAGCAGGCTGACCGCCGCCACGGCGCCGAGCAGCGCAGTCAGGACCTCGGTGGTGGAGGTCAGCATCTTGCTGATCTCCTTCATGTCCATGACGTTGAAATTGCTTTCCTCGTTGGCGGAGAGATGGCGCCGCTCGCGCATCAGGTGTTCGATGTCCTGCTGGGCGCGGCTGGTGGATGTGCCCTCGCGCACCGACACCTGGAGCTGGTTGACGTCCTGGTTGCCGGCGATGCGGCGCTGGTAGGCGCGCAGCGGCATGATCGCCAGGTCGTCCTGGTCGCTGCCCATGGCGGATTGCCCCTTGGGCTCGAGCAGGCCGACCACGCTGCAGGCGATGCCCTGCACGCGGATGCGTTCGCCCAACGGATCCTGCCGGCCGAACAGCTTGTCGCGCACGGTCTGGCCGATGATGCAGGCCGGCGCGCCGGCGCGCAGCTCGCTGTCGGAAAAGCGGCGCCCGCTGCGCAGCGTGAGGTTGCGCACGGTGAAGTACTCGTTGCTGGTGCCGATCACCTGGGTCGACCAGTTGGCGTGCCCGTACACCACCGTCAGCGAGCGCGACGCCATCGGCGCCACCGCGGCCAGCGCCGGTATCTCGCGCACCAACGCCTGGGCGTCGCCGACGCTGAACAGCGCCGCGCCGACGTTCTGCCCCGGGCCGAGGCGCCGGCTCGGGCTGATGATGAGCAGGTTGCTGCCGAGGCTGGCGATCTGCTGGGTGACCTGCAGCGTGGCGCCGCCGCCGAGCGTCACCATGATGATCACCGCGGCCACGCCGATGACGATGCCGAGGATGGTGAGGAAGGAGCGCAGCACGTTGCGGCGGATCTCGCGCAGGGCCAGGGCGAAGGCGTTCCAGAGCATCACCCGCCTCCCTGGTGTGCGCGCTCCGCTGCCGGCACCACCAGGCCGTCGCGAAAATGGATGGTGCGGCCGGCGTACGCCGCCATGTCCGGTTCGTGCGTCACCATCACGATGGTGATGCCCTGCTCCCGGTTCAGGCGCGTGAGGATGGTCATGATCTCCTGGCTGCGCGCGCTGTCGAGGTTGCCGGTCGGCTCGTCCGCCAGCAGCAGCGCGGGACGGGTGACGATGGCGCGCGCGATCGCCACGCGCTGCTGCTGCCCGCCGGACAGTTCGCCCGGGGTGTGGTCCTCCCAGCCCGCCAGCCCCACCTCGGCCAGCGCCTCGCGGGCGCGCTGGTGGCGCTGTTCGGCGGGATCGCCGCGGTAGATCAGCGGCAGCTCGATGTTCTCCAGGGCGCTGGTGCGGTTGAGCAGGTTGAAGCCCTGGAACACGAAACCCAGGTAGTGGCGCCGCAGCAGCGCGCGCTGGTCGCGCGTGAGCCCGCCCACCTCGACCCCCTGGAACAGGTAGCTGCCGGAGCTCGGGGTATCGAGACAGCCGATCAGGTTCATGCAGGTGCTCTTGCCCGAGCCGGACGGCCCCATCACCGCCACGAACTCGCCTTGGGCGATGACGATGTCGATCCCGCCCAGTGCCTGCATCGCCGCCGCGCCGCGGCCGTAGGTCTTGGTGACCCGGCGCAGCTCGACGAGGGGGCGGCCGTCGGGCGTCATGACGGCTTTTTCCCCTCGATCATGTCCACCACCACGGCGCGGCCCGGCGCCAGCGCCCCGCCCTTCACCTCAGTCAGGCTGCCGTCGCTCATGCCGGTCTTGAGCGTGACCTTCTGCAGCCGGCCCTGCTGCAGCACCCAGACATGGGGCTGCTTGTCGTTGCCGCCGGGCGGGCTGGCGCTGCGGCGCGGCGGGCGCGGCAGCAGATTGGCGACCAGCCCGCGGCTGGCGGGCGCCGAGGTTTCCTGCGGCGGCACGAAGCGCAGCGCGGCATTGGGCACCAGCAGCACGTCGCGCGCCTGCTCGACCACGATGCTGGCGGTGCCGGTCATGCCCGGGCGCAGCAGCAGGCCGGCGTTGTCCACCTTGAGCACGGTTTCGTACGTCACCACCCCGGCCACGGTCTTGGCGCCGAAACGCACCTGGGACAGGCGCGCCGGAAAGGTGCGCTCGGGGTAGGCGTCGACGGTGAAGCTGGCGCCCTGCCCTTCCCGCACCTTGCCGACGTCGGCCTCGTCCACGTCGACGTGCAGCTCCATCTGCGTCAGGTCTTCGGCCAACGTGAACAGCACCGGCGTCTGGAACGAGGCGGCCACGGTCTGGCCGGGTTCGGCGGCGCGTTTCAGCACCACACCGTCCACCGGAGAGCGGATCACCGCCTTGGCCAGGTCGGTGCGCTGCGCCTCCAGCGTGGCTTCCCCCTGGGTCACCGTGGCCCGGCTGTTGGCGGCATCCGCCACGGCGCGCTCGAAGGTGGCCTGGGCGGTCTCCATCTCGGACTGCGACGGCACCTTGCCGCCGCTGACCTGCTGCACCTGGCGCAGCCGCCCCAGCTTGGCCTTGGCCTCGCTGACGGTGGCCTGCGCCTGCTGCACCCGGGCGCGGGCGGCGGCCAGCGCCGCCAGGCTCTGCTTGAGCTGGGCCTCGAGCTTGCTGGTATCGATGCGCGCCAGCACCTGGCCGCGCTTCACCCGGTCGTTGTAATCGACCTCGACGCTCTTGATGGTGCCGGAAATCTCGCTGCCGACGTCCACCTGGTTGGTGGGCTGCAGCGTGCCGGTGGCGGAGACGGCCACGGTCAGGCTGCCGCGGCGCACCTCCTGCGTCAGGTAGCGCGGCTGGCCCGTGGCCTGACGGCTGTTCCAGTACAGCGCCGCCAGCCCCGCCGCCACGACCATGCCCCCCACCAGCAGCCAGCGCCGGAGGCGCGAGACCACGCGGGACTGCCGGTCGAGGCCGAGCTTTTTGGCCATGTCGCCGGGTTGCTCCATCATCCTCCTTTCGCCGCGGCCGCGTCCCAGCCGCCGCCCAGCGCCTTGTAAAGCCGCACCAGGTTGGACACCGCCGCCGCCTCGCTCTGGCTCAGTTGGTCCTGCAGCGACAGCAGCGAGCGCTGGGTGTCGAGCACCGCCTGGAAATCGACCAGGCCGGCCTGGTACTGGCTCGAGGCCAGATCGGCCGCCCCTTGCGCCGCCGTGACCGCATCACGCAGCGCCACGCCGCGGTTCTGCTCCTCGGCGTAGGCCACCAGCGCGCCCTCGACGTCGCGCAAGGCCGTAAGCACGGCGGACTGGTAATTGAGCAGCGCCTGCTGCTGCAGGGCATTCTGCACCTCGATGTTGTGGCGGACGCGGCCGGCGTCGAACACGACCTGGCCGACGCTGGCGCCCAGCGCATACAGGCCGGCGCTGGAACGCAACAGCCGGCCGCCGCTCAGGGCTTGCAGGCCGAGCGTGCCGGACAGCGACACATCGGGGTAGGCGGCGGCGCTGGCCACCCCGACCTGCGCCGTCGCCGCCGCCAGCTGCCGCTCGGCGCGGCGCAGGTCGGGACGCTGGCGCAGGGTGTCGGCGGGGATGCCCACCGCCACGGTGGCGGGCAGGTGCGGGATGGCGGCCGGCTGGTCCAGTTCGCTCAGTTCGCCGGGCGCGCGCCCCAGCAGCACCGCCAGCCGCTGTTTCGACTGCGCCAGCCCCTGCTGCAATGCCGGCAGCTGGGCCCGCGTCTGCTCCAGGTTGAAGCGGGCCTGATCTTCGTCCAGCTGCGTGGTGAGTCCGGCCTGATGGCGCCAACGCGTGATCTGCCAGGTCTCGTCCTGGGTGGCGAGGCTGCCGCGCGCGATCGCCAGCCGGGCCTGAAAGCCGCGCGCCTCGACGTAGCCGAGCACCACTTCCGCCAGCAGGCTGACCCGGGTGTCGCGCAGCGCCTCCTCCTCGGCGTCGAGCGTCGCCGCGGCGGCTTCCTGGGCACGGCGCAGGCCGCCGAACAGGTCGAGTTCCCAGCTGGCATCGAGCTGCGCCGACCAGGTCTCGACGGCGCGCCCCTTGCCCTGGCTCATCTCGTCGCTGGAACGGTTGCGGTTGACGGCGGCGCGGGCGTTCAGGGCAGGATAGCGCTCGGCAACGGCCAGCCCGTAGCGGGCGCGGGCCTCGCGCAGGCGGGCCTGCGCCAGTTTGACATCGAGATTGTTCGCCACGGCCTCGCCGATCAGGCGCGACAACAGCGGATCGGCCAGGCGCTCCCACCAGCGCGCCAGTTCGGCCGCCGGCGGCATCGCGGCGTGCAAACCACCCTGCAGCGGGCTGTGCCACGCCGGCGGTACCGCCATGGCAGGGGGTCGATAGTCCGGACCGACGGCGCACGCCGTCGCCAGCAGGGGCATGACGAAAACGGCACGACGCCGCCACGCGCGGCCGTCCGTGGGCCGCACGCCCTGGCTCGCGCCCGCCCCGCTCCGCTTAGGCGCCTCCCCCATGCGCATCCGTCCGCTCAGGCCGACAACGCACGGCGCACGATCGGCGCCAGCGCCAGCGTCGACGGCAGGCTGCCGAAGCTGCCGCCCCAGTCCTCGCCTAGGCGCGAGGCACAGAACGCCTCGGCCAGCGCTTCCGGCGCGTGGCGCAGCAGCAAACCGGCCTGCACCAGTAGCACCATGCGCCGCACCAAGTGGCGGGCATCGGCCTCCGCCACGGGGCGCTGCAGCTGGTCGCTCAGGCGCCCCAGGGCATGGCGATAGAGCGGGTGGCGTCCCGGCACCTGCGCCAGCTCGGCCAGCAGCACCTCGCGCGCGCGCGGATGCTTGGCGAGGGTGCGCAGCACGTCGAGGCACATCACGTTGCCCGAGCCCTCCCAGATCGAATTCACCGGCATTTCGGCGTAGGCCCGCGCCGCCACGCTTTCCGCCATGTAGCCGTTGCCGCCCAGTACCTCCATCGCTTCGGCCGCCAGCTCCGGACCGCGCTTGCACACCCAGTACTTGCCGGCCGGCACCAGCAGCCGGCGCAGCAGCGTTTCGCCCTCGTCGTCCGGGGCGTCGGCGGCGCGCGCCAGGCGCAGGGCCAGCGCGATGGCGGCCTCGGTCTCCAGCGCCATGTCGGCCAGCACGTTGAGCATCAGCGGCTGCTCGATCAGACGGTGGCCGAAAGCGCGGCGATGGCGGCAATGGTGCACCGCCTGCGCCAGCACCTGGCGCATCATGCCGGCGCTGCCCAGCAGGCAGTCGAAGCGGGTGTGCCCACCCATTTCCAGGATGAGCGGCACGCCCCGCCCCTCCTCGCCCAGCAGCACGGCGTAGGCGGCGTCGAACTCGGCCTCGGCCGAGGCGTTGGAACGGTTGCCGAGCTTGTCCTTGAGGCGCAGCAGGCGCACCGCGTTGCGCGTGCCGTCCGGCAGCCAGCGCGGCAGAAAGAAGCAGGACAGGCCGCCCGGCGCCTGCGCCAGCACCAGGTGGGCGTCGCTCTGCGGCACCGAGAAGAACCACTTGTGACCTCTGAGGCGGTAGCTGCCGTCCGCACACGGTTCGGCACGCGTGGTATTGGTCCGGACGTCGGAGCCGCCCTGCTTCTCGGTCATGCCCATGCCTACCAGGCCGCCGTGCTTCTGCGCGAGTGGCAGGTCGCGTTCGTCGTAGTCGTGGCTGCACAGCGTCGGCAGCCAGTCCAGCGTCAGGCCGGCGTGCTGTGACAGCACCGGGATGGCGCCGAAGGTCATGGTGGTGGGGCACAGCGTGCCGGCCTCGACCTGGGCCTGCAGCAGGAAGGCGGCGGCGCGCGCCACATGGGCGCCGGGCCGGGGCTCCTCCCACGGCGCGCAATGCAGGCCACGCTCGACGATGCCGCGCATCAGCGTGTGCCAGGCGGGGTGGAACTCCACCTCGTCGAGTCGAAAGCCCTGAACGTCGAAGCCGTGCAGCAAGGGGGGATAGCGGTTGGCGAGCCGACCCAGCTCGAAGCTGTCGCGCCGCCCCAGCAGCGCGCCGCAGTCGAACAGCGGCTCGCGCGCCCACGCCGCGCCCTCGCGCACCACCCCTTCCTGCAAGGCGACATCGCTGCTGAAGAGGTTGTAGTCGACCAGAGGCGGCGGCTGGTTCAAGACTTCGCGGGCAGACGGGGGCATGCGGATTCTCCTGGCGGAGCACGCTGGCCGAGGGTGCGCCGGCCACCATGTCCTTTTGCAGCCTAGACCCGCCACCCGCCCCCGGCAAGCAGCAGTCCGGCAAACAAAAACGGCTCCCCGCGATGGGGAGCCGTTTGCCGTCAAAGGTTGGCCGAAGCGGTGCGACACACCGGCTCCGACAGCGCCTGACGCTTACTCGTACTCTTCGACCGACGGGCAGCTGCACACCAGGTTGCGGTCGCCGTAGACGTCGTCGATGCGGTTCACGCTCGGCCAGAACTTGTTGTCCAGCACGTACGGCAGCGGGAAGAAGGCTTCTTCGCGGCTGTACGGGCGGGTCCACTCGCCGGCGATGTCGGCCTTGCTGTGCGGCGCGTTCACCAGCGGGTTGTTGTTGAGCGGCCAGACACCGTTCTGCACCTTGTCGATTTCCTGGCGGATGGCCACCATCGCGGCAATGAAGTGGTCCAGTTCGGCCTTGGATTCCGACTCGGTCGGCTCGATCATCAGCGTCCCCGCAACCGGGAAGCTCATGGTCGGGGCGTGGAAGCCGTAGTCCATCAGACGCTTGGCCACGTCCACCTCGGTGATGCCAGACGCCGCCTTGAGCGGACGCAGGTCGATGATGCACTCGTGCGCCACACGGCCGTTGCGGCCGGTGTACAGCACCGGGTAGTGCGCCGACAGGTTCTTCATCAGGTAGTTGGCGTTCAACAGCGCCATCTCGGTGGCGTGCTTCATGCCTTCCGCGCCCATCATGCGGATGTACATGAAGGAGATCGGCAGGATCGACGCGGAACCGAACGGCGCCGCGGCAACCGCGCTCTGGCCGGCCACGGCGCCCGGTACTTCGGACACCACGTGGTTGGCCATGAACGGCGCCAGGTGCGACTTCATGCCGATCGGGCCCATGCCCGGGCCGCCGCCGCCGTGCGGGATGCAGAAGGTCTTGTGCAGGTTCATGTGCAGCACGTCGGCACCGATGTCGGCCGGACGGGTCAGCCCCACCTGCGCGTTCATGTTGGCGCCGTCCATGTACACCTGGCCACCGGCCGCGTGCACGATCTCGCAGATTTCCTTGATGCCTTCCTCGAACACGCCGTGGGTGGACGGGTAGGTGATCATCAGCGCGCCCAGGTTGGCCGCATGCTGCTCGGCCTTGGCACGCAGGTCGGCCATGTCCACGTTGCCGTTGTCGTCGGTCTTCACCACCACCACTTGCATGCCCAGCATCTGCGCGGTAGCCGGGTTGGTGCCGTGCGCGGATTGCGGGATCAGGCAGACGTTACGGTGCGCTTCGCCACGGCTGGCGTGGAAGCGGCGGATCGCCAGGATACCGGCGTACTCGCCCTGCGCGCCGGAGTTCGGCTGCATCGAGATGGCGTCGAAGCCGGTGATGGCCAGCAGCTGCTGTTGCAGCGCCTCGATCATTTCCAGATAGCCGGCGGCCTGATCGCGCGGGGCGAACGGGTGCATGTTGGCGAATTCCGGCCAGGTGATCGGGATCATCTCGCTGGTGGCGTTGAGCTTCATGGTGCAGCTGCCGAGGCTGATCATGGAGTGGTTCATCGCCAGGTCGCGGTTTTCCAGCTTCTTGAGATAGCGCAGCATCTCGTGTTCGCTGTGGTGGGTGTTGAACACCGGGTGCGACAGGATGGCGGATTCGCGCTTCAACGCGGCAGGGATGGCGTCGGCAGCGGCGGCATCCAGTGCGGCAACGTCGGCCGGCTTGCCGGTGAAGATCTCGATCAGCTGCTTCAGGTCGGCTTCGCTGGCGGCTTCGTGGAAGGCCACGCCCAGCACGCCGTTGCCGGCGTCGCGCAGGTTGATGCCGGCCGCCAGGGCGGCGGCGTACACCTTGGCCGCATCGGCGCCCAGCTCGACCTGTACGGTGTCGTAGAAGCGGTCGAACACCAGCTTGCCGCCGGCGGCCTTCACCGCGTGGGCGAAGATGGCCGCCAGGCGATGGATGCGCGCGGCGATGCGCTTCACGCCCTCGGCGCCGTGGTACACGGCGTACATGCCGGCGATGTTGGCCAGCAGCACCTGCGAGGTACAAATATTGGAGTTGGCCTTCTCGCGGCGGATATGCTGCTCGCGGGTCTGCAGCGCCATGCGCAGCGCGGTCTTGCCCTTGGCATCGACCGACACGCCGATGATGCGGCCCGGAGCGGAGCGCTTCATCTCGTCCTTGAACGCGAAGTAGGCGGCGTGCGGGCCACCGAAGCCCATCGGCACGCCAAAGCGCTGGGTGTTGCCCACCGCCACGTCGGCGCCCATTTCGCCCGGCGACTTCAGCGCCACCAGCGCCATCACGTCGGCCGCGACGATGGCCAGCGCGCCCTTGGCCTTGACCGCGGCGATGTACGGGGTCAGGTCCAACAGTTCGCCGGATTCGCCCGGGTACTGGAACAGCGCGCCGAAGTAGTCGCCGCTGCCGGCCTCTTCCGGATGGCCCAGCACCAGCTCGAAGCCGAAGTACTCGGCACGGGTCTTCATCACGTCCAGCGTCTGCGGCAGCACGCGGCTGTCAACGAAGAACTGCTCGGACTTGGACTTGGACACGCGGCGCGCCATGGCCATGGCTTCGGCGGCGGCGGTAGCCTCGTCCAGCAGCGAGGCGTTGGCGATTTCCAGCCCGGTGAGGTCGATGATCATCTGCTGGAAATTCAGCAGCGCTTCCAGGCGGCCCTGGGCGATTTCGGCCTGGTACGGGGTATAGGCGGTGTACCAGCCCGGGTTTTCCAGCACGTTGCGCAGGATCACACCCGGGGTGAGCACCGGGTAGTAACCCAGGCCGATGAAGGATTTGTTCACCACATTCTTGCTGGCCACGGCCTTGAGGTCGGCCAGCGCGTCGGCTTCACGCTGCGCCGGCGGCAGGTCCAGCGCGCGGTTGAAGCGGATGTTGGCCGGCACGGTCTGGGCCACCAGGTCCTCGAAGGAGCCGGCGCCGACGTAGGCCAGCATCTCGGCCTTCTCGGTCTCGCACGGGCCGATATGGCGTTCGATGAATTCGTTGTGGTTAAACAGGGTAGAGAGTGTCATGTTGCAAGTATCCGGATGCAAGAGGACTATGGACCGGCGCCGCCGGCCCCATAAAAACAAAAGCCTCGCGCCCTGGGACGCGAGGCCGGCTCGGCTCGATCAGGCGCCGATTTCCTGGGCGTACTGTTCGGCGTTGAGCAGCTTGTCGAGGTCGGCGACGTTGCTCGGCTTGACCTTGAAGAACCAGCCCTGGCCATACGGCTCGCTGTTGGCCAGTTCCGGAGCGGCTTCCAGTTCACCGTTCACGGCCACCACTTCGCCCTCGATCGGCGCGTACACGTCGGAAGCGGCCTTCACCGACTCCACCACGCCAGCCTGTTCGCCGTCACCCAGCACGGCACCCACTTTCGGCAGCTCGACGAACACGATGTCGCCCAGCAGTTCCTGGGCATGTTCGGTAATGCCCACGGTCACGGTGCCGTCTGCTTCCAGGCGCAGCCATTCGTGGCTGGATACGTATTTCAATTCGGCGGGGATTTGGCTCATTACTGCATCTCCAATGTAGAAAAGGTTGATGACGGGGCCTTGCCGCCCCGTCCGGAAGCGGGCCGCGCCCACCTCCACTCAGTCCGGATACTCGGCTTAATTAAAGACTTTTTTGCCGTTGCGAACAAACGGCATCTTGACCACGCGCACCTCGGTCAGCGTGCCGCGCAGATCGACCTGGGCGGTCTCGCCGGTCGCGGCCGGCACGCGGGCGATGGCGATGGAATGCTTCAGCGTCGGCGAGAAAGTGCCGCTGGTGATGACGCCTTCGCCGGCGCCCTCGACCACCACCTTCTGCCCCTCGCGCAGCACACCGCGCCCTTCCAGCACCAGGCCGACCTGCTTCATCGCGACGCCGGCGGCTTTCTGCGCTTCCAGCGCCTGGCGGCCGATGAAGTCGCGCTCGGCCGGTTCCCAGGCGATGGTCCAGCCCATCCCGGCAGCCAGCGGCGACACGGTCTCGTCCATGTCGTGGCCGTACAGGTTCATGCCGGCTTCGAGACGCAGCGTGTCGCGCGCCCCCAAACCGATCGGCGCCACGCCGGCCGCCAGCAATTCGCGGAAGAAGGCCGGCGCCTCGGTGGCCGGCACCATGATTTCCAGGCCGTCTTCGCCGGTATAGCCGGTTCGCGCAAAGAACCAGTCGCCTGCAGGCAAGCCCTGGAAGATTTTCAGAGATTTAATAGCGTCTGCCAGCGTCGGCTTCACCGCGCACACTTTGGCAATGGCGTTGGGGCCTTGCACGGCCAGCATGGCCAGATCGCGACGCACCTTCAGCGTCACATCGAAACCGGCTTTCTGCTGCTCCATCCAGGCCAGGTCCTTGTCGGTGGTACCGGCATTGACCACCATGCGGTAGCCGTAGGAAGTCAGATAGACGATCAGGTCGTCCACCACGCCGCCGTCGGCGTTAAGCATGCCGGAATACAGCGCCTTGCCCTCGAAGCCCAGTTTGGCCACGTCGTTGGCGATCAGCTTCTGCAGCCAGGCCTTGGCGTCCGCACCGGTGATGTCGATCACGGTCATGTGGGAGACATCGAACATGCCGGCGTCGCTGCGCACCTGCTCGTGCTCTTTCAGCTGCGAGCCATAATGGATGGGCATTTCCCAGCCGGCAAAATCGACCATCTTGGCGCCGGCGGCGAGGTGTTCGTCAAACAGGGGGGTACGTTTCGGGGCCGTCATGCGGAGTCCTTCAGGGTGCGTTCATCCTTCTATACACCCCTCTGTCCCTACACCTGAGATTTTCCGACTGGTGCAGCACCAGCCGTTAGCCCCTTCGGTGGGCGCCTGGAACCAGGCGCCGCTCTCCAGATTCGGCGGGCCGCTCATGGAACGACGGCCCGATCCTCGCAGTCCTTTTGCCTGAGCGATTGCGGGTGCACTTGCGCCTTCGGCGGCGGCCGGCTTGCGCGGCCACTCTCTCCTGCTAGATGGGGCAAGATTATCGGCGCTGGCCGCCGGTCTGGCAAGCCGCACGCGGCTGCATGCCGCGATTATGTAGGCGCAGCGCCACGTTACTTCCCCACACAATAACCAACCGCAGCCCTTCCCCGACCAAGTTGGCCGAAGCCCGGCTCACACCGTCACCGGCCCGGCTGGCACCTTGTCCAATGACCAATGCCCGCGCGCCCAGGCCCACAACTCGGCCAGGCTGCCGCATTCGTTCGGCGGCACATGCCCCAGCCGCTGCAACGCCCGGCGCAGCTCCGCCGCCGCTGCCGCCGGGGCAATCGCCGGCGCCAGCGTCTGCTTGGACAGCTTCTCACCGGCCGAGTTGACCATCAGCGGCAAGTGGCAGTAACTCGGGGTAGGCACTCCCAGCGCCCGCTGCACGGCGATCTGGCGCGGCGTCGACACCAAGAGGTCGGCGCCGCGCACGATATCGGTGACGCCCTGCGCGGCATCGTCCACCACCACCGCCAGCTGGTAGGCCCAGAAGCCGTCGGCACGCAGCAGCACGAAATCGCCGATGTCGCACTCCAGGTCCTGGCGGTACTCGCCCTGCAAGCGATCGACGAACACCGTCTCGCCCGGCGCCACGCGTAGCCGCCAGGCACGGCCGGCGCGCCCCGCCACGCAGCCGTTGCGGCAGGTTCCCGGATAGACGTAGCCGTCCACCCCGCGGCGGGCGTGTGCCGCGATCTCCTTGCGCGTACAGCCACAGGCGTACGCCAGGCCATCGCGGGCCAACTGGTCCAGCGCGGCGCGGTACAGCTCGTGGCGCCGGCTCTGGTATTCCACAGCGCCATCCCACTCGAAACCCAGCGCCTCGAGCGTCTGCAGGATGGCCGAAGCAGCGCCGGCCACCTCGCGCGGCGGGTCGAGGTCCTCCATGCGCAACAGCCAGACGCCGCCGCGCGTGCGCGCCTCCAGATAGCTGCCGACGGCGGTGGTCAACGAACCGGCATGCAATAAACCGGTCGGACTGGGGGCAAAACGGCCACGATAGGGCAAGGAGGGAGCGAAGCCAGACATCATCGGAAAACAGCCGGGAAAATCAAATGATGGCAAAATTGGCTAGACTGTTGAGTGTCAGCGCCCAAATCGCCAAAGGAAAATGCAATGGCCTACGTTGTAACCGAAGCTTGTATCAAATGCAAATACACCGACTGCGTCGATGTCTGTCCGGTCGACTGCTTCCATGAAGGCCCCAATTTCCTCGCCATCGACCCGGACGAATGCATCGATTGCACCCTGTGCGTCGCCGAGTGCCCGGTCGAAGCGATCTACGCCGAAGACGACGTACCGGCCGACCAGTTGCATTTCATCGAGATCAACGACCGGCTGTCCAAGGTCTGGCCGGTGATCGCCGCCAAGAAGGACCCTCTGCCGGATCACGAAGACTGGGCCAAGGTCACCAGCAAGACCCAGTACCTGGAAGAATAATTAAGGGGCCATCAGGCAAAACCCTGCTGGCGTTATTGCACTCGCATGCAAATCCTTCGCCGGACAAATCCCTGCGTGCCAATCTTCGAATTGGCTCAGCGATGGATTTGCACGCAGAGATTGGCCCGGCAAGCCCTTGCCATCCTGCCTGTACGGTGCGCACACCACGACCAGTGCCCATAGCCGTGATCGCAGGGACGGCAAGCGGCTCGGCTCACGCCAGCGGCAGCCGCACCTCGAAGCAGGCGCCCCCGCCCTCGCGGTTGCCCGCACACACGCTGCCGTGCAGTTCCTCCACCACTTTCTTGACGATGGCGAGCCCCAGCCCGGTCCCCCCGGAGCGCGTGGTAAAGAACGGTTCGAACACCCGCTCCAGCAACTCGTCGCCCAGCCCCGGGCCCTCGTCGACCACGCACAGTCGCACTGCGCCGCCCTCCAGCCGGGCGCCCAGCTCCACGCACTGGCCTTCTACGGAAAAGTGCAGCGCGTTCTCCAGCAGATTGACCAGGATGCCCACCAGCGCCTTGCGGTCTCCCGCCACCCGCACCGACTCGCCCAGTGCAAAGTCACAGTCCAGCCGCACCGCCCGCGCGGCGTAATGAGGCTGCACCACGGCACGGACTTCTTCCAGCAACCCGGCCACGTCCAGCAGCTCGAGCTCGCTCACCTGCCCCCTGACGAAGCTCAGCATGTTCTGGATCAGCCCTTCCAGCGCCTTCAAACGAGCCAGGCTCTTGTCGATGAAGCGCTCTCGCTCCGCCTCACCCAGGCTGGGCTGGCGCAAGTTGGCGGTGTAGAGCATGGCGGTCGCCAGCGGCGTACGCAGCTGATGCGCCAACGACGCCGCCATACTGCCCATCGAGGCCAGTTTCTGCTGCTGCGCCAGCTCGCTCGAGAGCTGGTGCAGGTGCGTGACGTCGTGCAGCAGCACGATCTGCCCGCCCAATTCCGGCAGGTCCTGGTACTGCAGCGTGATGCGGCGCGGTGGCTGCCCGCCACAACGCGGCAACAAAAAGGTGTTATCAATGTCGGTCGGCTGGAAGCCGGCCAGCACCTCCGGCCATGACCGTCCCCGCACCGACGCCCCCAGCATCGCCTCGGCGGCGGAGTTTTCAGTCTGCACCCGGCCATCGACCAGCAACTCAACCACGCCGGCTGGCAGCGCCTCCAGCAACATGCCGAGCCGCTCGGCCAACGCCGCGTTATTCGAGAGTTGACGCCTAAGCTCGTTATTGGCCTCGTCCAGTTGGGCATTCAGCACATTGACCTGCCCCTGTAGCTGGTTGTAGGCATCGATCAATTGGCCGGAAACGGCATTGAACTGGGCAAACGCCTGCTCCAGTGTTTGCTGGTCGTGCAAGTTTGAAACAGTTTTTGTCATTCACCACAACACATTTGTAAAAACTGATTAATCAGTATGATAATTATCCAAACCGGTTAAGCCAATCTGGGGTACATTTGCCGTAATGGACGGAGCCAGTGGCCCCCGACACCCCTAATAACGGGTGTATCGACACTCCAAACGATACTCCCAAAAAACATGATGCAGCGGAGGTTTCCGTGTCAGAACTTCTTAAAAAGATTGATGCCCGCACCAAGCTCGCCGGCACCAACAAGCTCGAAATCCTGTTGTTCTCCCTCGGAGAAGATCAACGAACCGGGCGCAAGGAAGTTTTCGGGATTAACGTCTTCAAGGTGCGCGAGGTCATGCGCACACCTGAAATCACCTCCGCGCCGGAAATGCCGTCTTCCGTGGAAGGCATGGTCAGCCTGCGTGGCGCGCTCGTGCCCATCATCGACCTAGCCAAGTACGCCGGCATCGTCACCGAGAAAAAGCCCGAAATCATGATCGTGACCGAATATAACGGTCACACCCAGGGTTTTCTGGTCGAGGCCGTCGACACCATCCTGCGGCTCGACTGGTCGGCCATGCGCGTGCCACCGGAAATGATCACCAACCGTATGGGCGGACTGGTCACCGCCGTGACCGAACTCAACAACACCCTGGTCATGATGATGGACGTCGAGAAAGTCCTGGCAGAGACCTCGCTCACCGACGACGCCCATCACTTCCTGAACATCGAGCCGATCAAGGAAGAGCGCATGATCTTCTTCGCCGACGACTCGGTCGTCGCGCGCAAACAGATCGAACGTACCCTGGAAGCCATGAACGTCAAGTACGCCTACGCCATCAACGGCATGCGCGCCTGGGACGAACTCCAGCGGATGGCCGCCCAGGCCGACCTCTCCGGCCGCAAGCTCTGCGACGTGGTCAACCTGGTGCTGACCGACGTGGAAATGCCGGAAATGGACGGCTACATGCTGACCAAGCTCATCAAGAGTGACCCGCGCTTTGCCGGCATTCCGGTGCTGATGCACTCCTCGCTGTCGGGCAACTCCAACCAGAAGCTCGGCGAATCGGTCGGTGTCGACTCCTACGTTTCCAAGTTCGAAGCCCAAAAACTGGCGATCAAGCTGCGCGAAATGCTGCACATCGGCAAGTAACGCACCACTGACGACCGCACTCAAAAAAGAAATCGGGAAAGGTTTGACATGCCAGCCACCGACGCTACCCTGCTCGCCAATATCGATGCCCGCACCAAGCTGGTCGGCTCCAACAAGATGGAGATCCTGCTGTTCTCGCTGGGCACGCGGGAAACCTTCGGCATCAACGTCTTCAAGGTCCGCGAAGTATCGCAGACCCCGACCATCACCAAGACCCCGAACATGCCGTTCGGAGTGGAAGGCGTCCTCTCGCTGCGCGGCAACATCATCCCGATCATCTCGCTCGCCCGCTTCATCGGTGCCAACGATCCGGCCAAGAAGTATGAAACCATGATTGTCACCGAATTCAACAAAAGCACCCAGGCCTTCCTGGTCGATTCGGTGGACCGCATCATCCGCGTCGACTGGGACAAGGTACGCTCGCCTGACAACATGATGTCGGGCAGTGCCTCGACGGCTGGCGAGGTGGCTTCGGCCAGCGGCATGAACCTGATCACCGCCATCACCGAACTGGAAGACGGCAAGCTGGTATCGATTCTGGACGTGGAACAGATACTGGCCAGCGTGGTGGGCGAACCGCGCCTGCCCGAGCTGCCAACCGCTCAGCTGGAAGCCGACCAGTACGTGTTCTTTGTCGACGATTCGGTGGTGGCACGCAAGGAGATCACCGGCGTGCTGGAAAAGATGCGCATCAAGTTCCAGCAGGCCAGCAATGGCCGCGAAGCCTGGGAACGGCTGCAAGCGCTGGCCAATCGCCACCAGGGCGATGCAGCCCCGCTGCACGACACCCTCAAGACCATTCTGGTGGACGCCGAGATGCCGGAAATGGACGGCTACGTGCTGACCCGCCTGATCAAGTCCGATCACCGCTTCAACGGCATTCCCGTCGTGATGCATTCCTCGCTGTCGTCCAACGCCAACCGCGCCATGGGCTCCAGCGTCGGCGTCGATGCCTACGTCGCCAAATTCGACCCTGCCGTGTTGGCCGAAACCCTGATTCCATTCCTGCAAAGGTAGTCGCTACAATAGCGGCCAGGAATCATTGACAAATTCAGGATAACCCTCGATGGCAGACAAGAATCTTCGCTTCCTTGTAGTGGACGACTTCTCAACCATGAGACGGATCGTACGCAACCTACTCAAGGAACTCGGATTTACCAACGTCGATGAAGCGGAGGATGGCCAAGTCGCCCTTCACAAGCTCAAGACACAGCATTTCGATTTCATCGTTTCCGACTGGAACATGCCCAACATGACCGGAATCGAGCTGTTGAAAGCGGTACGCGCCGACCAGCAACTCAAGCCCCTGCCGTTCCTGATGATCACGGCCGAGGCCAAGCGCGAGAACATTATCGAAGCTGCCATGGCAGGGGCAAGTGGCTACATCGTCAAGCCGTTTACTGCCGCCACGCTGGAAGAAAAGCTGAACAAGATCTTCCAGGCAATAAACAAATAAGAACCATTGCACGGCTTGTCGGGCCAGTATTCAGGAGGATTTATCGTGCCAGACCACGTTTTGGAAAGCGGGGATACCCCGGATCTCGAGGCCCTGTTTGACAGCATTGCCAAGCAGCACCAAGCCGGCACGCCACAGATCGCCAGCGAAGCAGACAGTGCCACGGCGTCCACCTCCGCCGCCGAGGGCACCCCCTCGGTGATGTATGAACAAATCGGGCAACTGACCCGCAAATTACACAGTGCGCTGCGCGACATGGGTTACGACAAATCGCTGGAGCGCGTCGCGAATGCGATTCCCGACGCCCGCGACCGCCTCTCCTACATCTCGACACTGACCGAATCCGCAGCAGAGCGGGTGCTCAACGCTACCGATATCGCCAAGCCGATCCAGGACGAGCTCGAAAGCAGCGCCAAGCAGCTGTCCGAACGCTGGAACCGGCTGTTCGCCAATATGCTGTCGGTCGATGAGTTCCGCCAGCTGAGCCAGGACACGCACCGTTATCTGCAGAGTGTGCCGGAACAGACCCAGGCCACCAGCGCGCAACTGCTCGACATCGTCATGGCGCAGGATTTTCAGGATCTGACCGGCCAGGTCATCAAGAAGATGATGGGCATGGTCAAGACGATCGAAACCGACCTCGTCGCCTTCCTGATCGAATTCTCGCCGGAAGAGAAGAAAACGGAAATCGACCCGACGCTGCTGAATGGTCCGGTGATCAACCCGGAAGGACGCAGCGATGTGGTCACCAACCAACAACAAGTCGACGACCTGCTGGAAAGCCTCGGCTTCTGAGACCACGGTCGCAACAAGAAACAATAAATAACGGTGCGGGGTAAAAAATGAGCGAATTCGGCGGCATGGAAGAGTTGTTGCAGGACTTCCTGATGGAGTCCAACGACCTTCTCTCGGACGTTGACAACAAGTTGGTCGAACTGGAAAAAAGGCCAGAAGACCGCGCCTTGCTCAACGACATTTTCCGCGGTTTTCATACCATCAAGGGCGGCGCCGGCTTCCTCAACGTGGCGCCCATGGTGACCCTCTGCCACCGCACGGAAAACCTGTTCGACAAGCTGCGCAACGCCGAACTTCAGCTCAATCCCGAAGTAATGGACGTGATCCTTGACGCCACGGCCACCGTGCGCGACATGTTCGGCACCCTGGGACAGGGGCTGATGCCGAGAGACGCCGATGGCACATTGCTCGCCGCCCTGGATGCCGTCCTGTCCGGCCGCATGCCGCAGGCACCACACCAGCAAGTCACCCCGGCCACACCGCCGGTGGTGACCGCCAGCACACCGCAACGCAGCGACGAACCGGACTGGAACAGTCTCTACCAGGCCGTCGTCCCTGCCGCCCGTACCACCGCGCCGGCCCCTGCACCGGTGGAAGTAGTGCCTGCTGCGGCGTTGGTGCCGGAAACCGAGCCGGTAACGGCCGTGGCGGCAGCCAGCCGGGCCGCGGCGCCGGCCAAGAACGTGACGGCGAGCAAGTCGGCCAGCGGCGGCGGGCATGAAAACACCATCCGCATCGATACCAACCGCCTCGACATGGTACTCAACCTGTCCGGCGAAATCGGCCTGACCAAGAACCGCCTCACCACGCTGCGCACCGAGATTCTGCAGGGCAACAACGACAGCAATACCCTGCGCTCGCTGGACGAAGCCATCAGCCAGCTCGACCTGCTGGTCGGGGATCTGCAGAACGCGGTGATGAAGACCCGCATGCAGCCGATCGGCCGGCTGTTCCAGAAGTACCCCCGCCTCGCCCGTGACCTGGCGCGCCAGCTCGGCAAGGACGTCGAACTGGTACTGAGCGGTGAAGAAACCGAACTCGACAAAACCATGATCGAGGACCTGAACGACCCGCTGGTGCACCTTGTGCGCAACGCCGTCGATCACGGTGTCGAGTCCACCGCGGAACGTATCGCCGCCGGCAAGAAACCGCAGTCGCTGATCCAGCTGACGGCCGAACAGGTCGGCGACCATATACTGATCGAGATCACCGACGACGGCCGTGGCATGAATGCCGACGCCCTGCGCCGCAAGGCAGTGGAAAAGGGCCTGATCGACACCGAAGCCGCCAACGCTCTGGACGAGAAGCAGTGCCTGCAGCTGATCTTCCTGCCTGGCTTCTCCACCAAGGACCAGATTTCAAGTGTGTCTGGCCGCGGTGTCGGCATGGACGTGGTTCGTACCAACATCCAGAAGCTCAACGGCCGCATCGACATCAACTCGATTCCGGGCGAAGGCACCCGCATCAGCATCTCGCTGCCGCTGACGCTGGCGATCCTGCCGGTGCTGGTGGTACGCGCCTGCAACCAACCGTTCGCCGTGCCGCTGGCGATGGTGCGCGAGATCATCACCATCGATCCGGAAGCCATCCAGGAAGTTTCGGGCAATCCGACTATCGTGGTGCGCGACGAAATCCTCCCGCTCAAGACCCTGGCCGGCCTGCTCGGCTGGGCACCGACCCAAAAACCGGGGTTCGGCGTGCTGATGCAATCGGCCGAGCGCTCTTTCATCCTGGCCATCGACTCCTTCGTCGGCCGCGACGATGTGGTGATCAAGCCACTGCAGAATATCCGTCCCAAGGGCGTGGCGGGTGCCACGCTGTCGGGGGACGGCTCGGTCGTGCTGGTACTCGACATGGAAGACCTGTTGACGGCGAAGGACGGCGTAAGTGGGATGGTCAAGACCTCCGAACTGATTACGATCTGACGCTTACCCCACACTGAACGGTACAGAATGACAACAAGTAGTGCCTTCATCGGACGCCAGCCTGTATTGAACCGAAATCAGCAGCTCATCGGCTATGAGCTGCTGTTTCGCCCCTCCCTCGAGGCGGAAGGCGCCGGCCCGCTGGCCGCGCTTCAAGCCGACACCCAGGTTCTGGTTAACACCCTGCACAATATGGGAACCAGCTGGCTGATCGGCAACAAGCTGGCCTTCATCAACGTCGGCGAAGCCATGCTGGCCAGCGAGTTTCTCGAGTTGCTACCGGCACGTCGGGTCATTCTCGACCTGATGCCCGAGATCACCCCATCCAACGAGCTGATTGCCCGCATCAAGTATCTGCATGCCCAGGGTTTCGGCATCGCCATGGATGGCTTCTCGTTCAACGCGCCTTCAGCCCAACTGCTGGAATACGCCAAATACGTCAAACTGGACGTTCAGAAGCACGGTACCAGCGACTTCCAGATGCTGGCCGCCCAAGTGCGCAGCTACCCGGTAATCCGCATCGCCGAAAAAGTGGAAACGCACGAGCACTTCCACCTCTGCCGCGAACTGGGCATGGATGGTTTTCAGGGCTATTACTTCGCCAAGCCGGAGACCCTGTCCGCCAAGGTCATCCATCCCTCTTTCACGCACACGCTGGAGCTGCTCAACCTGCTGCGCATGGATGCCGAGATCAAGGAAGTCGAGGCGGTATTCAAGCGAGACATCGCGCTGTCCTACAAGCTGCTGCGCTTCGTGAACTCGGCCGCGGCGGGACTCAACACCACCATCAGCTCGTTCAGCCACGCGGTCACGGTGCTGGGCTACAAACGGCTCTACCGCTGGCTGACCCTGCTCTTGGTCACCGCCGACGAAGATGGCAAGACCCCACCCGCCCTGCAAAAGACCGCCATTACCCGGGCACGCTTCATGGAACTCCTGGGCGGTGCGCTCAACCTGCCCAACGACGCCTGCGAATCGCTGTTCGTGATCGGCATGTTCAGCTTGCTCGACGTGCTGTTCGACATGCCGATGACCTCCGTACTGGAACACCTCCACCTCTCCGACCAGTTCAAGCAGGTGCTGCTGGAGCAGCCGGACCGGCTCACCCCCTTCCTCCAATTGGCCAAGGCCTGCGAAGACAAGGAGATGCGTGACGTCCCGCAACTGTGCCGGGAACTGGGTCTGTCGCCCGAACCGTTCAATCAGGCTCACGTCGAGGCGCTCGCCTGGGTGGAGGAACTGGGCTTATAATTCATGGCTTTTCCCCGTCAGCCCTCCGGAAACGCCATGAAACTGCTTGCCATCGATACCTCGACGGACTTCCTGTCGCTTGCCGTCTTAAACGATGACAACACCGTCGTGTTTCATGAGCGCGTCGGCCAGAAACACGCCGAACAGGCGCTGCCTCATGTGCAGCGCCTGCTGCGCGATGCCGGGCTGACGCTTCAGCAACTCGACGGCGTCGTGTACGGGCAGGGTCCGGGCTCGTTCACCGGGCTGCGTATCGGCTGCGGTCTGGCCCAGGGCCTGGCGTTTGCCGCCGGCCTACCCGTCATTCCCATCCCCACCCTCGACAGCGTGGCGGAACAGGCCGGCGCGACGCGGGTTGTCGCCTGTAGCGACGCCCGCATGCAGCAAGTCTACCTGGCGAGTTACGACCTAGCCGCGCCGTGCCGCCTTTCCCCTATCCTGCTGCTCGACCCGGAGCAGGCCGGCAGCGAACTGCAGCTGGATGGCGAAGGCTGGGTGGGCGCCGGCGACGGCTTTGCCGCCTACCCCATGCTGGCAAGTGGCACTTGGGGCTCACAGCTTGGCGCCATTCACAACGACATCCGCCCCCACGCCGCCAGTTACCTGCGGCTGGCGCAAAGCGGGCGCTACCCCCTCCTCCCCGCGCGCGAAGCCGATCTGCTCTACGTGCGCAACAAGGTAGCGCTGACCTCGCGCGAGCAGCAGGCACGCCAGCGATGATCGCCTTCCGCCCGGCCTCTGCGCCCGACCTGGCAAAACTGGCCTCACTGGAAGCGGCGGCCACTCCCCATGGCTGGAGCGAGCGGCAGTTCCACGACTCCCTGGCGGCCGGCCACGCCTTCCTGCTGCTGGAGATCGATGGCGAAGTGTACGGACACGCGGTCAGCATGACGGTGCTGGACGAGGCGGAGCTGCTGACCATCGTGATCGCCCCCGACCGACAGGGGCAGGGGCTGGGACAGGCCTTGCTGGGCGAGCTGCTGCAGCAACTGCGCCAGCAAGGGTGCTCGCGGCTCTTCCTGGAAGTCAGGGAAAGCAACCAACCCGCCCGTGCACTCTATGCCAAGAGCGGCTTCGTCGAGACAGGCCTGCGCAAGCACTACTACCCCACCGCATCCGGGCGCGAGCATGCCGTGTTGATGGAGCTTGGGCTATGAGCCGCCGCCATCTGATCGGTGAGGTCATCGGCCTCGGCCCGCTGTGGCGCGCGCGCGACGCACGCTTTGACGACCACCCGGCTCGGCGCGTATCGCCGCCGGCCGCGCCCTTGGCCGACGCCCCGGTAGAAGCGGCAACGGCAGAAACCGCCCCCGTTCCTGTCGCCGCCGCCGTCCCGGTGCCCACTGCCGTCCAGGCGGCCACCTCGGCACCCGCCCCTGCCGCACCAGTTCCGGCGGTACTCACCGAACAGGCGGCCCCCTCCCTCCCCACGCCGGCCAAGCCTGTGCTGAGCTGGGACGAGCTGGAGCAGACCGTCGCCCGCTGCAGTCACTGCCGCTTGTGCGAGACGCGCACCCAGACGGTGTTCGGCCGCGGCAATCCACAGGCGCGCTGGCTGATCATCGGGGAAGCGCCGGGTGAACAAGAGGACAAACAGGGCAAGCCATTCGTCGGCCGCGCCGGCCAACTGCTCGACAACATGCTGGCCGCCATCGGTCTCGACAGCAACCACGATGTCTACATCGCCAACGTGCTCAAATGCCGCCCTCCCGGCAACCGCAATCCTTCGGCCGATGAGATCGTAGCCTGCCAGGATTACCTGCGTCAGCAGATTGCGCACATCCGCCCGACCCTGATCCTGGCGCTGGGACGCTTCGCCGCGCAGACCCTGCTCGACAGCAACGACAGCATCGCGCGCCTGCGCGGCCGGGTGCATCGCTACCAGGATGTGCCGCTAATCGTCAGCTTCCACCCGGCCTACCTGCTGCGCAATCTGCCCGACAAGGCCAAGAGCTGGCAGGACCTGGTGTTCGCGCGGCGCACCTTCCGCCAACTCACCGGGCAGTGAACGGGGCACGCCCCCCTCTGCCCCCGCACACGGCAGGTGCCGCGTTCGCGCCACGCGCCCCTCACTTCCACTCCCGCTCACGCTACACTGACGTCCTCGAAAATCCGGCGGCTGGCCAGGGTGGATGTCACCCCCCTGCCAGACGCCCCGGCGACAATAAGACAGAAAACTCCGCTCTTTTCAGGAGAACATGCATGAGGTTCAAGGCTAACGACTCTCTTACCGAGCAGATTGCCCAGCACCTGGGCAACCAGATCATCCTCGGCGTAATGCGGCCGGGGGAGCGCATCCAGGAGCTTCGCATCGCCAGCGAACTCGACGTCAGCCGCGGCTCGGTACGCGAAGCGTTGCTGATCCTGCAACGCCGCCACCTGGTCAACATCTACCCGCGGCGCGGTGCGGTGGTAGCGAGTATCAGCGCCCGGGACGTGCACGACTTTTTCGGCCTGTGGTTTTTGCTGCTGGAGACGGTGGTGGGCAACATGGCACGGCAGTGGCAGAACGACGACCTCGCCCGCTTCTTCGAACTGCTGGGGCAACTCGAAGCCAGCCGCCAGCACAACGACATCCAGGGCTTCTACCAGCAAGGGGTGGCCTTCCTGCAGGCTTTGTACGGCTTTGCCGACAACCACTACATCGAAAGCACACTGCGTGACCTCTTGCCGCTGACGCAGCGCTGCCTGTACGCTATCCTGCGTGCTGGCTCCCCGCAGGTGGAGCGCACCTACGCCTTTCTGGAAGAACTGCTGAAGGCCATCATCGCGCGTGACACGCTCCGGCTCCAGACGATGATCCGGCAGTTCGGTGCCGACTACGGCCGGCTCGCCGCCGCCTCGGCGGAGGCTCTGGAGGGGGCGCAGTAAAAACGCTGCCGGGCGGTGGTGCCGGGCAGCGCTATCGGTTCGCCAGGGCGATCAGCCGCGCAGGTAGCTCACGAAGGCATAGTCGAGCCCCTGCTCGCTGCGCTGCGCCTCGCGCTGTACTTCCTGCCAGCCACCGCTGCTAAAGTCGGGAAAATGCGCGTCGCCCTGATAGTTCCCCGCGATTTCGGTGAGTTCCAGGCGGTGTGCCAGAGGCAAGGCCTGACGGTACAGGTCGGCGCCGCCGATGATGCAGGCGGATTCCGCCTCCGCAACCAGCGCCAGGGCCGCCTCCAGGCTGTGCGCGACCTCCACGCCGGCAGCACTCCAGTCGTGCTGGCGCGTCACCACGATATTGCGCCGGCCCGGCAAGGGGCGGCCGATCGAATCATAGGTCTTGCGGCCCATGATCACCGGCTTGCCCAGCGTCACCGCCTTGAAATGCTTCAGGTCCTCGGGCAGATGCCACGGCAGCCGGTTGTCGATGCCGATGACGCGGTTGGCCGCCATCGCCGCCACCAGGGTGATACAGGGTGTCGTCATACCGCCACCTTGGCCTTGATGTGGGGCATCGGGTCATAGCCTTCGAGTTCGAAGTCCTCGAAGCGGAAGGCGAACAGATCGGTCACGGCCGGGTTGATCTTCATCACCGGCAGCGAGCGCGGTTCGCGCGCCAGTTGCTCGTCGGCCTGCTCCAGGTGGTTACTGTAGAGGTGGGCGTCGCCCAGCGTGTGCACGAATTCGCCCGGCTTCAGCCCGCACACCTGCGCCATCATCATGGTCAAGAGCGCGTACGAGGCGATGTTGAACGGCACGCCAAGGAAGATGTCGGCCGAACGCTGATACAACTGGCACGACAGACGGCCGTCGGCCACGTAGAACTGGAACAGCGCGTGGCACGGGGGCAATGCCATCTCGTCGACCAAGGCGGGGTTCCAGGCCGACACGATGAGCCGGCGCGAGTCCGGGTTCTTCCTGATCATCTCGACCACGTTGGCGATCTGGTCGACGTGACGGCCATCCGGTGCCGGCCAGCTGCGCCACTGGTAGCCGTAGACCGGACCGAGGTTGCCGTTCTCGTCCGCCCATTCGTCCCAGATCGACACGCCGTTCTCCTTGAGATAACGGATGTTGGTGTCCCCGGAAAGGAACCACAGCAGCTCGTGCACGATGGACTTCAGGTGCAACTTCTTGGTGGTCAAAAGCGGAAACCCGTCGGCCAGATCGAAGCGCATCTGGTAGCCAAACACGGACAGGGTACCGGTACCGGTACGGTCGGATTTGTAGTGGCCGTGCTCGCGCACGTGACGCATCAGGTCGAGGTACTGTTTCATGTCGTCAGTGCCGGAAATTAATGAACAGGCGGGAAAACGGGCGATTTTATCAGAATCTGCCGCATGGAAAAAACATAAAAAACAGGAAATTGCGCCTGGATTCTGGCTTCTACGCCCCCTGTGCGATGCCAGGGAAATGCCCAAATCATGGTAGGCTAGCGGCTGCCGCCCTTACCCCAAATGACGACGCAGCGATAACGCCACCATGGCAGAAGATTCCGACCTCGAACGAACAGAAGCCGCGACCGGACGGCGCCTGCAGCAGGCGCGCGAGGAAGGCAACATCCCGCGCTCGCGCGAGCTGTCGACGTTTGCCGTGACCATGGCCGGCGTGGCGCTGCTGATGGCGACGGGCGAGCGTCTGGGCAACTTCATGCTGCAGCTGATGCGCCGCCTGTTCACCTTCGACCACGACATGGTGCAGCACACCGATCCGGTGCTGCTGCGTTTCAAGGAGTCTCTCACCGACACCCTGCTGCAGCTCATGCCCATTTTCGGCGGGCTGGCGCTGGTGGCGGTGGCCACCCCGCTCCTGGTCGGCGGCTGGAACCTGACCTTCAAGGGCATCGAACCGAAGCTCTCCAAGCTCAATCCGGCCCACGGCATCCAGCGCATGTTCTCGCTCAGCGCGCTGACTGAGGCGCTCAAGGCCATCCTGAAGAGCGTGGTGATCGGCGGCGTCGCCACCTGGGTGATCTGGAACGAGCGCGCCGAGCTGATCGGGCTGATCGCCATGCCGCTGGAGACGGCGCTGGGCAAGATGATGCAGCTGACCTTCCATACCTTCCTGCTGGTGGTCGGCGCCATGTTGCTGCTGGTCGTGGTGGATGTCCCCTTCCAGATCTGGAACTACCACAAGCAGCTGCGCATGACCAAGGAAGAGGTCAAGCAGGAATACAAGGAACAGGAAGGCTCGCCGGAGGTGAAGGGTCGCATCCGCCAGTTGCAGCGCCAGGCCGCGCAGCGGCGCATGATGCAGGAGATTCCTTCGGCCAACGTGATCGTGACCAACCCGACCCACTACGCCGTCGCCCTCAAGTACACCGAGGGCATGCGCGCGCCGCAGGTGATCGCAAAGGGCCGGCTCAAGTTGGCCGAAAAGATCATCGACACCGGCCGCGAGCACCGTGTCACCGTGATGCGCGTGCCCAGCTTCGCCCGCGCGCTGTATTTCCACTCCGAGCTGGGCGAAGAGGTGCCCTCCCGTCTGTACGGCGCGGCGGCGCAGATTCTCGCCTACGTCTACCAGCTCAAGCTGTACGAATACAACGGCGGACTGGCCCCGGTCTACCCCGAGCACGTCGAGGTCCCTGCCGATCTTGACCCGGAAAGCAAACGCCAGCAAGATGCGGCGCCGACGGCTAACCCTTAAGCGGGCATGGATACTATTCTCGAGCAACTGAAACGCTTCAACCTGACCCGCCTGGCGGGCCCGGTCCTCATCATCCTCATTTTGACGATGATGGTGTTGCCGTTGCCGCCGATCATTCTCGACATCTTCTTCACCTTCAATATCGCGGTGTCGGTGATCGTGTTGCTGGTCGGCATCAACGTGCGCCAGCCGCTGGATTTTTCTGCCTTCCCATCGGTGCTGCTGGTCACCACGCTGCTGCGGCTGTCGCTCAACGTCGCCTCCAGCCGGGTGATCCTGCTGCAGGGCCATACCGGGCCCGACGCCGCCGGCAAGGTGATCGAATCGTTCTCGCATTTTCTGGTCGGCGGCAACGTCGCGATCGGCGTGGTGGTGTTCGTGATCCTCACCATCATCAACTTCGTGGTCATCACCAAGGGTGCCGGCCGTATCGCCGAAGTGAGCGCGCGCTTCACGCTCGACGCCATGCCCGGCAAGCAGATGGCGATCGACGCCGACCTCAACGCCGGCCTGATCGGCGAGGAAGACGCGCGCAAGCGCCGCTCCACCATCGCCGAGGAGGCCAACTTCTTCGGCGCCATGGACGGTGCCTCGAAGTTCGTGCGCGGCGACGCCATGGCCGGCATCATGATCATCCTGATCAACATCGTCGGCGGCCTGATCGTCGGCGTGGTGCAACACGACCTGGCGGTGGGACAGGCGGCCGAGAGCTACACTCTGCTGACCATCGGCGACGGCCTGGTGGCGCAGATTCCCGGCCTGATCATCTCCACCGCCGCCGGTATCGTGGTGTCGCGCGTCGGCACCGAAAAGGACATGTCCGAGCAGTTCCTCGGCCAGTTGTTCACCAAACCCTCGGTGCTGTACATCACCGCTGCGGTGATCGGCCTCATCGGCATGATTCCCAACATGCCGCACTTCGCCTTCCTGCTGATCGCCAGTGTGTTGGGCGGACTGGGGTGGCTGATGGAAAAGCGCCAGCGCGAAAGCGAACAGCTGGCAGCGCTGGCCAAGGCCGCGCCACCGCCGCCGGGCGAACAGCAGATGGCCGAAGTCAGCTGGAACGACGTGCAGCACGTCGACCAGCTCGGGCTGGAAGTCGGCTACCGCCTGATCCCGCTGGTCGACCGCAGCCAGGATGGCGAGCTGTTGCGCCGCATCCGCGGCATCCGCAAGAAGATCGCCCAGGAGCTGGGCTTCCTGGTGCCGGCGGTGCACATCCGCGACAACCTGGAGATCAAGCCGAACGCCTACCGCATCCTGATGAAGGGGGTGGAAATCGGCAGCGGCGAGGCCTATATCGGCCAGTTTCTCGCCATCAACCCGGGGCGCGTCAGCGGCGAGCTGAAGGGTCTCACCACCACCGACCCGGCCTTCGGCCTGCCGGCGGTATGGATCGACGGCGGCAAGCGCGACGAGGCGCAGACGCTGGGCTATACCGTGGTCGACGCCAGCACCGTGGTGGCGACCCACCTTTCCAACCTGCTCAACACCCACGCCGCCGAACTGCTGGGGCGCGAGGAAGTGCAGGCGCTGATCAGCCACCAGGCCAAGGAGTCGCCGAAGCTGATCGAGGACCTGGTGCCGAAGGTGGTGTCGGTGGCCACGCTGCAGAAGGTACTGCAGCATCTGCTGACCGACGGCATCCACATCCGCGACTTCCGCACCATTCTCGAGACCCTGGCCGACCATGTCGGCGTGACGCAGGATATCGACGAGCTGACCGCCGCGGTACGCACGGCGCTATCGCGCGTAATCATCCAGCAGCTCTTCCCCGGCGAGGCGGAACTGCCGCTGATGACGCTCGATCCGGCGCTGGAAAGCGTGCTGCTGCAGGCGGTCCAGTCCAAGGCCGGCGGCGGGCTGGAGCCGGGTCTGGCGGAGAACCTGCTGGCCAGCGCCGCGCAGCAGTCGGAGCAGATGGAGAATCAGGGCTACAATCCGGTCCTGCTTACGCCGCCGGGGCTACGCCCCCTGCTGGCGCGTTTTTTACGCCGAGCCCTCCCACAGTTGCGTGTGATCTCGCATAATGAAATACCGGACAATAAATCCATTCGTATAATCGCGGTCATCGGGGGCAGCAAAGGCTAACTATAGATGGTGGTCAAAAAGTTCTTCGGCAAAACCACGCGCGATGCGCTCAGACAGGTCCGTGAGGAGCTGGGCGCCGACGCGCTCATTCTGTCCAACCGCCCCACCATGGGCGGGGGGGTGGAAATCATGGCCGTGGCCGATGCCGACGTTGCCAACCTGGCGACCACCCTGTCCACCTCGACCAGCAAGCATCCGCCGCGCCACGTACCCGCGCCGGTCGCCCCGGCCGGTGGCGCGGTGAACCGTGCGCTGGCGCGCACCTACGCCCTGCCGGTAGAGCCGCTGGACGCCCCGGCCCCGGCCGCCGCGCCGACCCCCAGTCAGCTCGCGGCCAGCGCCGCCTTCCCGCCACGGCGCGAGACGCTGCCCCCCTCTTCGCCACCCGCAGCGGCCGCCCCGACGCCCGCCCCGGTGCCGCCGCTGCCGGCCGCCGCCGCGGCGACACCTCCCCAGGCGAAGCCGGCTCCCGCGCCTGCCGAGGAACCCGAAGAGGTATCGCAGGAGCTCAAGCACATCGGCGAGGAGATCAAGCTGCTGCGCAGCCTGCTGCAAAGCCAGCTGGCAAGCTTCGCCTGGTCGGACATGGAAGAGCGCGCGCCCAACCGCATCGAGCTGTTCAAGCACCTGCTCTCGGTGGGTCTGAGCGCGACCCTGATCCGCCAGCTGATCGACAAGATGCCGGCGCAGTATCAGGGCGAAGTGACGCTGAAATGGGCGCGCTCGGCGCTGATGCACAATCTCAAGTGCGCCGACGCTGACCGCGACGTGATGGAACGCGGCGGCATCTACGCCCTGGTCGGCCCCACCGGGGTCGGCAAGACCACCACGGTGGCCAAGCTGGCGGCGCGTGCCACGATGAAATTCGGCGCACAGCACGTGGCGCTGATCACCACCGACAGCTACCGGATCGGCGCCCAGGACCAATTGCGCATCTACGGCAAGATTCTCGGCGTGCCGGTGTACTCGATCCAGAACGAATCCGAGCTGCAGCTGACGCTGGCCGACCTGGCCTCGCGCCACATCGTGTTCATCGACACCGTCGGCATGGGTCAGCGCGACGCCCGCGTCGCCGCCCAGACCCAGATGTTCGACGGCACCGGACGCGAGATCCAGCGCATCCTGCTGATGGCGGCCAACGCCGACGGCCATACCCTGGAAGACGTGGTGCGGCATTACCGCGGCCACGGCCTGGCCGGCTGCATCCTCTCGAAGATCGACGAGAGCGTGGCGATGGGACCGAGCCTGGACGTGATCATCCGCAACCGCCTGAAGATGTTCTACATCACCAACGGCCAGCGCGTGCCGGAAGACCTGCACCTGGCCAACGCCGCCTTCCTGATCGACCGCGCCATGCGCTCCCCGCACCTGAACTCGCCGTTCGCGCTGCAAGGCGACGAGCTGCCGATCATGAACGCGGCCCAGGCCGGCTGGTTGTGACATGCAGGATCAGGCCGCCAGTTTGCGCCGTCTTGCCGCCCAGCCGGTGCGTGCGCCCAGCTTCGCCTTCGTCGGCGCCGAAGGCAGCGGGGTCAGCACGCTGGTGGCCGGGCTCGGCACCGGGCTCGCCTGGGCCGGCTGCCGACCGCTGTTGATCGACTGCCAGGCGGGGCAGCAGCTGGCGCGCCAGCTCGGCGTGCCGACCACGGCCACGCTGGAGACACAGATCGTGGGCCCCGGCGGACTCGACACCATGATGACGCAGTCGCGCCATGGCGTGAGCCTGCTCAACCTGTACGCGCGTCCGGAAGACCGCGCGCGCTTTTCCGCCCAGCTGTGGCTGCGGCTGGGCAGCGAGTTCGGCTCGCTGGAGCGCGACAGCCACATGCTGCTGGTGGATGTGCCCAACCCGGCGCACGACCCGGTGCCGGCCAGCGTGGCCGACAACCTGGTGCTGGTACTGACCCCGGCGCCGGAAGCGCTGACCATGGCCTACGCCATCATCAAGCGCCTGGCGACGCAGTACGGCCGCCAGCGCTTCAACGTGCTGGTCAACCGCGTGCGTCACCTGGAAGAGGCACGCGAGCTGTTCCAGCGGCTGTCGAGCGTGACCGGGGAGTTTCTCAACGTGGCGCTGCGCTGGGTCGGCTTCGTGCCGCAGGACAGCGCGGTGAAGCGCAGTCGCAGCCTGCATCGGCCGCTGATGGAGGCCTTCCCGGACAGCGAATCGGCCATCGCCTTTTCCCAGCTGGCCGCCATGCTGCCGCAATGGCATTCACCCGAAGCCACGCGCCCGGAGGCCGGCTTCATGGACGTACTGATCGCGGCCTCGCGTGACTGGGCCGAGGGAGGAAGGACACGATGACCCTGCCGTCGTTGAAATGCAGGGCGTATAGCAGCCGCGCGCTCCACGGCGACATCGACGTCGAGCTTCACGCCCCGCTGGTCAAGAAGATCGCCAAACTGCTGATTGCCAGGCTGCCGGCCTCGGTCGAACTGGACGATCTGGTCCAGGTCGGCATCATCGGCCTGATCGAGGCGGCACGCCAGTTCGACCCAACTCAGGGAGTGCAATTCGAGACCTTCGCCAGCCAGCGCATCCGTGGCGCGATGCTAGACGAGCTGCGGCGCGAGGACTGGCTGCCGCGCCAGGCACGACGCCACTCCAAACAGATCGAGGACGCCATCCACCAGCTGGAACAGCGCGAAGGACGCCCGCCGCAGGAGTCGGAAATCGCCGACTTCCTGGGTCTGCCGCTGGCCGAATACCAGACCATGCTGGGCGAGTGCAAGGGCGTTTCGCTGCAGCATTTCAGCGACTTTGACGATGATGACGGCATCGGCGCCGAAGCGGCCGTGGCCAACGTGGCGGACGACAACGCCGTCGACCCGTTCGCCAGCCTCGCCGACGGCGATTTCCGCGGCGCCCTGGTGGACGCCATCAAGGCACTGCCCGAACGCGACCAGCTGGTGATGGCGCTGTATTACGAGCAGGAGCTCAACCTGAAGGAAATCGGCGCGGTGCTCGGGGTCTCCGAGTCACGCGTTAGCCAGTTGCACAGCCAGGCCATCGCCCGCGTGCGGAGCAAACTCAGGGAATGGCTGTAAGCCCCACCCGGCGCCAGCATAACAACCACAACAACGGAACACCGTTTTGGACAAGATCAGTATCATCGCCATCATCGGGGGGCTGGCCGCCATCATCGCCGGCCAGGCGCTGGAAGGCGGACATATCGGCTCGCTGTTCCAGTTGACCGCGTTCATGATCGTCATCGGCGGCACTGCCAGCGCCGTCATGCTGCAAAGCACCCCGAAGCAGTTCGTGACCGGGCTGCGCATGGCACGCTGGGTATTCCAGCCGCCCCAGTTCGACCACGAGAAGACCATCCGTGACGTCATCCACTGGAGCCAGAGCGCGCGCAAGGGCGGCCTGCTGTCACTGGAGGGCTACGTCGCCCAGCAGCAGGACCCGTTCCACCGCAAGGCGCTGCAGATGCTGGTGGACGGCACCGAGCCGGAGACGCTGCGCTCGGTGATGGAGGTGGAGATTTCGATGTTCGAGCATGCGCGCCGTCAGTCCACGCGCATCTGGGAATCGGCCGGCGGCTACGCCCCGACCATGGGCATCCTGGGCGCGGTGCTGGGGCTGATCCACGTCATGGAGAACCTCTCCGACCCCTCCAAGCTGGGCTCCGGCATCGCCGTGGCTTTCGTTGCCACCATCTACGGCGTCGGTTCGGCCAACCTGCTGTTCCTGCCGATCGCCAACAAGCTGAAGAACCTGGTGGCGGCCGAGATAGCGATGCGCGAGCTGATCGTCGAAGGCTTGGTCGCCATCGGCCACGGCGAGAACCCGCGCATCATCGAGAACCGACTGCGCGGCTTCCTCGCCATGCACGACTGAGCCGTCAAGGTTGGCCGAAGAGGCTCGGCCAGCAGCCCCTCCGCCGCGAGGCACGTCCCCAATCACGGCAGGCCGGGATCAGCCGATCACCCCGGAAAACACCATCTCGCCCTCGTCGAGCAAGCGCAGCTCGCTCGACGGCGTCGGCTTCTTGAGATAAGCGCTGAACAGCTTGTAGCTGTCGAGATCGAAGCTCGGCTGCCCCTCCAGCGTCTCGCTGGCGGCATGGCGCGTCCCCAGGTAGCACCAGCGGTCGAACACGTGCTCGACGCGCTCGCCGGTCACCTCGTCCCACTCCACCACGGCCACCGCGCCGGGAAACGGCCAGTTCTTCACCCGCACCCGCGACAGCGCCGACATCAGCCGCGTATTGTGCTGCATCGCCGGCTCGCGACCGATGCAGGCGCCGCGGCACAGCCCGGCCTGGAAGCCGCCGCACGGCGCCCCCTTGCGGCTGGTGACCTGCTCCACCCCCAGCACGGCCTGGCACAGGCCCTGGGCGCGCGCCATGTCCTGCAACATCTTGCGCGCCTCGCGAGGGTGGCGGAACAGGCCGTACAGATCGGCGGTGCGGCTGAAGTCGAGTTCGTGCGCCAGCACGATGCGCGGCCGCACGAAGCCGTCCGCGCCCTCGCCCAGCTGGATCGAGCACAATTCGTCGCCGGGCCCGCCGCGCCGGTTGTGGCGCGGGCGATGGGCGCGGATCCATTGCAGCTCCAGCAGCATGGCGCCGAACTCGCCCAGCGTCTCGCGCCACTCCACACCGCGGATCGGCTCGGCGATGTGCAGTGTCTTGCCGTGCGCCTTATCGGCGTAGAAATGCGCCAGCACCTGGCGGCGCAGGTTGGCGCCGCGCCCGACGTACAGGGGCAGCCCGTCGTCGCCCAGCAACAAGTACACGCCAGGCACGTCCGGCAGGCTGTCGAGCAGCTCCGGGTCCAGCCCCGGCGGCAAGGCGGTCGGTGCCAGCAGCGCCGTTGCCGCCTCCAGCACCGCCTCCGGCCCCAGCTCGGCCGTCGCCGCCTCGATGAAGTGGTACACCGCCAAGGCGTCGGCCATGGCGCGGTGGCGATCCGCCAGCACGATGCCATGGCGCGCGATCAGGCTGTCGAGACTGTGCTTGAAATGCTGCGGGTAGAGCCGGCGTGACAGCTTGACGGTGCACAGCACCTCGCTCTGGAAGACGTGCCCGGCGCGCTTGAACTCGTTCTTCAGGAAGCCGTAGTCGAAGCGCGCGTTGTGCGCCAGCAGCAGGCGGCCCTGCAGCTTTTCCAGCAACGTCTCCACCAGCGCGGCGAACGGCGGCGCCTCGGCCACCATGGCGTCGGAAATGCCGGTCATGTTCTCGATGAAGGGCGGGATCGGCTGGCCCGGATTGACCAGCGTCTCGTAACGCTCGATGCGCTCGCCATCGATCAGCAGGATGCCGATCTCGGTGATGCGGTCGCGGGTGATGTGGCCGCCGGTCGTCTCGAGGTCGACGATGGCGCAGGGTTGCTCAAACAGCATGCTCAATTCGCTTTCACCACCGGGATATCGTCCCAGCGGGTGGTGTAACAGGGAGAAAGATGGTCTTGTTTCATGCGCCAGGGCTGCTTCGTGCCTTCGGCCAACAAGCGCACGGTGCCGCGCCCCATGCGCTGGTTGATGGCGTCCATGGCCTGCATCAGGCGCGCGCTCTTGGCGTCGAGCGGATCGCCGGCAAAGAGGTCGGCCTGCACCTGCCCCGCGTCGACCAGTTCGAACGCCATCACCCCGGCCTTGTGATAACGCACGCCGCGCTGCCACAAGCGTGCCACGGCCTGCTGCGCTGCGCGCGTCAGCACCCGGCTATCGTTGGACGGCGGCAACAGCGCCACGGTTTCGCTGGCATCGCCCCCCCGCCCCCAGCCCGGTACGCCGGAGCGTATCCCCACGCGCAGAAAATGCGCCAGCGAACCCTGGCGGCGCAGACGCTCGGCGACCCGGCCGGCGTGCATCGCCGCCGCCTCCTGCAACTCGGCCAGCGCCGTCACCTTGCGCCCGAACGAGCGCGTCGACATCACCGAACGGCGCGGCTCCAGCAGCGCCTCCAGCGCCAGGCAGGAGACGCCGCGCAGTTCGTCGGCGATGCGCGCCGTCACCAGCCCGAAGCGCCGCTGCAGCCAGTCGCGCTCGGTTTCGGCCAACTGCCGCGCACTGCCGATCCCCGCCAGGCGCAGCCGCTCGCCGAGACGACGGCCGATGCCCCACACCTCCTCCACCGCCACCGGCTCCAGCCGCTGCAACAGCGCCGTTGCGTCGAGCGAGCCCAGGTCGAGCACCCCTTCCAGGGCCGCCTCCTGCTTGGCCAGGTGGTTGGCCAGCTTGGCCAGGGTCTTGGACGGGCCAAGGCCGACGCAGGCCGGTAACCCGAGCCCCTGCAACAGCGCGTCGCGCAGGCGCCGCGCCAGCCTCAGCGGCTCGGCTTCGCCGCTCAGGTCGAGGAAGCACTCGTCGATCGAATAGACCTCCTGCGCCCGCGCGTAACCGGCCAGGAGCCGCATCGCGCGGTTGGAGAGATCGCCGTACAAGGCGTAGTTGGAGGAAAACACCACCACACCCTGCCGCTCCAGCTGCCCCTTGAGCGTGAAGTACGGTGCCCCCATCGGCACGCCAAGCCGCTTGGCCTCGGCCGAACGCGACACCACGCAACCGTCGTTGTTGGACAACACGACCACGGGCCGGCCAGCCAGCGCCGGGTTGAACACCCGCTCGCAGGCAGCGTAGAAATTGTTGCAATCGACTTGCGCGAAACAGGAGGTCATAGGGGAATCGGTGCGGCATGGGGCTGCGTTCATTGTACTGGCTCGTACACAAAATGCCCAACGACGCTTGACAGTCGGAAACAGCCTCTATAGAATCCGCCTCTCTCGAAAGACGCCAGCGTCTGAAGAGAAACAGCGCACCCGTAGCTCAGTTGGATAGAGTATCTGGCTACGAACCAGAGGGTCGGGCGTTCGAATCGCTCCGGGTGCGCCAGCAGCGTCTCCATCGTCTAGCGGTTAGGACATCGCCCTTTCACGGCGGTAACCGGGGTTCGATTCCCCGTGGGGACGCCAACAACGCACCCGTAGCTCAGTTGGATAGAGTATCTGGCTACGAACCAGAGGGTCGGGCGTTCGAATCGCTCCGGGTGCGCCAGCTGTCTCCATCGTCTAGCGGTTAGGACATCGCCCTTTCACGGCGGTAACCGGGGTTCGATTCCCCGTGGAGACGCCAGGATTCCACAAGAAGCACCAGCACACGCTGGTGCTTTTTGCTTTTCCGGCTTCGGATTTCCCCCTCCCCATCATGCCGCACTCGCCTCTGGCGAGACGGGTTCCAGCCATCCACTCCGGAAAATCCCCAACTTTTCATCCCCCCCGTTTGCCCTGTTACACTGGCGCTCTTTTTCCAGAACAACGCCATAACCATACAGGGGACACTCTCCATGCTCTCACTCCTCTTCCGCAGAGGGGCGCTGGCCTGGCTGCTGGGGACGCTGCCGCTCGTGGCCCACGCCGGCGTCAACGGCGCCGAACTCACCACGCTCTGGGCCGTGCCGTTCGCCGGCCTGCTGCTGTCGATCGCCATCCTGCCGCTGCTGGCCCCGGGCCTGTGGCATCACCACTTTGGCAAGATCGCCGCCGGCTGGGCGCTGCTGTTCATCGTGCCGTTCGCACTGCAGCACGGTGGCGGCGCCACCGGGCATGAACTCTTGCACACGCTGCTGCTGGAATACCTGCCGTTCATCATCCTGCTGGTGGCGCTGTTCACTGTGGCGGGCGGCATCTACCTGCGCGGCAACCTGCACGGCTCGCCGCTGGTGAATACCACGCTCCTCGGGATTGGCACCGTGCTGGCCAGCTTCACCGGCACCACCGGTGCCTCGATGCTGCTGATCCGCCCGCTCTTGCGCGCCAACGACAACCGCCGCCACAAAACCCACGTCGTGGTGTTTTTCATCTTCCTGGTCGCCAACATCGGCGGCTCGCTCACGCCGCTGGGCGACCCGCCGCTGTTCCTGGGCTTCCTCAAGGGCGTCAGCTTCGGCTGGACCCTGCGGCACCTGCTGCCGCTGATGGCCTTCGCCAGCGTGATCCTGCTGGTGCTGTTCTACCTGCTCGACCGCCACTACTACCACAAGGAAGAAAACCTGCCGCCGCTGGCGGACCCGACCCCGGATTCGAAGCTGCGCCTGGAAGGCAGCATCAACCTGTTGCTGCTGGGCGCGATCGTCGGCGCGGTGTTGTTGTCCGGCACCTGGAAGCCGGGTATCAACTGGACCATCGGCGGCCTGGAGATCGAGCTGCAGAGCGTGGTGCGCGACGTGCTGCTGCTGGGGATCGCGGCGCTGTCGCTGGCGCTGACGCCGGGTCGCTGCCGCGCCGCCAACGCCTTCAACTGGGGGCCGATGCTGGAGGTGGCCAAGCTGTTCGCCGGCATCTTCGTCACCATGATCCCGGTACTGGCGATGCTCAAGGCCGGCTCGGCCGGGGCCTTCGGCAATCTGGTGGCCATGGTCAACGACGGCAGCGGCGCGCCGCTCAACCCGGCCTACTTCTGGCTGACCGGTGCGCTGTCGAGCTTCCTCGACAACGCACCGACCTATCTGGTGTTCTTCAACCTGGCCGGCGGCGAGCCCGGTCAGCTGATGACCACGCTGGCACCGACACTGACCGCGATCTCGGCCGGCGCGGTGTTCATGGGCGCCAACAGCTATATCGGCAACGCCCCCAATTTCATGGTCAAGGCCATCGCCGAGGAGCGCGGCGTGGCGATGCCGTCGTTCTTCGGTTACATCGGCTGGTCGCTGGCCATCCTGATCCCGGTGTTCCTGCTGGTGACGCTGCTGTTCTTCTGAATCCCGGCCGCGCCACGTAAAACGGGCTGCCTGAGCAGCCCGTTTTGCCTTGCCGTTACGACAAGATCACAGCCGGTAGCTGGCCGAGGTCATCACCTTGGAGGTCAGCTTCATCAGGCCGCGCACAGGGAGGGGCAACTTGGCGGCGCCGTGCTCGTGCGCCATCTCGGCGTGGCGCACTTCGTCGTCGCGCATCTGCTTGACGATGGCGCGGCTCTTTTCGTCCTGTTCCGGCAGGTCTTTCAGGTGGCCGTTCAGGTGCGCCTCGACCTGGTATTCGGTCTCTTCCAGAAAGCCCAGGTTCCACTTGTCGCCCAACAGCCCGGCGGCGACACCGATGGCCAGCGAGCCGGTGTACCACAGCGGGTTGAACACGCTGGGATGGCCGCCCAGCTCGCGGATGCGGCTCTCGGTCCAGGCCAGGTGCTCCACTTCCTCGAAGGCGGCATGCTTGAGCGCCTCGCGCGCGGCCTCGTTGCGTGCGGTCAGCGCCTGCCCCTGGTACAAGGCCTGGGCGCACACCTCGCCACAGTGGTTGACACGCATCAGGCCCAGCGCATGGCGCTTTTCCTGCTCGCTCATCTCGGCTTCGGGCATGCTGGCATCCGGGTGCGGACGGGCGCTGGCGGCCGGGGCAAACAGGGTACGCACCCCCTTGTCGAATTCGATGATCAGCTTGTCCAGCATGGTGTGGCGTCCCGCTTGTAGCAAAAAGAAGCGTTGGATTATACCTTGGCGCCCCGCAAGCGACGACGGCTTGCTGTTATAATCGCGGGATAATTCGGCAAATGTGTTCAACGCTCAACCAAAGGACCTCCCAGATGAATCTCGACCGCATCGCCCCCGGCAAGGACATGCCCAACGACATCAACGTGGTGATCGAAATCTCCGCCAACAGCGCCCCGATCAAGTACGAGTTCGACAAGGACTCCGGCGCCATCTGCGTTGACCGTTTCATGGGCACCTCGATGTTCTACCCGGCCAACTACGGTTTCGTACCGCAAACGCTCGCCGGCGACGGCGATCCGGTGGACGTGCTGGTGGTGACCCCGTTCCCGCTGCCGCCGGGCGTGCTGGTGCGCTGCCGTGCTCTGGGCCTGATCAAGATGGAAGACGACGGCGGCGTGGATGCCAAGCTGGTGGCCGTGCCGGTCGAGAAACTGTGCCCGATGTACAAGTCGATCCAGCAACTGGAAGACCTGCCGGAACTGCTGCGCAACCAGATGGTGCACTTCTTCCAGCACTACAAGGACCTGGAGCCGGGCAAGTGGGTGAAGATCCAGGGCTGGGGCACCCGTGAAGACGCCACCAAGGAACTGGTGGAAGGTATCGAGCGTTACAAGCAGGAAGGCTGAGCCCTCCTCTGAACGACCAGCAAGCCGGCGATTCGCCGGCTTTGTTGTTTCCGCTGGCCGCTTCGGCCAACGTGCCGGTGACACCCACGCCGCTGCGCGGCCGGCAACGATACCCCCGCTGGCGCAGCATCCCGAACCGTCCCCGTCGCACGTCATCCGCCATGGTGGCGCCAGGTGATACTTCGCGCAGCGGCTGGCACGCTCGTCGTTGCGGCGCGAAAGACAGGATGCGCTCACCACCGCCCTCTCTCTCGCCGGCAAGTGGCAGTTATAGCTAAAGGGACTCGGCGCCGGCTATTTGTTGCTTTCGCTGGCCCAGCCCTACGTGGATAATGGGTAACTGATCGTGAAACGCGTCGAAGACGGCAAGGAGCCACAACCTGACAGGGCACTGGGCTGGTTCATCCCGTGCCTCATGCAGACCCTCGACTCCGCGCCCCTGACGTCTTGAGAAGCATGCAAATCATCACGCTCGGTAACGAGCCCTACCTCGAATGGATTCGACGCCGCCTGACGGCGCAGGGGTTCGGCTTGCCGGCCGAGCCCTTTCCCTCCCCGCCGGCTTCCGAGGCTTTTTCCGCCGACTGGCAGGCGCTGCAGTACGGCGGCGTGCTGCTGGACCTGAAGCGCGCCACACCGGACAGCTGTGCCGCCCGGGAGCGGCACTGCCGAGAGTTCGGGCTGGGCTACGTCGACGTGGCGGCCAACTGGCAAGCCCCGGGAGTGCAGCAAGGCTTCGCCCTGTTCGTGGGCGGCTCGGACCGCGCGCTGGACGGTGCCAGGCCGGTGCTGGATGCGCTGGCGCCCTTGCCAGGTGCCTGGCTGCACTGCGGCCCCGCCGGCAGCGGCCATTTCGTGGCTACGGTATTCGAGGCGCTGAGCTACGCCTTCGGCTTGCTGCTGCAGGCGGGCTGGACCGCCCCCGGCGAAACGCCGCGCCCACCGGACTGGAACCATTTCTTCAGCCAGCAAAAGGAGCTGGCCGCCAACCTGTTGCAACTGTCCCGGCTCTACCTGGCGCAGCACCCGCCGCAGCAGGAAGCACACGATCCCTGGCAATTGCTGGCACACTTTGCCCTGCCCGCCTACCAGCAAAGCCACTACGCCCTGATCCTGGCCCAGCTGATCGAGCTAGCACTGGGCCAGGGTCTCGCCCTGCAGGCCATCTTCGACTCCCTCAGCCAGCCACGCCCATAAAAAAACCCGCCTTGCGGCGGGTTTCCAGGCTGCTGCCAACGTCTCCTGTCGAGACGCTACCGGACCCGGCAAAGCCGGACCGCTCCCGATACGTTATTGCCTCCACAGCCTTCCCGTTTACACGACAAACCCCTTCCGCTGCGCGAAAGGGGTTTGTCAAAATCAAAAACCCGCCTTGCGGCGGGTTTTTTTGCTTCGGCGCGGTGCCGGCCCGATCAGGCCTTCTTGGCAACGGCAGCGGAAGCGACCTTGGCGGACTTGGTCGCAGCCTGCACACCGGCTTCGGCCAGTTCGCTGCCGACTTTCTTGGCGGTCTGCGACACGCTTTCGAAGGCGGCGTTGGACGAGGTCACGAAGTTTTTCAGCGCGCTGACGGCAACGTCGGAACCGGCCGGAGCGTTCTTGGCCAGCTTGTCGATGGTGGACAGCACGGCCTTGTTGGATTCGGCAACCTGCTCTTCGACGAAGGCGGTCAGTTCGCCCTGGGTGGTCACCGCGGCGTCGTACACGCTACGGGCGGCAACGAAGGCCTTGTCCAGGGCCGGCTGAGCCAGACCTGCCGGCAGCTCGACCAGAGCCTTCGGATCCTTGATGTCGACCAGGGTCTTGAACAGCTGGGCGTTTTCGGCCAGCACCTTGCGGCTCAGGTCGAACTGCAGAGCGGCGAAACGCTCGGCGCTGCCCAGCAAAAGGGAAGACAGGCGTACAGCTTTATCGAATTGCGCCTGTCCAAGAGCGGTCAGTTCTTGAGTAGTAGTAAACATAATGACTCCTGAATAGTTGGGAAGTAACCCAGCGACAACAGCAACAAACCCTGTACCTCTGTCGCATTGTGCGATGCAGCAATTGCACTTTAACCAAAGCCTGCCTTCCGGTCAACCGGTTTGTTGCATTGCACAATCTACTAAGCCCCTAATCTGTTGGGTTTTTTGCAACACTTCAGACGGCAAAAAACCCCGGCAGCGGGGCATGAGGGCATGACAGTATCACAACACGTCAGCATTACAAATCCATGACGGCAGCACGCCCGCCAGAGCGTGCGACTTTCATTGAAAGCCCCGCCGCAAGCCAGTACACTCGCCTTCATAGAAGAAATCTATCTTTAGGTATTATTACAGCGACATGAGCCAGACGGCGAACACCTACGACATCAAATCGGCCAGCCTCGACGTGCTGGCCTTCGTTCTGCGCAGCAACCATCTCGACGAGCTGACCCAGGCACTGGAAAGCCGCTTCGGCAACCGCGCCACACCTTCCGCCGCCGAAGCCGTGGTGCTCGATGTGGCCGCGCTCGACAACCCCGCCGATCTCGCCCTCGACCGCGTGCTGTCCCTGCTCGGCCACTACGGCTTCCGCGCCGTGGCGCTGCGCCACCCGGACCCGGCACTCGAGGCGCTGGCGCACCGCTTCGGCCTGGCCCATGTCACCGGTCAGGTGATCGCCAGCAAGCCTGCCGCCAGCGAGGCGGCAGCGGCGCCGGAGGGCCTCGCCAGCGCCCCGACGATGATCATCGACCGCCCGGTCCGGGCCGGCCAGCAGATCTATGCCAAGGGCGGCGATCTGGTGGTGCTGGCGATGGTCAGCGCCGGCGCCGAAGTGATCGCCGACGGCAACATCCACGTCTACGCCCCGCTGCGCGGCCGCGCCCTGGCCGGCGCGCGCGGCAATACCGCGGCGCGCATCTTCACGCAATGCATGGAAGCTGAACTGGTGTCGATCGCCGGCGTCTATCGAACCATCGAGCAGGCGTTGCCCGACAGCATCCGCGGCAAGCCGGCTCAAGTCTTCCTCGAGAACGAGCGCCTGGTGATCACCGCGCTCGGCGAATAACGAACACTCCATCACTGGTTAATCAAGGGAATCATCGTGGCAAAAATCATCGTCGTGACATCCGGCAAGGGCGGCGTCGGCAAGACCACCACCAGCGCCAGCTTCGCTTCCGGGCTGGCCCTGCGCGGCCACAAGACCGTGGTCATCGATTTCGACGTCGGTCTCAGAAACCTCGACCTGATCATGGGCTGCGAGCGGCGCGTGGTGTACGACTTGATCAACGTGGTCAACAACGAGGCCACGCTGAACCAGGCGCTGATCAGGGACAAGAACTGCGACAACCTGTACGTGCTGCCGGCCTCGCAGACCCGCGACAAGGATGCGCTGACCGAAGAAGGCGTGGAAAAGGTGCTGAACGAGCTGGCCACGATGAACTTCGACTTCATCGTCTGCGATTCGCCGGCCGGCATCGAGAAGGGCGCGCTGATGGCGCTCTACTTCGCCGACGAGGCGCTGATCGTGACCAACCCGGAAGTGTCGTCGGTGCGCGACTCCGACCGCATCCTCGGCATCCTGTCGTCCAAGTCGCGCCGTGCCATCGAGGGCCGTGAACCGGTCAAGGAACACCTGCTGATCACGCGCTATTCGCCGAGCCGCGTGGAAAAGGGCGAGATGTTGTCGGTCGACGACGTCAAGGAAATCCTGCGCGTGTCGCTCTTGGGGGTGATCCCGGAATCGCAGGTGGTGCTGCAGGCCTCCAACTCGGGCACGCCGGCCATCCACCTCAAGGGGACCGATGCCTCCGAGGCCTACGCCGACGTGGTGTCGCGCTTCCTCGGCGAGGATCGCCCGATGCGTTTCCTCGACGTCCCGAAGGTTGGGCTCCTCAAACGACTGTTCGGAGGCTAAGCCATGTCGCTGATGGACATTTTGTTCGGCAGCAAGCGTAAGAAATCGGCCGAGGTGGCGCGTGAGCGCCTGCAGATCATCCTGGCTCACGAGCGCAACGGCCGTGCCGGCGCCCCGGACTACCTGCCGGCATTGCAGCGCGAGCTGATGGAGGTGATCTCGCGCTACGTGGCGGTCAACCTGGACGACATCAAGGTCAACCTCGAGCGCCAGGACAACTTCGAGGTGCTGGAGGTCAACATCGTGTTGCCGGAGCACGAACGCTAAGCCATGACGCTGACCGAACTGCGTTACATCGTGGCGGTGGCGCGCGAGCGCCACTTCGGCCGCGCGGCCCAGAGCTGCTATGTCAGCCAGCCGACGCTGTCGATCGCCATCAAGAAGCTGGAGGACGAACTGGGCATCACCCTGTTCGAACGCGGCGGCCCCGAGGTGGCGGTGACCGATATCGGCGAGCGCGTGATCGAGCAGGCCCAGCGCGTGCTGGAAGAAGCGGAGACGGTGAAGCGACTGGCCGGCGAACACCAGAACGAGCTGGTGGGGCCGCTCAAGCTGGGGGTGATCTTCACCATCAGCCCTTACCTGCTGCCCAAGCTGATCCCGGCGCTGCGCATCCTGGCCCCGGACATGCCGCTGATTCTCGAGGAGAACTACACGGCGCGTCTGGCCGAGATGCTCAAGCGCGGCGAAGTCGACGCCATCATCGTGGCCGACCCGTTCGAGGAGCCCGGCACGGTGGCCTACCCGCTCTACGACGAGCCGTTCGTGGTAGCCACGCCGAAGGGGCACCCATGGGAGAAACAGCCGATGGTGCGCCCCAGCCAGTTGGCGGAGGAAAGCGTGTTGCTGCTCAACCAGGGCAACTGCTTCCGCGACCAGGTGCTGCAGTCGTGCAGCGAGCTGGCCACGCGCCAGCACCAGTCCGGCAGCCTGGCCAGCACCCTGCAGGGCAGCTCGCTCAACACCATCCGCCACATGGTGGCGAGCGGCATGGGAGTGACGGTGCTGCCGGCCACCTCGGTCAGCCCGGCCGACGATGCCCTGCTGTCGGTGGTGCCGTTCAGCCTGCCGGCGCCGCAGCGGCGCGTGATGCTGGTGACGCGCAAGCAGTACTTCCGCCGCAAGGCGGTCACCACGCTGCAGCAGGCGGTGTTCCGTTCCGGCCTGCCGGGCGTCACCATGCTGGAAGAAGACGCGCAACCGGCCTGAGAACCTGTTTACGATCTGCTGCGCGTCGGCGCTACGGCGTTAAAACGTCTCCGGAATGCTCATTTACCATGTGTAAACTTCGCTTCCTCGGCCGTTTTTGCCTTGTCTCGCTCTAGCTTGCGAGAGCGTAAACAGGCTCTGAGCGAAGACGCCAAAGACGAAAAAGCCTGACCGGAATGTCCTGTCAGGCTTTTTGCTTTTCCATCGGGCGAGGAAGGACGGCGGCTTGCCCCCTTCCCCTGCCCTGGCTTGTCTCGCCGGCGTCAACCCGCGCGGATCAGGCCGGCCAGACGCGCGATACCTTCTTCGATGCGCTCCGGGGTGGCATGGCTGAAGTTGAGCCGCAGATGACCGATGCCGGTGTCTGGATCGGCGTAGAACGCCTCGCCCGGCATGAAGGCGACGTTGTGCTGTTCCAGCGCCGGCTTGAGGAAGGTGCGAGTGTCGCGCTTGTTCTTCAACGTCAGCCAGAAGAACAGGCCCCCTTGCGGCACCTGCCAGTCGGCCAGATCGGCGAAGTGGCGCTCCAGTGCGGCTTGCATCGCATCACGGCCGACCTTGTAGTTCTGCTGCAAACGCTTGAGATGAGCGGGGTAATCACCGCTCTTCAGCCACTGTGCGATGAACCACTGGCCCAGACGGTTGGAATGCAGATCGACCGCCTGTTTCAGCTTGAGCAGATGCGGCATCAGTTCCTTGGAAGCGATCAGGTAGCCGATGCGCAGGCCCGGCGCCAACGTCTTGGAGAACGAACCGCAGTAGATCCAGGGAGCGTTCTTCAAGTGCGTCACCAGCGGAGCCGGTGCGTCACCGTCGTAGGACAGCGCGCGGTAGGGGTCGTCCTCGATCACCGGCAGGTGGGCGTCGTCCAGCACGCGCGCCAGCGCCTGGCGCGTCTCGATGCTGTAGCAGGCGCCGGACGGGTTCTGGAAGGTGGGGATCAGGTAGGCAAGCTTGGCCTTGCTGTCGGCGATGGCGGCCTGCAGCGTGGCGGCCGGCAACTGGCCGTCCTGCTGCTCCACGGTGTGGAACTGCGCGCCGAACAGGCGGAATACCTGCAGCGCGGCGAGGTAGGTCGGGCCTTCGGTGATCACCGGGGTGCCCGGGTCGACGAACAGCTTGGCGGCGAGGTCGAGCGCCTGCTGCGAGCCGGACAGCACCAGCACCTGCGACGCGTCGCAGCTCAGGCCGATGCGGGCAACCTCCTTGACGATCTGCTCGCGCAGCTCCGGTTCGCCCTCGCTGGTGCCGTATTGCGCCAGCGACGGCGGCACATCGGGAAAGTCCAGCGGCGGCAGGCAGCTGGAAGCCGGCAGGCCGCCGGCGAAGGAAATCACCTCGGGGCGCTGGGCGGCGGCGAGGATTTCGCGGATCAGCGAGCCGCTGAGTCGTTCGATGCGTTCTGAAAACATGCTACCCTCGTAGTGGCTGGACTTATAAATGTCAATTTTTTTGACCCAATTTACGCCTGCACCAGGCCCTCGTCAACATGCCCGACACGCCCGTTTCTCCCGACCTGCGCGCCTCGATGGAGGCCTTCTTCCACGCCTACATGGCGTTCACCGCCAAACCCGACGAGATGCTGGCGCGCCGCGGCCTGGCGCGGGTGCACCACCGTATCCTGTTCTTCGTGGCGCACACGCCGGGGCTGAGCGTCAAGGCGCTGCTGGCGGCGCTGGGCGTGACCAAGCAGGCGATCAACATCCCGCTGCGCCAGCTGATGGAGATGGGGCTGGTGGAAGCGCGTGCCGCGGAGCACGACAAGCGGGTGAAGGAGCTGACGCTGACGGCAGAGGGGCGCAAGCTGGAGGAGTCGCTATACCGCGAGCAGGCGAAGCTGCTGCTGACGGCGTTTGCCGGTGCCGGCAAGGACGCCCACCAGGGCTGGCTCGACGTCAACCTGCTCCTGGCGAGCCACGCCAAGTAGCAGACACCGCGCCGCGCGGCGGGAGCGGCCTGGCGTCGCGCGCGCCTCCCCACACGGCGGCCGGCTTTCTCAGGCACGCGATCGGCGCGCCTGTCCCCGGATCATGGTCAGCACCATGTGGCGGCGATAACACAGCAGGTAGGCGACGTGCAGCCCCGCCAGCAGCAGGGTGAGGTTGGCCGAAGCCTCGTGCACCTCCTTGGCGATATCGCTCGCCTCGCCTTCCTCTCCATCCGCACTCGCCATGGCGGCGTCAGCCGTCTGCGCCGCAGGCAGCCCCAGCACCCGGGCATTGTCAACCATCATCAGGCCCGATCCCCCGGTCAGCACGGCGCCACTCAACAGCAGCACCGTCAAGAGCTTGCCCAGCAACGGGACACCTCGCGCCTGCCACTGGCCGGCGGTCGGCAGCAACGGCGGGAAGCCGCGGATTTTCGCGAGATGGGCCAGCAAGCGCAGCAGCAGCACCGCGATCAGACCGTAACCCAGCCAGACGTGCAGCAAGCCGCCGTCGTCGCCGCTCAGGTAGCCGAACAGGAAGAAGGCCGCGACCAGCCAGTGCAACAAGCGCAAACGATTGAAGGGATTCATGATGCTTCTCCGCCATGTGACCCTGATACGCTAAGGCGGAACGCTTAAGTCGACATTAACCATTTAATCGACAGGGTTTTAAGCGCAACTTAATGCTCCGCGCCTAGGCTGGAAGCTCTTCCTGCTTGCCGGAGTCTGCCCATGTCCCGTCTCTTCCTGCTGTTGCTGGCCGCCAGCCTCGCCCCCCTGGCCCAGGCCGCCTCCTCTCCTGCCGAGCTATTGCAGAGTTACGCCGCGGAAGCGCGCCAGGCCGCTCCGGGGTTCAGCGGCTTTTCCGCCGAACGCGGCAAGGAACTCTACTATCGCCGCAACACCAAGGATGGCAAGGCGATCAGCTGCGCCAGCTGCCACTCGGACGACCCGCGCCGCAGCGGCATGACGCCGAGCTTCCGCAAGATCGGGCCGATGGCCAGCGCGGTCAATCCGGAGCGCTTCCGCGACCCGGCCAAGGTGGAAAAATGGTTCCGCCGCAACTGCGACGACGTGCTGTCGCGCGCCTGCACCCCGCTGGAAAAGGGCGACTTCCTCACCTTCCTGACTACCCTGCGCTAGGAGACGAACATGCGCTATCTCGCTTCCCTCATTGCCGCTTCCCTGCTGCTGGCCGGCACCACCCACGCCGAGGAACATGAAGGACGCCGTCTGGCCATGCCGGCCAAGGTCAACGCGGCGTGGAAAACCGAGTGCGGCAGCTGCCATATGGCCTACCCGCCGGGCTTGCTGCCCGGCCGCTCGTGGAATGCCCTGATGGACAATCTGTCGCACCATTTCGGCAGCAACGCCTCGCTCGACAAGGGCACCGAGGCGGAAATCCGCCAGTTTCTGCTGTATGCCTCGAGCGACCGCGACACCCGGCCGGCCAAGGCCGCGCCGGGCGAGCGCATCGTCACCCGCATCACCGACACCGCGCGCTTTGCCGACTGGCACGAGGAAGTGCGGGCGGACGTGTTCCGGCGCCAATCGGTGGGCAGCGCGGCCAACTGCATGGCGTGCCATCGCGGCGCGGAACAGGGCAACTTCGACGAGCATCAGGTGCGCATTCCGCGCTGAAGCCGGGCTCGCAGCAGGCAGCCATGCGTCCGGGAAGCGTGTGGCTGTTTTTTTGCGGTATCCTCCTGCCAACGACATACCCGTGGGTTTAGCCATTTCTCATGCACTATCAGGAATCTCATGAAGCCGGCGATACCGGCGCCCGCAACCAGGCCGTCCAGCGCAGCACCTGGGTCAGCGTGGGTGTCAACCTGCTGCTGACGCTGGCCCAGCTCGCGGCCGGCCTGTTCGCCCATTCCTCGGCGCTGGTGGCCGATGCCATGCACTCGCTGTCGGACCTGCTGGCGGACTTCGTGGTGCTGCTCGCCAACCACCACAGCGCCAAGCCGGAGGACGAGGACCATCACTACGGCCATCGCCGCTACGAGAACGCCGCCTCGCTGGTGCTGGGCGTGCTGCTGCTGGCGGTCGGGCTCGGCATGCTGTGGAACGCCGCCGGCAAGTTCCTTGACCCCCACGCCCTGCCGCAGGTCAAGCCGCTGGCGCTGTACGTGGCGCTGGGCAGCCTCTTGGCCAAGGAGCTGCTGTTCCGTTACATGCTGGCGATCGCCAAGCGCGTCGGCTCCAGCCTGCTCATCGCCAACGCCTGGCACGCCCGTTCCGACGCCGCCTCGTCGCTGGTGGTGGCGGTAGGCATCATCGGCAACATGGCGGGCTGGACCTTCCTCGACCCGCTGGCAGCGGCACTGGTGGGCTTCATGATCAGCCGCACCGGCTGGGAGTTCAGCAGCGAGGCGTTCGGCGACCTCACCGACCGCGCGGTGTCGGCCGAGGAACAACAGGCGATCCGCGCCGAGATCGCCGCCGTGCCGGGGGTGGTGGAAGTCCACGACATGCGCATGCGGCGCATGGGCGACCTGGCCCTGGTGGACGTGCACATCGTGGTGCCGCCCAGCATCAGCGTGTCGGAAGGTCACCAGATCGCGGCATTGGCGCGCCAGCGCGTGCTGACGGCGCACCCGGTGCTCAACGTCACGGTGCACGTCGACTCCGACCTGAGCCACGCCCCGGTGCGTTACGAGCTGCCGATGCGCCCGGAGCTGGAAGCGCGCCTGAACCGCGCCCTGGGACGCCCGCTGCTCGACAGCGAGACGCTGCAATTGCACTACGCGCCGGACGGCATCCACGCCGTGCTGCTGCTGCCGGCCGCCGACAGCGCGGCCCTGCCGGCTTTGCAGGCCGCCCTGGCGGCGGAGGCGGACATCGTCGCCACCCGCGTCTACCTGCGCCCAGCCGCCTGAACCGTGCCGCAAAAGCGCTTCGGCCAACCTGACAAGGTTGGCCGAAGCGGTGATATGGGGTTGCCCGCGCTCAGTCGATGCGCTCGTAGCGCACTTCCAGCACCTCGATGGTTTCCTCCCCCTCCGGGCCGCGAAACACCACCTCGTCGCCTTCGCGCGCCTTGATCAGGCAGCGCGCGATGGGCGAAATCCAGCTGATGTGGCCGCGCGGCAGATCGATTTCGTCGACGCCGACGATACGCAGCAGTTGCTCCGAACCATCGCCACGCAGGATCAGCACGGTGGCGCTGAAGAAGATCTGGTCGGTCGCCTCGCGCGTTTCCGGGTCCACCACTTCGGCGATTTCCAGGCGCTTGGTAAGAAAGCGGATGCGCCGGTCGATCTCGCGCAGGCGGCGCTTGCCGTAGAGATAATCGCCGTTCTCCGAGCGGTCGCCGTTGCTGGCGGCCCAGTTCACCACGTTGACCATCTCCGGCCGCTCGCGGTGCACCAGGTGGTAGAGCTCGTTCTTCAGCCGCTGCCAGCCTTGCGGCGTCAGGTAGTTCTTGGTCGCCGCCGGCAGACGCTGCTCTGGCGGCAGGTCGTCATCGTGCTCGCCGTCGTCTTCCTTGGTAAACGCCTTGCTCATGCCGTGGGGTCTTTCCTGATTCGATGAGTGCAACGGAGGCAATAAAAAACCTCCAACACCCAACGATAGGGCCTTGGAGGCGGGCTTTCAAGTCATACTAGTGGCTCATTGGCGAAACCGGAGCGGGAGGGAGAAATCGTCGTGAGCAACCCCAGGCCGGTTCGAGAAGCACAGCCGTACAGATGGTACGGCGAGCATCACAGGGCCGGGATGGGGATGCGCAGCAGATTTATGCCCCCGCTCTTAGCGGGATTTGGCGCGACCGGTTACCGTCAGGTCCGACCACTTCATCACCGCCGCCACCTCGGCCGAGTTGAGCTCGTAGAACTGGCCACGCTTGAGGCGGGCCGGCAGGCCGATGTTGCCGAAGCGCACGCGGATCAGGCGGCTCACGGTGAGGCCGAAGTGTTCGAATATGCGGCGCACTTCGCGGTTGCGGCCTTCCTTGATCACCACGCGATACCAGTGGTTGACGCCCTCACCGCCCTGCTCGACGATGCGCTGGAAATGCGCCGGGCCGTCTTCCAGCTCGATGCCGCGCGTCATTTCCTTCATCTGTTCCGGCTCGAGCTGACCCAGTACGCGCACCGCGTACTCGCGCTCGGCTTCGAAGCTCGGGTGCATCAGGCGGTTGGCCAGTTCACCACTGGTGGTGACGATCAGCAGACCGCTGGTATTGACATCCAGACGCCCCACCGCCACCCAGCGGCTGCTCTTGGCCTGCGGCAGACGGTCGAAGATGGTGACGCGGCCTTCCGGGTCGTCGCGAGTGACCAGCTCGCCTTCCTGCTTGTGGTACAGGATCACGCGCGGCAGGCGGTCCGGCCACTTCAGGCGGATCGGGTTACCCTTGGCGGTGACGCGGTCCTGCGGGCCGACGCGGTCGCCCAGCGTGGCTTTCTTGCCGTTGACCAGGATCAGCCCGGCCTCGATCCATTCTTCCATCTCGCGGCGCGAGCCGACGCCGGACGCTGCCAGCGCCTTCTGCAGGCGCACCGGCTCGATCTGTTCCATGTCGACGCGGGTGTCGCGCAGGCGCTGGGCGCGGTCGAGGATCTGCTGGTTGGGGTCGCGCACGCGCAGCTTCTTGGCGCGCTCGACCTTGGGTGCGCGCTTGTCCTGCTGGCGAGACGCCGGCTGACGCTCTTCGTTCCAGTTGCGGCGCGGCTCGCCCTGGCCACCCTGTCCCATGGCCGGCTGACGTTCGTCGCGGCCGGCGTTGCGGTCGCGCTGGCCGAAGCCCTGCTTACCCTGTTGACCCTGACCGTCACGGCCGAAGGACGGCTGACGTTCGTCGCGGCCGGCGTTGCGGTCGCGCTGGCCGAAGCCCTGCTTGCCCTGTTGGCCCTGACCGTCACGGCCGAAGGACGGCTGACGCTCGTCGCGGCCGGCGTTGCGGTCGCGCTGGCCGAAGCCCTGCTTGCCTTCCTGCCGCTCGTCGCGGCCAAAGCCCTGCTGGCCGCGCTCGTCGCGACGGCCGAACGGCGCCTGCCCCGGCGGCGTGCGGTCACGCTGGCCGAAGCCGGGTTTGCTGCGACCCTGACCCTCCCGGGCTTGGGGCGCCTTGCCGGATGCCGGAGCACCGACGGCTTTGATCAGCGAAGAGCCTCCCGGCTTGCCGCTTCTCGATTGACCGAAACCGCCACGATCCGGCGCCGGCTGGCGCGGTTGCGAGGTTTCACGGCCTTTGACACGCGCCACCGGCTGGCGGGCGTGATTACGCTGTCCTTTAGACATCATCGTTCCTGTTCAATTACGTTGTCCGCCTCGTCGTCGAGGGGCACCGCGTCGGCTTCGCCGACGCTATCAGGCTGGACTTCCGGCAACACCAGCGTGCCAAGATCGGCCAGCGGCGGCAGATCGCGCAACGACACCAGTCCCAGATCATCGAGGAACTTGTGCGTCGTGGCGTACAGCCCCGGCCGGCCGGGCACATCCTTGTGCCCGATCACCTCCACCCAGCCGCGCTCCAGCAGCGTCTGCATCACGCTGGTGGACACCGAGACGCCGCGGATGGCTTCGATGTCGCCACGCGTCACCGGCTGGCGGTAGGCGACGATGGCCAGCGTCTCCATCACCGCGCGCGAGTAGCGCGGCGGCTTTTCCGGGGTGAGCCGCGCCAGGTACGGCGTGAACTCGGCCCGGGCGCGGAAGCGCCAGCCGGAAGCGAGCTTGACCAGCTCGATCCCGCGTCCCCGCCAGTCCTGCTGGATCTCCGCCAGGAGATCGTTGATCAGTGCCGCCTTGACGTCTTCGGTGAACAGCTTTTTCAGGGCTGATACCGAGAGCGCTTCGGCCGACGTCAACAACGCCGTCTCGAGCACGATCTTCAGGTACTTCAGGTCGGTAATGGTGGACATGAATCAGTGTAGTCCAGAGGGTAAAACGCGGGAAGGTGCGGATTTTACACGGTTTTTTGACAAAAAGATAACCGCTATGACAATGTGGGCCGTTACACCAGCGCCAGCCGCACGTAGATGGGCTGGTAGGCGGCGTCCTGGCTGACCTTGACCAGCCCTTCCTTGACCAGCTCCAGCACCGCGATGAAGTTGACCACCAGGTGCGGCACGCCCAGGGCCAGGTCGAACAGCTCCTCGAACGCCACGTACTCGCGCCCTTCCAGGTAGCGCAGGATCCAGGTCATCTGCGCGCGCACCGACAGCTCGTCCTTCTCCACCTTGTGGTGGCGCGTGTTCCGCGCGCGCGACAGGATGGCGAGCCAGGCCTGGCGCAGGTCGACCGCGCACACCTCGGGCAGGCGCTCTTCGGCCACCTGCTCGATCAGCACCGCGAGCCAGGCGAAGTCGCGGTCGGCCTGCGGCATCTTGTCGAGCTCCAGAGCGGCGAGCTTCATCTGCTCGTATTCCAGCAGCCGGCGCACCAGCTCGGCGCGCGGGTCGTCCGGCTCGCCCTCCTCGTCCCTGGGCGGACGCGGCAGCAGCAGGCGCGACTTGATCTCGATCAGCAGCGCCGCCATCAACAGGTACTCGGCCGCCAGCTCGAACTGCTCGCGCCGCATGGCGTCGATGTAGGCCATGTACTGCGCGGTGATCGGCGCCATCGGGATGTCGAGCACGTTGAGGTTCTGCTTGCGGATCAGGTAGAGCAAGAGGTCGAGCGGACCCTCGAAGCTCTCCAGGATCACCTGCAAGGCATCGGGCGGGATGAACAGGTCCTGCGGCACTTCCAGCACCGGCTGGCCGAAAACGTGGGCGATCGGCATGCCGGACGGCAGGTCGGGCGCGGTGAGCTCGAACGCGGAGGCGCCGTCAGCGGCAGGTGTATCGTTCGGCGTGCGGACGTCCATGGTTACCTAGCGGGGACAGATAAAAAGGGCGAGGAGTCCCCCGCCCTTGCCTGATTATTTCAGGCCAACAGGCTATAGCTTAGAGCCTGTTTCAGTAGCCCAGCCCCATCGCTTCCCGCACCTCGCGCATGGTGTCCTGGGCGATCTTGCCGGCACGGGCGCAGCCGTCGGCGACGATGTCCTTCACCAGCTGCGGGTTGTCGAGGTACTGCTGGGCGCGCTCGAACATCGGCTGCTGCTCCTTCAGCACGCCCTCGATCACCGGCTGCTTGCATTCCAGGCAACCGATGCCGGCGCTGGTACAGCCGGCCTGCACCCACTCGCGCGTGGCGCTGTCGGTGTAGACCTGGTGCAGCTGCCACACCGGGCACTTGGCCGGGTCGCCCGCGTCGGTGCGGCGCACGCGCGCCGGGTCGGTCGGCATGGCGCGGATCTTCTTGCTCACCGCGGCCGGCTCTTCGCGCATGGTGATGGTGTTGCCGTAGGACTTGGACATCTTCTGGCCGTCGAGCCCCGGCATCTTGGAGGCTTCGGTCAGCAGCGCTTCCGCTTCCGGCAGGATGATCTTGCCCTTGTTTTCCAGGTAGCCCAAGAGGCGCTCGCCGTCGACGGCACCGAGGTTCTGGCTGGCGCCGAGCAGCGCGCGTGCCGTCAGCAGCGCTTCGCCGTCGCCGTCCTGCAGGTAGCGCACGCGCAGCTGCTCGAACTCCTTGCCGGACTTGCCCATCTTCTTCACGGCGGCCTTGGCCAGTTCCTCGAAGTTGGGCTCGCGGCCGTAGAGGTGGTTGAAGCGGCGCGCCACTTCGCGCGTCAGCTCGATGTGCGGCACCTGGTCTTCGCCCACCGGCACGCGGCCGGCCTTGTAGATCAGGATGTCGGCGGCCTGCAGCAGCGGGTAGCCGAGGAAGCCGTAGGTGGTCAGGTCCTTGTGGCTCAGCTTGTCGATCTGGTCCTTGTAGGTCGGCACGCGCTCGAGCCAGCCCAGCGGGGTGACCATGGACAGCGCCAGGTGCAGTTCGGCGTGCTGCGGCACCTTGGACTGGATGAAGATGGTGGCCTTCTCCGGGTCGACGCCGGCAGCGAGCCAGTCGATCACCATGTCCCAGATGCTCTTCTCGATGATGCCGACTTCGTCGTAATTGGTGGTCAGCGCATGCCAGTCGGCCACCATGAACAGGCACTCGTGCTCGTTCTGCAGCGAGGTCCAGTTCTTGATCACGCCATGGTAATGGCCGAGGTGCAGCTTGCCGGTGGGGCGCATGCCGGAGAGAACGCGGTCTGCGAACATGGTCGTCATTCCAGATATTTAGGGTTGGGGGGCGTGCCGCAGCGCGCCCCCGGAAGGAGTCGGTGCCGGCCGTGATCGGCTAATGATCGCGGCCGCTTCGGCGTGATTTTGCCAGCAAAGCCTTACAGAAGCACGCCCAGCAGCGAGTACATCAGGTTGATGAAGGGCCGCAGGATCGGCGACAGCAGACCGGAGAACACCAGCGCCAGCAGGATCCACAGGCCGTAGGGTTCCAGGCGCGCGTACTTCCACGCCATGCCGGGCGGCAGCAGGCTCTCGAAGATGCGTCCGCCGTCGAGCGGCAGGATCGGCAGCAGGTTGAGCACCATCAGCACGATGTTGATCTGGATGCCGACCTGGCTCATCAGCGCCAGGGGCTCGCTGAAATAGCTGTCGACGTTCAGCGCGAGCTTGAACAGCAGCGCCCACATCAGCGCCATGCCCAGATTGGCCAGCGGGCCGGCCGCCGCCACCCAGCGCGTGCCGACGCGGCGGTTCTTCAGCGCGCCGAAGTTGACCGGCACCGGCTTGGCCCAGCCGAACAGCACGCCGCCGATGACCAGCCCCAGCAGCGGCAGCAGCACCGTGCCGACCGGGTCGATGTGCTTCAGGGGATTGAGCGTCATGCGCCCCATCATGTAGGCGGTGTTGTCGCCGAAGCGCCGCGCCATGTAGGCGTGCGCCGCTTCGTGCAGGGTGATGGCCAGCAGCACCGGCAGGGCGTAGATGGCGATTTTCTGGATGAGGTTGTAGGAATCCATGGTGTTAAAAGGAGGTCCTTCTCGCGAAGAGGGATTGATGAGTGAGAGTAGCGGCCACCCCTTTCGTTCCGGCCGCCAGGTTGGCCGAAGCCTCGGGGGGCGTGAAAAACATCCCCGCGCTCAGAAGCCGAACAACGCCGGGTCGCCCTTGCCGCGGCGCACCAGCTCGACGCCCTCGGTGAGATCGATCACCGTGGTGGGCTCGGTGCCGCACCAGCCGCCGTCGATCACCAGGTCGACCTGACGCTCCATCCGCTCACGGATTTCATAAGGATCGGTGAGGGCCTCGCTGTCGCCCGGCAGCGACAGGGTACAGGACAGGATCGGCTCGCCCAGCTCGGCCAGCAGCGCCAGCGCCACCGGGTGCTCCGGCACCCGGAGGCCGATGGTGGCGCGCTTGGGGTGCAGCGTGCGGCGCGGCACTTCCTTGGTGGCCTGCAGGATGAAGGTGTAGCTGCCCGGCGTGGCGGCCTTGAGTTGGCGGAACTGGCTGTTGTCGACGCGGGCGTAGTTGGACAGCTCGGAGAGATCGGCACACACCAGCGTCAGGTGGTGCTTGAGGTCGAGCTGGCGGATGTCGAGGATGCGCTCCATCGCCGCCTTGTCGCCCAGCAGGCAGCCGAGCGCGTAACAGGAATCGGTGGGGTAGACGATCACCCCGCCCGCGCGCAGGATCTTCACCGCCTCGCGGATCAGACGGGCTTGCGGGTTGTCGGGGTGGATCACGAAGAACTGGGCCATGAGGTTTCCGGTTGGGTCGGGTTCAGGCGAGTACGCGGCCGTTTTCCAGCAGGCGTTGCCACACCGGCCGGCAGATCGGCGGCAGATCGTCGGTACGGCCGACATCGCGGCCGCCCTCGCCGGGGGCGTGGAAATCGCTGCCGGCACTCGCCAGGAGGTCGTAGCGCTGGGCGATCAGGGCGTACTTGTGCAGATCGTCCAGGCTGTGGCTGCCGCTGGCGACCTCGATCGCTTCGCCGCCGGCATCCTTGAAGTCGAAGATCAGCCGCTCGGTCAGGGTGCGCCCCATGTCGTAGCGGCCGGGGTGGGCGATCACCGCGATGCCGCCCGCGCTGCAGATCCAGCCCACGGCGTCGGCCAGGCTCGCCCACTCGTGCGGCACGTAGCCGGGCTTGCCCGGGGTCAGGTACTTGCGGAACACGCTGCGCACGTCCTTGACGTGGCCGCTGCTGACCAGGTAGCGCGCCACGTGGGTGCGGCCGATCATCTCCAGGTTGTCGCACAGCGCCGAGGCCCCCTCGAAGGCGCCCTCGATGCCGACCTTGGCCAGCGACTCGGCCATGGCGCGGGCGCGGTTGATGCGCCCGTCGCGGATGCCCTGCAGCCCGGCGGCCAGGGCGTCGTGGTCCGGGTCGATGCCGAGGCCGACGATGTGCACGGTGTGCTTGCCCCAGCTTACCGAGATTTCCACGCCGTTGAGAAAGCTGACACCGCAGTCGCGCGCGGTAGCGGCGGCTTCGGCCAGCCCGGCGGTGCAGTCGTGGTCGGTCAGCGCCAACAAGGTGGCGCCGCGCTCGGCACCTCGGCGGATCACCTCGGCCGGCGACAGCGCGCCGTCGGAGAACAACGAGTGGAAATGCAGATCGATGTCGGCCATGTCAGGCTCCGTCGCCGCCGGCCTGACGCGCCGCTTCGCGCACCTGCCATTCGGCCAGTTTGCGGCGGTAGTCGTTCAGCTCGGTGGTGTAGGTGTCCCACACGCACGGCTCGCAGCCGCTGCCGCAGCACATGTCGTCGCTCGGTTCGATGGGCGCCTCCGGCATCGGATCGAACACGTCGTCGTCAGGCATCGGCGGCCTCCACGCGCAGCGTGAAGCCGTCGCCGCTGACGACCTGACCGGAGCGGATCTTGCAGGTCTTGCGCAGCTCGATCTGGCCGTCCACCGACACCAGCCCTTCGGCAATCATGTGCTTGGCCGCGCCGCCGCTATGGGCCACGGCACAGGCCTTGAGCAGGTCGCACAGGGCGATGTATTCACCACGCAATGAGAAGGTTTCGTTCATTTTTTCACATTCGATAGGGACAGGGCTGTGAGCCAGCTGTGGATAGGTGACGCAAGCCCTTCATCGGACAGCCCTTTTTTGGGCTGACCATTTTTTAATCAAGTTTCCAACTCTATCCACGACCGTCCGGGACAGCCTTGTGAGCGAACTGTGGATAGTTTCGCTAAGATGCTGGCCGGCAAGGGGATTTTTCGATCAGCTTAAATTTTAAGCAATCCAGCCTGGCGAATCGCCGTCAGCGCCGCCTCGAGCCGGGCCGTCCCCTGCCCGCGAACCGGCCGCGGCAGCACGCCGGCCGCCTCCAGCGCCGCGCGGTACAGGCCCCACAGCCAGTCGCGCTGATCCGGGTGGCTGCGCAGCGGGTCGGGCTGCCACGGCAGGTCGGGACAGGCCAGCAGCGTCAGCGCGTAATCCCGCGGGCGGTTGAGCGCCGCGAGTTCGGGCGCCGCGCGGCCAAATGCCACCTCGGCCCAGATCACGCAGGTCAGCGCCGTGCTGTCGCACACCAGCACCTCGGCGTGGCGTGCCGCTTCGGCCTCGCGCGCCAGCTGGCCGCGCGCGATGGCCAGCACGTCGTGCGGCGTCGGCGCGTAAACACGCTCGGCGTAATAGTCGCGGGCGTATTCCTCCACGCAGCATGCCGCCACACCGGCCCCGTTCAGGCTCGCCGTCAGCGCCTGCGCCAGCGTGCTCTTGCCGCAGGACTCGGGGCCGACGATGGCCAGACGCAAGGGAGGCGGAGGGTATGCCGTCATAATAGAGTGGGCTAAACGGCCATTATACGGCGGCTTGGGGATAATCCGGAAATTCTCACAGGCTGCGGGGACAGCGCTGTGGGCGAGCTGTGGACAAGCGGGCTAAGCCCATGACGGGGAACGCTTTTGCATGGGCTGATCATTTTTTAGTCAATCCTGCCGGTGCAGGGGCGGCAGAAGGCCCCCGGCGAGCCCCGCCAGCACAGGGCTCGATCCCCTGTCGCTGGCGTTGCCACGGCACCCTGGCGGCCGGTCGGTGCCCGTCGCCGTGCCGTCCCCACCGGCGCAAGAGCCGGGCCGGCGCCGAGAGGATCTTCGCACTCCAGGGGTGCTCGCACCGTTCCGGCCGGCGCCCGCAACGATTCGCCCACGGGCACGATACGGCGCTCTCGCCCCAAGAAAAAAGGCGCGGACTTGCGCGCCTTTTTTCGCCGGCTCCTTTAGTGTCAGCCTGGCTGCACGCTCATCTCGCCCGCCAGCGCGCACTGCATCGCCGCACGCCGTTGTTCCGGCGACAACGCCTGCGAGCACAACACGGTCAGCTTGGCGACGGCGGCTTCCGGCGTCAGGTCGGCCCCGGCCACGACACCGGCCCGCGCCAGCGGTTGGCTGGCGGCGTAGGCCCCCACTTCGACTGCACCGTGCACCACCTGGCTGATGTTGACGACCACCGTCCCTGCCGCCGAGGCCTGGGCCACGCCGGCGAGCAGCGCGGCATCGGCCGGGGCGTTGCCGTTGCCATAGCTCATCAGCACCGCGCCATCGAGCCGGGCTTCGGCCAACGTTTGCCCGATCAGCGCGGTGCCGGCGCCCGGGGTCAGGAACAACGCCGCCACGCGGACGTCTTCGCGCAGCGTGACCGGCGTGAATGCGCCCTGCTGCGCCCGCCAGTGCTGGCGCTGCCAGTCGGCCTTGATGCCGAAGTGCGCCAGCGGCGGCGCGTTGGGCGAATCGAAACCGGCAAAGCTGGCGGCGTCGAGCTTGCGCGCGCGACAGCCACGCAGCAGCAGGCGGTCGAAGGCGATGGCCACTTCGCACAGGTCGGGTTGGCAGGCGGCTTCCAGCGCGTCGGCCAGGTTGCTCCAGCCGTCCGAACGCGGGTGCACCAGCGGCAGTTGCGAGCCGGTCACCACCACCGGCTTGCCCAGGCCTGGCAAGGCGAAGGCCAGCACCGACGCGGTGTAGGCCATGGTGTCGGTGCCGTGGATCACCACGAAGCCGTCGTAGGCGTCGTAACGGTCGGCGATATCGCCGATGATGCGGTTCCAGTGCGCCGGCGTGATCGCCGACGAATCGATCAGTTCGGGGTATTCCACCACGTCGAAGGCGAGCTCGGCGCTGTGGAAACGTTCCAGCAGGCGCGGCAGCAAGCCGGGCACCGGCGCCAGGCCGTCCGGGGTGTGGTCCATGCCGATGGTGCCGCCGGTATACAGCACGAGCAGGCGTCGAGTCATTGCGCGTCTCCTGAGGCGCGCGCGGCCGCGACGACGGGCCGCGCGGGTCGTGAAAAAGAAGACGGCCATGATATACAGTCGACAATGAAAAGGCACCCCTGGCGCCACGCCGCGGTTCAGGTGAGCCCCGGTGGATCCAAGTTGCCGGAAACAGGAAGGAGGCGGTATCCGCCGGAGGACGGCAAGGCCGCCCCCCGCGTCACACCCGTGGCACTACCAGTAGAACGACAGGCTGGTGGCGCCGCCGCCCAGCCGTACCTTGCGGTTCTGCACCTGCTCCTGGTAGCGGGCGCTGACCTGATACTGGCCACGGGGCAGCTTGGCATAGAGCAGCGGCCCGTCCGCGACGGTATCGAGCACGGTGTCGCCGTGGGCGTTCTTGACCACCACCGCGACCGACGACAGGTACTCGCCGCTGCCCTTGGCGGCAAACAGCAGTTGCAGGTTGTAGTCGCGGCGCGCCTCGTGCATCGCCGCCAGTTCGTCGTCGCCGATGCCGCCGCTGACGAAGCTCGCCTCGCCCTGGGTCTGCACCTTGGGCAGGGCCGTCGTGTCGGCCCAGGCCGGAGCGCTGCCCAGCCAGGCCATCATCACCACCGCCAGTACGCTTTTCTGCCTGTTCGTCATGATTTGTTTCTCCTATGGCAGTTGAACACAAACGGCCCGCCAGCCCCGGACAGGGAAACTACACTCAATACAAGCGCGTCCGGCGGCAAGACCGCGTCGGTCACCACACGCACCTACGAACCGCTTAGTCGCCGGCAGCGGCGTCATGGTTCCCCTGGTGCGCCGTCCGCCCACGCCACGCGCCCGTCAGGCCCCTATCCGCCAACCCCAGCGAGGAACGCACCATGTCGCGGCAAACGCCCCTCGAACGCTATCGCAACATCGGCATCAGCGCCCACATCGACGCCGGCAAGACCACCACCACCGAGCGCATCCTGTTCTACACCGGGGTCAGCCACAAGATGGGCGAGGTGCACGAAGGCGCGGCGGTGATGGACTGGATGGCGCAGGAGCAGGAGCGCGGCATCACCATCACCTCGGCCGCCACCACCTGCTTCTGGAAGGGCATGGCCGGGCAGTACCCGCAGCACCGCATCAACATCATCGACACCCCGGGCCACGTCGACTTCACCATCGAGGTGGAACGCTCGCTGCGCGTGCTGGACGGGGCGGTGATGCTGTACGACGCGGTGGGCGGAGTGCAGCCGCAGTCCGAGACGGTGTGGCGCCAGGCCAACAAGTACCACGTGCCGCGCCTGGCCTTCGTCAACAAGATGGACCGCGTCGGTGCCGACTTCTTCCGCGTGCAGCGCCAGATTCGCGAACGCCTGAACGGGCGCGCCGTGCCGATCCAGCTGCCGTTCGGCAGCGAAGACGCCTTCCACGGCGTGATCGACCTGGTGAAGATGCGCCTCATCGTCTGGGACGACGCCAGCCAGGGGGTGAAATTCGACGAGCGCGGGATTCCGCCGGCGCTGCGCGCCGAGGCCGAGCGCTGGCGCGACAAGATGATCGAGGCCGCCGCCGAAGCCAGCGAGGAGCTAACCAACCGCTACCTCGAGCGCGGCACGTTGGCCGAAGACGAGATCCGCCAGGGGCTGCGCCAGCTCACCATCCGCGGCGAGATCGTGCCGCTGCTGTGCGGCTCGGCGTTCAAGAACCGCGGCGTGCAGGCGCTGCTCGACGCCGTGATCGACTACCTGCCCTCCCCCCTCGAGATTCCGCCGGTCAGCGGCGTCGACGCCAGGGAACAGCCGGTGACGCGCCACGCCCGCGACGACGAGCCCTTCGCCGCGCTCGCCTTCAAGATCATGACCGACCCCTACGTCGGCCAGCTCACCTTCCTGCGCGTCTATTCCGGCCTGCTGCGCTCCGGCGACAGCGTCTACAACCTGGCGCGCGACAAGAAGGAGCGCATCGGCCGGCTGCTGCAGATGCACGCCAACCACCGCGAGGAGGTGAAGGAGGTGATGGCCGGCGACATCGTCGCCGCTGTCGGCCTCAAGGAAGTCACCACCGGCGACACGCTGTCGAGCCCGGACGCCGTGGTCGCGCTGGAGCGCATCGTGTTTCCCGAACCGGTCATCGCCCAGGCGGTGGAGCCCAAGACCAAGGCCGACCAGGAGAAGATGGCGCTGGCGCTGCAGCGGCTGGCGCAGGAAGACCCCTCGTTCCACGTCTACAGCGACGAGGAATCGGGCCAGACCATCATCTCCGGCATGGGTGAGCTGCACCTGGAAATCCTGGTCGACCGGCTGCGCCGCGAGTTTGGCGTCAGCGCCAGCGTCGGCCAGCCGCAGGTGGCGTATCGCGAGACCATCGCCCGCGCCAGCCCCGAGGTCGAGGGCAAGTTCATCCGCCAGTCCGGCGGCCACGGCCAGTACGGCCACGTGGTGCTGAAGCTGGAGCCGCGCCCGCGCGGCGCCGGCTTCGAGTTCGCCGACGCCATCAAGGGCGGGGTGATCCCGCGCGAATTCATCCCGGCGGTGCAGAAAGGCATCGTCGAGGCGCTGGCCAACGGCGTGCTGGCCGGCTACCCGGTGGTCGACGTCAAGGCATCGTTGGTGTTCGGCTCCTACCATGACGTCGACTCCAGCGAGAACGCCTTCAAGATCGCCGCCGCCCAGGCCCTGCGCGACGGCCTGCGCCAGGCCGGGCCGGAGCTGCTGGAACCGGTGATGGCGGTGGACGTGGAAACCCCGGAGGAGAAAATGGGGGACGTCATGGGCGACCTCACCGGCCGGCGCGGCGTGATCCAGGGCATGGACGACCTGCCCGGCGGCAGCGGCAAGAGCATCCGCGCCGAGGTGCCGCTGGCGGAGATGTTCGGCTACTCCACCGCGCTGCGCTCGCTGACCCAGGGCCGCGCCACCTACAGCATGGAGTTCCACCACTACGCCCCGGTGCCGGCAGCGCTGCAGCAGGCGCTGGTGAGCGGCATGGGGCGGACGCTGCCGGGACGCGGCTGAGAGGCCGTCGCCGGCGCGGCCTCACTCCTCGCCGGTCACGCCGAACTCGATCGGGGTCTTGATGTAGAAGATGCGCAGGTTTTCTTCGCGCAGCCGGGCGAAGAAACAGTCGGCCTCTTCCGCCGTCACCGCCATGGTGATCTCCAGCGGCTGGTCGGCCAGTTCGAAGAAGCGCGACGAGTGCAGACGCCGGGCGTGGCCGAAGCCCTCCGCCGCGGACAGCAGGGTGGCACCCCGGATACCGAGGTGACGGGCCTCGTCGAGCAGCCACTGCGCCAGTGCGCGGCGGCCATGCAGACGGTCTTGCACGGTAAAGAATGACAACTGGTAGCCGATCATCACCGTTCCTCCTTTTGCTGTGGCCGATCGGCCAGACAAACGGCAACCCGCCGGCCTTGGCCGGCGGCCCCTACGAGTATAGGCCGCACGTCAAATCCTTACCGGAGGCAATGGCGGCGCCCCATCGTCATTGCCCAAGTCATGCGCCTTCCTGGCAATGGCGGATTCCGTTTCTTACTCTTAATAGCATCACCGACGCCATCCCGGCGAGACCTGTCCGCAAAGATGCCGGCAGCCGAACGTGCCCGCCGGGAACACGCAACATCGAACAACCATCGTCCATCCAAGGGGAACACCATGTCATCTCGCACCACGCTGCGCCGCTGCGCCGCCCTCGCCCTGGCGGGCATGCTCTGGTCGGCGCACAGCCCGGCGGCGGAAGGACTGCGCGTCGGCTCCAAGATCGATACCGAAGGCTCGCTGCTCGGCAACCTCATCCTGCAGACGCTCGAGGCCCACGGCATCAAGACGGTCAACCGCCTGCAACTGGGCAACACCAAGGTGATCCGCGAGGCCATCACCTCGGGCGAGGTGGACATCTACCCCGAGTACACCGGCAACGGCGCCTTCTTCTTCAGCGACGAAAAGAATCCGGTGTGGAAAAACGCCAAGGCCGGCTACGAGCGGGTCAAGGCGCTGGATTTCGAGAAGAACCGCATCGTCTGGCTGACGCCGTCGCCGGCCAACAACACCTGGGCCATCGCCATCCGCAAGGACGTCGCCAGCGCCAACAAGCTCAAGACCCTGGCCGACCTGGGACAATGGATCAGCAAGGGCGGCAACTTCAAGCTGGCGGCCTCGGCCGAATTCATCGAACGGCCCGACGCCCTGCCCGCCTTCGAGCAGGCCTACGGCTTCAAGCTGAAGCAGGACCAGTTGCTGACCCTGGCCGGCGGCGACACCTCGGTCACCATCAAGGCGGCGGCGGAAAAGACCTCGGGGGTGAACGCCGCCATGGCCTACGGCACCGACGGCCCGGTCGCCGCACTCGGCCTGGTGACGCTGGACGACGTGCGCGGGGTGCAGCCGATCTACGCCCCCACCCCGATCATCCGCAGCGAAGCCCTAGGCAAGTACCCCAAGGTGCGCGAGCTGCTCAAGCCGGTGTTCCTGTCGCTCGACGGCGCGACGCTGCAGAAGCTCAACGGCCAGATCGCCATCGAGGGGCAGGATGCGCGCAAGGTGGCCGCCAGCTATCTCAAGAGCAAAGGCTTCGTAAAATAAGCGCTCCTGTCATCCGGTGGCGACGCCTGCGCCACGCGAGCCTGGGCGCCACCCGCGCGGCGTTGACTGGTCCGCCGACCGGGATAATAGGCCCGGGGCAAACCGGGATCCGGCATGGCCGTCCGTAACCCCGTGCCGCTGCTGCTGGTCGGCCTGATGCTGCTCGCGGCCTGGACCCTGCCGCTGCTCAGCCACGCCCCCAACCGGCTGCTCAGCGGCCACGGCATCCTGCTCTCGACGCTGCTCCACGGCCCCCGCCTGCTGCTGTTGCTGCCCGCCTTGCCCTTGCTGGCGGCGCCGTGGCTGCCGCCCCAGCGCGGCTGCAGCGTGCTGCTGGCTAGCGCCGCCAGCCTGTGGCTCGCCGCCCTCACCGCACTGGCCGGCGTCGAGGCGGCCCGGCTCGGCGGCGGGGCCGACACGCTGGCGCGTACCTCGCTCGGCGGCGGCTACTGGGCCTTGTTCATCCTGGGCACGCTGCTCGCCAACGACGCCTTGCGCCACCTCGGCGGCGCCGGCGGCCGCCTGGCGCTGGCGCAGCTCGCGTTCTTCCTTCCGCTGCTGGCGCTGTTGCTGTCGGGCCGGCTGGAGGCGCTGTCACTGCTCAAGGAATACGCCAATCACCGCGACAGCTTCGACGAAGCGCTGGGGCGCCATCTGCAGCTGGTGGGACTGACGCTGCTGCCGGCCGGGGTGGGCGGTGCGGCGCTGGGGCTGTGGGCATTCCGCCGGCCACGCGCCCGGGGCGTGTTGTTCGCCGCGCTCAACATGGTCCAGACCGTCCCCTCGCTCGCCCTGTTCGGGCTGTTGATCGCACCGCTCGCCGCGCTGGGCCGGCTGCTGCCCGGTTCGGGCCTGGCCGGCATCGGCTTGCCGCCGGCCTTGCTGGCGCTGACCCTGTACGGCTTGCTGCCGATGGCGCGCAGCACGCTGGCGGGGCTGCAGCAGATTCCGGACGGCGTGCTGGAGGCCGCGCGCGGCATGGGGCTCAGCGCCGGGCAGCGCTGGCGGCGCGTCGAGCTGCCGCTGGCCCTGCCGGTGCTGATCTCCGGCCTGCGCGTGACCGCGATCCAGGCGGTGGGGCTGGCCCAGCTCGCCGCCCTGATCGGCGCCGGCGGTTTCGGCGCCATCATGTTCCAGGGCCTGTCGGGCAGCGCGCTCGACCTGGTGTTGCTGGGGGTGATCCCGGTGGTGGTGCTGGCGGTCGCCGTGGATGCGTTGTTCAAGCTGCTGCTGTCGCTGCTGGAGGTCGGCCCGCGATGATCGAGTTTGCCCAGGTGAGCAAGTCCTTCGACGGCCAGCGCGCGGTGGACGCGCTGGACCTGGTGATTCCGCAGGGGGAGCTCGCCGTGCTGATCGGCACCTCGGGGTCGGGCAAGTCCACCACGCTGAAGATGATCAACCGCCTGGTGGAGTACGACAGCGGCACGCTGCGTTTCGCCGGCGAGGACGTGCGGCGCTTTCGCCCGGAAACCCTGCGCCGGCGCATGGGCTACGCCATCCAGTCGATCGGGCTGTTCCCGCACTGGACGGTGGAGCAGAACATCGCCACGGTGCCGCAGCTGCTGAACTGGCCGAAGCCGCGCATCCGCGACCGCGTCACCGAACTGCTGACCTTGCTGCACCTGGAGCCCGAGCAGTATCGCCGGCGCTTTCCGCACCAGCTGTCCGGCGGCCAGCAGCAGCGCGTCGGCGTGGCGCGGGCGCTCGCCGCCGACCCCGACGTGCTATTGATGGACGAGCCGTTCGGCGCGCTCGACCCGGTGACGCGCGCCGCGCTGCAGGACGAGCTGCGGCGCATCCACGCGCTGTCGGGTAAGACCATCGTGCTGGTGACCCACGACATCGACGAGGCGCTCGGCCTGGCGCAACGCATCGTGCTGCTGGAGCGGGGCCGCATCGTGCAGCAGGGCAGTCCGCTGGAACTGCTGACCCGCCCGGCCAGCGACGCGGTGCGCGATTTCATCGGCCGCAGCGACATCGGCATCAAGCTGTTGGCGCTGGAACGCGTGGCGGCACGCGCCCGGCCGGGCGAAGCGGCGGCGGGCGAGCCGATCGCGACCGGGGCCACGCTGCGCGAGGCGCTGTCCGCCTTCGTCACGCGCGGCGTGGAGCGGCTGCCGGTGATCGACGCGCAGGGGCGCCCGGCGGGCACGCTGCACTTTGCCGACCTGCTGCCGCCGGCACCATGAACAGACCGCCCCAAGGTTGGCCGAAGACCCTGCGACGGTGGGCATGCACGCCGTTGTCGTGCAGCCTTGCCGCGCTGCTGGCGCTCACCTTCGGCATGCCGGCCTTGCGCCCGCTGTTCGCCGCGCTGTTTCCCGAACTGGACCGCCCCATCTACCAGCAGGACAGTTTCGCCGCGCTGGTGCTGGCCCACGTCTCGCTGGTGGCGGCGTCCAGCGCCGTCGCCATCGTGGCGGGGACCGTGCTCGGCCTCGCGGTCTGCCGCCCCGCCGGCCGGGCGTTCCGGCCGCTGTTGGAATCGCTGCTGGCGATGAGCCAGTCTTTCCCGCCGGTCGCGGTGCTGGCGGTGGCGGCGCCGCTGATCGGCTTCGGCGAAGCGCCGGCGCTGATCGCCCTGGTGCTGTACGGCGTGCTGCCGATCGCCCAGGGCACCCTGGCCGGGCTCGACGCGGTGCCGGCGGCGACGCGCGACGTGGCGCAGGGACTGGGGTTCGCCCCCTGGCAGGCGCTGTGGCGGGTGGAGTTGCCGCTGGCCGCCCCGGTGATCCTGGCCGGCGTGCGCACCTCGGTGGTGATCAACATCGGCACCGCCACCATCGCCTCGACGGTGGGCGCCAAGACCCTGGGCTCGCCCATCATCGTCGGCCTGAGCGGCTTCAATACCGCCTACGTGATCCAGGGCGCGGTACTGGTGGCGCTGCTGGCCATCTGCTGCGACCAGCTGTTCGAGCGCCTGCAACGGCGCCTGAGCGCCTGGCAGCCGACGGAAGGCGCCGCGGCCGAGACCGCCCCGCCACCGAGCGCAGGACACTGACACGACAGGAAAGCGCCGCGCCCCGCGCGATGGTCAACGCGCCGCCGCCCTCACCGGGGCAGCATCGAACCGCTGTCGCGCAAGCGGATATGCATCTCGTAGGCGCGCTCCAGCGCGTGCGGGGTCTGGCCGCCGTATTTCAGGGCGTCCTGGTAGTAGTCGCGCAGCAGGTCGCGGTAGGCCGGATGCGCGCAGTTCTCCACGATCAGCTTGACTCGTTCACGCGGCGCCAGCGTGCGCAGGTCGGCCAGTCCTTGTTCCGTGACGATGAGGTCGACGTCGTGCTCGTTGTGATCCACGTGCGGCACCATCGGCACGATGCTCGACACCTTGCCGCCCTTGGCCACCGACTTGGTGGCGAAAATCGCCAGGGAGGCGTTGCGCGCGAAATCGCCGGAGCCGCCGATGCCATTCATCATGTGCGTGCCGTAGACGTGGGTGGAATTGACGTTGCCGTAGATGTCCGCCTCCAGCGCGGTATTGAGTGCGATCAGGCCGAGACGACGGATCACCTCGGGATGGTTGCTCACCTCCTGCGGCCGCAGCACCAGCTTGTCGCGGTAGCGTGCCAGGTTCTGGAACACCCGCTGCTGCATCGGCTGCGACACGGTAATCGACGAACCGGAGGCAAAATCCAGCTTGCCCGCGTCCATCAGCTCGAAGGTGGAATCCTGCAGCACCTCGGAATACATCGTCAGGTGCTCGAACGGCGACTGCAAGAACCCCGTCAGCACCGCGTTGGCGATGGTGCCGATGCCGGACTGGATCGCCGGCAGGCGCGCCGGCATCCGCCCGCGCTTGACCTCGTGGGTGAAAAACTCGATCAGGTGATTGGCGATGGCCTGGGTTTCCGCGTCGGCCGGCTGCACCGTGGAGGCGCTGTCCGGCGTGTCGGTGATGATGATGGCGGCGATCTTCTCCGGCGGAATCTTGACCGTGGTACGTCCCACGCGATCCGAGACGTTGACGATGGGCAGCGGCTCGCGGTGCGGACGATGACCCGGAATCCAGATGTCGTGCATGCCCTCGAACTCGACCGGCTGCGCCAGGTTGATCTCGACGATGACCTTGTCCGCCAGGATCGCGAAGCTCGCGGAGTTGCCGACCGACGAGCTCGGCACGATGCTGCCGTCCTCGCTGATCGCCACCGCCTCGATCACCGCGACGTCGAGCCGGCCGAACTGCCCGGCGCGCAGGAACTCCACGGTCTCGGACAGGTGCTGGTCGACGAACATCACCTCGCCGCGGTTGATGGCCGAGCGCAACGTGGCGTCCACCTGGAACGGCAGCCGCCGCGCCAGCAGACCGGCCTCGGTGAGCGCCTTGTCCGAATCGTGCCCGAGCGAGGCGCCGGTGATCAGGGTGATCTTCATCGGCTGCTTCCGGGCCCGCTTGGCCAGGGCCACCGGCATGTCCTTGGCGTCGCCGGCGCGGGTGAACCCGCTCATGCCGACCACCATGCCATCCTGCACCAGCGTGGCGGCCTCGTCGGCGCTCATGACGCGATCCTTGAGCGCGCGCATACGAATACGGTCTTGATACATTCCTTGCTGTCTCCTCATGGGCTGTGTTGCCGGCGCCCGCCCCACCCCGGGTCGTGGCGCCGATGCGCCGCGCGGCATCGCATGAAGTGTTGTTATGGCGAAGCCCGCGGCCAGACAGTCGCACGGCGCTCACGGCACCGGCATCGGCGCATGCCGGCCAAGGCGCCGGATGGGCCCCTTGCCCCACCGGCAGCGCCGTGCGCCAGGCGGTGTGCGCCAACTGTCTGCGGAGCAGTGTAGCCATCCGGATCGCACACATCCAATATATTGAAATTGCCATTTCCATATTTAAAATATATGGTTAACGCTGTAACCCGACCCGCCCAGCCCAGGACCCCGCCCCTCATGGAACTCCGTCATCTGCGCTATTTCATCGCCATCGCCGAGGAACAGAATTTCACCCGCGCCGCCGAACGTCTTGGCATCCAGCAACCCCCGCTGAGCCAGCAGATCCGCCAGCTCGAACAGGAACTCGGCACACCCTTGTTCCGGCGTCTCACGCGCAAGGTGGAACTGACCGAAGCCGGGGCGTCGTTCCTGAGCGATGCCCGCGCCATCCTGGAGCAGGTCGAGCGCGCCAAAAACAGCGTCCAGCGCTTCTCGCGGGGAGAAGCCGGCCGCATCCGCATCGGCTTTGCCGGCGCCACCTATTTCCAGCCGGAGGTGACGGCGCTGATCCGCGATTACCGCGCCCGCTACCCCGGGGTGCAGCTGCTGCCGGAGCAAAGCAACACGGCGCTGCTGGTGGAAGGACTGCGCAGCGGCGAGATCGACGTCGCCTTCGTGCGCCCGCCGATCGGCGGCGCGGACGGCCTGAACACCCAGTTGCTGGTGGAAGAGGACATGCTGGTGGCGCTGCCCGCGGCGCACCGCTTGAGTCGGCAGGCAGCGCTGCCGCTGTCCGCGCTGGCGGAGGAAACCTTCATCCTGTTTCCGCGCGCGATCAGCCCGGGGCTCTACGACAACCTGATCTCGGCGTTTCACCAGGCCGGCTTCAGCCCCCGGCTCGGGCAGGAGGCGCCGCAGATTGCCTCGATTGTCCCCATGATCGACGCCGGTTTCGGCATATCGCTTGTGCCCCGTTCCGTAAGCCAAATCCGCACCGAAGGCGTCCGCTACGTGCCGATCACGGCCCCCGTTCCCGCCGCGCCGATCGGCATTGCCTACCGGCAGGACCAGCACTCGGTGGCCTTGGCGCATTTTGTCGCGCTGGCGCGCGAGAAACGGCAGCACGCGCCGGCGCGGCCGGAGTAGCACTTCCCACACAGAAAGACCTTGATCATCCTGTCTGTTGCCAGAAATCCACCCGATTTGATCGTGATCAACAGCCTACCGTCGAGTCGGTGTCAGAGTTGCAAATGGGAAATTTTGCATCGGCAAGGGGGGGGGTGATTGCATGTCATATTCTGAGCACAACTTGAAGGGCATCCTGACCCACGCCTCGCTTTATCAAGCCTTGGATAACGCACAGCTCGAGCGGGTGGCTGCCGCCACAAAATGCATCAGGCTCAAGAAAGACACGACGGTCGTTCAGCGCGGAGATGTTTCCCACGGCGTGTACTGGATTGTCTATGGCCAAGTATCCCTGACCTGCCTGTTTCTGAACGGAGGGGAAAAGGTCGTCGCGCTCCTGGATAGCAACAAGTGTTTCGGCATCGGTGAAATGCTGTTGAACAAGCCTTTCCTGACCAACGCGCTGACAACCGATGACGCCATGCTGCTGCTGACCCGGCCAGAACCGATTATGCAAATTGCACAGGAAAATTTTTCCTTTGCGCGCGAGATCATGACCTGCATGGGAAGGCAGTTCTACACCCTGATGGCCGATATCGAGAGTTACAGCCTCTTCTCGGCCAAGCAGAGGATGGTCCAATTTCTGATAAGACAGAGCAGCCGGCAGAACGATGCCGACACCGTGGAGCTGCTGTCCAACAAGAACTTGATCGCCTCACGACTCAGCTTGACGCCGGAAACCTTCTCCCGGGTGCTACGAGAGCTTTCGGATACCGGCGTGATATCGGTATCAGGAAAGCACATACACATACTCGATCGACAACAGATGGAGCTGTTGGCGCCGGTGCCGGCGCGCAACCTGCCCCTGTCAACGCCACGAGTGCTGACCGTTTGAACGGGAATCCGCACTCCCCTGCGTCCTGATTCAGCTTGCCAAGCCTGGCAAAACCGGCTACATTCGCACGCTCAAAGCAAGTGCGCGGGTGTAGCTCAATGGTAGAGCAGAAGCTTCCCAAGCTTACGACGAGGGTTCGATTCCCTTCACCCGCTCCACGACACGTCCTTTGCCGCCCAGTCACTCGATGACGCCCAGGCCCCCACCGAGCAGAACGCATGAAATGGAACTCCGGCCGGCTTTGGCTCCGCATTACCGTCTATAGTCTCCTCGCGCTGCTGACCTTGCTGGTCGTGGTGCAATCGCTGATCTTCTGGAAGTTCGACGAACACGCCGTGCGCGAAACGCTGGGCCGCGTGCTGCAGGAACAACACCGCAACGTCACCGTCCGCGGCGCGATCAAGCCGCACGTGCTGCCCTTCCCCGGCCTCGACATCGACCGCATCGACATCAGCCAACCCGGCAACGCCACCCCTGCCATCACCGTCGACCATCTGGAAGCGCGCCTGGCCTGGCTGCCGCTGCTGTTTGGCGAACTCGAGGTGAGCAAGCTGCGCGTCGACGGACTCAAGATGCAGGTGGTGCGCCACCCCGACAGCAGCCTGTCCATCGCCGACCTGTTCCAGCGGCGCGATACCGGCCGCTTCCGCGTCAAGCTCGACACGCTGCGCCTGCGCGAGAGCGAACTCGATTATCTCGACGAATCGACCCAGCACCACCAGACCCTGAACACGCTCAGCCTGGATGCCGACGGCCTGCGCGGCGACGCCCACCTCAGCGTCGGCGCCCTGCTCAGCGGCGGCAGGCGTCCGCTGCGGCTGGCGCTGGAGACGCCGCTGACGATCCAGGACGACCAGGTCACGCTGAGCCAGCTGCAGGCGGTGGTGATGTCCGAAGTGGAGGGGCTGGGCGAAAGCAAGCTCAACGCCAACGGCCTGCTGCGCCTCAATTTCGCCGCCCTGCAGGCCACCGGCGAACAGCTGGCGCTGACCCTGAGCAGCGACAACCCCAAGAGCGGCTTCACCCTGCGCGTGCCGGCGTTCAGCGCCAGCTTCAAGGAAATCACCACGCCGCTGGCCACCCTCGACGGCCAGCTGAGCTACGGCCAGACCCACTACGAAGCCGTGGCCCGCTTCGACAACGTCAAGCTCGACGAGGCCGGTCTCAACGCCGACCACATGGCGGGCGACTTCAGCTGGAGCGTCGGCCGCCAGCGCATCAACCTCAAGCTGAACGCCCCGTTCACCCTGCTGGGCATGAACCAGATCCGCATGCAGCCCTTGTCGCTGATGGCGCAGGTGGTCACCCCGCTGCTGCCGCGCGGCCAGCTGGTCGCCAAGATGGACGGCGCGCTCGACGGCACCCTCGACGACGACCAGCTCAATCTGCGCGTGGCCGGCACGCTGGACGGCTCGGACATGGCGATCACGGTGAGCCAGTACGGCTTCCTCAAACCGCGCCACGAGGCCACCGTCACCATCGGCAAGCTCGACCTCAACCGCTACCTGCCGGAGAGCAAGGACAACGCCGCGGTGGCGCTGTTCCAGGACACCCGGCCGATCCCGCTCGACTGGCTCGACTACGTTGACCTGAGCGGCAAGGTCACCATCGGCGAACTGGCCTTCGGCCGCTTCCGCGTCAACGATGTTACCGCCAGCGTGCTGGCCACGCCGCAGCAGCTGGCGCTGGACCAGCTGAGCGCCAGCATCTACCAGGGGCGCCTGGAGGGCAGCGTGCGGCTGCAGCGCGAACAGAAGCCGAAGCTGGAACTGAAGCAGAAGCTCAACGCCATGCACATCCGTCCGCTGTTGCTCGACCTGTTCAACTTCAGCCGGCTGGACGGCGTCGGCAGCGGCGAGGTGGACGTCCGGGCGCAGGGCACCTCGTTCGCCGAGCTGCGCAACACCATGAGCGGTACGGTGGCGATGAGTCTCAATAAGGGGGCGCTGAGCGGCATCGACCTGGTGGCGGCGCTGAAGAACCTGCCCTCGGAGCTCAAGCAGTGGAACGGGGCGGCCAACCCCAACCAGAAGACCACCTTCTCCACGCTGTCGGCCAGCCTGCAACTGGAACAGGGCGTGGCGCGCAACCAGGATCTGAAGCTGGCATCGCAACTGGTCAACGTCAGCGGCGGCGGCAAGCTCGACCTGATCCAGAGCATCATCGACTACACCCTCGACGTGCAGGCCAACCCGCACGAGTTCAGCCGGCTCAAAGGCGTCAACGTGCCGCTCAAGATCACCGGGCCGATCAACTCGCCGGTGTACGCGCTCGACTTCAACGCCATGGTCAAGGGCAAGAAGACCGAGAGCGAGAAGCAGGACGCGCTGAAGCAGCAGTTGAAGAAGCAGATCACCACCATCCTGCCGTAACGATGGCAAGACAAAGGCCGCACCGGATAAACCGTTGCGGCCTTTTTTGCCCCCGTACCCCGCCTTCCATTCGCCGCAAAGGTTGGCCGAAGCCGAGGCCGGCAGCCTCGGCGCGCGTCAACGCCGTCGTCGCGAGCGCCGCCCGGCCGGTTCCAGCCGGACTGATTCGACCAGGCGCAGCCGCCCCCATGGCACGCGGCACGGCACAGGACCTGGCCGAGGCGGTGCCGTCGCTTTATCCGCCAGCGCTCAGCCCTGCAGCACGCGCGTCTCCGCCAGCGCCAGCTGCTCCGGCGTGCCCAGCACCACCAGCACGTCGTCCTGCATCACCTCGAACTCCGGGTCGACCTCGCTGCGGCGGATGTGGTGACGGCGCACCGCCTTCAGCTCCACCCCCAGATCGTCCAGCCTGATCTCGCCCAGCGAATGGCCGATGGCCGCCGCCCCGGCGCACACCTGGATGCTCAAGAGGCGCGGCAACTGCGCCTCGTCCAGCCCCTCGGCGTCGTCGCTGGCGCCGCGGAAGAAGCCCTTGAACAGGCTGTAGCGCTCCTCGCGCACCGCGCGGATGCGGCGCAGCACGCGGCTCAGCGGCACCCCGGTCACCATCAGCGCCTGGGTCGCGAGCATCAGGCTGCCCTCCATCACCTCGGCCACCACCTCGTCGGCGCCGGCGCGGCGCAGCACGTCCATGTCGCTGTCGTCGACGGTGCGCACGATCACCGGCAGGTCGCTGCGCAAGGACTGCACCATGTTGAGGATGCGCAAGGCGGCGTGGGTATCGGCGAAGGTCACCACCACCGCCTTGGCGCGCATCAGGCCGGCGGCGATCAGCACCTCCTTCTTGCCGGCGTCGCCGAACACCACCGGGTCGCCCGCCTCGCCTGCCTCGCGCACCCGGTCCGGGTCGAGGTCGAGTGCGAAGAACGGAATCGATTCGGTTTCCAGCAGGCGCGCCAGCACCTGGCCGCTGCGGCCGTAGCCGCAGATCAGCACGTGATCGCTCTTCGACATGCTCTCCACCAGCATCTGGTGCAGGTTCAGCGCCTGCATCATCCAGTCCTGCTTGATCAGGCGGCGGGTGATCTTGTCGCCGTGCAGGATCAGGAACGGCGCCACCAGCATCGACAGCAGGATCGCGGCGATGGCGGCCTGCTCGGTCTGCGCCCCGATCAGCCCGAGCTTGCCCGACAGCGCCAGCAGCACGAAGCCGAATTCGCCACCCTGCGCCAGCGCCAGCGCGCCGCGCATGGCGTCGTTGGCCTTGTGGCCGAAGGCACGCGCCAGCCCGAACACGATGCCGAGCTTGACCGGCACCAACAGCGCCACCAGCAGCAGCACTTCGCCGGCATGGGTGTACAGCACCGGCAACTGCACGCGCATGCCGACGGTGATGAAGAAGAAGCCCAACAGGATGTCGCGGAACGGCTTGATGTCCTCTTCCACCTGGTAGCGGTATTCGGTCTCCGAGATCAACATGCCGGCGACGAAGGCCCCCAACGCCAGGCTCAGCCCGGACAGCTCGGTGAGGTAGGCCACCCCCAGCGTCACCAACAGCACGTTGATCATGAACAGCTCGCCCGAACGCTGCCGCGCCACCAGGTGGAACCACGGCCGCATCAGACGTTGGCCGAAGGACAGCAACAGCGCCATCACCGCCACCACCTTCAGCGCCGCCAGGCCGAGATCCATGCCCAGCGTGGCGCTGCCGCCGGCGAAGGCCGGCAGCAGGATCAGCAGCGGCACCACCGCCAGGTCCTGGAACAGCAGCACGCCGATCGCCAGCTGGCCGTGCGGCTGGTTGAGCTCCAGGCGCTCGGTCAACAGCTTGCTGACGATCGCGGTGGACGACATCGCCAGCGCCCCGCCCACGGCAAAGCCCGCCAGCACGGAATCGAACAGCGCGCCGATCACGCCGGCGATCAGCAGCAGGGTCGCCAGCACCTGCGCCAGGCCCACGCCGAACACCAGCTGGCGCATCGCCCTGAGCTTGGGCAGGGAAAATTCCAGCCCGATCGAGAACATCATGAACACGATGCCGATCTCACCCAGGAAGGCCGTCTCCTCGCCGTCCGGAATCAGCTGCATCACCCCCGGCCCCGCCAGGAAGCCCACCACCAGATAGCCCAACATCGGCGGCACCTTGAGGGTTCGGCACAGGGTGACGGCGAGGACGGCGCTCAACAACACGAGGACAATGGGCGCAAGCGAATGCATCGAGGATGGACTTTCCGGGGCGGTGAAGGGGTTGGCCAAACGCGCCCAAGCAAAAGATGCACCAGGCCGCGACTATTCGGATTATAACCTTGATATACTTTCACCTTATGAACAAGACAGTACAGCATGAGCGTCTGGAACAGGCGCAACGGGTGCTCGAGATCGAGGCCGACGCCATCCTCGCGCTCCGCGCCCGGCTCGACGGCGCCTTCCTCGCGGCCATCGACGCCATCCTCGCCTGCGCCGGCCGCCTGGTCGTCACCGGCATCGGCAAGTCCGGCCACATCGGCCGCAAGATCGCCGCCACCCTGGCCAGCACCGGCACCCCGGCGTTCTTCGTGCACCCCGCCGAGGCCGCCCACGGCGACCTCGGCATGATCACCGACGGCGATGTGCTGCTGGCGCTGTCCAACTCCGGCGAGAGCGACGAGGTCATCGCGCTCCTGCCCGCGCTCAAGCGCAAGGACATCACCCTGATCGCCATGACCGGCCGCCCCGACTCCACGCTGGCGCGCGAAGCCGACATCCACCTCGACGCCGCGGTCGAGATGGAGGCCTGCCCGCTCGGCCTGGCGCCCACCTCCAGCACCACCGCGGCGCTGGCGCTGGGCGACGCGCTGGCGGTCACGCTGCTGGAGGCGCGCTCGTTCCGCGAGGAAGACTTCGCGCTGTCGCACCCCGGCGGCAGCTTGGGACGGCGCCTGCTGGTGCACGTGCGCGACCTGATGCACGCCGGCGACACCCTGCCGGTGGTGCAAAGCGGCACCACGCTCAAGGACGCCCTGCTGGAAATGACCCGCAAGGGGCTCGGCATGACCGCGGTGGTCGACGCTTCGGCCAACCTGGTCGGCATCTTCACCGACGGCGACCTGCGCCGCACCCTGGACAAGACCCTCGACCTCTCCGGCCTCGCCATCGACGACGTGATGTTCCGCCAGCCGCGCACCATCAGCGCCGAACGGCTGGCCTCGGAAGCGGTCAAGCTGATGGAAACCCACAAGGTCAACGGCCTGCTGGTCGTCGACGACGCCGGCCACCTGGTCGGCGCGCTCAACATGCACGACCTGCTCCAGGCCCGGATCGTATAAGGACACGCATGCAAACGATTCACGAACTCGCCCGCAAGGTGCAACTCCTGATCATGGACGTCGACGGCGTCCTCACCGACGGCCGCATCTTTTTCACCCCGGACGGCGAAGAAATCAAGGCCTTCAACACCCTCGACGGCCACGGCCTGAAAATGCTGCAGAGCACCGGCGTCAAGCTCGCCATCATCACCGGCCGCGCCGCGCGCTGCGTCGAGCACCGCGCGCGCGGGCTGGGCATCGACTACTACTTCCAGGGCGTCGAGAACAAGGTCGGTGCATTTCAGACCCTGCTCGCCCAGGCCGGCGTCGCCGCCGACGCCTGCGCCTACATCGGCGACGATGTGGTCGACCTGCCGGTGATGCGCCGCGTCGGCCTCGCCGTGGCGGTGCCCGACGCCCCCAGCCTGGTGCGCCAGAACGCCCACTACGTCACCGGCTTCGGCGGCGGCCAGGGCGCGGTGCGCGAACTCTCCGAGCTCATCATGCAGGCCCAGGGCAGCTTCGATGAGGTGATGAACAGGTACCTGGCATGATCCTGCGCGCCCAGCGGCTGTTTCCCATCGTCCTCCTGGCCCTGACCGGCCTCTTGACGTTCTGGCTCGACCAGATCTCGCGCTGGACGCCGGAGACGCGCGCGCTCGACCCGAACAAGCCCGAATTCGTCGCCGAGCACTTCACCGCCCTACGCTACGACACCACCGGCAAGGTACAAGACCAGCTCAGCGCCCAGCGCATGTGGCAGTACCCGGGCAAGGACGACCTGTTCTTCGACGCCCCCACGCTGCAGGTCTTCGCCGCCGGCGTGCTGCAGTACGACGTGCGCGGCCAGACCGGCCGTTACAACAACAAGACCCGCCAGGCCTTCTTCGACCGCCAGGTGACGCTGTTCAAGCCGGCCGACGCGCAGCGCCCGGAAACCCGCGTCGACACCTCGGTGATGTACGTCGACCTCGACAAGCGTCTGGCCCGCTCCGCGGCCCCGGTCACCATCCATTACGGCACGTCGGTAGCCCGTTCGGTCGGCTTCACCTACGACCAGCGCGCCGGCCTGCTGAAACTGCTCTCGAATGCAAGGGTCGTCTATGCGAAATAAATTCACCCTGACGCTGGCCGTGCTGGCCGGACTGTGCAGCGCCACGGCCGCTCTGGCGGAAAAAGCCGACCAGAGCAAACCGATCGAAATCAACGCCAACAGCGGCACCCTCGACCAGCTCAAAGGCCACACCGTGTGGGAAGGCAACGTCGTGGTGACGCAGGGCACGCTGCGCGTCAACGCCGACCGCGTCGTCGTCACCCGCGACGACAAGGGCAACCAGACGGTGCAGGCCACCGGCAAGGTGGTCACCTTCCGCCAGAAGATGGACGGCAAGGACGAATACATCGAAGGCCAGGCCAGCCGCCTCGACTACACCGGCATCACCAACACCGCCGTGCTCACCGGCAACGCCCGCGTCAAGCGCGGCGAAGACCTGGTGATCGGCGACGTCATCACCTACAACACCCAGAGCCAGACCTACCAGGTCAAGGGCGGCGCCGCCACCGGTCCCAACAAGGGCCGCATCACCGTCATCCTGCAACCGCAAACCACCGGACAGCAGCCATGAACGCCAGCGTACTGAACGTCACCGGGCTGAAGAAGCGCTTCAAGAAGCGCACCGTGGTCAAGGACGTCTCGCTCAACATCGAAAGCGGCGAGGTGATCGGCCTCCTGGGACCCAACGGCGCCGGCAAAACCACCAGCTTCTACATGATCGTCGGCCTGGTCAGCGCCGACGACGGCCGCATCCAGCTCGACCAGCAGGACATCACCCACTTCCCGATGCACCAGCGCGCCCGCCTCGGGCTCGGCTACCTGCCGCAGGAAGCATCGATCTTCCGCAAGATGACGGTGGACGAAAACGTCCGCGCCATCCTCGAGATCGCCGGCCTCAAGGGCGAGGAGCTGGAACAGGAACTGACGCTGCTGCTGGACGACCTCAACATCGCCCACCTCCGGGAAAGCAACGCGCTGGCCCTGTCCGGCGGTGAGCGCCGCCGCGTCGAGATCGCCCGCGTGCTGGCCACCCGCCCGCGCTTCATCCTGCTCGACGAACCATTCGCCGGGGTCGACCCGATCGCCGTGATCGACATCCAGAAGATCATCTCCTTCCTCAAGGAGCGCGGCATCGGCGTGCTGATCACCGACCACAACGTGCGCGAAACGCTGCGCATCTGCGACCGCGCCTACATCATCAGCGACGGCGCCGTGCTGGCCTCCGGCAAACCGCAGGCCCTCGTCGACAATGAAAAAGTTCGCCAGGTCTACCTGGGCGAACATTTCCACCTGTAACCGCCATGAAGCAGTCGCTACAGCTCAAGGTCTCGCAGCAGCTCACGCTGACCCCGCAACTGCAGCAGTCGATCCGGCTGCTGCAACTGTCCACCGTCGACCTGCAAACCGAAGTCGAGCGCTTCCTGCAGGACAACCCGCTGCTGGAACGGGGCGACGAGCCCGTCGCCGACAGCGCCCCGGCCGAAACCACCGGCAGCGAGGCCGAGCCCGAACGCCAGGAACCGGAACGCGAGGACAACAGCAGCGGCGAACTCACCGACTGGGGCAGCGGCAGCCGGCGCGGTGAAGACGGCGACGATTACGACCCGATGGCCAACGTGCCGCGCCCGGTCACGCTGCGCGAACACCTGCTGGCGCAGCTGGGCGAAATCGCCCTGCCCGAGCGCGACTGCGCCATCGTGCAGCTTCTGATCGAGGAACTGGACGAAGACGGCTACCTCACGATCGACCTGCAGGAACTGGCCGCCTCGCTGCCGCTGGAACTGGGCATCGAGGAAGACGAACTGGCGTTCGGTTTGAAACTGCTGCAGCAGTTCGAACCACAGGGGGTCGGCGCCCGCTCGCTGTCCGAGTCGCTGGCGCTGCAGCTGGCCCAGCTGCCCGACAGCACCCCGGGCAAGGCCCTGGCGCACGCCATCGTCCGCGAGCACCTGACCCTGCTCGGCAATCGCGACTACACCCGGCTCAAGCGTCTCCTCGACGTCAGCGACGCCGAACTGAAGCAGGCCCAGTCCCTGATCGCCCGCCTCAACCCGCGCCCGGCCTCCGGTTTCGGCGTCGACGACACCCGCTACATCATCCCGGATATCGCCGTGCGCCGCATCAAGGGGCGCTGGCGCGCCGAGCTCAACAACGCCGCCGTGCCGCGCCTGCGCGTCAACCAGATGTACGCCCAGATGCTCAGCGAAAACCGCGGCAGCGGCGGTGAAATGAGCTCGCGCTTACAGGAGGCGAAATGGCTGGTGAAGAATATTCAGCAACGATTTGACACCATCCTGAAAGTGGCGGAATCTATAGTCGAAAGACAGCAAGCGTTCTTTGAACACGGTGAAGTAGCCATGCGTCCACTCATCCTGCGCGACATTGCGGATGAGCTGGAACTACACGAATCCACGGTCTCCCGTGTGACGACGCAGAAATACCTGCTGTGCCCGCGCGGCCTGTTCGAGCTGAAGTATTTCTTCGGCAGCGCCCTGGAAACGGACAGCGGCGGCGAGTGCTCGGCCACCGCCATCAAGGCGCACATCCGCCAGATGATCGACGCCGAAAACCGCGCCAAACCCCTCTCCGACAGCGCCCTGGCCGACGAGCTCGCAAAACAGGGCATACAGGTTGCAAGACGCACCGTAGCGAAGTATCGTGAAGCCATGCAGATTCCACCGGTCAATCTGCGCAAGGTCCTCTGACCTTGGATTGAATCATCAGCATGCCCGGCAGCATCCGCCGGGCAGCCAACACAAGAAGGAGTAAGGTATGAACCTCAAAGTAACCGGTCTCCACCTCGACGTTACCCAACCGCTGCGTGATTACATCGAAAGCAAACTCGAACGCATTACCCGTCATGTCGACCATGTGATCGACGTGGCGGTGACTCTGTCCGTGGACAAGCTGGTCCAGAAGGCCGAGGTCAACGTCCATCTCTCCGGCAAAGACATCCACGTCGAAGCCACCGAGTCGGACATGTACGCCGCCATCGACCTCCTGATGGACAAGCTGGATCGACAGGTTCTCAAGCACAAGGAAAAGCTGAGCGAACACCGGGCCATTCCGACACCGGCCCCGGCACCAGAAGCCACACTCTAAGCCCTTGATTGATAAAGCGGGAACCATCAGGTTCCCGCTTTGCTTTGCACAGTCCTTTCTCTGTCACACCAAAGCAACTAGAATCGTCGGGTTTTTGGCAGCTCTCAACAGACCCCTATGAGCCTGATCGGCAAAATCCTAACTCGGGACAACGTCCTGCTCGACCTCGACGTGGCCAGCAAGAAGCGCGTCTTCGAGCAGGTAGGCCTCCTGATCGAGAACACCCGCGGCATCGCGCGCAGTGAAGTGTTCGAGTGCTTGTTCGCCCGCGAGAAGCTCGGTTCCACCGGGCTCGGGCAAGGTGTGGCCATTCCGCACGGCCGCGCCCGTGGTCTGAAAGAGGCGGCCGGTGTACTGATCCGCCTCAAATCTGCGATTCCCTTCGACGCCCCGGACGGCAAGCCGGTACAGATCCTGTTCGTGCTGCTGGTGCCGGAACAGGCCACTGACCTGCACCTGCAGGTGCTGTCGGAACTGGCCCAACTTTTCTCCAGCCGGCCGCTGCGCGAGAAACTGCTCGCCGCCCAGAATGCCGACGAGCTCTACACCCTGCTGACCGAATGGTCTCCCAATGCCTAGCATAAGCGTTCGCAAGCTCTACCACGACAACCAGCACAAACTGAACCTGAGCTGGGTTGCCGGGACCGGCGGAGCCGACAACCTGATCGGCAACGACGAGCAGCGTCCGCTGCTGGCGCTGGTGGGCCACCTCAACTTCATCCACCCCAACCGGGTGCAGGTGCTGGGCCTGGCCGAAGTCGAGTACCTCGACCGCCTGGAGCAGTCGGCCGCCAAGACTGCGCTCGACCAGCTGTTCCACAAGAGCATGTCGGTGGTGATGGTGGCCAACGGCCAGCCGGTACCCAAGCTGCTGCGCGACTACTGCCACACCCACAACGTGCCGCTGATGACCACGCCGCTGGAGAGCCCCTACCTGATGGATGTGCTGCGCATCTATCTGGCGCGCGCGCTGGCGGTCTCGACCGTGCTGCACGGGGTATTCCTCGACGTGCTGGAAATCGGCGTGCTGATCATGGGCGATTCGGCCATGGGCAAAAGCGAACTGGCGCTGGAACTGATTTCGCGCGGTCACGGCCTGGTGGCCGACGACGCCGTGGAGCTCTACCGCATCGGGCCGGAAACCCTGGAAGGGCGCTGCCCGCCGCTGTTGCGCGACTTCCTCGAAGTACGCGGCCTGGGCATCCTGAACATCCGCACCATCTTCGGCGAGACCGCGGTACGGCCGAAGAAGGTGCTCAAGCTGATCATCCACCTGGTCAAGGCCAACGACCAGGCGATGCAGGCGCTCGACCGCCTCAACATCCAGTCGGAGACGCAGGACATCATCGGCGTCATGGTGCGCAAGGTGGTGCTGCCGGTCGCCGCCGGCCGCAACCTGGCGGTTCTGGTTGAAGCCGCCGTGCGAAACTATATCCTTCAATTACGCGGTATCGACAGCACCCGCGAGTTCATCGAACGGCATACCAACTTCCTCAGGGAACAAGAGCATGCGCCTGATACTGATTAGCGGCCTGTCCGGCTCGGGCAAATCGGTGGCGTTACGTGCCCTGGAAGACGCCGGCTACTACTGTGTCGACAACCTCCCGGCCACCATGTTGCGCGAGGCGGTCGCGATCTACGCCACCTACGGCTACGAGCGCATCGCCATCAGCGTCGATACCCGCTCAAGCCCCTCGCTCGGGGCCTTGCCGGTGGAAATGCAGAAGCTGCGTGAGCGTGGCATCGACGTGCGGCTGCTGTTTCTCGAATCCAAGACCGACACGCTGGTCAAGCGCTTCTCCGAAACCCGCCGCCGCCACCCGCTATCCGGCTCCGGCCTGACGGTGGAAGAGTGCATCCGCAAGGAGCAGGAACTGCTCGAGAGCATCCGCGAACTGGGGGCGCGCCTCGACACCAGCGAGCTGTCGGCCAACACCTTGCGCAGTTGGGTCAACGACCTGGTCGAGGCCGACGACAACCGTCTGACCATTATCTTCGAGTCGTTCGGTTTCAAGCACGGCGTACCGCTCGACGCCGACTTCGTGTTCGACGTGCGCTGCCTGCCCAACCCCTACTACGACAATACCTTGCGTCCGCTCACCGGGCAGGACGCACCGATCGTGGCCTACTTCGCCCAATACCCGATGGTGGACGAGCTGCTCGGCGACATCCGCCAATTCGTCGCCAAGTGGCTGCCGGCGTTTCGCCAGGACAACCGCAGCTACCTGACGGTGGCGATCGGCTGCACCGGCGGCCAGCACCGCTCGGTCTTCATAGCCGAAGCGCTCGCCAGGAGCTTTTCCAGCGAGCAGGTCCTGCTGCGCCACCGCCAGCTCTCCCGGGACGCATGAGCCGCCTGGTCCGGCCCGGAGACTGGCTGGTCCTGCTGGGCGGAGCCGTGCTGACCGGCTGGCTCGCCTGGCAGCTGTGGGGGCAGGGACAGGCGCGCAACGTGACGATACGCGCCGGCGGACAACGGGTCGCCAACCTGAGCCTGCTGCACAACCGGCTGGTGCCGGTGCAGGGCCCCCTGGGGGTGACCGTGGTCGAGATCGCGGGCGGCAAGGCGCGCATCAAGCAGGACCCCAGCCCGCGCCAGTACTGCGTGCATCAGGGCTGGCTGTCGCGGGCGGGACAGGTCGCGATCTGCCTGCCCAACGCCACCAGCATCGAACTGACCGGGCCCGATCAGCCTTATGACAGCCTCAACTTCTGACACCCGCTGGCTCTACGCCCAGCCGCACGACCACCGCATCGCGCGGCTCGCCGCGCTGGCCATCGTGCTGGCCGTGGTGGATGCCGGCATCCCCTCGCCGCTGCCCGGCGTCAAGCCTGGGCTGGCCAACATCGTCACGCTGCTGGCGCTGGAGACGCTGGGCTGGCGCGCCGCGGTGTGGGTCAGCCTGCTGCGCATCCTCGGTGCCGGCCTGTTGTTGGGCAGCCTGCTCACCCCCGGCTTCTTTCTCGGCCTCGCCGGCGGCGTCGCCAGCCTGGCCGGGCTCGGTCTGACGCAGGCTTGGCCGAAGCGCTGGTTCGGCCCGGTCAGCGCCAGCCTGGTGGCGGCGTTCTGCCATATCGGCGGTCAGCTGCTGCTGGCGCGCGCCTGGCTGATCCCATCCGACAACATCCTGTATTTCGTCCCGGCGTTCGCCCTGGCCGCCCTGCTCAGCGGACTGGTCAACGGCATCATTGCCGGCAAGCTTCTGGAAGGATCCTCATGCGCCCCGTCCACACCGTCACCGTCGCCCTGACCGGCGCTTCCGGCCTGCCCTACGGCCTGCGCCTGATCGACTGCCTGATCCAGGCCGGCAAGCGGGTCTGGGTGCTGTCGTCGCAGGCCGCCCAGGTCGTGGCGCGCCAGGAGATGCAGCTCAGCCTACCCTCGCGCCCGGCCGAGCTGCGCGACTGGCTGGCCGAACGCAGCGGCGCCGCCGCCGGCCAGCTCGAGGCCTTCGGTCGCGAGGAGTGGTTCGCCCCGGTGGCGTCGGGCTCCAACCCGGCCGATGCCATGGTGGTGTGCCCCTGCTCGATGGGCACACTCGCCGCCATCGCCCACGGCATGTCGGACAACCTGATCGAGCGCGCCGCCGACGTCACCATCAAGGAAGGCCGCCGTCTGATCCTGGTGCCGCGCGAAACGCCGCTGTCGGTCATCCACCTGGAAAACATGCTGAAACTGGCCCGGCTCGGCACGGTGATCCTGCCCCCCGCTCCCGGCTTCTACACCCACCCGCAAAGCGTGGATGACATGGTCGATTTCATCGTGGCGCGGATACTGGATCAACTCGGCGTCGCGCACACGCTGCTGCCGCGCTGGGGAGAACAAGGCGGAGAGCCGGCCGATGCGAACTGACGCGATGCTGAGTCTGGCCGCGCTGCGTCAGCTGGAACAGGGCGCTGCCCACCACGGTCTCGACCTGATGGCGCAGGCCGCCCGCGCCACCGCCGACTGGGTGGGGGGGCACCTGCCCCCGGGGGTGCGCGTGCTGGTCGCCGCCGGTCCGGGCAACAACGGTGGCGACGCGCTGCAGGCCGCGCTGCTGCTGCACCAGCGCGGCTATCACGTCGACCTGCTGCTGCCCGCCATACCGACCTCCCCCGCCACCCAGGCCGCCTTGCAGGCGCTGCTGGCGGCCGGCCTGCAGCCGCGCTCCACGTTGGCCGAAGACGCCCCGCCGCCAGACCTGATCATCGACGGGCTGTTCGGCATCGGCCTCGCGCGCGACTTCGCCGCTCCGTGGCTGGACACCATCCGCCAGCTCAACGCATTGGCCATTCCGGTCCTGGCGCTGGACACCCCTTCCGGCCTCGACCCGTACCGCGGCACCGTCGCCAACGTTGCCATTCGTGCCAGCCACACCCTCACCTTCCTCAGCCACAAACCGGGGCTCTACATGGCGGCTGGCGCCGACCTGGCAGGGCAGGTCGAGCTGGCGCCGCTGGACTACCCCAGCGAACTCTGCCCCGCCACAGAGGGCGAGTTGAACCGCCCGCTGGCCCTGCTGCCGGCACGCGCCAACGACAGCCACAAGGGACGCTTCGGCTGCGTGCTGGTGATCGGCGGCGCGCACGGCATGCTCGGCGCCGCCCTGCTCGCCGGACGCGCCGCCTACGCGGGCGGCGCCGGCAAGGTGCATCTGGCGACACTGGATGACCGCTTGGCCGTCGATCCGGCGGCTCCCGAGCTGATGATCCAGGCGCTCGAGCCGAGCACCACACTGCCCCGCGCCGACGCCGTCGCCATCGGCCCCGGGCTGGGGCAAGGCAGCAGCGCCCGCCAGTGGCTGGCCAGGCTGCTCGACACCGACGTCCCGCTGCTGCTGGATGCCGATGCACTGAACCTGTTGGCCGGCGACAGTGCGCTGCAACAGGCGCTGAGCCGGCGCCAGGGGGAGACCGTCCTCACACCGCATCCGGCGGAAGCCGCGCGCCTGCTGGCGTGCAGCACGGCAGAGGTGCAGGCCGACCGGCTCGCTGCCGCACGAACGCTGGCGCAGCGCCTCTACAGCGTCGTGGTACTCAAGGGTGCCGGCAGCCTGATCGTGCGCCCCGACGGCTATTACCGGCTCAACACCAGCGGCGGCCCGGCGCTGGCAGTGGCCGGCCAGGGCGACGTGCTGAGCGGGCTGGTGGCCGCCTTGCTGGCGCAGGGACTGCCCGCGTTCGACGCCGCCGCGCTAGGGGTGCACCTGCACGGCTTGGCGGGCGATGCCTATACCCGCGCCGAGCAAGGCCCGGTCGGGCTCACGGCTGCCGCGACCGTGCCGCTGTTGTCGCGCATGATCAACCAGGCGCGCACAGGCGTACACGGCTGAGTCGGACGCTCATTGTATCCAGTCTCCAACGATGGCCAGTCCCGAGGTCAGCCGCTACAATCGGGCAACCCCACCCCATCCAGGAGTCCCCTTTGAGCCGCCAAAAGCAAGCCTACGCCTACGGCCTGTCCGCCGTGCTGGCGTGGTCGACCGTGGCCACCGCCTTCAAGATCAGCCTGGCACACCTCAGCCCGGCGCAGCTGGTACTCTACAGCACCGCGTTCTCGCTGCTGTCGCTGCTGCTCATCCTGTTGTGCCAGGGGCGCCTCGGCGAATTGAAAACGGCCTTCGGCCAACATTGGCGACACTCGCTGATCCTGGGCGCGATCAACCCCTTTGTCTACTACCTGATCCTGTTCCAGGCTTACTCGCTGCTGCCGGCACAGGAAGCCCAGGCGATCAACTACACCTGGGCGCTGACCATGACGCTGCTGGCGGTGCCGCTGTTGAAACAGCCGCTGAAAGGACGCGATGCGCTGGCGGCGCTGATCTGCTATCTCGGCGTGCTGGTGATAGGCACGCGCGGCGAGTTGCTGACGCTGCATTTTTCCAGTCTGGCCGGGGTCGGCTACGCCCTGCTCTCCACGCTGCTGTGGGCCGGCTACTGGATCTTCAACACGCGCGACCAGCGTGAACCGGTGTTGGGGCTCACGCTGAACTTCCTGCTGGCCTTGCCCCTCATCGTGATCTGGTGCGCGCTCAGCGGCGAACTGCGCCCGGTGGCCTGGCAGGGGATAGCGGGTGCCGCCTACGTTGGCGCGCTCGAGATGGGCTTTACCTTCGTCATGTGGCTCACGGCAATGAAACTGACCAGCAGCACCGCCAAGATCGCCAACCTGATCTTTCTGTCGCCGCTGCTGTCGCTGGTGCTGATCTGGCTGGTGATCGGCGAGCCCATCCTCGGCTCGACCCTGATCGGACTCGGCCTGATCCTGTCCGGCCTGTTGCTGCAAAAGCTGCCGACCAGAAACGCCGCGGCGGCGCACGCCAGTTGAACGGGACCGGGCAGGCTGCCGGCCTGGCCCGCCCCTCCCGTCACTCCCTTCCCACCGGCGCCATGGCCACCGTCCCGGTCATGGCGGCCACCCCGCCACTGGCCATGCCGGAGGCTGCGTCGTCGAGCCGCCCCGTGCGCGGGACCATCCGGCGGCTGCGGGCGCTGAACACTCTCGCCCGATACGGTGCCGTCCTCCGGGCCTCGGGCAGCGCGCTCGAGGACACCGCCACGCGCCTTGTCGGTGCGGCGTCCCGCCTGCGCTCGCGACAGGCGACATCACCCGGCCCGTCGCCGCAACCCGGCAGCCTCCCGGCAGTAGCAGCGAGGATGCCACTCGTGGCCGTGGCCCCTGTCGTCGTCCCCAGCCATTCCAGGGCCCGGGCCGGAACGCCTGACAGCAGCAGCATCAGCCCGGCCAGCAATGTTCTCGTTCTCATGACAAGTCCCTCGCAGCACGATGCCTGAACCAGCAGCGATCGTATTTACCCTACCCGATTTGTGTTTTTTTGCTTTTACATGGTCAACATATAGGATAAAAGACACGGCTAGTGCAGAAAGGGGCTATGCGTACGTTCACAGGAAAACTGGCAATCTGGCTGCTCGGCGGCGCCACCCTGCTGCTCACAGGGCTGGGCGTGGTCTGCAACGATTACAGCCGGCGACAGGATCAAAGCGAGTACATGGCGCTCAGAAAGTCGCTGACCCATCGACTGGAGCTCACCTTGCCGCATGGCGTCTGGCAGCTCGACGAACCCTACCTGCGGCAGCTGCTCGACGCCGAGCTGGCCTGGTCGGCGGTGGAGGCCATCCGCATCCAGGGCGATGCCGGGCTCAATCTCGGCCGTATCCGCGATGGGCGCGCCGTGCGCGACATGACGCCGGCCGACCAGCCGCCGGCGGACGACCGGCTCAGCTTTGCCATCACCTACCTGAAGCAGGAACAGCTCGCCCAGGCCACGGTCTACCTGAGCCGCGAATCACTGCGGCTCAAGGAGCAGCAACGCCGTCTCGACCTGCTGCTGCAGGTGCTGCTGCTGGACGGGGGACTGTGGCTTCTGCTGCGCTACGCCCTGCAGCGCCACCTGCGGCAACCGCTGGACCAGCTGCAACAACAGCTGGAGAAGGCGCTAGTCCAGAGCGCACCAGAACCCGCCGCCGATAACACCGGCGCCATCAGCCAGGAGTTCGCCCCCCTTCTCGACAGCGCGCGGCGCCTTGGCGAGCAACGGCGCCTCGATCTCGTTACCCTGCAGCGTGCCGATGCCCGAGCACAGGAAGAGAAGCAGCGCGCCCAACAGGCCTTCCAGCAGCTTGAGCTGGCACAACAGACCCTGGAGGAAAGCGAGAACCTGGCCACGCTGGGGCGGCTTGGGGCCGACGTCGCCCATGAAATCAATACCCCGATCGGGGTCACGTTGAGCACCGCCTCCAGCCTCGCCAACACCACCCATTACCTGACGGAGAGCCTTAACGCCGGGACCATCAAGAAGAGCGAATTCCTGGATTATCTGGCGCATACCGAAGAGAGCTGCCAGCTACTGCTCTCCAGTGCGGAACGCGCGGCGGACCTGGTCCACAGCTTCCGCCAGATCGCACAGGACCAGACCGGCGAGACGCGGCGCCAATTCCCGCTGACGGCCTACCTGGAAGAAATCGTCCGCAACCTGAAGCCACAGCGCGAGAGCGCCAACCTGGACATCGAACTGCACGGGGAACTCGACGTGCTGATGGACAGCTATCCGGGCGCACTGTTCCAGGTGGTGAGCCAGTTGCTAGAGAATGCCACGCTCCACGCCTTCCAAGCGGGACAACGTGGCCGGATACGGCTGGAGAGCACCTTGCGGGACGAGCGGCACGTCCGCATCAGCATCAGTGACAGCGGTTGCGGCATCGCTCCGGAAAACCTGGACCGGGTGTTCGAGCCGTTTTTCACCACCCGCGGCGGACAGGAACACCGCGGGCTCGGGCTCTACCTCGCCAACAGCAAGACACGCCAGCCGCTGGGCGGCACCCTGACGGTGGCAAGCCAGCCGGGCCAGGGCTCGGTCTTCACCCTGGACATTCCCTGCCAGGCGCCTTTCTGAGCCAGAGCGTAGCCTGGAGGGCGTGCGCAGCCCCGCAGGCGCAAAAAAAGGACGGTCTGACCGTCCTTTTTCATCGTCTTGCCGTCTCGATCAACCCAAAGCGGCAAACACCTGGTCGCGTACCGCTTCTACCGCCTGGGTGCCGTCGATCTTGACGTATTTCGGCGCCGTAGCGTCGCCAGCAGCAGCCTGTTGCGAGTAGTAGCCAACCAGCACTTCGGTCTGCTCGTGATAGACCGCCAGACGCTTGAGTACGGTTTCTTCCTTGTCGTCGTCGCGCTGGATGAGCTCTTCGCCGGTGACGTCGTCACGACCTTCCGCCTTGGGCGGGTTGTACTTGACATGGTAGGTGCGGCCGGAAGCCACGTGCACGCGGCGGCCGGACATGCGGTCGACGATCAGCGCGTCCGGAACGTCGATTTCCACCACGTAGTCGATGGCGACGCCGGCTTCCTTCATCGCTTCGGCTTGCGGAATGGTGCGCGGGAAACCATCGAACAGGAAACCGTTGGCGCAGTCGGCTTCGGCGATGCGCTCCTTGACGAGACCGATGATGATGTCGTCACGCACGAGGCCGCCCTCGTCCATGATCTTCTTGGCTTCCAGGCCCAGCGGGGTACCCGCCTTCACCGCGGCGCGCAGCATGTCGCCGGTGGAGATTTGCGGAATGCCGAACTTTTCCTTGATGTAGTTGGCCTGGGTGCCCTTGCCGGCGCCCGGAGCGCCCAACAGAATCATTCTCATGAATTACTCTCCCGTCAAAGTTTGCGTTTCGTCTTTTGTGCTAATCGTTTTTCGAGCGGGTGGCGAACAGAGCACGCACCCGCTCGAGATCATCTGGCGTATCGACTCCGGCTGGCGGCGCGTCGGCGACGGTGGCCACCATGATGGGGTAGCCGTGCCACAGCACGCGCAACTGCTCCAGCGCCTCGAACGTTTCCAGCGGCGCGGGCGTCAGCGAAGTGTAGGTAGAGAGAAAACCCGCCTGGTAGGCGTACATGCCGATGTGCCGCAGAACCGGTAGCTCGGGCGGCAAAACGTTCACATCCTGAGCGAACGCATCTCGGGCATAGGGGATGGGTGCCCGACTAAAATAAAGAGCACGGCCGGTCCGGTCAAGCACCACTTTCACGACGTTGGGATTAAACACGTCGGCGGCACAGTGGATGGGGTGCGCCAGCGTCGCCATCGGCACGCCGGATTCGGCCATCAGGCCGGCCAGGCGATCGATCAGCGCCGGGTCGATCAGCGGTTCGTCGCCCTGCACGTTGACGATGATCTCGTCGGCGCCCAGGCTGAGCGTGGCGGCGACCTCGGCCAGGCGATCGGTGCCGCTGGCATGGTCTGCCCGGGTCATCACCGCGCGTACGCCGTGAGCGGTGCACGCCGTGACGATATCCGGATGATCGGTGGCGACGATCACCGCGCGCGCGGCCGACCTGGCAGCCTGCTCGGCCACCCGCACCACCATCGGCTTGCCGGCGATGTCGGCCAGCGGCTTGCCGGGCAGCCGGCTCGACGCCATGCGTGCCGGAACCACCACGGTGAAGCCGCGGTTCATTCCACCTCTTCCTCGGCCGGCAGCTCGCGCGCCTCGCTCTCCAGCATCATCGGGATGCCGTCGCGGATGGGAAACGCCAGCCGGTCGCCCTTGCACACCAGCTCCTGTTCGGCCTTGCGGTACACCAGCGGGCCCTTGCACAGCGGGCACACCAGAATGTCGAGAAATTTAGCGTCCATGTCGTATCTTCAATCGGGCAAGAATCCAGTCGGCAAGGTCCGGGGCGAGCCGCGCCCGGACCGGCAGAACCCATAGTCTAGCACGATTGACGCAGTGCAACTTGACGGCGTCCTTGGCCGTCACCAGTACTGCATCGGCATCGTCCGGAATGTCCTGCGGCTGGAAAGCGTGGTGGTCGGGAAAAGCGAGCCGCCGGCCGGGATCGAGGCCCAGTTGTTCGAGGGTGCGGAAAAAGCGTTCGGGATGGCCGATGCCGGCGAGCGCCACCAGCCGTTCGCCGGCGAAATCGGCGGCACGGCGCGTCCGCCCCGGCTCGGCCAGCGAGACGAAGGCGCCCGGCTCGAGCGTCATGGCAAAGCGCGGCACCGCGGCGGGCAGCCAGTGCGCGGCATCGGCAAGGGGGCCGTTGAGCACGATCGCGTCGACCGAACGCAGCCGGCCGGCCGCCTCGCGCAGTGGCCCGTTGGGCAGCAGGCGGCCGTTGCCGATGCCGCGTGCGCCATCCAGCACCACCAGCTCCAGGTCGCGCCCCAGCCGGTAATGCTGCAGGCCGTCGTCGCTGAGAATCAGCTGCACCTCGGGATGGTGGTCGAGCAACAGGCGCCCCGCCGCGGCGCGGTCACGCCCGACCACCACCGGGGCGCCCCCGGCGGCCATCAGCAGCGGCTCATCGCCGACCTCGGCCGCCGTGGAGTGGGGCCCGACTTCGGTTGGAGCCTCGTACTGGCCACCATAGCCGCGGCTGATCACCCCGACCGCCACGCCACGCACCCGGAACGCCTCGATCAGCGCCAGCGTCAGTGGCGTCTTGCCCACCCCGCCGACGTTGATGTTGCCGATCACGACAACCGGGACGGGCAGGCGCTCGCAGCGGAACACGCCGCGACGGTAGAGGGTGCGACGCAGCGTCGACACGGCGGCGAACAGCCCCTCCAGCGGGGCGAGCAACACGGTCAGCCAGGCGCGGGGATGGTACCAGTGGCGCTCGATCGCCTTCACGGCCGAGCGTCGGAAGGCAGTTGCGTGGCGAAGGTCAGTTGCGTCAGCCCGGCCAGCCGCGCCGCCTCCATCACCCCCACCACCGACTGGTGGCTGGCCTTGGCATCGGCGTTGATCACCACCACCACGCCGTGCTTGCCGGCGGCCAGGTCCTTCAGGCGCGCCACCAGACCGTCGCGATCACCGGCCGGCAGCTTGACCTCGCCCACCATCATGTCGCCGGCGGGCGACACCGCCACGTCGATCTCGTTGCTCTTTTCCGCCTGTGCCGCGCCCTGCGCCGCCGGCAGGTTGATCTTCAGCTCGGAATAGCGCGAATAGGTGGTGGTGACCATCAGGAAGATCAGGATCACCAGCAGCAGGTCGATCAGAGGGATGAAGTTGATTTCCGGTTCTTCCCGGTGCCGGCCACGTCGAAAGTTCATGCCGCGCCTCAGTGGTTGCCGTTGCCGTTCGTGCGCTCGCCGTGCAGCACTTCCACCAGCTTCACCGCCTGCGACTCCATGTCGACCAGCAGGGCGTCGACCTGGGCGCGGAAATGGCGGTAGAACATCATGCTGGGGATCGCCACGATCAGGCCGAACGCGGTGTTGTAGAGCGCCACGGAAATGCCGTGCGCCAGTGCGGTAGGATTGGTGCCGGACGGTGCCTGCGAACCGAAGATCTCGATCATGCCGATCACCGTGCCCAGCAGCCCCAGCAGCGGCGCCATGGCGGCGATGGTGCCGAGCGTGGTGAGGTAACGTTCCAGTTGGTGCGCCACCAGGCGTCCCTCGTCCTCGATCGACTCTTTCATGACCTCACGGCTGGCATCGGCGTTGCGCAGCCCGGCGGCGAACAGCCGCCCCAGCGGCGAATGCTGGCCCAGCAACTGCAGCAGCTCCTGCGTTGCGCCGGCGCGGCGATACTCCTGCAATGTCTGCCCCAGCAGCCCCTGCGGCGCCACCAGCGACTGACGCAAGCTGAAAAAACGCTCGAAAATGATGGTCAGCGAGATGACGGAGGCGACGATAATGGCCCAGATGGGCCAGCCTGCCGCTTCGATGATGGACCCCACAGGCATTCTCCAAGACGTATCACAAACGGTAGACTGTAGCCGGTTTGCCCGGGGTTCGGCAACCGCTCGGCGGCAGCTGCCATGCGGCTCCAAGAGAGATGGCTAAACCATGAATTTATAAGGGGAATTCCGGATCATCCACAAAAGCTGTGGATAAAATTGTGGACAAGCCTGGGAAAAATACCCGGAAGGATTGCCAGGCAAGGCTCCCCACGTTCTCGCCCACACATTGAGCACAACGACTAAGTCGTTGATTATATTAAATACGCACTACGCACAATGCGGCACGACCCGTCGTCTTGCCCGCTGGACCCGACTCCGCGACGCGGGACTTTTTTGCTGTGGATGACTTGACAACCATGATTTTCGACCAAACCCATAACGACGTCATCAGCGTCTCGGCACTCAACCGCATGGCGCGCGACCTGCTGGAAAGTGGTCTGCCGGCGCTATGGATCGGCGGCGAAATTTCCAACCTGACGCTGGCCGCCTCGGGTCACGCCTATTTCCTGTTGAAAGACGGCAGCGCGCAGATCCGCTGCGTGATGTTCCGCCACAAGCTGGCCGGGCTCGGCTTTCGCCCCGGCGAGGGCATGCAGGTCGAGCTCAAGGGCCTGGTGACGCTGTACGAGGCGCGCGGCGAATACCAGATCAACATCGACAGCATGCGCTCGGCCGGCCTCGGCCGCCTGTTCGAGGCCTACGAGAAACTGAAGCAGAAGCTGACTGCGGAAGGCCTGTTCGACGCCGCCCGCAAGCGGCCGATCCCGGCGCACCCGGCCGCCATCGGCATCGTCACCTCGCCGGCCGCGGCCGCGCTGCGCGACGTGGTGACCACGCTGCGCCGGCGCATGCCGAGCATCCCGGTCATCCTCTACCCGTCCCAGGTGCAGGGCCAGGGCTCGGCCGAGCAACTGGCCGCCGCGATCCAGCGGGCCGGCGAGCGGCGCGAGGTGGACGTGCTGATCGTCTGCCGCGGCGGCGGCAGCATCGAGGACCTGTGGTCGTTCAACGAGGAAGGGGTGGCGCGTGCCATCGCCGCCTGCCCGATCCCGGTGGTCAGCGGCGTCGGCCACGAAACCGACTTCACCATCAGCGACTTCGTCGCCGACCGCCGCGCGCCGACCCCGACCGCGGCCGCCGAGCTGGTCTCGCCCAGCCGCGAACACCTGCAGGGCCAGGTCGAACTGGCGCGGCGCCACCTGGCGCGGGCGCTGGGCCGGCTGCTCACCGACAAGGCGCAGCGGCTTGACTTCCTGTCGCGCCGGCTCAAGCACCCCGGCGAGCACCTGCGCCGTCAGCGCGAATCGCTAAGGTTGGCCGAAGACCGGCTGCGGCGGCACGTGCAGGGACTGCTCGAGCAACGCCGCTGGCGCCTGCAGTTGGCCGAGAGCCGGCTTCGACGCCACCGTCCGGACCTGGCGCAGCACGTCCAGCAACTCGACCGCCTGAGCGAAGCGCTGCACCGCGCCGGCGACGGCTGGGTGGGCAGGCATCGGCTGACGCTGGTGCGACTGGCCGGCACGCTGGAGGCGATGAACCCGCAGGCGGTGCTGGAGCGGGGCTACGCCATCGTGCAGAAGGCCGACGGGCGCGCCGTGCGCTCGCCGCTGGAGCTGCTCAACCACGAGCGCGTGACGCTGCAGTTGGCCGAAGGCCGCACCGAAGCCATCATCGACCACCCCGCCGGCGCCCAGCCGGAACTGCCGTTCTGAGCATTGGCACTGGGTCTTGCTACACGCCCCGGCGCCGGGAGCAGGCCGTACGTGCCGGATACTGAGCCAGGGCGGAACTTGACAGGGAGAACGCGGAGGGAGGAGCATGCCGTCATTCAAACAACCGTTTGAGATCGACATGAAGCCCTCCCCCCGCTTGGTCAGGACCCTCATCAACCTGTGGCCGCCGTTTCTCGGCGCCGGCATCCGCGTCAGCCGCATCGCCACCGACTGGCGCGAAGTCGACGTCAGCCTGCGCCTCGGGCTCACCAACCGCAACTACGTCGGCGTGCACTTCGGCGGCAGCCTGTACGCCATGACCGACCCATTCTTCATGCTGATGCTGATGAACTGCCTCGGGCGCGATTACTACGTGTGGGACCGTGCCGGCCGCATCGACTACCTCAAGCCCGGGCGCGGCCGGGTCAACGCACGCTTCCGCCTGGACGAGGCCCAGTTGGCCGAAATCCGCCATCACACCGCCGGCGGCGAGAAATACCTGCCCGAAATGACGGTGGACGTCGTCGACCACGGCGGAGAAGTGGTGGCCCGGGTGCACAAGACGCTGTACGTCAGACGTAAAAAAGACCGTCGCTGACGGTCTCAGACTGCAAACTAAAGCACTCTGACAGCTTGCTACAGGCCCCGGCCGAGCCGGGCCTCTACACCTCAGGGGTTGATTCCGCAGCCTGTCCATCTTTCCCAATCCTTCGCCGAGCCCATCTCTGCGTGCAAATCTTTGATTTGCTCAGCGATGGATTGGCACACAGTCAGCCCTTGCCCGGCTAGGGCGCCGCGCTACGCTCGAGATGAGACCGGCACCGGGGCCGGAGAATCGGCGGTGCTGGCTGCAGGCCTCAGTCGCCGAAGCCGCCGAACACCTCGCGCATCCGGCTCAGCACCTCCAGCGTACGCAGGTCGCCGACACGGTAGTACACCCGGTTGGCGTCCTTGCGCGTGCGCAGCACCCCCTTGTCACGCATGATGGCCAGGTGCTGCGAGATATTGCTCTGCGAGGTGCCGACCCGGTCGACAATGTCCTGCACGCTGATTTCGCCGTCACCCAGCACGGCGATGATCTTGAGGCGCAGCGGATGCGACATGGCCTTCATCGCGCGCGAGGTCTGTTCGATCTGGTTGTCGTTGAACAGCAAGGGAATCTCCGTGAATCTGTTATCAGTCTGATTGCGTTACAATACTACCCAAGCTGTTCAAACCCCATCAAGAATCCCTAATATTCTGGATCGCGCGCCCACATGAACGCACTCAAACCGGTACTCCTCCTGATCATGGACGGCTTCGGCCATCGCCTGGACGGCGGCGACAACGCCATCCTGCACGCCCACACCCCGACCTGGGACGCCCTGCGCCAGCAGTACGCCTATGGCACCATCGACGCCTCCGAAGGCTTCGTCGGCCTGCCCGGCGGCCAGTTCGGCAACTCCGAAGTCGGCCACCTGAACATCGGTGCCGGACGCGTGGTGCAGCAGGATATCAGCCGCATCGACTGCGACATCGAGGATGGCCGCTTTGACAGCAACCCGGTCCTGACCGACGCCTTCGCCCATGCCAAGGGCAGCGCGCTGCACGTGCTGGGCCTGCTCTCCGACGGCGGCGTGCACGCCCACGAAAACCATATCCACGCCCTGATCCGGGCCGCCCATGCGGCCGGCGTGGCGCACATCTACGTGCACGCCTTCCTCGACGGCCGCGACACGCCGCCGAAGAGTGCCGAAACCTACCTCAAGCGCCTTGACGCCGTACTGGCCGAATGCCCCGGCGCGCGCCTGGTGTCGGTGACCGGCCGCTACTGGGCGATGGACCGCGACAAGCGCTGGGAGCGCGTCGAGCCGGCCTACCGCCTGCTGGTCGATGGTGAAGGCCTGCACCACGCCGACAGCGGCCTCGCCGCGCTCGCCGCCGCCTACGCCCGTGGCGAGAACGACGAATTCGTCGCCGCCACCGCGATCGGCGACAAAACCGTGATGCAGGACGGCGACGTGGTGCTGTTCATGAACTACCGTGCCGACCGCGCCCGCCAGCTCACCACCGCGCTGACCGACCCGTCCTTCGACGGCTTTGCCGCGCGCCAGCCCAAGCTCGGCTACTTCGCCACGCTGACCTCCTACGGCGAGGCCTATGCCAACCCGGTGGCCTACGCCCCGCAAAAGATTCGCAACGGCCTGGGCGAGTACCTGGCCGGCCTCGGTCTGAAGCAGCTGCGCATCGCCGAGACCGAGAAGTACCCGCATGTCACCTACTTCTTCAACGGCGGCGAAGAACAGGTCTACCCCGGTGAAGACCGCATCCTGGTGCCCTCGCCCAAGGTCGCCACTTACGACCTGCAGCCGGAAATGAACGCACCGGAAGTCACCGACAAGATCGTCGAGGCGATCCGCTCCGGCCAGTACCACGCCATCATCTGCAACTACGCCAACTGCGACATGGTCGGCCACACCGGCAATTTCGCCGCCGCGGTCAAGGCGGTGGAGGCACTGGACGTGTGCATGGCGCGCTGCGTCGAGGCGATGCGTGCGGCCGGCGGCGAAGTCTTGATCACCGCCGACCACGGCAACTGCGAGAGCATGTTCGACAACATGCACGACCAGCCGCATACCCAGCACACCACCAACCCGGTGCCCTTCCTCTACATCGGCCGCCCCGCCCGCATCCGCGCCGGCGGCGCGCTGAAGGACATCGCACCGTCGCTGCTGGCGATGATGGGCCTGGGCAAACCCGCCGAAATGAGCGGCGAATCGCTGATCGACTTCCAGTGAAACCGTTCCTGTTGCTCTCCCTGCTGGCAGGGGCCGCGCTGGCGGCCCCTGCCGCCGCGCCCCTGTCCGTCGCCCCGCACCAGCAAGACCTGCAGCAGGTCCGCCAGGAAATCGACAGCCTCAAGAAGGACATCGCCCAGAAACAGGCGGTGAAGCAGGAGGCGCAGAGCGCCATCCAGGCCAGCGAGCAGGCGCTGCAGCAGACCAGCAAGTCGCTGGCCACGCTGGAACAGAAGCAAAGCAGCTCGGCACAGCAACTGGCCGAACTGCGCGCCCAGATCGAAGCGTCGCAGAACGAGCTGAAAGGCGTACGCAAACGGGTGGCCCACGTGCTGAGCCGCCAGTACCAGGCCAGCCGCCACGACGCCATGAGCCTGATGCTCAACGCCGGCGACCCCAACCAGACCTCGCGCGACCTCACCTACTACACCTATATCGCCCGCGCCCAGCAGCAGCTGGTCGGCGACCTGATCGCCCGGCAGGGCGACCTGGAGGCGATGTCGTTCCAGCTGGAGCAGGAGCTGACCCGCATCAACAGCCTGTCGAGCCAGAAAGCACAGGAAAAGGGCCGCATCGAGCAAAACCGCGAGGCGCACCAGCAGAAGCTGGCGGCACTGGCCAGCGAAATCCGCGAGCGCCAGGGCAAGCTGGTGAAGCTGCAGGAAGACCAGCAGCGCCTGAGCAGCCTGATCGAGCAGATCAACCGCGAAATCGAGCGCCGCCGCCGCGAACAGGCGCGCAAGTTGGCCGAAGCCCGCCAGGCGCAGCAGGAAAAAGCCCGCAAGGCAGCCGAACGGCAGCGCCAGCTCGCCGCCGAAGCACGACGCCACGGCAAGCCAGCGCCCAAGGAAGCGGCCAAGCCGGTGAAACCGGAGCCGGAACCGGCGGTCGAAGCGATAGCCGACACCAGCAGCGCCGGCAAGGCCTTCAGGAGCCTGCAGGGTCGCATGCGCCTGCCGGTCTCCGGCAGCATCGCCGGTCGCTTCGGCACCCGGCGCGCCGAGGGCACCACCTGGAAGGGGCTGTTCATCAGCGCCTCGCCGGGCCAGCCGGTGCGCGTCGTCGCCGACGGCCAGGTCGTCTACGCCGACTCGCTGCGCGGCTTCGGCAACGCCGTGATCGTCGACCACGGCGGCAACTACCTCACCGTCTACACCGGGCTGTCCGCCATGAGCCGCAGCAGCGGCGAGCGCGTGAAGGCCGGTGAGCAGCTCGGCAGCACCGGCACACTGGACAGCGGCGAGGCGGGGCTGTACTTTGAAATCCGCTACATGGGTCGCCCGGTCAACCCGCAAAGCTGGGCACCTTAACGGGAATACACAGACACTATGACGAGTCCACGCATGAAGAAACTGGCCCTGCTTACCGCCGGGGCACTGGCAGGCGGCGCCTTGACCTTGAGCCTGCAGGCGTTCGCCGACAAGGAGGCCAGCTCGCCGCTGCCGCTCAACGAGCTGCGCACCTTCGCCGAAGTATTCGGCCGCATCAAGCAGGACTACGTCGAGCCGGTGGAAGACAAGAAGCTGATCAACGAGGCGATCAAGGGCATGCTGACCGGCCTCGATCCGCACTCCGACTACCTCGACCCCGAGGCCTTCAAGGAAATGCGCGAAGGCACCCAGGGCGAATTCGGCGGTCTCGGCATCGAGATCGGCGCCGAAGACGGCCTGGTCAAGGTCATCGCCCCGATCGAGGACACCCCGGCGCAGAAGGCCGGCGTCAAGAGCGGCGACCTCATCATCAAGATCGACGACACCCCGGTGCGCGGCCTGAGCCTCAACGACGCCGTCAAGCGCATGCGCGGCAAGCCCGGCACCAAGGTCACCCTGACCATCGCCCGCAAGAGCGAGGCCAAGCCGCGCGTGGTCACCCTGGTGCGCGCGGTGATCAAGACCAAGAGCGTGAAATTCAAGCTGCTGGAACAGGATTACGGCTACGTGCGCGTCACCCAGTTCCAGGAACACACGGTGGAAAACCTGGCCCAGGCCCTGCAGACGCTGTACAAGGACAACAAGACCCCGCTCAAGGGGGTAATCCTCGACCTGCGTGACGACCCGGGTGGCCTGCTCAACGGCGCTGTCGGCGTCTCCGCCGCCTTCCTGCCCAAGGATGCCCTGGTGGTGTACACCGAAGGCCGCGCCGAAGACTCCAAGATGCGCCTGACCGCCAAGGTGCAGAACTACGCCCGCGGCGCTGCCGACCCGCTGGCCAAGCTGCCAGCCGGCATCAAGAACATCCCGATGGTGGTGCTGGTCAACGGCGGTTCGGCCTCGGCCTCGGAAATCGTCGCCGGCGCGCTGCAGGACCACAAGCGCGCCGTCGTGGTCGGCACCCAGACCTTCGGCAAGGGCTCGGTACAGTCGGTGCTGCCGCTGGGCAACGCCGGTGGCATCAAGCTCACCACCGCGCGCTACTTCACGCCGAACGGCCGCTCGATCCAGGCCAAGGGCATCGAACCCGACGTGGTGGTGGAAGACGGCACCCTCAACGCGAACGATCAGCAACCGTTGCGCGTGCGCGAGGCCGACCTGGAAAACCACCTGGCCAACCCCAACGGTGACGACAAGGCCCCGGCCAAGCCGGTGCTCAAGCGCCCGACGATCAAGCCGGCCGCACCGGTGCAGCCCGCGCCGGACAATGGCAAGGACGCGCCCGACGAATCGTCCTCGCGTGAGCCAAACCCGAAAGCCGATTACCAGTTGGGCCAGGCCTTGAATATCCTCAAGGTGCAGCAAATACTGATCAATAAAAAGGGAAGCTAGGACAGCGCAGCCCGCCGGCGGGCAAGGCGTCCTGAGCCAGGAAGCCTTGCCATGCCAGCAGAAGCATCGTCCAAGCACTATCCCCTGCCCCGACCACGCCAGGAAGACGCCGGGCGTGCCGCCGCCTTACCGCTGTCGCACCCCGGTATCCACATACCCTTCCGGTCTGCGCCACGGCAGCCGATCATCCGCACCGCATCAGCCGAGGCCTCGCCGGCCGGCATCGCGCGGCGACCGCCAGGCAGCGGCGTAGCTCAGGCTGCGACCAGATGAAATACCCCCTCATTCCTGCTACCCTTGGCGCCACCTCGAACCCGACCCCGGCAGGAGCCAGAACCGACATGCTGACCAGAGAGTTTGTCCTCTCTTTCCGTGAAGCCGCCCCTTACATCAACGCCTTCCGCGGCAAGACTTTCGTCATGGCGATCAACGGCGAAACCGTGCGCGATGGCCGCTTTCCCAGCCTGGCCAAGGACATCCACCTGCTGGTCAGCCTGGGCGTACGCATCGTGCTGGTGCACGGCGCGCGCTGGCAGATCGACGTGCTGGCCCAGCGTGCCGGGCATGCTCAGGTTTTCCGCGGCGACAAACGCAGCACCGACAGCCAGACGCTGGAGCTGGTCAAGCAGGCGGTCGGCTATACCCGCCACGAGATCGAAGCCGCGCTGTCGTCCAGCATGCGTCATGTCCCGGTACAGGGCAGCCAATTGCGCGTCGCCAGCGGCAACTTCCTCACCGCCCAGCCGATGGGGGTGATCGAGGGCATGGACATGCAGTACACCGGCAGCGTGCGCCGGGTCGACAGCGAGGCGATGCAGGCACGTCTCGACGCCGGTGACCTGGTGCTGGTCTCCTGCATCGGCTACTCGCCCACCGGCGAGGCCTTCAACCTGACCATGGAAGAAGTCGCCACCCACATCGCCATCGCCCTGAAAGCGGAAAAACTGCTGTTCATGGTGGACAGCCAAGGCGTCACCAACAGCCAGGGCGAGTTCGCCAGCACGCTCACCGCCCACGAGGCCGAAGCGCTGATCGCCAGCGGCAACCTGCAGGGCGACGTGGCCGCCTACATGCCGTACGCGGTGAAGGCGGTGCGCCAGGGCGTGGCCCGGGCCCACATGATCGGCCGCTTCGACGACGGCGCCATCCTGGAAGAACTGTTCACCGACGGCGGCAACGGCACCATGCTGGCGCGCGATCCGCTGGTGAAGGTGCGCAACGCGTCGATCGACGACATCGGCGACATCATCGACCTGATCCGTCCACTGGAAGAACAGGGCATCCTGGTCAAGCGCAGCCGCGAGTTGCTGGAGATGGAGATCAAGTCGTATTCGGTACTGGAACACGACGGCAAGATCTTCGGCTGCGTCGCCATGCACCCCTTCCCCGACGCCGGCATGGCGGAACTGGCCTGCCTCGCGGTCTCCCAGCAGAAACGCGACGCCGGCTTTGGCGAGGAGCTGCTCAAGCACGTCGAATACCTGGCGCGCGCGCAGGGCCTGGCCTCGCTGTTCGTGCTCACCACCCAGACCGCGCACTGGTTCGTCGAGCGAGGCTTCGCCGCCGCCGACATCAGCCAACTGCCGCTGGGGAAGCAGCGGCTCTACAATTACCAGCGCCGCTCCAAGGTGTTCATCAAACCCTTGCGCTGAGCCCGTTCTTGGCTGGAAGCCCTGTCATCTCTATGACACAATACGGTAGTAATCTGTTATCCAATTAGCTGCAAGGAAGCGCAATGGCTAGAACCGTCAACTGCATCAAGCTGGGCCGCGAAGCGGAAGGCATGGATTTCCCGCCGCTGCCGGGTGAACTGGGCAAGCGGGTATTCGAGAATGTCTCCAAGGAAGCCTGGCAAGGCTGGCTGCGTTACCAGACCATGCTGATCAACGAAAACCGCCTCAACCTGGCCGACGCCCGCGCCCGCCAGTACCTGGCCGCCCAACTGGAAGCGTACTTCTTCGGCGACGGCGCCGATGCACCGGCAGGCTACACCCCACCAGGAAGCAACTGATCCCGGCAAAGCCCTCCGCGTGAGGGCTTTTTCGTCCCTACAACCAGCGCGAGCCCACTCCACAACCATGTCGCAACAGAACGACCTGCTGCTCAACCGCGAACTCGGACTGATCCAATTCAACCGACGGGTCCTGGCCCAGGCCGAAGACGCCCGCCTGCCGCTCCTGGAGCGGCTGCGCTTCCTGTGTATCGTCTCGTCCAATCTCGACGAATTCTTCGAAGTCCGCATGGCCTGGCTCAACGAGATGGTGGAGACCCAGCCGGATGCGCCGCTGCCGGACGGGATGACGCCGCACCAGGCGCTGCGCAAGGTCTCGGAAGCCACCCACGTGCTGATCCGCGAACAATACGCGGTGATGCGCGATATCCTGTTCCCGGCCCTGCGCGAGGAAGGCATCCTGTTCCTGCGGCGCATCGACTGGACCGACGAGCAGCGCGAATGGGTCAAGGGTTACTTCTTCCGCGAAGTCATGCCGCTGTTGACGCCGATCGGGCTCGACCCCTCGCACCCCTTCCCCAAGGTACTGAACAAGTCGCTCAACTTCGCCGTCGAGCTGGAGGGCAAGGACGCCTTCGGGCGCCAGTCGGGCATCGCCATCGTGCAGGCGCCGCGCATCCTGCCGCGCATAATCAAGCTGCCGGAGGAACTGTCCGACGGCAAACACCTGTTCGTGTTCCTGTCGTCGATCCTGCACGCCCACGTGCACGAGCTGTTCCTCGGCATGTCGGTCAAGGGCTGCTACCAGTTCCGCGTCACCCGCGACAGCGAGCTGAACGTCGAGGACGAGGACATGAAGAACCTGCGCACCGCGCTGCAGGGCGAACTGCGTCAGCGCCAGTTCGGCGACGGCGTGCGGCTGGAGGTTGCCGACACCTGCCCGCAGCACATGCAGGACTTCCTGGTCACCCAGTTCGGGCTGGAGCCGGAAAACGTCTATCGCGTCGACGGCCCGGTTAACCTGGTGCGGCTGATGCAAGTGCCGGACCTGGTCGACCGCCCGGACCTGAAGTTCGCCTCGTTCGTGCCGACGCTGCCGGCGGCGCTGCAGAAGAAATCCGGCCTGTTCGACGTGATCCGCCAGGGCGACGTGCTGCTGCATCACCCTTACCAGAGCTTCCAGCCGGTCATCGACCTGTTGAACCTGGCCGCCACCGACCCGCAGGTAGTGGCGATCAAGATGACGGTGTACCGCACCGGTACCGACTCGGTGCTGATGGAGTCGCTGATCGCGGCCGCCCGCGCCGGCAAGCAGGTGACGGTGGTGGTGGAGCTGATGGCGCGCTTCGACGAGGAAGCCAACATCGGCTGGGCCTCGCGCCTGGAAGACGCCGGCGCGCACGTGGTGTACGGCGTGTTCGGCTACAAGGTGCACGCCAAGATGCTGATGGTGGTGCGGCGCGAGGAGAGCGGGCTGAAACGCTACGTGCATCTGGGCACCGGCAACTACCATCCGCGTACCGCCCGCCTCTACACCGACTTCGGCCTGATCTCCTGCAACGAGCAGCTGGCCAGCGACGTCAACGACCTGTTCATCGAGCTCACAGGGCTCGGCAAGGCGAGCAAGCTGAAGCTGCTGCACCAGTCGCCGTTCACGCTGCACAGCATGATCCTCGAGGCGATCGAGCGCGAGGCCAAGCACGCCAGCGAGGGGCGCCCGGCGCAGATCATCGCCAAGATGAATTCGCTGCTGGAGCCGGAGGTGATCAACGCGCTGTACCGCGCCAGCCAGGCCGGGGTGAAGATTCAGCTGATCGTGCGTGGCGTGTGCGCCCTGCGCCCAGGTGTGGAAGGGCTATCCGACAACATCAGCGTGCGCTCCATCGTCGGCCGCTTCCTCGAACACCCGCGCGTGTTCTACTTCTACAACGACAAGGCGGAAAACCTGTACTTCTCCAGTGCCGACTGGATGGGGCGCAACTTCTTCCGCCGCATCGAGACCTGCGTGCCGGTGCTCGATCCCAAGATCAAGCGCCGCATGATCAAGGAAGGGCTGCGCATCTACCTCGAAGACAACGTCAACGCCTGGGACATGCAGCCCGACGGCAGCTACAAGCGGCGCCATGCGCGCGGCAAGGTGCATTGCGCCCAGCAGACGCTGCTGGACGAGTACATCGTCTAAGGCTTCGGCCAACCCCGAGGCACACGGCGGCCGTGGCGGAACTTCGCCGCGGCCGCCGTTTCTTATCCTTCCCTGCCCTCCTTCCGGACATACCCTTGGAAATCCTGCTCTATGCGCTCTCCGCGCTGCTGGTGCTGGCCGGCCTGGCCGGCACCGTGTTCCCGGCCCTGCCCGGCCTGCCGCTGATGCTGGGCGGCTTCGCGCTGGCCGGCTGGGCGGAGGATTTCCAGCACGTCGGGGCGCTGACGCTGGGCGTGCTGGGGCTGCTCGCCGTAATCGGCCTGGCCATCGACTTCGTCGCCGGGCTGCTCGGAGCGAAGGCCACCGGCGCCAGCCGGAAGGCCTTGTGGGGCGCCTTTGCGGGCAGCCTGGTCGGCCTGTTCTTCGCCCTGCCGGGCGTCATCCTGGGCCCGCTCATCGGCGCGGCTATCGGTGAATTCCTCGCCCGGCGCGACATCTACCAAGCCGGCAAGGTCGGCATCGGCACCTTCCTCGGCTTTGTCGTCGGTACCGTCGCCAAGATCGGCTGCGCCTTCGCCATGCTGGCCACTTTTGCACTGGCGTTCGTGCTCTGAACAGCCGCTCCGGCGCCTCCACGTTGGCCGAAGTCGCCGTACAGACGCGCCGCTTCTGCGGGTGCCCCACGCGAAGCGCGGGCTTTTGGTAGAATCGGCCGGTTAACGATTCAATCAATCAGCGTGGAACCGTCATGGCCCAATACGTAATGTCTATGCTCGGCGTGAGCAAGGTGGTGCCGCCCAAGCGCCAGATCATCAAGGATATCTCGCTGTCGTTCTTCCCCGGCGCCAAGATCGGCCTGTTGGGCCTGAACGGCTCCGGCAAGTCGACCGTGCTGCGCATCATGGCCGACGTCGACAAGGAATACGACGGCGAGGTGCAGCACCTGGCCGGCGTCAAGATCGGCTACCTGCCGCAGGAACCGCAACTCGATGCCGACAAGACGGTGCGCGAGGAAGTGGAAAGCGGCATGGGCGACGTGATGGGCGCGCAGAAACGCCTGGAAGAGGTGTACGCCGCCTACGCCGAGCCGGACGCCGACTTCGACGCCCTGGCCGAAGAGCAGGCGCGTCTGGAAGCCATCATCTCGGCCGGCGCCGGCGACAACGTCGAGCACCAGCTCGAAATCGCCGCCGACGCGCTGCGCCTGCCGCCGTGGGACGCCAAGATCGGCCCGCTGTCGGGCGGCGAGAAGCGCCGCGTGGCGCTGTGCAAACTGCTGCTGTCGCAGCCGGACATGTTGCTGCTCGACGAGCCGACCAACCACCTCGACGCCGAGTCGGTGGAATGGCTGGAGCAGTTCCTGGTGCGTTTCCCCGGCACCGTGGTGGCCGTCACCCACGACCGCTACTTCCTCGACAACGCCGCCGAATGGATCCTGGAACTGGACCGCGGCGAGGGCATCCCGTGGAAGGGCAACTATTCCAGCTGGCTGGAACAGAAGGAAGCGCGCCTGGAGACCGAGGCCAAGCAAGAAGGCGCGCGCATCAAGGCGATGAAGCAGGAACTGGAATGGGTGCGCCAGAACCCCAAGGGACGCCAGGCCAAGTCCAAGGCCCGTATCGCGCGCTTCGAGGAACTGTCGAGCCATGAGCACCAGAAGCGCAACGAGACCCAGGAAATCTTCATCCCGGTGGCTGAGCGCCTGGGTAGCGAGGTGATCGAGTTCGACGGCGTGTCCAAGGGCTTCGGTGACCGCCTGCTGATCGACAACCTGAGCTTCAAGGCCCCGGCCGGCGCCATCGTCGGCATCATCGGCCCGAACGGCGCCGGTAAATCGACGCTGTTCAAGATGATCGCCGGCAAGGAACAACCAGATTCCGGTACGGTGAAGATCGGCCAGACCGTGCAGATGGCCTTCGTCGAACAGAGCCGTGAAGGCCTGGACGCCGACAAGACGGTGTTCGAAGACGTCTCCGGCGGCTTGGACATTCTCAACGTCGGCCGCTTCGAGATGTCGAGCCGTGCTTACCTCGGCCGCTTCAACTTCAAGGGCGGCGACCAGCAGAAGAAGGTCGGCATGCTATCCGGCGGCGAGCGCGGCCGGTTGCACCTGGCCAAGACCCTGCTCAAGGGCGGCAACGTGCTGCTGCTCGACGAACCGTCCAACGACCTCGACGTGGAAACCCTGCGTGCGCTGGAAGATGCGCTGCTGGAGTTCGCCGGCACCGTGTTTGTGATCTCCCACGACCGCTGGTTCCTCGACCGTATCGCCACCCACATCCTGGCGGCGGAAGGCGAGTCGCAATGGACCTTCTTCGACGGCAACTACCAGGAGTACGAGGCCGACAAGAAGAAACGCCTGGGCGAGGAAGGCGCCAAGCCCAAGCGTATCCGCTACAAGCCGATCACGCGCTGAGCCCCGCGCTTCGGCCAACCCCGTTCCGCCCCCGGCGCAACGGGGTTTTTTTACAGGTGAACAAATCGTAACAATTGTCCATGCCAAAGGACTTTAAAGCGCTGGCGAAACGTGCCTAGAATGGGTTGTCTTTTTGCGAAGGGGGCACCTCCCCCGCCGTGAAAGGTGTGCAGGCTCAGAACCCGTTCACGCCCCGACGCGAGCGGCCCTCAGCGGAGTGAAGAGCAGCCCGGACACCGCCATGCGCCGATCAGCGCAGCAGGATTCGAGTCGCGCTCCGCCCCGGTCAGGGACGCGCCGCCAGTTCGTGAGCAGGTTCCCACAAGGTGCGCAGGCATGGCACCCGGCCGCGATACAGCCACAATACGCAGAGGAGCTTCCTCATGGAAAACCAATACCCGTTCCTGCCCACCATTGCGCTGCCGTCCACCACCGACCTCATCCGGCTCGACGCGCGTCCGCGACGCTCGGTCACGCTGGAGAGCGCCGCGCTTGAGGTGATGACCGACCTGAAATTGGTCGATCCGGTCAGCGTGCACGAAGACACCCCGCTCGACGACGCCCACCGCGCCATGATCGGCCGCGGCATCCGCCTGCTGTTCGTCACCGACGCCGCCGGCCATCTCTCCGGCCTGGTCACGGCCACCGACCTGCTGGGCGAGCGGCCGATGCAGTGCATGCTGGGACACGGCAAGCGCCGCGCCGACTTGCTGGTGCGCGACGTGATGACGCCGCGCGTCGAGCTCGAGGCGCTGAAGCTGGAAGACGTCGCCTCGGCCAAGGTCGGCCAGATGGTCGCCACCATGAAACAGCACGGCCGCCAGCACGCGCTGGTGGTGGAGCTCAACCCGGAGACCGGTCACTACGAGGTGTGCGGCCTGTTCTCGACCTCGCACATGGCGCGCCGCCTCGGCATCTCGCTCAACTTCATCCGCGTCCCGCAGGCGTTCTCCGAAATCCAGCACTCGCTGCTGCACGAAAGCTGAGCCGGCGATACACCTCCTACCCAGGCAGCCGCGAGCTGCCTTTTTTCATGCCCGCTGCGCCGCCGCAGTGTGGCGCCCGCGCGGGATCTCCCCCTCCGACCTTCCCAAAACCGCCCGGATCGCGCCCGCCAGCGTGCCGGACATAGGGCGAATGGACATGAATTTATCTCATGCCCCGATGGCCATAAATCATTTGTTCCCGCAGACGAGCGTCCCTTAGCCTAACTGCATCGGCTGACACCGCCGACGACCAAGGGAGAAAACGATGTCCTGCAAAAAAGTACTCACGCTGACCCTGCTGTGCGCCCTGCCCTGGCTGGCCCAGGCCCAGACCGTGCGCATCGTGACCGACGCCAGCTACCCGCCGTTCTCCAAGATGAACCCGGACGGCAGCATCACCGGCTTCGACCCGGACATCACCCGCGCGCTGTGCGCCGAAGCCAAGCTCGAGTGCGAGCTGAAGGCGATGGACTTCGACGGCATCATCCCGGCGCTGCAGGCCAAGAAGTTCGACGTCGCCATCGCCTCGATGAGCATCACCCCGGAGCGCGCCAAGGTGGTCGACTTCAGCGACATGTACTTCAAGATTCCCGGCCGCCTGATGGCCAGGGAAGGCACCCAGATCAACGACGCCTGGTTCAAGGGCAAGAAGATCGGCGTGCTGCGCAGCTCGACCCAGATGCAGGAAGCCAACGCCAAGTGGGCGCCGAAGGGCAGCCAGATCAAGGTGTACAGCAAGATCACCGACGCCTTCCTCGACCTGACCGGCCAGCGCCTCGACGCCGTCTACCTCGACGCCACCATCGGCGAGTCGGACTTCCTGCAAAAGCCGATGGGCAAGGGTTTCGCCTTCGTCGGCCCGGTCTACAACGACCCCAAGTACTACATGGGCGCGGCGATGGCGGTCGGCAAGGGCAACAAGGAACTGCGCGCCAAGCTGAATGCGGCGCTGAAGCAGATTCTCGGCAACGGCACCTACAAGCAGATCCAGGCCAAGTATTTCAGCTACGACATCTACCCCTTCAAGTAATCCCGGGTTCCGTTCTTGACCTTACGGCCGCCGCCTGACCCGCGCCGGCCGCCGAAAGCCCTGCCATGACCAAGACCGCTTACGTTGAAATCCACCTGCCCGCGCTGCGCCGCAATTACGCCCTGGCCAAGACGCTGGCCGGCACGGCGCGGGTCTGGGCCGTGCTCAAGTCGGACGCCTACGGCCACGGTCTGACCCGCGTGGCGCTGGCGCTGCCGGACGCCGACGGCTTCGCGCTGATCCAGCCGGACGACGCCGTGACGCTGCGCCACGCCGGCATCGGCGCACCGATCCTGCTGCTGGAAGGGGCGCTGGAGGAAGGCGATGTCGACATCGCCGCGCAGCACCGTCTCGACTTGGTGCTGCGCTCGGAACACCAGCTGCAGTGGCTGCTCCAGAAGGCACGGCCGGTCACGGTCTGGGTCAAGGTCAATACCGGCATGAACCGCTTCGGCTTCACCCCGGAGCGGGCGCTGGCGGTGGTGCGCCAGTTGCAGGCGACGCCGTTCTGCCGCGTCGCCGGGCTGATGACCCACTTCGCCTGCGCCGACCAGCTCGGCACGCCGCTCGACGAGCCGTGGCGGCGCTTCCTGCAGGTGGTCGAGGCCACCGGCCTGCCCTACACCGCCGCCAACAGCGCGGCGCTGCTACGGGAAGCGCGCACCCACGGCGCGGTGGCCCGCGTCGGCGGGCTGCTCTACAACAACAACCCGTTCTACCCCGACACCCGGCTGTGGCCGATGGCGGCCGAGCCGGTGATGCGTTTCGCCGCGCGCATCGTGCACGTCAGCACGCTCCAGGCCGGCGACAGCATCGGCTACGGCGCCGCCTTCACCGCCCGCCACGACATGCGCATCGGCATCGTCGGCGCCGGCTACGGCGACGGCTACCCGCGCGCCGCCCCCAGCGGCACCCCGGTGCTGGTGGACGGCCGACGTGCCGCGCTGGTGGGTCGGGTGGCGATGAACGTGCTGGCGATCGACCTCTCCGCCCTGCCGGAGGCGCAGGTCGGCGACGAAGTCACTCTGTGGGGCGCGCCGGGGCTGAGTTGCGATGAGATCGCCTGGCGCTGCGGCACCATCAGCGAAGAACTGCAATGCGCATTGACGAGCCGGGTGCCGATCCGGCAGATTGTGGCGGACTCCATCGTATCCGCCATCCCTGATGAACAAACTGCCCCCGCTCAATGCCTTGCGCATCTTTGAAGCGGTCGCCCGTCTGCAAAGCTTCACCAAGGCCGCCGAAGCCCTCTACCTGACGCAAAGCGCGGTCAGCCACCAGATCCGCAAGCTGGAAGAACACTTCGGCTTCCCGCTCCTGGTGCGCGGCCAGCGCGGCATCGACCTGACGCCGGAAGGCGCGATCCTGCAGCACAGCGTGCACGACGCCCTGCTGCAGATCGACCAGACCTGCGACCAGCTCAGCCAGCGCCACCACGCCATCCGCATCAAGTCGCCGCCGTCGATCGCGGTGCGCTGGCTGGTGCCGCATCTGCAAGCCTTCAAGCAGCAGTTCCCCGACCTCGACATCAGCGTCAGCACGGTATGGGAGGAAAAGCCGGCGTTCGACTGGGGCCTGTTCGACCTCGCCATCCAGTACGGCATCGGCGACTGGCCGGGCGTCACGGTCGAGCTGTTGCACCGCGAGCGGCTGATTCCGGTCGCCGCGCCGGCGCTGCTGCAGGGCCGCCAGACCCTGACGCCGGACGACCTGGCCACGCAGACGCTGATCCACTCGACGCGCGACCGCCACGACTGGCGGCTGTGGCTGGGGCTGCCCGCGGGCGAGTGGCCCAAGGGGCAGAAGGAATTGCTGTTCGACGCCGACGTGATGGCGGTGGAGGCCGCCCGCTGCGGGCTGGGCGTGGCGCTGATCGACCCCTTCCTGGTGCAGGATGCGCTGGACGACGGCAGCCTGCTGACGCCGCTGCAGCGCACCGTCCAGACCGGCAAGGCTTACTACCTGGTACGCCCCCCACACGACCGCCACTCGCGCCGCCTGCAGCCGCTGGTGGAGTGGCTGCAGAACGCCGCCTGAGCCCGCCCGGTCGCCGCATATTGTGCTGCCGGCGTCGCCCCGGCTTGGTAAAATGCGCGCCAACCCGCCTTATTCTCAGGATTCCAGCGTGAGCGCCATCCCCGACATCAAGCCCGGGCAGTCGATCGAACTGCTCAAGGAACTGCACATCCTCACCCGCGACGGCAAGCTCAACCAGGACAGCCGCCGCAAGCTGAAACAGGTCTACCACCTCTACCAGTTCATCGAGCCGCTGCTGGCCGACGTGCTGGCCGAGGGCGGGGAACTGACGCTGGCCGACCACGGCGCCGGCAAGTCCTATCTCGGTTTCATCCTGTACGACCTGTTCCTCAAGGAGAAGAACGCCGGCCACGTCTACGGCATCGAGACCCGCGCCGAGCTGGTGGCGCGCTCGCGCGAACTGGCCGAGCGCCTGGACTTCCCGCGCATGTCCTTCCTCGACCTGACGGTGGAGCAGTCGATCACCTCGCCGCTGTTGCCGGAGCGCATCGACGTGGTCACCGCGCTGCACGCCTGCAACACCGCCACCGACGACGCCATCAAGTTCGCGCTGGCCAAGCAGGCCCGTTTCATCGTGCTGGTGCCGTGCTGCCAGGCCGAGGTGGCCACGGTGCTGCGCAAGAACAAGAACCAGAGCTTCGGCCTGACGCCGCTGTCGGAAATCTGGCGCCACCCGATCCACACCCGCGAATTCGGCAGCCAGCTCACCAACGTGCTGCGCTGCCTGCAGCTGGAGGCGCACGGCTACCAACTGACGGTGACCGAACTGGTGGGCTGGGAACATTCGATGAAGAACGAGCTGATCATCGCCCGCTACACCGGCGCGCCGCGCAAGAACGCCGAGCAACGCCTGGAAAGCATCCTGAACGAGCTGAACCTGGACGAGCTGCGCGAACGTTTCGTCTACTGAGACCGCCCCCCGTTCTTCGGCCAACCTTGAGCACGACCGACAAGGTTGGCCGAAGAACGTCCTCGCACGTCCAGGGTGGGCATCCTCCTGCGGCCCGCCCCGCCCTCCGCTTCAACACGCCCTCCACCCGAAACCCATGCACGATCGCCTCGCCAGCGTCAGTCCCTCCTGGCCATCGCGATGGTGTTGGACCTCCCCACGCCAGCCATCCTCTCCGACAAAAAAATGGCCACCCGCATGGATGGCCCAGTCTAGAGAGGAGGAGAAAACCCGGGGGGACACTCGCCTGTGCGCCGCGTCCCGAAATCGGTCGAGGTTACCGCTGCCAGTAGCGGTTCTGATCGTCGTGGCGCTGGTAGCGGATCGCCTCCGACAGCGCCTGTTCGCTGCGTTCCAGGTCGTGCTGCTCGGGGCGCGACAGATAACCGTCGGCCAAATAATCGCGCCGCTTGGCCCGCAGATCGTCCAGTTGGCGTTGCAGACGGCGCGCCTCCCAGCGCGTCAGCGAGCCATCCTGCACGCCACGCTCGATGCGTACCTGGTAAGGACGGTAAGACGGATAAGACTGGTAGTAGCCATGATCGGGCTGATTCCAGCGCTCCCCCGCGCCATCCTTGGCAAACGCCGCCAGCGGCAACAGGGACAAAGCAACAAGCAAGGCACGTTTCATGATGGGGTTCCTTGGTAGTGAGAACGTGCTTGCAGTGTAGGAGGCAAGTTTGTCGGATCTGTGTCGCCCCGCGCCGTGCTTGTTAAAAGATGTTAAACATCCTCGCGCGATCCGCAACGCCCGAACGGGCCCAGGTCGACACCGCCGCCGGAGGGAAAGGATAGTAGGGGGGAACGCACAACAGGCGCACGCCGCGGCAGGCGCACGGCGGGAAAAGGACGGCGCCCTTCCCGCCACGCAGAGACCCGGCGATAGGAAGGAAGGGCGCGACAAGAAGCGGCGGCAGGGCGCGGACGCCCCCGCCGGCCTCAGCGCCGCCAGACCAGCCGACTGACGGTGCGCGAGACGTGGATGCTGGTATCGTCGACCCAGCGCGCGTAGGGCAGCGAGCACAGATAGATCGCCGCCACCGACGCCGCCAGGCTCGACAGCGAGGCGCCGGTGTAGGACAAGGTCGGGCGCAGGGCGTTGAACACCAGCGGCGCCACCGTGGCCAGCACCAGCATGTGCAGCAGGTAGGCCGAGAACGACATACGGCCGAGCCAGGCCATGGCGCGCCCGGAAAGACGCTGCCCCAGCCACGGGCTCTTCAGCACCGCGCCGACGATCAGCATGCCGCCCAGCTCATTCGCCAGATCGTAATTGGCCAGCGACTCGCCGCGCCAGGACAGATCCAGGTTGCGCTCGATGAAATTGTAGGAACTGCTCGCTTCGTGATAGCCCACGAGATACAGCCCGGCCAGCAGCGCGGACAGCGCCAGCAGGCGGTTATCGACGGTCCACTCGCTCGCCGCCAGCCAGAGGCCGAACACGAACAGCGCGTAGTACACGCCATTGCCCGGCACCAGCAACAGGCAGCCCAACGCCGCGACCGGCAACAGCCAGTCCGGACGCGGCCAGCGATCGAGCAGCGCGGCCAAGGCGTATACCAGCAGCGAACCGAAGAACTCGATGCGCATCGTCCACAACGCCCAATTGTAGTCCGCCGCGCCCCACAGGATGGTATCCACCGAGCCCTGCTCCACGGCGTTCCCGAGCGAGAAATCAAAGGCGCCGAACAGGCGGATCCACTCGCCCAGCGCATGCCGGTCGACCCGCGGCAAGGCGAAGGCGAACACCGCCCAGGCCAGCAGGCAACTGATCAGGATCGGCAGCATCAAGCGGAAGTAACGGCGCACCACCATACCGGGCAGGGCCTGCAGCAGCCCGTCCCGGCCCAGCACGCTGCGCCCCAGCACGAAGCCGCTCAGGACGAAGAACACGCACACCGCGCCCGAGCCGGAATACACGAAGCCGAAAGGCGAATTGAACACCCAGCGCTCAAAACCCGAGCGCAGCTGGTCGAAATCACCGTGCAGGTAAGGCCAGAAAGTCAGGGATGCGTGGGAAAAAATCACTGCCAGCGCCGCCAAGCCTCGAACAGCCTCGACGGCCAAATTCTTGTTGCTCATGGATACAGAACGATCGGAGACATAAACAAAACAACACATTATAAGGCCTGCGCCCGCAAGCCACAGCGTAAACTTGATGCGACGGTGTCTGGCGAGGGCCGGCACTTGCCCTGACCCGAGCATTACCCTACTCTTGCGCCAGTTCTCCAGCCTTACGAGTTCCTCATTGTGCCGAAACGCCGCTACGCCCTGTCCCTGCTGTTCACCGTCAGCCTGGCCGGTTGCGCCAGCCCCACCACTCCGGTGAGCCAGCCTTCCTCCGCCCCCATCGTCGTGCCACCGGATGGCTACCCGCAGCCGGACAGCACGGCATCGGCACCGGTGGAACTGCCGCCGGTGGAAACCCCGCTGACCATCACGCCCCCGCTCATCGGCAAGCCGATCACGGTGCTACCGCGCGTGCCGCCGATCAGCGCAGCGCAAGGCCGCGCCACCCTGGACAAGGTCCTGCCCGCCAAGATACGCGACCGCGCCGGCTGGGCCGAAGACATCTTCGACGCCTTCACCGCCCTGAAGTTGCCCTATACCGCCGAAAACTTCTGTGCCGCCGCCGCCGTCATCGAGCAGGAATCGAGCTGGCAGTCCGACCCGACGGTGCCGGGGCTGCCCAAGATCGTCTGGGGCAAGATCGGGGAAAAGGCCGCCGGCTACCACATCCCCCTGCCGCTGGTGAAGACCGCCCTGCTCAAGCCCTCGCCCAACGGCCGCAGCTACAAGGAGCGCATCGACACGCTGCGCACCGAAAAGCAGATGAACGAACTGTACGAAGACATGTCGGCGGAGGCGGAGAAGATCGGCTTTCCCACCATCATGAAAAAGAACCCGATCCGCACCGGCGGACCGATGCAGGTCAGCGTGGAGTTTGCCGAAGCCCATGTCCGCGCCTGGCCCTACCCCTACTCGCGCAAGACCAGCCTGCGCAATGAAGTGTTCAGCCGCCGCGGTGGCGTGTATTTCGGCAGCGCCATCCTGCTGCAATACCCGGCCCCGTACAAGGACATGCTGTACCGCTTCGCCGATTTCAACGCCGGCCGCTACAGCAGCCGCAACGCGGCCTTCCAGGCGGTGATCAGCCGGCTCAGCGGGCGGCGCCTGGCGCGCGATGGCGACCTGCTCAGCTATGAAAACGGCCAGGCCAGCGGCGGCAGTACCTTGAACGCCCTGCAGGCACTCGACAACCGGCTGGGCATGAGCGACAACGCCATCATGCGCGATCTAAAACAGGAAAAACTGGCAACCTTCGGCCAGACCGAGCTGTACCGCAAAGTGTATGCCTTGGCCGACCCGCTCTACGGCGGCCAGGCGCCGCGCGAACAGTTGCCACAGATCGACCTGAAAAGCCCCAAGATCACCCGCAAGCTGACCACCGAGTGGTTTGCCGAGCGAGTGAACGGACGCTATCAGACCTGCCTGCAGCGCGCGGCGCATTAACCGTGAGGAAGGCCGGGGCGCCACAGGTGCCCTGGCTTGATACGGCGCTCGATGCCGTGCAAGACGCCCGGCCGCTGGCCGAGGGAAAAACAAAAAAGCCAACCCGAAGGTTGGCTTTTTTGTTGAAACTGGCGTCCCCACGGGGATTCGAACCCCGGTCGCCGCCGTGAAAGGGCAGTGTCCTAGGCCTCTAGACGATGGGGACAGTGGCGCATCCGGAGCGATTCGAACGCCCGACCCTCTGGTTCGTAGCCAGATACTCTATCCAACTGAGCTACGGATGCGCTGTCTGGCGGAGAAAGAGGGATTCGAACCCTCGATACAGGTTTAAGCCCGTATGCTTCCTTAGCAGGGAAGTGCCTTCGACCACTCGGCCATTTCTCCGTGAGAGAGACGCCATATTAAAGATGACATCTCACCCTGTCAACCCCCCTGTGATCAGGCTTCAACCGTCTGATCGAGGCCGAAGGCCTTGTGCAGCACGCGCACGCCCAGCTCGAGGTATTTCTCGTCGACCAGCACCGACACCTTGATTTCCGAGGTGGAGATCAGCTGGATGTTGATGCCCTCTTCGGCCAGGGTGCGGAACATGGTCGAGGCGATGCCGCAGTGCGAGCGCATGCCGACACCGACGATGGAGATCTTGGCGACCTTGTCGTCGGCGTCGATCTTGGCGGCGCCAATGTGGGTCTGCACGTCACGCAGGATGCCCAGGGTGCGCTGGAACTCGCCGCGCGGCACGGTGAAGGAGAAGTCGGTGGTGCCGTTCTCGCCCACGTTCTGGATGATCATGTCCACTTCGATGTTGGCATCGGCGATCGGGCCGAGAATCTGGTAAGCGATACCCGGCTTGTCCGGCACGCCTTTCACATTGATGCGCGCTTCGTTACGGTCAAATGCGATGCCTGCTACTACGGCCTTTTCCATGTTTTGGTCTTCCTCGAACGTGATCAGTGTGCCTTCCCCTTCCTCTTCGAAACTGGAGAGTACACGCAGCCGAACCTTGTACTTGCCGGCGAATTCAACCGAGCGGATCTGCAACACCTTGGAGCCCAGGCTCGCCATCTCGATCATTTCCTCGAAGGTAATGGTCTTGAGGCGGCGGGCTTCCGGCACCACGCGCGGGTCGGTGGTGTAGACGCCGTCGACGTCGGTGTAGATCTGGCACTCGTCGGCCTTCAGTGCGGCGGCCAGCGCCACGGCCGAGGTATCGGAACCACCACGGCCCAGCGTGGTGATGCTGCCCAGTTCGTCGACGCCCTGGAAACCAGCCACGATGACGACCTGACCGGCGTCGAGGTCGGCACGCATGGCAGCGTCGTCGATCGACTGAATGCGGGCCTTGCTGTGCGAGCTGTCGGTCACGACCGGCACTTGCCAGCCGCAGTAGCTCTTGGCCGGAACGCCGATTTCCTTCAGCGCCATGGCCAGCAGGCCGATGGTGACCTGTTCGCCGGTCGACACGAGCACGTCGAGTTCGCGCGCGTCCGGATACTCCTGGATGTCCTTGGCCAGACCGATCAGGCGGTTGGTTTCGCCGCTCATGGCGGAAACCACGATCACCAGATCATGTCCCTGAGCCTTCCATTTGGCGATGCGCCGGGCGACATTCTTGATACGCTCGGTGGTGCCCACCGAGGTGCCGCCGTACTTCTGTACGATGAGTGCCATGCTTGCTCTTAATATATGGGAGATTAAAAATTCGAACCCCGATTCTGACCATATCTTGGGGCGAATTGCAAGGATGTTTTCGGGCGATATCCAGAACGCCCCCCGCAACGCAGCAAACCGAGCCGGGACGGGCGCTCGGGCCATGTACAATTTGACCAATAAAACCCAGAAAATCGCCACTTTCAGCCAATCAATGGCATGCGGCGGGTATTTGCTTGCCGGGCTCGCCGCAACGGCTTTTTCCGTGCCAAGGGTTACTCCGCATTGGCAAAGCCCTGCCGCGGGGCTTTAATGCAGCATGACACCCCTGCCCGCCGCGGAAAACAATTCGGAAGGTCCCCATGAAAGTCGGCTTGTTCATTCCCTGCTTCGTCAACGAACTGTATCCCCACGTCGCCATGGCCACGCTGGAACTGCTGGAAGGCTACGGCGTAGACGTGACCTACCCCATGGAACAGTCCTGTTGCGGTCAGCCACTGGCCAATAACGGCGACAGCAGCGGCGCCTGCGAGGCCGCCCTGCGCTTCACCGGCGTGTTCAAGGACTTCGACTACGTGGTGGCGCCCTCCGGCAGCTGCGTCTCGCACGTGACCCACCACTACCCCTGGTACATCGCCGACAACGCCGACTTCCAGCACCTGCAGCCACGGGTCTTCGAGATCATCGAATTCCTGCAGGACGTGCTGAAGGTGGAGAAACTGCCCAAGCCGGTGCACTTCCCGCACAAGGTGTCGATCCACCAGAGCTGCCACGGCCTGCGCGAGCTGCACCACGCCAGCCCGAGCGAGCTGATGATCCCCTACCAGTCGCGCCTGGAGCGCATCCTGCAACTGGTGGACGGCATCGAGATCGGCCTGCCGGAACGACGCGACGAGTGCTGCGGTTTCGGCGGCACCTTCAGCGTGGACGAGGCCGACGTCTCGGTGGCGATGGGGCGCGACCGCGTGGCCCAGCACGAGGCCACCGGGGCCGAGTACATCGTCGGCGCCGACCCGTCCTGCCTGATGCACATGGGCGGCATCATTCGTCACAACGGGCGCACCATCCGCCCGCTGCACGTGGTGGAAATCCTCACTGGTCGCGGAGGTGCCGCATGAAGGCCGACAACATTCATCACCCGGACGCCGCACGCGAGTTCCTCGCCGACCGCGCCCGCGCCAGTTGGCACGACCAGGCGATCTGGTTTGTGCGCCAGAAGCGCGACGTCCAGGCCAAACAGCTGCCAGAGTGGGAAGAGCTGCGCAAGTTGGCCGAACAGATCAAGGCGCACACGCTGTCCAAACTCGACGACTACCTGGTCCAGTTCGAGGAGAACGCGCGCCGCAACGGCGTCACCGTGCACTTCGCCGCCGACGCCGCCGAGCACAACCGCATCGTGCACCAGCTCCTGGCCGCACGCCAGGTGAAGAAGCTGGTGAAGTCGAAGTCGATGCTGACCGAGGAATGCGGGCTCAACCCCTACCTGGAGGAGCGCGGCATCGAGGTGATCGACACCGACCTGGGCGAGCGCATCGTGCAACTGCGGCACGAACCGCCCAGCCACATCGTAATGCCGGCGATCCACCTGAAGAAAGAGCAGATTTCCGAGCTGTTTCATGAAGAACTGGGCACCGAGGCCGGCAACAACGACCCGACCTATTTGACCCATGCCGCGCGCGCCAACCTGCGCCAGCACTTCCTGACGGCCGACGCCGGGCTGACCGGGGTCAACTTCGCCGTCGCCGAGACCGGCGGCGTGGTGGTGTGCACCAACGAGGGCAACGCCGACCTCGGCACCGCGCTGCCGCCCCTGCACATCGCCTCGATGGGCATCGAGAAGATCATCCCCAAGCTGGAGCACCTGGGCGTGTTCACCCGGTTGTTGGCACGCTCGGCGATCGGTTCGCCGGTGACCACCTACACCTCGCACTTCCACCGCGCGCGGCCGGGCGGCGAGATGCACATCGTCATCGTCGACAACGGCCGCAGCGACATCCTCGGCAACCCGGACTTCTACGCCAGCTTGCGCTGCATCCGCTGCGGCGCCTGCATGAATACCTGCCCGGTGTACCGGCGCAGCTCCGGCCACAGCTACAGCTACGTCATACCGGGGCCGATCGGCTCGACGCTGGGCCCGAGCCGCGACATCAAGAAGCACGGCAGCATGGCCTTCGCCTGCACCACCTGCGGCTCCTGCTCCAACGTCTGCCCGGTCAAGATCAACCTGCACGAACAGCTCATCCTGCAGCGCAAGCGCGCCTTCGACGCTGGTGCCTTGAAGCCGGCCAAGAAGATGGGGTTGCTGGCGATGCGCTTCCTGACCCAGCATCCGGCCTTGATGGACGCCGGCGGCAAGGCGATGCGCAAGGTGGTGCCGATCCTACCGGCATTCATCAAGGACGGCACGGCGTGGAGCCGGCCGGGACGCGAGCTGCCCGAGATGCCGGAACACAGCTTCAAGGAACTCTACCGCCGCCGCCAGGAGGACAAGCAATGAGCAGCAGCCGCGACGCCATCTTGGCCAAGATCCACCGCAACCGCCCCGGCGGGCCGGTGCTGCCGGACATCCACGCCGTGCAGTTCGTCACCTTCGACGACAAATTCGCCGCCTTCGCCGGGCTGATCCGCAACCTGGGCGGCGAGGCCATCTGGCTGGCCGACGGCCAGAGCGTGGCCGACGCGGTGGCGCAACGTTGGCCGAAGACCGGGCGCACCGTCGACCTGACCACGATGCCGCATGAGGAAGTCTTCACCCCGCACGACTGGCACGACGTCGACGTCGCCATCGTGCCCGGCGAACTCGCCGTGGCGGAAAACGCCGCGGTGTGGATCAGCCACCCCGACAACATCTTCCGCTCGCTGTATTTCCTCACGGAAAAGCTGGTGATGGTGGTGCCCAAGGACAAGCTGGTCGACACCATGCGCGACGCCTACGGTCAGATCGCCATCCGCGAGCATGGCTTCGGCGCCTTCATCTCCGGCTCGTCGCGTACCGCCGACATCGAGCAGAGCCTGGTGATGGGCGCACACGGCGCCATGGCGGCGCTGGTGATCTTCTGCTGACAAGCCAACCGTTTTCCCTTTTTTGGTGTGTTGCTCTGACAGACCCCGCTTGCGGGGTCTCTTTTTTTTCCGGCAACAAAAAACCCCGCCAAAGCGGCGGGGTTTTCCAAGCGATCTTACTTGTAGCGCGGCGGCAGCAGCAGCGCCGGAATCTCGCGCTGGCGCTTGCCAACGCGTACCTTGAACACCTTGCGCGGTTCGCCGTTGTCGATGGGCTTGCGCAGCGGCTCGACCACGGGGGCCGCCATCGGGGCGCGCGATGCACTGCGGCTGTTGCCGCGCCCGTTCTCCGCCGAGCGGCGCGGCGGCGGCGCGATCTCGTCGGCCGGACGCTCCAGCCACGACGGCCAGAAGCCGGACACCGGCTGCGGCTTCAGCGTCTGCCGCGTCAGCTTCTCGATCGCCTCGAGCTGCTTGCCTTCGTCCTGCCCCATCAGCGAGATGGCCACGCCGGAGGCGCCGGCCCGGCCGGTACGGCCGATACGGTGCACATAGTCTTCCGGCGCGTTGGGCAGCTCGAAGTTGACCACGTAGGGCAGTTCGGAGATATCCAGACCACGCGCCGCCACGTCGGTCGCCACCAGCACCTTGACCTCGCCGTTCTTGAACGCGGTCAGGGTTTCCAGGCGGGCACCTTGCGCCTTGTCGCCGTGGATCGCCTCGGCGGCATGGCCGTCGCGCTTAAGATCGCGCGCCAGCTGGTCGGCGGACAGCTTGGTCTTGCAGAACACGATGACCTGGCCCATCTGGCGCTCGCGGATCAGGTGCGACAGCAGGTAGCGCTTGCGCTGGCTGTCCACCGAGAACACCAGCTGCTCGACCTGGGCGTTGGTTGAATTTTGCCGTGCCACTTCGACGGTCTGCGGGTCGTGCATGAACTCCTCGGCCAGGCGCTTGATCTCCGGCGCGAAGGTGGCGGAGAACAGCAGGGTCTGGCGCGTGCGCGGCAGCATGCCGAGAATCTTGCGGATGTCGTTGATGAAGCCCATGTCCAGCATGCGGTCGGCTTCGTCCAGCACCAGCACGTCGACCTTGTTGAGCTGCACCGTCTTCTGGCCGACGTGGTCGAGCAGACGACCCGGCGTGGCGATCAGTATCTCGACGCCGCGACGCAGCTCCTGTGTCTGCGGGTCCATGTTCATGCCGCCAAACACCACGGTGGAGCGCAGCGGCAGGTACTTGGTATAAGCGGCGGCGTTGACCGCGATCTGGTCGGCCAGCTCGCGGGTCGGCGACAGGATCAGCGCGCGCACCGGGTGCATCGCCGGCGAGGCGCTGGTACTGGCAAATTTCTTCAGGCGTTCCAGGATCGGCAGCATGAACGCCGCCGTTTTGCCGGTGCCGGTCTGCGCAGCAGCAAGGAGATCGCGCCCGGACAGCACCAGCGGAATGGCTTTGGCCTGGATCGGCGTGGGTTCGGAATAACCCTGCTCGTCGATGGCGCGGAGAATCTCCGGCGACAGCCCAAGCTCGGCAAATGACATGAACAATACTCCTGCGGTAAAGCCTGAGACGGCCGGCCGGCGGTCGGCTGTCTCGAAACGGATGTTGGTTTCAGTAACAAATAAAAAGGCCGACGCCGCCCGAAGGCGGCGCCAGCCGGTCGATCAGCTCAGTTGGGCGGCAACGCTGATCAACAGGATCACGAACAGCCAGAGCAAGGCGGAGCGCCACACCAGCCCCACCGCGCTCTTCAGGTAGTCGGGATCGGACTCCTCGCCCAGCCCCAGCTCCGGACGGAACTTGATGGTGTAGTCCTGCCGTACCGGGTCACCCAGCTTGACGCCTAGCGCACCGGCCGCCGACGCGAGCAGGATACCGTGCGCGTAGTGGCCCCAGGTACGAGCCTGCGAGCGCCAGCAATAGAGCGCGTCCTCGAAGTCGCCCATGATGGCGAAGCTGATCGCCGTCAGGCGCACCGGAATCCAGTCCAGCCAGCTCATGGCCCGCGCGGCGAAGCGGCCGAACAGGTCGTCGCCCGAACTGCGTTCGCCCCACTTCTGCGACAGGATGTAGCTCAGCCGATACAGCACGGCCCCCGCCGGACCGGGCAGGATCAGGAACCAGAACATGGTGCCGAACACATGGCGGTAACTGTCCACCACGCCCTGCTCGATCGACAGCCGGGAAATTTCGTTGACCGACAGTTCCGCCGTCGGCTGGCCGGTCCAGTGTGCCAGCGTCTGGCGCGCGTCGAAATCGCGCCCTTCCGTCAAGGCCACGGAAATCTCGGAGAACGAACTGGAGAAATGGCGGAACCCCATGGTGAGATACAGCACCAGTACGTTCCACGCCAGCCCCAATACCGGGCTCACCGCCGCCAGCAGGTAGTAGCCGCCGAGGGCGATCAGCAACGGCGGCAGCATCGCCGCCAGCCAGGCCATCACGCCATGCCGGTTGTAGCCAGCGTTCAGGTTGCGCTCCAAGTGATTGGCGTAGCGGGTGAACAGCAGCCAGACCCGGTTGCGGTTACCCAGCGGGCGAAGTTGCTCGAGTGCGAGTGCGAAGATCAGGGATAGCAGGGTCATGGCTTATGGTCTTGAGGTGGTCTCTGGCCCAGACGCACGATACCACAAAGGCATCGTCGCGCCCACCCGACCCGCTCAGGCCGAGCCGAGATGACGGCCGCCGCCGGACAGGGTGGGCGGGGCTCCGTCCTTGCCGTAGCCGAGCGTGGAGATAGCGGCTTGGCGCAGAACCTCAAGCGTTTCCTCGGTCAGGGCGAGATGGCGCTGTACCAGCTCGCCGTTGAGGCGGTTGATCGCCTGCACCTGCTTGAGGGCCGCGTCGAGCTCGGCCCAGGCGCGGAGGGCCGCATTCTTGTCGGCAAGCCAGGCGTGCACCCGTTCGGCATCGACCAGGTCGAGCGACTGCATCAGTGCGGCACGCCGCCGAGACGACTCGGCCAGCCGCTCCAGCAGACGCCCCTTCTCCTCGGCCAGGGGCTCGAGCGCGGCCACCTCGTTGCGCACCAGCACCGCCTGCTCGCGTTGCATCAGTTCCGCCAACGCCTTGAGCTGGGTGGTTTCCTCCTGGCACAAGGCGGTAAAGGTTTCGGCTTGCGGCATGGTTCAGTCGGAAAGGTTGGCGGGGCTCAACGGGACAGCAGGTCCTGCGCCGAGGCGATGAGCTGGTCGGCGATCTTGTCCGGGTTGATCTGGAACGAGCCGGAGGCGATGGCCTGCTTGATGGCGTCGACCTTGGCGGCATCGAAAGCCGGGGCGTTGGCCACCTCGCGCTCGACGGCTCCGATCTTGGGGTTGATGGCGACGTTATCGGACGCCGAAGCGGAAGCGCTGTCCGAGGTGCTGGGGGTGCTCTCCCGTCGCACGGGCTTGCTCTGGGCGCCGTACGCTCCAAGGGCCTTGCTCGTGTTGTCGATTTTCATGGCTAACGTCCTTCCACGAGAGAGTTTGGGGATTTGTACTTATTATCGACTGGAACAACACAATCTTGAGGATTTTATTTTTGCTCAGTACGACACCAGCACGCTGCCGTCGGCCTGGGCCACGCCGCTGACCTCGCGGCCACTGGCCATCCTCACCCGCACCGACTCGCCGACAGCGGCATTGCCTCGCGCCGTGCCTTCGGCGGTCGCGACAAAACCGTCCCCCTGCGCCAGCACCTTCACGCGCTGGTTGGTCCGGATCACGTCCGGCTGCTGCAGCATGAAACTGCGCAGCCAGGCACCGGCCGGCACGCTGCTCCTCATGCTCTGGCCGATCGCCTGGTCGAGCCGGTTGAGCACGTTGCGGCTGAGCGCCGGCGAGGTCATTTCCGCCAGCCTGACGTCGTCCGGGGCCAGCAGCTCTCCGGCCTTGAGCGGACGGGTCGCCACCACGCCCATTCTCTTTTCGGCAATCGTCACCGGCAGCCGCAACGACCAGCCTGCCGCCGGGCAGGACAGGTCGAGCGAGGAGTTGCCACTGGGCACGGCCCCTGCCGACCAACTCACCTGGGGCTGCTCGCAGGCGGGCAACGCCAGACGCGGATCGAGCCGGCCGAGCGTGAAGGTCGCCGGCCGAAAGCGCAGCTCCTGCTCGACGAAGCGGCGCGCAGCCTGCTCCAGTGCCGCCAGATTCTGCGTGGCGGCCAAGAGCTCGAGCGGGTGGAGCAGGAGGCCCAGCAGGAGCGACAAGGCGATAAGGCGTTTTTGCATGTGCCTCATTCTACCCGAGAAATCGCCGGGTGGAGGGCGCCTCGGCAGACGGCAAGCGCCGCCTCGGAAACAAACAAGGCCCCTCGCGGGGCCTTGTTTGTTTCCTCGAGTCGTGCTGGCTCAGGCCAGTGCGGCTTCGATGAAGCCTTTCACCGCGGCGGCGTCGGCGTCGAACACGGTGACACGCTGCGGCAGGTTCTCGATGCCGTCGAAACCGGCCGGGCGCGGCGGATCACGGTCCAGCGCCTCGCGGATGGTGTCGGCAAACTTGGCCGGCAGGGCGGTTTCCAGGCAGACCACGGTCTCGCCCGGCCGGCGCACGTCGCGCGCCACCTTGATGCCGTCGGCGGTGTGGGTATCCACCACCACGCCGTCTTCACGATCGACCAGGCGGATCGTTGCCAGGCGGTCGGCATGGGTGCTCTTGCCGGAGACAAAACCGAAACGCTCGCGCACCGCCGCCAGCTCGGACGACAGGTCGAAGCCCTCGCCCGAATCCACCTTGGCCCACAGCTCGCGCACCTTGGCCGCGTCGCGGCCGACCAGGTCGAACACGAAGCGCTCGAAGTTGGACGCCTTGGAGATGTCCATCGACGGGCTGGAGGTGACCCAGGTATTGGCGGTGCCGCGCGGACGGTAGATGCCGGTGCGGAAGAACTCGTCGAGCACGTCGTTCTCGTTGGTGGCGACGATCAGGCGCTCGATCGGCAGGCCCATCTGGCGGGCGATGTGGCCGGCGCAGACGTTGCCGAAGTTGCCGGACGGCACGCAGAAGCTGACCTGCTCGTCGTTGCTGGCGGTGGCGTTGAAGTAGCCCTTGAAGTAGTACACCACCTGCGCCACCACGCGCGCCCAGTTGATCGAGTTGACCGTGCCGACCTTGTGACGCGCCTTGAAGGCGTGGTCGTTCTGCACCGCCTTCACGATGTCCTGGCAATCGTCGAACATGCCGCGGATGGCGATGTTGTGGATGTTGACGTCCGGCAGGCTGTACATCTGCGCGCGCTGGAACGGGCTCATCAAGCCGTCCGGGCTCAGCATGAAGACGTTGATGCCGGCCTTGCCGCGCATCGCGTATTCGGCCGCCGAGCCGGTGTCCCCGGAGGTGGCGCCGACGATGTTGAGCTCTTCGCCCTTCCTGGCCAGCACGTACTCGAACAGGTTACCGAGGAACTGCATGGCCATGTCCTTGAACGCCAGCGTCGGGCCGTTGGACAGTTCCAGGATGACCAGGCCGTCCTTGAGGCGCTTGATCGGGGTGATCTCGGCCGAGCCATACACGTCGGCGGTGTAGGTGCGGTCGAGCATATCCTTGAGGTCGGCCTCGGGGATATCGGTGGCGAACAGGCGGATCACCTCGAACGCCAGCTCGGCGTAGGAGAGGCCGCGCCAGGCATCGAGCTGTTCACGGCCGATCTGCGGGTAATGCTCCGGCAGCGCGAGACCGCCATCCGGGGCCAGGCCCATCAGGATGGTGTCGGAGAATTCCAGCGGCTGCATGCCGCCGCGGGTGCTGATGTAATGCATAAGGGTTCCGTTCAGCCGTTGAGTTCTTCCATGCGCAGGCGCACCACCTTGCCTGCCACGCTATCCAGCGCCTCGATGGAGGCGATGGCACGGTTGACCTGTTTCTCCTGCACGCGGTGAGTCAGGATCACCACTTCGGCGGAGCCGTCGGCATCCGCGCCCTTCTGGATCAGTGCCTCGATCGAGATGCCGTTGTCGGCCAGGAGGCGGGTGATCTCGGCCAGTACGCCGGTACGGTCGGCCGCGGCGATGCGCAGGTAGTAGGAGCTGTGAATCTCGTCGATCGGCAGGATCGGGGTGTCCTGCAGGCGGTCCGGCTGGAACGCCAGATGCGGCACGCGGTGCTCGGGATCGGCGGTCAGCAGACGGGCCACGTCGACGATGTCGGCCACCACGGCTGACGCGGTCGGCAGCGCACCGGCACCGGCGCCGTAGTACAGGGTCGGGCCGATGGCGTCGCCCTTGGCCATCACCGCGTTCATCACACCGTTGACGTTGGCGATCAGGCGGTCTTCCGGGATCAGCGTCGGGTGTACGCGCAGCTCGATGCCGGCATCGGTGCGGCGGGTCAGGCCCAGCAGCTTGACGCGGTAGCCCAGCTCCTCGGCGTACTTGATGTCGCGGCCGTCGAGCTGGCTGATGCCTTCCAGATAGCACTTGTCGAACTGCATCGGGATGCCGAAGGCGATCGATGCCATGATGGTGAGCTTGTGACCGGCGTCGTGGCCTTCGATGTCGAAGGTCGGGTCGGCTTCGGCGTAGCCCAGGCGCTGTGCCTCGGCCAGCACGTCGGCGAAGCTCGAGCCCTTGTCGCGCATTTCGGTCAGGATGAAGTTGGAGGTGCCGTTGATGATGCCGGCGATCCACTCGATGCGGTTGGCCGAAAGACCTTCGCGCAGCGCCTTGATGATCGGGATGCCGCCGGCCACGGCGGCTTCAAACGCCACCATCACGCCCTTCTCCTGGGCGCGGGCGAAGATTTCGTTGCCGTGCACGGCCAGCAGTTTCTTGTTGGCGGTGACTACGTGCTTGCCGTTCTCGATGGCCTTGAGCACCAGCTCCTTGGCGATGGTGTCGCCGCCGATCAGCTCGACCACGATATCGACGTCGGGGTGGTTGACGATCTGCATGGCGTCGTCGACCACCGGCACGTCCGGACCGACCACTTCACGCGCGCGTTCCAGCTCGCGGTTGGCCGCCATGAACAGGCGGATTTCGCGACCGGCGCGGCGGCTGATCTCCTCGGCGTTGCGTTTGAGTACGGTGGCGGTACCGCCACCGACTGTCCCTACTCCCATCAGACCAATGTTGATCGGCTGCATGGCATCTCCTGATATTGAATGGTGTCAGATTTTTTTATGTGTCCCCGGCTCAAGGCCTACCGGCAAGGGCATAACGCGCTTGCCGCTGGGTCCTGCGCCGATAAAAAAAGGGAGCCTGCCGGCCCCCTGCTTTACTGCCGTACTACGTAATCCATTGTGCCACGATCGTGGCCGTTGTAACGCTAAAACTTGAGCCTAGTCGGTACCGTGACGCTTGCGGTAGTTTTCGAGGAAGCGGGCGATGCGGCCGATGGCCTCGATCAGGTCGTCGCTGTTAGGCAGGAACACCACGCGGAAATGGTCCGGGGCGATCCAGTTGAACCCGGAGCCCTGCACCAGCAGCACCTTTTCTTCCTGCAACAGTTCGAGGATGAACTGCTGGTCGTCGCTGATCGGGTAGATCTTGGGGTCGAGGCGCGGGAACAGGTAGAGCGCCCCCTGCGGCTTGACGCAGCTGACGCCGGGGATGGCGGTCAGCAGTTCGTGCGCCAGATCGCGCTGGCGCGCCAGCCGCCCGCCCGTGGCCACCAGGTCGTTGATGCTCTGGTAGCCGCCCAGCGCGGTCTGGATGGCGAACTGCGCCGGCACGTTGGCGCACAAGCGCATCGAAGCCAGCATGTTGAGGCCTTCGATGTAATCGCGGGCGTGCTTCTTCTCGCCCGACAGCACCATCCAGCCGGCACGGTAGCCGCAGGCGCGGTAGTTCTTGGACAGGCCGTTGAGCGTGACGCACAGCACGTCCGGCGCCAGGCTGGCGATCGAGGTGTGCTGTACCTCGTCGTACAGCACCTTGTCGTAGATTTCGTCGGCGTAGATGATCAGCTGGTGCTGGCGCGCCAGCTCGACAATTTCGGCCAACAGCTCGGGCGGGTAGACCGCGCCGGTCGGGTTGTTGGGGTTGATGACGACGATGGCGCGGGTGTTGGCGTTGATCTTGGCGCGGATGTCCTCGATGTCGGGGAACCAGCCGGCTTGCTCGTCGCACACGTAATGCACCGCCTTGCCGCCGGCCAGGCTGACCGCGGCGGTCCACAGCGGGTAGTCGGGCGCCGGCACCAGCACTTCGTCACCGGTGTCGAGCAGCGCCTGCATCACCATCACGATCAGCTCGGATGCGCCGTTGCCGATGTAGATGTCTTCCATCGCCACGTTCGGCAGCTGCTTCTGCTGGGCGTAGTGCATGATCGCCTTGCGCGCGGCGAACAGGCCCTTGGAGTCGGAATAGCCCGAGGCGTCCGGCAGGTTGGCGATCACATCCTCGATGATCTCGTCCGGAGCGAAGAAGCCGAACGGGGCCGGGTTGCCGATGTTGAGCTTGATGATGCGGTGGCCTTCGTCTTCCATCTTCTTGGCGTGCTCGAGGACCGGTCCGCGGATGTCGTAACAGACGTTGGCGAGTTTTTGTGATTTGTGTACAGGCTGCATGGCAGTGTCGTTTACCGTGGCATTCCGCCCGCCGGAACCCTTGGCCCGTTTGCGGCGACGCGGTGAGTGTTCGTTCAAGATTCATCCCCTGGGTGCGGCAAACACGACGGCACCGGCGCGATACCGGCGGTCGTCCTTGGCGGCGGGTCAAGGTATAATCCTATCCCAATACGTGGTGCACTGCACTAGCAGCAAAACCCCGCCCAGGAAGCTCTCCATGAAACTGCATCAAGCCAGCGGCCAAGGCCGCAACCTGTTCACCGGCTACGGCGAAGGCCATGTCCTGATCAACCAGATCCGCCACGACGGCAACCTCGTCGTCACCCCGGACGAGGTGCTGCCGTGGGCGCCGGCCAGCTTCGAGGAACTGGCGAGCGAGCATTTTGCCCTGCTGCTCGACCTCACGCCGGAAGTGGTGTTGTTCGGCAGCGGCGCGCGCCTGCGCTTCCCCCACCCGCGCCTGACCGCGGTCCTGACCAACGCCGGCATCGGGGTCGAGGTAATGGACACCCAGGCCGCCTGCCGCACCTACAACATTCTGCTGGCGGAAGACCGCCGCGTGATCGTCGCGCTGTTCAGCTGACGCACACCCCGCTCCGCAACACGGCAAAACGCCGCTCCCCGTCTAAAGGAGCGACGTTTGCCATGGGGTCATCCGGCGGTGGCCGGCACGGTCACAGCACGGCAGCCTCCCGCTCCGGCTGCACGGCGCGTTGCCCGCCGAACGACTCGTAGGCCATCAGCGCCTCGGCCGCCGTCATCAGCGACGGTCCCCCTCCCATGTACACCGCCACCTGCAGCATTTCCAGAAACTCGCCACGGCTGCAGCCCAGCTCGACCAGTGCCTTGGCGTGAAAAGCCAGGCAGCCCTGGCAGCGGCTGGCGATGCCGATCGCCAGCGCGATCAGTTCCTTGTTCTTGTTGGACAGCGCGCCATCGTTATGCGCGGCGCGACTCATCTGGCCGAAGCCCTTCATGGTTTCCGGGATTTCGCGGCGCAGTTCCGCCACCTTGCTGCCGATGGCCGAAGCCAGTTCCTGGTAATTGTGACTCATGATCCACCCACTCGTTTAAGTAAATTACATTATATAATTTACTTAAACGAGTGGCGAAAAACAAGTCCTTCGGCCAACCTCCCAACGGCAGGCAGCAGAAGGACCGTTCAAACAGGGTTAGGCCATCAAGAATCGATTCCCCACCTTGAAGGCATCAGGCTCACAGAAAATTGCGCAGCAACAGCGCCCCCAGCAGTAGCGCGATCAGCGACAGCCGGAAATTCTGCTTTTTCTGCTCGCGCATCAGGTGCATGTACCCCTCGATCAGCAGTTCGCCGCGGCTGGCCGAGAGCGCCTCGTTGAGGCGGCGCGGCAGCGTCGGCAGCGTGGTGGCCCACTGCGGCGCCTCGTGGCGCAGCGTCTTGATCAGGCCGCGCCAGCCGATCTGCTCGTTCATCCATTTGGTCAGGAAGGGCTTGGCGGTATCCCACAGGTCGAGGTGAGGGTCGAGCTGGCGCCCCAGCCCTTCGATGTTGAGCAGCGTCTTCTGCAGCAGCACCAGCTGCGGCTGGATCTCGACGTTGAAGCGGCGGCTGGTCTCGAACAGGCGCAGCAGCACCAGACCGAACGAAATCTCGGACAGCGGCTTCTCGAAGATCGGTTCGCACACGGTGCGCACTGCCGCTTCCAGTTCCTCGGCGCGGGTGTCTTTCGGCACCCAGCCCGACTCGATGTGGGCGGTGGCGACACGGTGGTAGTCGCGGTTGAAGAAGGCGAGGAAGTTGACCGCCAGGTAGTGCTTGTCGACGTCGGTGAGCGAGCCGACGATGCCGAAATCGAGCGCGATGTAGCGCCCGTCCGGCGCCACGAAGATGTTGCCTGGATGCATATCGGCGTGGAAGAAGCCGTGGCGGAACACCTGGGTGAAGAAGATCTCGACGCCGAAGCGGCTCAATTTCTTCAGATCGATGCCCTGCTCGCGCAGCCGCTCGATCTGCGAGATCGGCGTGCCGTGCATCCACTCCAGCGTCAGCACCTCGCGCGTGGTGTAGTCGTAGAACACCTCGGGCACGATCAGCTGGTCGGAGCCGGTGAAGTTGCGCCGCAGCTGCGAGGCGTTGGCGGCCTCGTGCATCATGTCGAGCTCGTCGTGCAGGTACTTGTCGAACTCGCCCACCACCTCGCGCGGCTTGAGACGCTTGCCGTCGACGAAGAAACGCTCGACCCAGCCCGCCAGCGTGCGCATCAGCGCCAGGTCCTGCTCGATCACCGGCTGGATGCCGGGGCGCAGCACCTTGACCGCCACTTCCCTGCCCTTGCTGCCATCCGGTAGCTTCAGCCAGGCCTTGTGCACCTGCGCCACCGAGGCGCTCGCCACCGGCACGTCGTTGAAGTCGGCGTACAGGCTGTCGACTGTGCGGCCGAAGCTCTGCTCGATGACCTTGCGCGCCAATGCACCGTCGAACGGTGGCACCTTGTCCTGCAATCGCGCCAGCTCGTCGGCGTAGTCCGGCGGCAACAGGTCGCGCCGGGTGGACAGCACCTGGCCGAACTTGACGAAGATCGGCCCCAGGCTCTCCAGCGCCTCGCGCACGCGTTGCGGCAGCGGTGCCGAGGTGTCGCGCCGCAGCGGGCAGAAGCGGAACAGGGTATGGACGAAACCGAGCCGGGAATGGCCCTCGAAGAAGTCGTCGAGGCCGTAACGGTAGAAGGTGGAAACGATCTTGATGAAACGCGAAATCCGCATGATCGGCAGGGAGCCTTATGAATTCTTGGGGTTAACGGCGGCTTCCAGCGCCGCCAGGCGCTTCTCCAGCCGCGCGGCGTCGTCGCGCAGGGTGTCGACGGCGTGGACGAAGGTATCGACCTGAGGTTTCTTGGCCAGCAGCGGCGCTTCCTCGCGCAGGTGCTCGATCCAGTTTTCCGCCAGGCGCCAGGCGATCTCGCCCTTGACGCCCAGCACGCCGCGCGCCAGCTTTTCCAGGCGGCTGGCGGCGACGTCGCCGACCACGCGCGACAGGTCCTCGGCGGCATCCCACTTGAGCCCGCCGACGAGCCGCGCCACCGCGGTGGCGAGGTCGGTATCGCCCTCCAGCGTGACGTCGGCCAGATCCGGCTGGCGACCGCTGAGCGTGGCCAGCGCCACGCTGTGCTTGAGACGGATCACCGCCTCCGGCTCGCCTTCGCAGGCGGCGAGCCAGCCGTCCTCGGTGAACACGCCGCTCACCACCAGCGGCGGCAGCTGAATGGCCACGCGCCGGCCGGAAAAGCGGGCGAGTTCGTCGCGCACCGCCGGGTGCTGGTTCAACACATGGTTGAAGGCGGCAATCTGGAGCTTCATCTCACTATCCTTGTATTTACACCGCGACGCCGGCCAGGCTCCGGCGCTTGGACACGACAGCCCCGCGACATCGCCGGACGACGCTGGGGCTCCCGGCCGGACTCAGGCTTTCAGCCGGGCAAACAACAGGTTCACCCCCAGCGCCATGAACAACCCGCCACAGACCCGGTCGAGCCAGCGCGACACGCCACTGCGCCGCAGCCACGCCCCCAGGCGCGCCGCCAGCAGTGCCAGGCCGCAGCACCACACCAGCCCGGTGGCGACGAAGGCGAGGCCCAGGATCACGAACGACATGGCACCGGCGCCCGGCTTGACGAACTGCGGCAGGAAGGCGAGGAAGAACAGCGCCACCTTGGGGTTGAACAAGTTGGTCAGGCAGGCCTCGCGCAGCACGCGCCAGCCGTCGGCCGCGGCGGGCGCCGGCAGCGCGGCGACACCGCCGCCGCTCTTCAGCATCTTCAGCCCCAGCCACATCAGGTACGCCGCCCCCAGCAGTTTCACCAGCAGGAAGGCCGTGGCCGAGGTCGCCAGGATCGCCGACAGCCCGAACGCCGCCAGCAGCGTGTGACCCACGCTCCCCAGGCCGATGCCCAACGCCGACAGCAGCCCGGCCGCCCAGCCCTGCGCGGTACTGCGCCCGAGGATGTAGAAGGTGTCCGGCCCCGGCGTGACGTTGAGCAGAAAACCGGCTGCAACGAACGCCCACAGGTTGGTAATGCCGTCCATGGCGCTCAGAACTTGTAGCCCTTGTGCAAGGCGACCACGCCGGCTGACAGGTTGTGGTAGTCGACCTTGCCGAAACCGGCATCGAGCATCATCTGCTTCAGGGTTTCCTGGTCCGGATGCATGCGGATCGATTCGGCCAGGTACTGGTAGCTGGCGGCGTCGTTGGCGACGAGCTTGCCCATGATCGGCAGCGCCTTGAACGAGTACAGGTCGTAGAACGGCGACAGCGGCTTCCACACCTTGGAGAACTCCAGCACCAAGAGCTTGCCGCCGGGCTTCAGCACGCGGTGCATCTCCTTCAGCGCCGCGTCCTTGTGCGTCATGTTACGCAGGCCGAAGGCGACCGACACCAGGTTGAAGTAGTTGTCCGGGAACGGCAGCTTCTCGCCGTCGGCCAATGACACCGGCAGCACGATGCCCTCGTCGAGCAGGCGGTCGCGCCCGACCGTCAGCATCGAGCTATTAATGTCGGTCAGCCACACCTCGCCGGTCTTGCCGACGCGCTGGTACCAGCCGCGCGACAGGTCGCCGGTGCCGCCGGCGATGTCCAGCACCTTGTCGCCCGGCTTGACGCCGGCGGTGTTCAGGGTGAAGTGCTTCCACACCCGGTGCAGCCCGCCGGACATCAGGTCGTTCATCACGTCGTACTTCTTGGCCACCGAGTGGAACACCTCGGCCACCTTGCCGGCCTTCTCGCTCTCGTCGACCGTCTTGAAACCGAAATGCGTCTGCTTGTCCATGCTTACTCCCTGCTCGCGCCAGCGGCGGCGAGTCGATCAAGATAATCCTGCCAGTACTGGTCGTGCTTGACGCCCAGCTCGTATAAATAGGCCCAGCTGTAGAGCCCGCTGTCGTGACCGTCGTCGAACACGATCTTCAGCGCGTAGTGGCCGACCGGCTCCAGCGCGGTGATCGCCACGCGACGCTTGCCGACCTGCAGCACCTCGTTGCCGACGCCGTGGCCGCGCACCTCGGCCGACGGCGAATGGACGCGCAGGTACTCGCACGGCAGCTCGAAGCGGGCGCCGTCGTCGAAGGTGATCTCCAGCCGTTTCGACTGGGTATGCAGTTTGATTTCCGTCGGAAGGGGCGTCGGGTGGGCTGCGGCCATGCTGTGCTCCATCGTGCAAAAACGGGCCTCAAGGTTGGCCGAAGCGTCTTCGGCCAACCTTGATCCGGGTCAGTCGGCTTGCTTCTCCAGCAGCATGGCGTCGCCATAGCTGAAGAAACGGTAACGGTGTTCCACCGCGTGGCGGTAGGCGTTGCGGATGGGTTCCACCCCGGCGAAGGCCGACACCAGCATCAACAGCGTCGACTTGGGCAGGTGGAAGTTGGTGAGCAGGCGATCCACCACCCGGAAGCGGTAGCCCGGGGTGATGAAGATGTCGGTCTCACCGCGCCCGGCCACCAGCGCCCCACCCTGCGCCGCCGATTCCAGCGCGCGCATGCTGGTGGTGCCTACCGCCAGCACCTTGCGTCCGGCAGCGTGCGCCGCGGCGATGGCGTCCACGGTGGCCGGCGGAATCTCGTAGATTTCGCTGTGCATCTTGTGCTCGGCGATGTTCTCGACCCGCACCGGCTGGAAGGTGCCGGCACCGACGTGCAGCGTCACGTAGGCCAGGATCACGCCCTTGGCCCGCAACGCGTCCAGCATCGCCTCGGTGAAGTGCAGACCGGCGGTCGGCGCCGCGACCGCACCGCGCTCGCGGGCGTAAACGGTCTGATAGCGGCTGTCGTCGTCGCTGTCGGTATCGCGCTCGATATAAGGAGGCAGCGGTAGCTTGCCCGAGGCCTCGAGGATGTCGAACACGTTCTCGGCGTCGAGAAAGCGCAGCTTGAACAGCGCATCGTCGCGCTCCACCATTTCGGCCTGCCAACGGCCGGCAAAGGTGATCGTGCTGCCCGGCTTCGGCGACTTGCTGGCGCGCACGTGCGCCCACACCGTGTGCTCATCGAGCACCCGTTCGACCAGCGCCTCGACCTTGCCGCCGGATGCCTTCTCGCCGAACAACCGCGCCTTGATCACCCGGGTATCGTTGAACACCATCACGTCACCCGGTTGGATGTGCTCCAGCACCGCGCCGAACGACAGGTCGGCGAGCGCCATGCCATCCACGTGCAGCAGGCGGCTGGCACCGCGGTGCTCGGGGGGATGCTGGGCAATCAGTTCGTCGGGCAGGTGGTAATCGAAATCGGATAACTGCATAAGCTCGTTCGCGCGGGTAAACCGCCCGATTATACCCTCCATCGCCCTCCGCTGGCAGCGGTCAGAAGACGCGAACCGCCGACCGCGTCGCTACCGCCTCGTGATGCGGCTGGACATTCCGCCACAGGCGACTACAATTGACCGGTTGTCGCCAGCCATACCCACCCACGCGGCATTTTCCCCACACTCCTGCCGCTATCACACACGAGTTAAAAACTGCAAAAGCTGGACATCTTGCAGCGAATTACGGCAAACTCGCGCCCATGATGAAGAACGGGACGTAAGTCTTGACCCTAAAAATCCTTGTTTTGCACGGCCCCAACCTGAACCTGCTAGGGGTTCGGGAGCCCGCACATTACGGCCGCGAAACGCTCGACGCCATCAACCAACGCCTGAGCGAACAAGCCCAGGCCGCCGGTTTTGCGCTGGAAGCGCTGCAAAGCAATGCCGAGCACGTGTTGATCGAACGCGTGCACCAGACCCTGCACGACGGCACCGCGTTCATTCTGATTAATCCCGCCGCGTTCACGCACACCAGCGTGGCCTTGCGGGACGCGCTGGCCGGCGTCAAAGTCCCTTTCATCGAAATCCACCTATCCAACGTCCACGCCCGCGAACCTTTCCGCCAGCACTCGTATTTTTCCGATCTGGCGGTCGGCGTCATCTGCGGGCTGGGTGCACACGGCTACGAACTGGCCCTGGCGCATGCTGTGAAGCAGCTTGCCGCCCGGAACTGAGTTCCTGCCCCAAACAGAACATCCCATTCGAAGGATCGCCATGGACCTGCGCAAACTGAAAAAACTGATCGATCTCGTCGAGGAATCCGGCATTGCCGAGCTCGAAGTGACCGAAGGCGAAGAAAAAGTCCGCATCACCCGCGTATCGGCCAATGCCAACATCACCTACGCCCAGCCGATGCACGCCATTCAGATGCCGGCAGCGGCGCCGGTCGCGGCCCCTGCCGCCGTGGTCGACGCGGCGCCGGCCGCCATCGACAGCAAGAACGCACTGAAGTCGCCGATGGTCGGCACCTTCTACCGCTCGCCGAGCCCGGGCACCAAGGCTTTCGTCGAAGTCGGCCAGAGCGTCAGCGCCGGCGACACCCTGTGCATCATCGAAGCCATGAAGCTGATGAACGAGATCGAAGCCGACCGCTCCGGCGTGATCAAGGCCATCCTGGCCGAAGACGGTCAGCCGGTCGAATACGGCGAGCCGCTGTTCATCATCGAGTAAGTCCCAATATCGAGGAACGTGAAATGGGAAAAGTGATCGGCCCGCCCTCACTTTTCGCGTTTCACGTTTCGCTTTTCACGGGTGTTCCCCATGTTTGAAAAAATCCTCATCGCCAACCGCGGCGAGATCGCCCTGCGTATCCAGCGCGCCTGCCGCGAAATGGGCATCAAGACCGTGGTCGTGCACTCCGAAGCCGACCGCGACGCCAAGTACGTCAAGCTGGCCGACGAGTCGGTCTGCATCGGCCCCGCCCCGTCCGGCCAGAGCTACCTCAACGTGCCGGCGCTGATCGCCGCCGCCGAAGTCACCGACGCCCAGGCCATCCACCCCGGCTACGGCTTCTTGTCGGAAAACGCCGACTTCGCCGAACGCGTCGAGCAGTCCGGTTTCGTCTTCATCGGCCCGCGCTCGGAAACCATCCGCCTGATGGGCGACAAGGTCTCGGCCAAGCAAGCGATGATCGAAGCCAAGGTGCCGACCGTGCCCGGCTCCGCCGGCGCGCTGCCGGACGATCCGGTCGAAATCACCAAGATGGCCAAGAAGATCGGCTTCCCGGTGATCATCAAGGCCTCTGGCGGCGGCGGCGGACGCGGCATGCGCGTGGTGCACACCGAGGCGGCGCTGATCAATTCGGTCAACATGACCCGCACCGAAGCGGCGGCCGCCTTCGGCAACCCGACCGTGTACATGGAGAAATTCCTCGAGCAGCCGCGCCACATCGAGATCCAGGTGCTGTCCGACGAGTACGGCAACGCCATCTACCTCGGTGAGCGCGACTGCTCGATGCAGCGCCGCCACCAGAAGATCATCGAGGAAGCGCCGGCCCCGGGTATCACCGACGCCCAGCGCAAGAAGATCGGCGAGGCCTGCGCCGACGCCTGCCGCCGCATCAGCTACCGTGGCGCCGGCACCTTCGAATTCCTCTATGAGAACGGCGAGTTCTACTTCATCGAGATGAATACCCGCGTGCAGGTCGAACACCCGGTGACGGAAATGATCACCGGCATCGACATCGTGCAGGAACAGATCCGTATTGCCGCCGGCGAGAAACTGCGCTACAAGCAAAAGGATATCGTATTCAAGGGGCACGCCATGGAGTGCCGCATCAACGCCGAAGATCCGTTCACCTTCGTGCCGAGCCCGGGCAAGATCGAGAGCTACCACCCGGCCGGCGGCCCGGGCATCCGCATCGACTCGCACATCTACCAGGGTTACACTGTTCCGTCGCACTACGATTCGATGGTCGGAAAACTGATCGCCTTCGGCGACACCCGCGAGCAAGCGATGGCGCGCATGCGCGTGGCGCTGTCCGAAATGGCGATCACCGGCATCAAAACCAACATCCCGCTGCACCAGGAACTGTTCATGGACGGCGCCTTCCAGAAGGGCGGCACCAGCATCCACTACCTGGAAGAGCGTCTGGCCCAGATGAAGAAGGGGAGCGCCTGATGGCCTGGCTGCAAGCCACCATTGACACCGACTCCGTGGTAGCCGAGCAGCTGGCCGACGCCCTGATGGACGCCGGCGCACTGTCGGCCGCCATCGAGGACGCGCTGGCCGGCACCGAGCTGGAGCAGCCGATTTTCGGCGAACCGGGCGAACCGGTCGACAAGCTGTGGAGCCAAAGCCGCATCATCGCCCTGTTCGACGAAGCCGCCGACGTCGCGCTGATCATCGCGGCCGCCAGCACCCAGTGCGGGATCGCGTTGCCGCACTATGCCGAGGAGCGGGTCGAAGAACAGGACTGGGTGCGACTGACCCAGGCCCAGTTCGAGCCGATCCGCATCTCGGAACGGCTCTGGATCACGCCAACCTGGCACGAGAGCCCGGACCCCGCTGCCGTCAACCTGCAGCTCGACCCCGGCCTCGCCTTCGGCACCGGCAGCCACCCCACCACGCGGCTGTGCCTGCAATGGCTCGACGCCAACATCAAGGGCGGCGAGAGCGTGCTGGATTACGGCTGCGGCTCGGGCATCCTGGCCATCGCCGCGCTCAAGCTCGGCGCGGCCTCGGCGGTCGGTATCGACATCGACCCGCAAGCGGTGCGCGCCAGCCAGGACAACGCAGCCCAGAACCAGGTGGTCGCCCGTTTCTACCTTCCCGACGCCACCCCGCCAGCGCAGTACGACGTGGTGCTGGCCAACATCCTGGCCAACCCGCTGCGCCTGCTGGGTGAACTCCTTGCCGGCCACGTCAAGGCCGGCGGCAAGATCGTCCTGTCCGGCATCCTGCAGGAGCAGGCGGAAGAGCTGTCCGCCATCTACGCGACCTGGTTCGACATGGAACCGCCGGTATTCGACGAAGGCTGGACCCGACTCACTGGAACCCGACACGCCACGGTATGACGCATACGACACAGTGCCCCGGCTGCCAGACCCGCTTCAAGGTTAGCGATGCCCAACTCGCCGTTGCCAACGGCCTGGTCCGCTGCGGGCGCTGTGCGCATGTCTTCAACGCCACCGAACACATGATCGTGGCGGAGCCACCGCTGCTCGCGCCGACGCCACCGATACCGCCCTCGCCCGCCCCTGCCGTGCCAACCAGCCGCCCCGACCCGGGCGAGGACTTCGAGCTGGAGTTGCCCGACTTCGACCCGCTGGGCAGCCCCCCGGCCACCGAGACGGCGCCGCCGGTAGAGACGGCTGCAGCAGCCACCGCCAGTGCGCCGGCCACCGACGCCAATGACATGGCCACGTTCCAGCGCGCCCTGTCCGAGGCGATGCAGCACCGTGACGCCACGGCGCCGATCGGCGACCCGTTCGCGGCGCCGGAAGCACCGCCCCGTCCCGCCGCCGACCCCTTGCAAGCACTGCTGGAAGAGACGCTGTCGGAACACGCCGCCCCCGCCACGCGTGGTGCCCACAACGAAACCGAAACACGGGAAGAACGTGGCCAGCCAAAGGGGGCCACGGTGATGGTGATGCCGGAGGCGGACGCCGAAGAGCCCGCCTTCGACCCTGGCGCCGACCTCCCCGGCTTCGAGCCCCCGCCGCCAGCGGCGCGCCGGGCGGGAAACTGGCAAACCTGGCTGATGGCCGGCGTGGCGTTGATCGGCGTGCTGGCCCTGGCGCTGCAGCTGGTCTACCTCAACCGTACCCGCATTGCCGCCGAGGTGCCGGAACTGCGCCCGACGCTGGAAAAACTGTGCCAAGGCGTCGGCTGCAGCGTGCCGCTGCCAACCGACAGCGCGCTGATCCGAACCGAATGGTCGGAACTGTCCTTCGTGCCCGATCAGCAGAACCTGATCCAGCTGGCTGCCACGCTGAAGAACCACGCCGCGTACCCGCAGGCTTATCCGATGCTGGAGGTCACGCTGAAGGATGCCGAGGACCAGGTGGTGATCCGCAAGGTGTTCTCGCCGCAGGAATATCTCAAGCCCGACGACTACAAGGTCATGCAGTTCAAGGGTAACAGCGAGATACGCATCGCCATGCGCTTCGACGTCGGCAAGGTCCGCGCAATGGGCTACAGCCTACTCTGGTTCTACCCCTGAACCTGAGAGGCTGTTCATCAGGCGACCACGCCTTCTCATCTTGAGCGCCGGCAGTACGGCGTGCCGATCTCCGATTGTCTCAGCGACGCGGAATTTTCATGTACTCGGGATACAGTCCGGTTCCTGAACGCTGGCGGCACTCAAGTTGCTTTGGCTCGCTCACCTACGGCCATAGGTGCTGTGTTCCATGCCTCTCCGACAAGCCGCCATCTGGCGGCTTTTTCGTTGCCCTCCCTGATTTCCGCTTGTTTTCTGCCCGATCTCGTCCACCATGAGTAGATAACGCAGGAGAAAACAGGACATGTACATGTTTACACTGCAGCACCGTGACGACGCCTTGCAGGTGCTTGGCGACTTTCCCCAGGTCGGCAATCCGCTGCACAGTTTCATGCTGGTCGACGAAAACCTGAACGACGTCTCGCTAGAGCAATTCCATGGCTCGCCCAAGGCGATCATCACCTTGCTGTCGCTCGACGAGCAGGAATACGGCGGGATCGAACTGCTGCAGGAGACGCGGCGCTTTCTGGAGCAATGGCCCGGCCTGCGGCTGTTTGTGATCTCGGTGGACTCGCCATCAACCCTGCGTCGCGCACGCCGCGAGCACGGTCTGCCCGGGGTGACGCTGCTCTCGACGCTGCGCGGGCGCGATTTTCACAAGTTCTACGGTGTGCTGATCGCCGATTATCCGCTGGCGGGCTACACCGCCCCGTCGCTGATCCTGACCGATTCGCGGGATCAGGTGATCTACGCCGAACGCCTGCGCGGCACCGAAGACCTATTCGACTTCGCCAGTATCGCCAAGACCATCGAAGGGCGCTGAGGCGGGTCGCACCTGACAAACAAAAAGCCACCCTAGGGTGGCTTGCTGCCAGCATGGCGAGCTTTCAGTCCAGGCGCTCGCCCGATTCCGACTTCGGCTCGCGTCCCAGCAGTTCCTCCACCACCTTGTGCGGATCGCTGCCGTGATAGAGCAGGCCGCACACCGCGGCGGTGATCGGCATGTCGACCTCGAGCCGCTCGGCCATGGTCAGCACCTCGCGTGCAGTCGGCACCCCTTCGGCAACGTGGCCCAGTTCCTGCAGAATCTGCTCCAACGACTTGCCTTCGGCCAGCTTGAGGCCGACCTGACGGTTGCGCGACAGCGCGCCGGTGCAGGTAAGGATCAGATCGCCCATGCCGGCCAAGCCCATCATGCTCTGCTGGCTGCCTCCCAGCGCCAGCGCCAGCCGGGTGATCTCGGCCAGGCCACGGGTGATCAGCGCGGCGCGGGCGTTCATGCCGAACTGCAGGCCGTCGGCGACGCCGGTGGCGATCGCCATGACGTTCTTCACCGCCGCCCCCACCTCGACGCCGACCAGGTCGTCATTGGCGTAGAGCCGCAGCCGCGGGCTGTTGAGCGTGCGCGCCATGCGCTTGGCGAAGGCGTAGTCGTCCGAGGCCACGGCGAGCGCGGCCGGCAGCCCCATCGCCACCTCGCGCGCGAAGCTCGGGCCGGACAGCACCCCGCACGGCACGCCGGGCGGCAGCTCCTCCGCCACCACCTGGTGCGGCAGCAGGCTGGAGCCCACCTCGAAACCCTTGCAGGCCCACAATAGCGGGGGCAACCCGGAAGACAGGGCGGTCAGCGCGCGCAGGGTCGGGCGCAGCCCGGCCATCGGCGTGACGATCAGGATCAGGTCGGCGCCGTCAACGGCATGCGACAGCTCGGCGCTCAAGGCCAGCTCGTCGGGCAGCGGGCAGCCCGGCAAATAGCGGGTATTGAGACGCTCCGCCGCCATCTGGGCCACCTGGTCGGCGTCGCGCGCCCACAGGGTGACATGGTGATGGCGCGCGTAGGCGATCGCCAAAGCGGTGCCCCAGGCACCCGCTCCCAGCACAGCCAGTTTCATGCGATCTCCCGTTTACAGGCCCCAGAGGTCGGTGATACGGGCGTAACCTTCGCTGCCGTCGCGATGGCGCACCTTGACCCAGCCGGCCTTGGGCGGCTCGAGCAGTTCGAGCACGCCGTCGCGCGGCACGCTGAAGCGCAACGGCGAGGCGGCATCGGCCTCGGCGTGCACTTCGCTCTTGTCGACCACCACCAGCAGCATGCGCTGCGTGGACAAGGCTGCCGCCGGAATCCAGGCGATGCCGCCGGTGGCGTCGCGCACGCGCGACCACTCCTTCTGGCTCGTCAGCACTTCGACCGGGTAGTAGCGGCTGACCACGAACAGCTTCTTCGCATTCAGCGCCGGCGCTTCGTACAACGCCACGCCGGTCTCCTTGACCGAGCGAAACTCCAGTGCGTTGGCCAGCGGGGCGGCAAACCCGGCGGCCAACAGCAGCGAGACGACGAGGGACTTCTTCATACGGATCAGGCGTTGCCGGCTTCGGCCAACTGGGCGCGCTGCTGCATGTACAGCGACTCGAAGTTGATCGGCGACAGCAGCACCGGCGGGAAGCCGGCGCGGTTCACCAGGCTGGACACGGTTTCGCGCGCATACGGGAACAGGATGTTCGGGCAGGCCACACCGAGGATCGGCTCGATGTCGTCGGCCGGCACGTCGCGGATCTGGAAGATGCCGGCCTGCGCCACTTCGGCCAGGAACATGGTCTTTTCCGGCAGCTTGGCGGTCACGGTGACGGTCAGCGTGCACTCGTAGAAGCCGTCTTCGATCAGCTTGCCTTCCGAGGCGAGCTGCATGTCGATGTCTGGCTGGGCCTGCTCGAGGAACACCTGCGGGGCGTTCGGCACTTCGAGGGACAGGTCCTTTACGTAGATTTTTTCGATGGAGAAAACCGGTTGCACTTCTTGTTGTTCGCTCATGTTCAATCTCGCCTGACACCCGCCATGGGGTGGAATCAAATAAGGGAAAAATCAGCCGGCATCATCGCATGAAAGCGCGGCCGGAGCCACCGTCAGTCCGCCAGCAGCACGTCGAGCTTGCCGGCGTGCTCGAGCGCAGCCAGATCGTCGAAGCCGCCGACGTGGCTGTCGCCGATGTAGATCTGCGGCACGGTGCGGCGGCCGGTGCGGCTCATCATCTTCTCGCGCTCGGCCGGTTCCAGGTCGACGCGGATTTCGGTGATGCCGGCCACGCCCTTGCGTGCCAGCAGTTGCTTGGCACGGATGCAGTAGGGGCAGACGGCGGTGGTGTACATGGTTACGGGTTTCATCGGGGTTCCACAGGAAGGCTTGGAGGTAGCGGCAAATTATACTCCGGCGGCACGCCGGCGGCGGGATCAAAACGCGTCACCAGGTCACTCACCACCCGGTCCAGCGCCGGCATCAGTTCGGCCGCGCGCGGGCTGTTGACGATGGCGACGATGGCAAGCCGGCGGCCGTCGGCCGCCTGCCAGTAACCGGCCAGGGCGCGTACGCCGTCGAGCGTGCCGGTCTTCAGCCGCAGGCGCGGTCCCAGGTTGGCAAAGCGCTTCTTCAACGTGCCGTCCGCCGCGGCGATCGGCAGGCTGGCCAGGAACTCGCCGGCGTAGGGACCACGCGCCGCGCTCCTTAGCACTTCGCCCAGCAGCCTGGCCGAGACGCGTTCCTGGCGCGACAGCCCTGCGCCGTTCTCCAGCGCCAGCGGTGCGGCGGGAATGCCGGCTTCGGCCAACGTTTCCCGCACGGCGCGCTCGGCGTCGGCCACGGTGTCGCCGCTGCCGCCGGCCACCCGCCCCAGCGTCAGGAAGAGCGCGCGCGCCATGGTGTTGTTGCTGTACTTGTTGATGTCAGCCAAGGCGGCCGGCAAGGGGTCGGAGTCGTGGCTGGCCAGCACACGCGCCTCAGGCGGCGCCGTGCCACGGCCGCTGGCCGCCGGTCCGCGCCCGCCCAGCTCGCGCCACAATGCGGCGAAGGCCTGGGCGGCGTACTGGTCGTGGTCGAGCACGTTGACGTAGCTCTGCGCCCCGTCGCAGCTTCTCGGCAAGGCACCGCTGACGCTGACCTGCTCGTTCTCAACCTGAATGCTGACGACCCGCCGCACGTCGTCGCAAGGGCCCTCGCCGCCGTCGCTCAGGGCGCTGCTCAGACGCACCCCGGCCAACGGCGGATCGAGCGTGACGCGGGCGCCGTTGCCGTCGTTGAAGAAGCGCAACCAGGCCACCTTGAGCCCGGTGAGGTGGGTGTCGGGATCGACCATGAATACGCGCCCGACATCGCCACCGAAATCGCTGGCGCTGCCGATGCGGCTGAAGGCACGCTTGTCGAGCAGCAGCCGGCCCTGGATGCGCTCGATGCCGCGCGCGCGCAAGGTGCGCAGCATGCCCTGCAAGTCACGGTTGGCAAAACGCGGGTCGCCTGAGCCGATCCAGTACAGATCGCCCTGCAGCACACCGTGCCGCAACGGCGCCGCCGACACCAGCTCGCTATGCCAGCGGTAGTCGGGGGTGAGCCGGGTCAGCGCGCTCCAGCCGGTCAACAGCTTCATGGTGGAAGCCGGATTGACGGCCTGCTCGGCGCGGTACGCCTCAAAGACGCCCCTGCCTTCCACCGGCGCCGCCCACAACGCGATGTCGTCGGCCGGGATGCCGTACAGTTCCAGCGCGCTGGCCGGCAGCGTCCAGCAGGCCAGCATCAGCAGCGCCACGGCGCGTAATCGTTTCATCACATCTCCTGCGGGTCGACGTCGAGCGACCAGCGCAAGGCGCGGCCGTGCGCCTTGGCCAGCCGTTCGGCCAACGGGACGAGTCGTTCGAGCAGGGCGTGCAGCGCGGCGCGGCTGCCGCTCTCGAACACCAGTTGGGCGCGCTCGCGGTTGGCGAGACGCACCATCAGCGCCGGCGCCGGGCCGGATACCAGCACGCCGTCGGCGTGCGGCTCGGCCTCGGCGCGCAGCGCGGTCAGGAAGGCGGTGGCCGTGGCGATTTCGTAGGCGTCGGCACGCAGCAGGGCCTGGTACACCGCCGGCGGGAAGCCCGCCATGCGCCGCTCCTCGAGCAGGGTCTGGGCGTAGCCGTCGAAGTCGTGGCGCAGCAGCGCCTGGTACAGCGGGTGCTCCGGCCATTGCGTCTGCACCAGCACCTCGCCCGGCGCCTCGGCGCGGCCGGCGCGGCCGGCCACCTGCATGAGCTGGGCGAACAGTCGCTCGGCGGCGCGGTAGTCGGCGGAGTACAGCCCGCCGTCGGCGTTCAGCACCGTGACCAGCGACAGCGCGCCGAAATCGTGCCCCTTGGCCAGCATCTGCGTGCCCACCAGCACGTCCACCTCGCCGGCGTGCACCTTGCGGTAGACCTCGTCCCAGGCCGCCTTGTGGCGCGTGGTGTCGCGGTCGATGCGCAGCAGGCGCGCTTCCGGCAGCAGCCGCGCCAGCGCCGCCTCCAGGCGCTGCGTGCCCTGTCCCAGCGGCTTGAGGTCGACGTTGCCGCAGTCGGGGCAGACCGGCGGCACCGCTTCCTCCCAGCCGCAGTGGTGGCAGCGCATCTTGCGTTCGGCGAGATGCACCACCAGCTTGGCCGAGCAGCGCGGGCAACCCGACAGCCAGCCACAGTCGGTGCAGGCGACCACCGGGGCGAAGCCGCGCCGGTTGATGAACACCAGACTCATCTCGCCGCGCGCCACGCGCGCCTTGAGCGCGGCGATCACCACTTCGGCCAACCCTTCCACCAGCTTGATCCGACGCGTGTCCACCAGCCGGATCGTCGGCAGCCGCGCCGCGTCGTGGGCGCGTCGGCTCAGGGTCAGGCGCCGGTAACGTCCGGCCGCGACGTTGGCCATGGTCTCCAGGCTGGGCGTGGCGCTGCCCAGCACGATCGGCACCCGCTCCTGACGCGCGCGCCACACCGCCAGGTCGCGAGCGTGGTAGCGCAGGCCGTCCTGCTGCTTGAACGAGCCGTCGTGCTCCTCGTCGACCACGATCAGCCCCAGCCGCGGCAGCGGCGTGAACACCGCCAGCCGGGTACCGATGACGATGCCGGCGCGCCCTTGCCAGGCGTCGACCCAGCCCTTGAGGCGCTCGCCGTCGGCCAGGTGGCTGTGCAGCATCACCACCCGCGTGGCGGGAAAGCGCCCGGTGAAGCGCTCGATCAGCTGCGGCGTCAGGTTGATTTCCGGCACCAGCAACAGCACCTGGCGCCCGGCCGCCAGCACCCGCTCGATCAGGCGCAGGTAGACTTCGGTCTTGCCACTGCCGGTAATACCGTGCAGCACGTAGGGGGCGAAGTCGTCACGCGTTTCCGACAGGGCCTCCAGCGCCCGCTGCTGCTCGTCGTTCAGGCTCGGCGCCGGGGCGACGCGCAGCGGCAGCGCTTCCGGCGCCATGCGCTCAGCCCGGCCCTCCTGCAGCCAGTCGGCCAGGATACGCCCGGCCTGGGCGCTGACACCACGCACCGCCGCGTTGGTCAGCGGGCCGTCCTGCAAGGCCTGCCACAGCGCCCGGCGCGCCTTTTGCCGTGCCGGGGGTTCTTCGGCCAACCCTGCCCCGGTCAGCTGCCACAGGCGCTCGTCCTCGAGCCGTACCGCGCGGTCGGTGCGCAGCGCACCGGGAAGCGCGGTAAACAGGGTCTGGCCGATGGGATGGTGGTAATAGTCGGCGGCGAAGCGCACCATCGCGAGCAGCGTGGCCGGCAGCGGCGGCAACTCGTCGAACAGCTCCTCAACCCGTTTCAGGCGGCCGGTCTCGATACCCTCGGCAGGTATATCGTTGGTAATGAAGCCACACACCCGGCGCGGGCCGAACGGCACCCTGACCCGCTGTCCCGCGCGCAACGGCAGATGGGTCAAGTAGCTGAACGTTCCAAAAAGGGGCACGTCCACGGCCACCTGAACCGCGTACTCCTCCGCCATCATTCGCTCCCCCCGCGCAAACCCTGTTCTGGCAAGGCTTTAAGCCACCTGCCCACAGAAGCTGTGGATAACTTTGTGCACAACTGCCTTGCGGCGATGCCGAATGGCTGATACAGGCCATTGCAGTCAGGTTGCACAAAAATTAATCAAATTATATTTATCAATTAATTCAACGACTTAATTACTTCGCTCCAAGCTGGGTCAAACCCGGCTCACGCCTCATCCGCGGGCCACGCCGGTGTGCATAAGTCATGGAACAACTGTTGGAAACCCTGTCAATCCCTTGACAGCAAAAACCCGAAAAGTAAAACGGCCACTGGAAAACCAATGGCCGCATGGGCATATATACCCCCGGTTGGCTATGACAACGTCTCAACCGTGGTAATGGTAGGGAACCGACAGCCGATGCACCGCCTCGACCAGCACCGCGGCGTGATCGGGGTTCACAAACTGGGAAATGCCGTGCCCCAGGTTGAACACGTGGCCGCTGCCCTGGCCGTAGGAGGACAGGATGCGGCTGACTTCCTTCTCGATGCCCTCCGGGCTGGCAAACAGCACGTTGGGGTCGAGGTTGCCCTGCAGCGCCACCTCGCCGCCGACACGGCGACGGGCATCGGCGATGTCGGTAGTCCAGTCGAGCCCGATGGCGTCAGCACCGATCGTGGCGATGTCTTCCAGCCACTGACCGCCGCCCTTGGTGAACACGATCACCGGCACCCGCCGTCCGTCCGCCTCGCGCTTGAGGCCGGCGATGATCTTCTGCATGTAGGCCAGCGAGAAAGTCTTGTAGGCCGCGTGGGTCAGCGCCCCGCCCCAGGTATCGAAGATCTGCACCGCCTGCGCCCCGGCGTCGATCTGGGCGTTGAGGTAGTCGGTGACGGTACGCGCGTTGATGTCGAGGATGTGATGCAGCAGTTCCGGGCGGCTGTACAGCATCGCCTTGACGTTGCGGAAGTCGTCCGAGCCACCGCCTTCGATCATGTAGCAGGCCAGCGTGAACGGACTGCCGGAGAAGCCGATCAGCGGCACCCGGCCGTCCAGCGCCTTGCGGATGCTGGTCACGGCGTCGAACACGTATTGCAACTTCTCCATCGGCGCCACGGAAAGCGCCTTGATGGCGGCCTCGTCACGCAGCGGGTGCTGGAACTTGGGCCCCTCGCCCTCGGCGAAGTAGAGTCCCAGCCCCATCGCATCCGGCACGGTGAGGATGTCGGAGAACAGGATGGCGGCATCCAGCGGGAAACGCTCCAGCGGCTGCAGCGTCACCTCGGTGGCGAACTCCGGGCTGGTGCACAAGCCCATGAAGCTGCCGGCGCGCGCGCGCGTGGCGCGGTATTCCGGCAGGTAGCGGCCGGCCTGGCGCATCATCCAGATTGGGGTGTATTCAACGGGCTCCTTGAGCAGGGCCCGCAGGAAAGTATCATTCTTGAGCGTGGTCATGATGAATGGCAGTGATTGGTTTCATTTTTCATTATACCCCGCCTTCATCCCTGCCGGCTCGTAGCCGTCGAGCCCGATTTCATACCAGCCCCAGCCAGCCCAGCAAGGCACCCGCGCCCAACAGCCACAACGGATTGAGGCGGCTCTTCCACGCCACCATGGCGGTCGCCCCACACAGCAGCCAGGAAGCCCAGCCGTCGTTGGCGGAACGGCTCAACAGCCAGGCACTGCCCAGCACCAGGCCGATCGTCACCGGCGCCAGCCCGCGTTCGATCACCCGGCGCCACGGCGAGGAACGAAATCGCTGCCACAACCGCGCCACGTAGAAACTCAGCAGCGACGACGGCCCGCACATGCCCAGCGTGCTCACCAGCGCCCCCGGGACGCCCGCCACCTTCCAGCCGATCAGGCTGACCACCAGCACATTGGGCCCGGGCGCGGCCTGGGCGATGGCGAACAGGGCGGCGAACTCCGTTCCGGTCATCCAGCCATTCGACTCCACCACGTAACGGTGGATTTCCGGCAGCAGCGCATTCGCGCCCCCCACCGCCATCAGCGAAAACAGCGAAAACGTCCCCAGCAGCGACAGCAGCACGCTCATGAGCGCCGCTCCCTTGTCCGCCACGCCAGCGCGATCGCCAGCGGTGCCAGCACCAACAGCACCGCCAAGAGCGGCAGGCGCCATAGCCCGACCGCGACCAGGGTGAGCAGCGCGATCGCCAGGCACCAGCCGCGGCGCTCCAGCTTTTCGGCCAACCTCAGTCCCATCGCCACCACCAGCCCGGCCCCCGCCGACGCCAGGCCCGCCAGCACCCCGCGCAAGGCCGGCACGGACTGGTAATGCCCATACAGCGTGGCGAGCGACAGCACGATCACCAAGGGCGCCAGCATCAGCCCGCCCACCGCCGCCAGCGCACCGCTGACACCGTGAAAGCGCGAGCCGACCGCCACCGCCACGTTGACGATATTGGGCCCGGGCAGCACCTGTCCCAGCCCCAGCACCTCGGTGAATTCGGCATCGGACAGCCAACGCCGCTGCATCACCAGCATGCGATGCGCCAGCGGCAGCACGCCGCCGAAGCCGGACAGCCCGACAGAAAAGAAACCGGCAAACAACTCCTGCCGGCGGGGGGTATGCAGAGTGGTATCCATGGCGCAAGGCTACCCCTGCGGCCGGCACGGCACAAACGAGTTTTTATGGCGACGCTGGTGAGATAAACTCAACTGCATGTCCCGTCGCCTCCCCCCGCTCAACGCCCTCAGAGCCTTCGAATCCGCCGCTCGTCTCGGCAGCTTCAGCGCCGCCGCCGAAGCCCTGCATGTGACCCACGGCGCCATCAGCCGCCAGGTGCAGCAACTCGAAGACTGGCTCGGTTTCACCCTGTTCGAGCGGCGCGGCCGCCGCGTCACGCTCAACGCCGCCGGCCAGGCCTACCTGCCGGCGCTGCAGACGGCGTTCGACGGCATTGCCGGCGCCACCGAGGCCCTCACCGCGCGCCGCCAGGGCCGCCGCCTTCAGATCAACGTCACGCCGACGCTCGCCATGCACTGGCTGCTGCCGCGCCTCACCCGCTTCCAGCTGCGCTACCCTGGCGTCGAACTGCGCCTGGCCACCTCCGACGCCGCCATCAACAACCAGAACGCCGACTTCGACATCGCCATCCGCCGCAGTCAGGAGCACTGGCGCGGCTTCGTCGCCCATGCCTTTCTTGCCGAGCGTGAACTGCCGGTGTGCAGCCCGGCGCTGCTCGCACGCCACCCCATCGCCAGCGTGGCCGATCTCGCCCAGCACACCCTGCTGCACTCGGAAACCCGGCCGGTCGCCTGGGAACGCTGGCTCGCCGCCGCCGGGGCACCGGCCCTGCAGCCCGCCGCCACCCAGCATTTCGACCACTACTACCTGGCACTGCAGGCCGCCATCGACGGTCTCGGCGTCACGCTCGGTCCACTGCCGGTGATCGAGGAAGAACTCGCCTCCGGCAAGCTGGTGGCCCCACTGCCGGGACCGGAAGTGGTGGTCAAGGGCTATTGCTGGGTCGTGCCGCAAAGCCTGGTGGGAGACGAACTGGTGTCGGCCTTTTGTGCCTGGCTGGAGGAAGAGGCCACCGGCAGCGAGTGAGCCGAGCGGCGCCCTCCCATCAGCGCCGCAGCGCAGGCATGCAGACCGGCAGGGGCTACCGCGTCTGGTAATTCCAATACGCCCAAACGGCATTGGCCGCCAGCCCGTTACCAGGCTGGCGGCCAACTCGCGTCTTGCCGATCCTGCCGGCCAGCGCCGGACTTAAACGTCGGCCTCGACCTCGTTACCCTTGGCCTCCATCCAGCCGCGCCGGCTCGCCGCCTCGCCCTTGCCCATCAGCATGGTGAACATGCGGCGCGTGTCGGCCTCGGCCTCGGGCCGCACCCTCACCTGGGTCAGGCGGCGCGTGTCCGGGTGCATGGTGGTGTCCTTGAGCTGCTCCGGGTTCATCTCGCCCAACCCCTTGAAGCGGCTGATGCTCCAGGCGTTCTCGCGCACGCCTTCGCTGCGCAGACGGTCGAGGATGGCCTCCAGCTCGCCCTCGTCCAGCGCGTACAGCTTCTTCGGGGGACGGTGCTTGCCCTGCCCCGGCACGTCGACGCGGAATAGGGGCGGCTGCGCGATGCAGATATGGCCGTTGGCCAAGAGCGCCGAGAAGTGGCGGTAGAACAGCGTCAGCAACAGCACCTGGATGTGCGAGCCGTCGACGTCGGCGTCCGACAGGATGGCGATCTTGCCGTAGCGCAGCCCCGACAAATCAGCCTTCTCGCCCGGCGCATGCGGGTCGACGCCGATCGCCACCGAGATGTCATGAATCTCGGCGTTGGAGAACAGCTGATCGCGGTCGGTCTCCCAGCTGTTGAGCACCTTGCCGCGCAACGGCAGGATGGCCTGGTATTCCTTGTCGCGCGCCAGCTTGGCCGAACCGCCAGCCGAATCGCCCTCGACCAGGAACAGTTCGTTGCGCTCGATGTCCTCGCTCTCGCAGTCGGTCAGCTTGCCCGGCAACACCGCCACGCCGGAGCCCTTCTTCTTCTCGACCTTCTTCACCGACTTCAGACGCGACTGCGCCTGGCGGATCGCCAGCTCGGCGATCTTCTTGCCGGCTTCGATGTGCTGGTTCAGCCACAATTCCACCGGGTCGCGAGCCAGGCCCGAGATCAGCTTCAGCGCATCCCGGCTGGTCAGCTTCTCCTTGGTCTGCCCCTGGAACTGTGGATCGAGCACGCGTGCCGACAGCACGAAACGCACCCGGCTCCATACATCCTCAGCCATCAGCTTGACGCCGCGCGGCAGCAGGTTGTGGTGATCGACGAAGCTCTTCACCGCGTCGAATACCCCGGCGCGCAGGCCCGCCTCGTGCGTCCCCCCGGACGGGGTTGGGATCAGGTTGACGTAGCTCTCGCCGCCGGCACCATCCTCGAACCAGGCCAGTGCCCACTGCACCCCCTCGCCCTTGGCGAACTGCTCGTGGTCGTCGCCGATATAGGCCTCGCCGGAGAACAGCGGTGCCACCGGTTCGTCACCGTTGCACAGCTCCGCCAGATAACTCTTCAGTCCCTGCGGATACTGCCACACCTTGACCTCGTCGCCGCTCGGGCGTTCGATGGTCAAGGTCACTGCCACCCCGGGCAGCAGCACCGCCTTGGCACGCAACAGCCGCTCCAGCTCGGGCAGCGAATAGCGCGGACTCTCGAAATACTTCCCATCCGGCCATACCCGTACCCGCGTGCCCCCGGTACGCGCGCCGCAATCGCCAACGCGAGCCAGCGGCTCGATCACGTCACCGCCGGCGAACGCCATGCGGTACACCCCGCCCTCACGCTTGACCTCGACCTCGAGCCGCGTCGACAGCGCATTGGTCACCGACACACCGACACCGTGCAAGCCGCCGGAAAACGCGTAGGCGCCGCCATCCTTCTTGTTGAACTTGCCACCCGCATGCAGCCGGGTGAACACCAGTTCCACTACCGGCACCCCTTCCTGTGGATGCAGGCCCACGGGGATACCGCGCCCGTCGTCCTCCACGGACAGCGAGCCGTCCTGGTGCAGTGTCACCGCGATCTTGCGCGCGAAGCCGCCCAAGGCCTCGTCGGCGGCGTTGTCGATCACCTCCTGGCAGATGTGGGTCGGGTCGGTCGTCCGGGTATACATGCCCGGACGCTCCTTCACCGGCTCCAGTCCCTTGAGGACCCGGACCGAGGATTCGTCGTACTGTTGAGTCATAGCGTGTCAATGGTTAACGCGCTCAGTCGGCCGATCTGGCGTTCGTGAACGCGGGCAAAAAACAATTGGGAAACGAGAGCACCGCACAGCGCCAGGAACATGTCCCACTGGGTATCCCATGGATCGCCCTGCGTCGCCAGGAAGGCATCGGCGGCGGCGCCGATGGCCAGCGCGGTCCACCACTCCACCAGCTCGTAACAGGCGGACAGCGCCATGCAGAAGCACACCACCATAAATGTCAGCCAGCTCCCCTGCAGCGGAGTCTGCCGGCGCAGCACCTCGCGCGCCAGTATGGCCGGGAAAAACCCCTGGGCCAGGTGGCCGATGCGGTCATATTGATTACGGGAAAAATCGAACAGCTCCTGCAGCCAGAAGCCGAGCGGGGTGAGCGCATAGGTATAGTGCGCCCCTACCAGCAACACCATGGCGTGCAGCGACATAGCCCATACCGCCAGCGGGCTCCAGGGAAAACGCGGCCACAGCCACCAGATCAGCGGCAAGCCCAGCACGGCCGGAATCGCCTCCAGCCACCAGGTCGCCGCATCGTGCGCACCTAACGCCGACCACAGCACGACCATGCCCACCAGCCCGAAAGGCAACCAGGGACGAGGCAGAGCCGTGGTTATCGGCATGCGCATCAGCTCTCGTCGGTCTTTTCCGGTGCCGAATGGCGGCGCTGCAGGTAGGCCTCGTAGCTTTCCATCCCCCGCAGAAAGCGGGACAACTCACCCAGGGCACGCTGGTAGACATCGCGTTTGAACTCGATCACCAGATCGACCGGCGCCCAATAATCGTTCCAGCGCCAGCCGTCGAACTCGGGGTGGTTGGTCGCCCTCAGGCAAACATCACAATCGCGACCGACCAGCTTCAGCAAAAACCAGATCTGCTTCTGGCCCTTGTAGCTGCCGCGCCATTCGCGCCGCACCCAGTTGGTCGGAACGTCGTAGCGCAGCCAGTCGCGCGTACGGCCGAGAATTTTGACATGTTGTGGCAAGAGGCCGACCTCTTCGAGCAGCTCACGGTACATCGCCGCTTCCGGACTCTCACCAGGCTTGATGCCCCCTTGCGGAAACTGCCACGAGTGCTCGCGCACGCGCTTGCCCCAGAACACCTCGTTACGGGCGTTGATGAGGATGATTCCGACATTGGGGCGGTATCCGTCCCGGTCCAGCATGGAGAAACCTGCAATTCGTCTAGTTAGTCGAATTTTTGCACATTTCGTCAACCCATGCCATTCGGCCTTCCGTCCAAAGAGGGCTCCGCCCTCGCTGACAAGGAGTGGCGCGCGCTCCGTCGGCCCAAGCGGTGAACATGTCCGACGCCCTCGTCCAATCCGTGCCCGGCCCGAGACAAAGGTCTTGCCCGTGCCCGGCAGAGCAGGTTAAATGACAGACTGCTGATCAGCGGAACTATGATGAACCGTTGATCTATACAACCGTTTTACCGACACGGCAATCCAGGTGTCGGCTCGTGCCTACTTGACTCAAGATCGTAACCCCCGTCGAAGGAGTTTCCTATGAAACGTAAGGCTGTCATTCTTGTTGCCAGTGCTCTGGCTACGGCCGCCTCGGCCAGCCATGCCGCCAGCAGCGTGCTGAACATCTACAACTGGTCCGACTACATCGCCGAAGACACCATTCCCAATTTCCAGAAGCAGACCGGCATCAAGGTGCGCTACGACGTCTATGACAGTAACGAAATCCTTCAGGCCAAGATGCTCACCGGCAAATCGGGTTACGACATCGTAGTTCCCACCAACCAATTCCTCGCCAAGCAGATTCAGGCCGGCATCTACCAGCCGATCGACAAATCCAAGCTGAGCAATTACAAAGAGCTGGACCCTGAACTGCTCAAGCTCATGACCAAGTTCGACCCGGACAACAAGTACGCGGTGCCCTACTTCTGGGGGGTCAACACCATCGGCATCAACACCGACAAGGTCACCAAGGCACTGGGCGGCAAACTCCCGGAAAAACAGTGGGACATCCTGTTCAAGAAGGAAAACGTTTCCAAGCTCAAATCCTGCGGCGTCAGCGTGCTGGACTCGCCGGGCGAAGTGTTCCCGATGGTGCTGAAATACCTCGGCAAGGACCCCGCCAGCAAGAATGAGGCCGACTACAAGGAAGCCGCAGCCCTGCTGAAAACCATCCGCCCCTACATCACCCGCTTCTCCTCCTCCGGCTACATCAATGAATTGGCCGGCGGCAACCTGTGCCTGGTCTACGGCTACGGAGGCGACCTCAATATCGCCCGCGTGCGTGCCGAAGAAGCCAAGAACAAGGTCAAGATTACCCCGCTGGTACCGAAGGAAGGCGTCGCCATCTGGGTCGATAGCATGGTCATCCCGAAAGATGCCAAGAACGTCGACAGCGCCTACAAGTTTATCGACTACAACATGAGCGCCAAGGTAGCGGCTGCCAACGCCAACACCGTGAACTATGCACCGGGCAGCCTGGCGGCACGCAAGTTCATCAAGAAGGAAAACCTCAGCAACCCGTCGATTTTCCCGACTCCTCAAGACATTCAGCACAGTTTCGTAATGCTGCCGATGGATCCGAAATTGCAGCGCCTGACCACCCGTCTGTGGCAGGAAATCAAGACCCAGAAGTAACCTTCGGGCTGGCATGGCGTCACCAAGGCCGGTAATCCGGCCTTTTTTCTTGCCGTCTGCAGAGGGGGAATCAGAAGCCAGCGCCGCCCCCAAGCACCGCCTTGCCGGTAAAACGGCGGAGGCCAGGGATGCATTCCGCCGGCGCAAAGCAAAAAGCCCAGCTCGGATGAGCTGGGCTTTCATGAGGGGAGTCTGGCGGTGTCCTACTTTCACACGGCAAGGCCGCACTATCATCGGCGCTAAGGCGTTTCACGGTCCTGTTCGGGATGGGAAGGGGTGGGACCACCTCGCTAAGGCCGCCAGACATAAACTGTCAACAAACGGGAAGAAGCCTGGAAGCCTCTCAGCTTCCATTTCGAATTGGGTAATCGATCGTACGTCGCACTCTATTCACCGCGTGGCCCAAGCCACTCAAATGATAGGATCAAGCCTCACGAGCAATTAGTATCGGTTAGCTTCACGCCTCACAGCGCTTCCACACCCGACCTATCAACGTCCTGGTCTCGAACGACTCTTCAGGAGGGTCAAGCCCTCAGGGAAGTCTCATCTTCAGGCGAGTTTCCCGCTTAGATGCTTTCAGCGGTTATCTCTTCCGAACTTAGCTACCCGGCAATGCCACTGGCGTGACAACCGGTACACCAGAGGTTCGTCCACTCCGGTCCTCTCGTACTAGGAGCAGCCCCCGTCAAACTTCCAACGCCCACTGCAGATAGGGACCAAACTGTCTCACGACGTTTTGAACCCAGCTCACGTACCACTTTAAATGGCGAACAGCCATACCCTTGGGACCGGCTACAGCCCCAGGATGTGATGAGCCGACATCGAGGTGCCAAACTCCGCCGTCGATGTGAACTCTTGGGCGGAATCAGCCTGTTATCCCCGGAGTACCTTTTATCCGTTGAGCGATGGCCCTTCCATTCAGAACCACCGGATCACTATGTCCTGCTTTCGCACCTGCTCGACTTGTCGGTCTCGCAGTTAAGCCACCTTATGCCATTGCACTATCAGCACGATTTCCGACCGTACCTAGGTGACCTTCGAACTCCTCCGTTACACTTTGGGAGGAGACCGCCCCAGTCAAACTGCCTACCATGCACTGTCCCCGATCCGGATCACGGACCAAGGTTAGAACCTCAAACACACCAGGGTGGTATTTCAAGGACGGCTCCACTGAAACTAGCGTCTCAGCTTCATAGCCTCCCACCTATCCTACACAAGTCTGTTCAAAGTCCAATGCAAAGCTACAGTAAAGGTTCACGGGGTCTTTCCGTCTAGCAGCGGGGAGATTGCATCTTCACAAACATTTCAACTTCGCTGAGTCTCAGGAGGAGACAGTGTGGCCATCGTTACGCCATTCGTGCGGGTCGGAACTTACCCGACAAGGAATTTCGCTACCTTAGGACCGTTATAGTTACGGCCGCCGTTTACCGGGGCTTCGATCAAGAGCTTGCACCCCATCACTTAACCTTCCGGCACCGGGCAGGCGTCACACCGTATACGTCCACTTTCGTGTTGGCACAGTGCTGTGTTTTTGATAAACAGTCGCAGCCACCGATTCTCTGCGACCTCTCGAGGCTTCAGACGCGAGGTCCTACACCTTAAGAGGCATACCTTCTCCCGAAGTTACGGTATCAATTTGCCGAGTTCCTTCTCCTGAGTTCTCTCAAGCGCCTTAGAATTTTCATCCTGCCCACCTGTGTCGGTTTGCGGTACGGTTCTCGTATAGCTGAAGCTTAGTGGCTTTTCCTGGAAGCGTGGTATCAGTCACTTCGGTTCCGTAGAACCTCGTTATCACGTCTCGGTGTTAACAAAGGAGCGGATTTGCCTACTCCTTCCACCTACCGGCTTGAACCAGGGCATCCAACACCTGGCTGACCTAACCTTCTCCGTCCCCACATCGCACTATACGAAAGTACGGGAATATTGACCCGTTTCCCATCGACTACGCTTTTCAGCCTCGCCTTAGGGGCCGACTCACCCTACGCCGATGAACGTTGCGTAGGAAACCTTGGGCTTTCGGCGAGCGGGCTTTTCACCCGCTTTATCGCTACTCATGTCAGCATTCGCACTTCTGATATCTCCAGCATGCCTTACGACACACCTTCACAGACCTACAGAACGCTCCCCTACCATCTGCACTTGCGTGCAAATCCGCGGCTTCGGTTATCAGTTTGAGCCCCGTTACATCTTCCGCGCAGGACGACTCGACCAGTGAGCTATTACGCTTTCTTTAAATGATGGCTGCTTCTAAGCCAACATCCTGGCTGTCTAGGCCTTCCCACTTCGTTTACCACTTAACTGATCATTTGGGACCTTAGCCGGCGGTCTGGGTTGTTTCCCTCTTGACGATGGACGTTAGCACCCACCGTCTGTCTCCCATGCTCGCACTTTCCGGTATTCAGAGTTTGCCATGGTTTGGTAAATCGCAATGACCCCCTAGCCATAACAGTGCTTTACCCCCGGAAGTGATACATGAGGCACTACCTAAATAGTTTTCGGGGAGAACCAGCTATCTCCGAGTTTGTTTAGCCTTTCACCCCTATCCACAGCTCATCCCCTAGTTTTGCAACACTAGTGGGTTCGGACCTCCAGTGCGTGTTACCGCACCTTCATCCTGGCCATGGATAGATCACTCGGTTTCGGGTCTACGCCCAGCAACTAAAGCGCCCTATTCGGACTCGGTTTCCCTACGCCTCCCCTATTCGGTTAAGCTCGCTACTGAACGTAAGTCGCTGACCCATTATACAAAAGGTACGCAGTCACCCCTTGCGAGGCTCCCACTGTTTGTATGCATCCGGTTTCAGGTTCTATTTCACTCCCCTCCCGGGGTTCTTTTCGCCTTTCCCTCACGGTACTGGTTCACTATCGGTCGATCACGAGTATTTAGCCTTGGAGGATGGTCCCCCCATCTTCAGACAGGATTTCGCGTGTCCCGCCCTACTTCTCGTACGCCTAGTCCTTGGAATGCGTTTTCGTGTACGGGGCTATCACCCACTATGGCGGCCATTTCCAGGGCCTTCCACTAACACAATCCATAACACGTACAGGCTGTTCCGCGTTCGCTCGCCACTACTGACGGAATCTCGGTTGATTTCTATTCCTGCGGGTACTTAGATGTTTCAGTTCTCCGCGTTCGCTCTACCTTGCCTATGTGTTCAGCAAGGAGTACCTATTGCTAGGTGGGTTTCCCCATTCGGATATCTCCGGATCATCGCTCTATTGCCAGCTCCCCGAAGCTTTTCGCAGGCTTACACGTCCTTCATCGCCTGTGATCGCCAAGGCATCCACCAGATGCACTTAGTCGCTTGACCCTATCATTTCAGTAACCTGGGTTGATCTTGCGATCAATCCGGCACGTCCACGACAGTGAATGTTTGTGCGACGTACCACACCGCCCCTTTTGATATGGCGACATGGCACAGATACAATCAAATTACCCAAAGTCAGCAAGTCACTCGATGAAGAGTTAACTTCATCTCATTTCTCGCCGTCTTGTTAATTCGGCTTCTTCAGTTTGTTAAAGATCGGGCGTTTTTGCTGCGCCGCTTGCGCGGCACGCGAACAACGCAAACAGAACCAAACTCACCGAGTTCGTTTTTGTTTGCACTGTCGATTGGTGGAGGATGACGGGATCGAACCGACGACCCCCTGCTTGCAAAGCAGGTGCTCTCCCAACTGAGCTAATCCCCCAACAGGTCAAATGGTGGGTCTGGTTGGACTCGAACCAACGACCCCCGCCTTATCAAGACGGTGCTCTAACCAGCTGAGCTACAAACCCAGTTGCCTTCGTCGATCCGCTTTCGCAAACCAACTATGCCCTTAACGCGAATAACCGATAGGCTGTGAGTACTCGACTCGGCCCTTCTCTAGAAAGGAGGTGATCCAGCCGCAGGTTCCCCTACGGCTACCTTGTTACGACTTCACCCCAGTCATGAAGCATACCGTGGTAACCGGACTCCCGAAGGTTATCCTAGCCACTTCTGGTATCCCCCACTCCCATGGTGTGACGGGCGGTGTGTACAAGACCCGGGAACGTATTCACCGCAGCATGCTGATCTGCGATTACTAGCGATTCCGACTTCACGCACTCGAGTTGCAGAGTGCGATCCGGACTACGATCGGTTTTATGAGATTGGCTCCACCTCGCGGCTTGGCGACCCTCTGTACCGACCATTGTATGACGTGTGAAGCCCTGCTCATAAGGGCCATGAGGACTTGACGTCATCCCCACCTTCCTCCGGTTTGTCACCGGCAGTCTCATTAGAGTGCCCAACTAAATGATGGCAACTAATGACAAGGGTTGCGCTCGTTGCGGGACTTAACCCAACATCTCACGACACGAGCTGACGACAGCCATGCAGCACCTGTGTTCCGGCTCCCTTTCGGGCACCCTCGCGTCTCTGCGAGGTTCCGGACATGTCAAGAGCAGGTAAGGTTTTTCGCGTTGCATCGAATTAATCCACATCATCCACCGCTTGTGCGGGTCCCCGTCAATTCCTTTGAGTTTTAACCTTGCGGCCGTACTCCCCAGGCGGTCAATTTCACGCGTTAGCTACGCTACCAAGGATTCAAACCCCCAACAGCTAATTGACATCGTTTAGGGCGTGGACTACCAGGGTATCTAATCCTGTTTGCTCCCCACGCTTTCGTGCATGAGCGTCAGTGTCATCCCAGGGGGCTGCCTTCGCCATCGGTATTCCTCCACATCTCTACGCATTTCACTGCTACACGTGGAATTCTACCCCCCTCTGACGCACTCTAGCTGTGCAGTCTCCAATGCCGTTCCCAGGTTGAGCCCGGGGCTTTCACATCAGACTTACACAACCGCCTGCGCACGCTTTACGCCCAGTAATTCCGATTAACGCTTGCACCCTACGTATTACCGCGGCTGCTGGCACGTAGTTAGCCGGTGCTTATTCTTCCGGTACTCTCAGCTCCAGTGGATATTAGCCACCGGCATTTGCTCCCGGACAAAAGTCCTTTACAACCCGAAGGCCTTCTTCAGACACGCGGCATGGCTGGATCAGGCTTGCGCCCATTGTCCAAAATTCCCCACTGCTGCCTCCCGTAGGAGTCTGGGCCGTGTCTCAGTCCCAGTGTGGCGGATCATCCTCTCAGACCCGCTACTGATCGTCGCCTTGGTGAGCCTTTACCCCACCAACTAGCTAATCAGACGTCGGCCGCTCGAATAACGCAAGGTCTTACGATCCCCTGCTTTCCTCCTCGGAGCGTATGCGGTATTAGCACAGCTTTCGCTGCGTTATCCCCCATTACTCGGTGCGTTCCGACGCATTACTCACCCGTTCGCCACTCGTCAGCGGGCCGAAGCCCCTGTTACCGTTCGACTTGCATGTGTAAAGCATGCCGCCAGCGTTCAATCTGAGCCAGGATCAAACTCTTCAGTTCAATCTCATAGCAATTTTTGGCACGCAAGATCAAAGAAATATCAGGTATTTCCTGTCTTGCAGTGCAAGTGTCGGCTTTGCCGAGCACTCACACCTATCGGTTATTCTGTTTGTTAAAGAGCGGGGCTGACTGCGTCGTTTCCGTCGCTGCGTCAGCTGAGGAGGCGAACTATACGCCCCGACCCCCTCCCCGTCAACGCCTTTTTGCTGAAAAATCACGAAAAACCGGCACGAAGGCCGCAAACTATTGATACACAAGCGAAACCCATCCGAAAACAAAAAGGGTTGGCCGAAGCCAACCCTGCTTTTCTACATCAGTGGACCGCTCATGCACGGTGCTGCAGTCGATAACAGACGTGGATTTTCTTGTTGCGGAAGTCTTCCGGCACCGACTGGGCGCTGATATCGCGCACGTCGTAACTCTCGGCCAGCCTTGGATCGAGTGCGAACGAGCGCAGGTTGTTGGAGAAGTACAGCGTGCCCCCCGGCGCGAGCAGCACCATGGCATCGTCGATCAGACGCACGTGGTCGCGCTGGACGTCGAGGATGTCGAGCATCTTCTTGGAGTTGGAGAAGGTCGGCGGGTCCATGACGATAAGGTCGAACTGTTTGCGCTGGTAGATGGCGTCGTCGAGGTACTGGAACACGTCGGCACGCACCAGCTGGTGACGGTTGAGATCCAGGCCGTTGAGTTCGAAGTTGCGGCGTGACCAGTCCTGGTAGGTGTTGGACAGGTCGACCGTTTCCGAACTGATCGCACCGCCGGCACCGGCGTAGACGGTGAAGCTGCCGGTGTAGGCGAACAGGTTAAGGAAACGCTTGCCGGCGGCTTCTTCGCGCACGCGCTTGCGGGTGTTGCGATGGTCGATGAACAAGCCGGTGTCGAGATAGGCCTCGAGGTTGACGATGAAACGTTGGCCGAACTCTTCGATTAGGAAGTCGTCGCCCAGCTCGCCGAGCTTTTCGTACTGGCTTTCGCCCTTTTGACGGCGACGGGTCTTGAGCGCGATGTGCTCACGCGCCACGCCGGTGACCTGCCGGATGGCGTCCAGGCAGGCGTCGAGCCAGACTTCGCGCTCGCTGTCGTCCATTTCCCAGCCGGTATCGTATTCCTGCACGTGGACACGCTGGCCGTAGATATCCACCGCCAGCGGGAACTGCGGCACGTCGCGGTCATAGGCGCGCCAGGCTTCGATGCCCTGGCGGCGAGCCCATTTGGCGTAATGCTTGAAATTCTTGCCGAGTCGATTGGCGAACGGTGTCACATCCACCATGGCGCTATCCTTGTTCTGACCGGCCTGGAGCCGGAGTCCATCAAAAAAGCAAAACGCGCCAGTTTCGGACTCTGACGCGCGGGGTGTTTCGGCCAGGCGGATGGCCGAGCGGGAGATATTATGACTCGTTATGGCTTGTGGTGCATTTCCACCAGCTTGAGACAGACCGGTTCCGGCAGGTATTGGCGGATGACCAGTTCCCAGCCTTGCGGCCCGACCAGTCCCTTGACCATGGTGGAGGAGACTTCGGCGTATTCACGCGGCGGCAGCAGGAAGATGGTGGTGATGTCCGGGTGCAGGTCGGTATTGATGTAGCGCATGGTGCGCTCGTACTCGTAGTCGCTGGCGGTACGGATGCCGCGGATGATGTAGTTCGCGCCGACCGACTGAGCGTAATTGACCAGAAACTGGTTCTCGAAGACTTCGACACGCAGATTGGGAAATTCCTGCGTGACGGCCAGCAGCATCTCGAGGCGTTCTTCGACACTGAAGCTGCAGTGCTTGTCCGGATTGACGCCAATGGCGACGATCACTTCGTCAAACAGCTCGACGGCCTTGCGAATGATCCACAGATGTCCATTGGTGACCGGGTCGAAACTCCCGGCGTACACGGCTCGCTTCAATTTGCGCTTTCCTGTTTTAATCGTCTGCACCATGGTCGAATCTATCCTGCAAAACGGGCAAGGTAAAGTTATTTTTGCTGCATAGCAAAAAACCCCGCCTCAAGCGGGGTTTCAGGCCGGGCGCTGGTTTCAGTCTATCAAACGTTGATTTCCTCCGCGCGATGACACGCCACCAGATGACCTTCCACCGGGCGCAATGGCGGCACCTCGCTGCGGCAGCGTTCGACGGCGTGCGGACAGCGCTTGTGGAAGGCGCAGCCGGTCGGCGGATTGAGCGGGCTCGGCAGCTCGCCGACGATCTTGATCTTGGCGTGCCGATCTTCCGGGCGGATCGACGGCGTGGCCGACAACAGCGCCTGGGTGTACGGGTGCAGCGGCCGCGAGTAGATCTGCTCCTTGCTGCCGCTTTCCACCGCGCGCCCGAGGTACATCACCATCACGTCGTCGGCGACGTGCTCGACCACCGCGAGGTTGTGCGAGACGAACACGTAGGCAGTCTTGAACTCGTCCTGCAGGTCCATGAACAGGTTGAGCACCTGCGCCTGGATCGACACGTCGAGCGCCGAGGTCGGCTCGTCGGCGATGACGATCCTGGGGTTGAGCATCATCGCGCGGGCGATGGCGATACGCTGGCGCTGGCCGCCGGAGAACATGTGCGGGTAGCGGTAATAGTGCTCCGGGCGCAGGCCGACCTTGGCCATCATGGCGCGCACCTTGGCCTGGCGCTCGGCCGCCGACAACGCGGTATTGATCAGCAACGGTTCGGCCAACTGGTCGCCGATTTTCTGGCGCGGGTTGAGCGAGGCGTACGGGTTCTGGAACACCATCTGCACCCGGGTGCGCATGGTTTTCAGGGCGGCACGGTCGGCCTTGGCGGCATCGACGCCGTCAAGCAGCAGCGAACCGGAGGTCGGCGGCTCGATCAGGGTCAGCTGGCGCGCCAGCGTGGACTTGCCGCAGCCGGACTCGCCCACTACGGCCAGCGTCTTGCCCGCCTGGAGCGAGAACGAGACGCCGTTGAGCGCCTTGACGGTGGCGGCGGGTTTGAGGAAGCCCTGCGACACGTCGTAATAGCGGGTCAGCTCCCGCGCTTCGAGAACGGTAGTCATCGGGACTCCTTGTCAGACAGCGGAAAATGGCAACGCACGGCGCCCTGAGGCAGCGGGGTCAACGCCGGCCGCTCGACGCGGCAACGCTCCTGCACGTACGGGCAGCGCGGCGACAGCAGACAGCCCGACGGCCGGTCGTACTGCCCCGGCACGATGCCCGGCAGCGTGGAGAGGCGGTGCGCGCCCTTGCTGTGTTCCGGGATCGACTTCAGCAGCGCTTCGGTATACGGATGGGAGGGGTGACGGAAAATGTCCGGCACCTGGCCCATTTCCGCCACCTGGCCGGCGTACATCACCGCCAGACGCTGCGCCACCTCGGCCACCACGGCCAGGTCGTGGGTGATGAGGATCAGCGCCATGTTCTGGCTTTGCTGCAGGCTGACCAGCAGCTCCATGATCTGCGCCTGGATGGTGACGTCGAGCGCGGTGGTCGGCTCGTCGGCGATCAGCAGCTTGGGATTGCAGGCGATGGCCATGGCGATGGCCACGCGCTGGCTCATGCCACCGGAGAGCTGGTGCGGGTAGGCGGAGAGGCGGCTCGCCGCCGCCGGGATTTCCACCATTTCCATCAGCTCCAGCGCACGCGCCTTGAGCGCCGCGCCGCGCAGCCCCTGGTGCAGCTTGAGCACCTCCATGATCTGGTAGCCGACGGTGAAGCTCGGGTTGAGCGCCGTCATCGGGTCCTGGAAGATCATCGAGATGTCCTTGCCGACGATCTTGCGCCGCGCGCGCGCGCTGATGGTGAGCAGGTTCTTGCCGTCGAACTGCAGCTGGTCGGCGACGATGCGGCCCTGTCCTTCCAGGAGGCCCATCATCGCCATCATCGTCACCGACTTGCCGGAACCGGATTCGCCGACGATGCCCACGATCTCGCCCTGATCAACGGTGAGATCCAGCCCTTCCACGGCGCGGAAGGGATTTTTGTCCGAACCGAACTCGACCGAGAGGTTCTTGATTTGCAACAGACTCATGTATTTCCCCTTACGCGGCGCGCTTCAGTTTCGGGTCGAGCGCATCGCGCAGGCCGTCGCCCATCAGGTTGATGGCCAGGACCGACAGCAGGATGGTGAGGCCCGGCAGGGTCACCACCCACCAGGCGCGTTCGATGTAGTCGCGCGCCGAGGCCAGCATGGTGCCCCACTCCGGGGTCGGCGGCTGCACGCCGAGACCGAGGAAGCCCAGCGCGGCGGCTTCGAGAATGGCCGAGGAGAAGCTCATGGTGGCATGCACGATCAGTGGCGCCATGCAGTTGGGCAACACGCAGACGAACATCAGCCGGACCAGGCCGGCACCGGCCACGCGCGAGGCGGTGACGTAGTCGCGGTTGAGTTCGGTCATCGCCGAGGCGCGGGTGAGGCGAACATAGGCCGGCAGCGCCACGATGGCGATGGCGATCATGGTATTGATCAGGCCCGGGCCGAGGATGGCGACAATGGCCACTGCCAGCAGCAGGGCCGGCAGCGCCATCATGATGTCCATCAAGCGCATAATCAGGCTGCCCAGCACTTTGGGGAAGAAGGCGGCGATCAGGCCGAGGATCACCCCGGGCACCATCGCCATCACCACCGAAGTCAGGCCGATCAGCAGCGACAGGCGCGCGCCGTGAATCAGCCGCGACAGCAGGTCGCGCCCCAGTTCGTCGGTGCCGAACAGGAAGCGGCTGGACCCGCCATCCAACCAGGCCGGCGGCGTGAGGATGGCGTCGCGGTACTGTTCGATCGGGTTGTACGGCGCGAGCCAGGGCGCCAAGAGCGCGCTGAGCGTGATCGCGAGCATAAACACCAGCCCGGCCACGGCGCCCTTGTTATGGGAGAAGCCCTGCCAGAATTCTTTCAATGGCGAGGGGTACGACAGCGCCACATCGTCGGCGGCGGTCGCAACGGGAGAAGCTTGTACGTTGGCCATGACGGCTCCTGAGCGGTTACTTGGCATGACGGATGCGCGGGTTGGCGATGCCGTAGAGAATGTCCACGATGAAGTTCACCAGGATCACCAGCGTGGCGACCATGAGGATGCCGTTTTGCACCACCGGGTAGTCACGTCGGCTGATGGCGTCGATCAACCACTTGCCGATGCCGGGCCAGGAGAAGATGGTTTCGGTCAGGACCGCGCCGCCCATCAGCGTCCCCACCTGCAGCCCCATCACCGTCAACACCGGGATCATGGCGTTGCGCAGGGTATGGATGAAGATCACCCGCGCCGGCGACAGCCCCTTGGCGCGCGCGGTGCGGACATAGTCCTCACGCAGCACTTCCAGCATCGAGGAGCGGGTCATGCGGGCGATCACCGCGAGCGGGATGGTGCCCAGCACGATGGCGGGCAGGATCAGGTGCTTCAGCGCATCCTTGAAGGCGCCGGCGTTGAGCGAAGGGTCGGCAGCTTCGGCCAACCAGGCGTCGATCAGCATGAAGCCGGTGCGCGGCGCGATGTCGAAAGCCAGGTCGAGCCGGCCCGACACCGGGGTCCAGCCGAGCTTGACCGAGAAGAACATGATGAGGATCAGGCCCCACCAGAAGATCGGCATCGAGAATCCGGTCAGGGCGAGCCCCATGACGCCGTGATCGAAGATCGAGCCGCGCTTGATGGCGGCGATCACGCCGGCCAAGAGGCCGAACACGGCGGCGAACAGCATGGCCATCACGGCCAGTTCCAGCGTGGCCGGGAACAGCGTGGTGAATTCCTTCCACACGCTGTCCTTGGTCACCAGCGACTCGCCCAGGTGGCCGGTCGCCAGGTTATGCAGGTAATCGACGTATTGCAGGTAGATCGGCTTGTCGAGGCCCAGGCGATGCATGGCGTCGGCATGCATCTGCGGGTCGAGGGTACGCTCGCCCACCATGACTTCCACCGGATCACCGGGGATCAGGCGGATCAGGCCGAAGGTGATCAGCGTGATGCCGAAAAACGTCGGCAGCAGCAGACCCAGGCGCCTCAGAATGAATGAAAACATAGTGAAACATCTCCCACGCTCAGTGCACGCAGCGATAAGGCGCACTGTTGGTCGACCCCGGGTAAGGGATCATGCCAAGCGAAAGATGGAGGAAGAACCGCGGGAGAAGAGAGAAGGAGGCGCCGGACGATAACGTTGCAACTGAACCACCCACCCACATCAGCTACTCATTACCGTCACGGCAAGAGAACGATAACATCGCGCTGGCGCGAGGGTATTGATATAGGTCAAGAAGCGACGAAGATGCATCCGGCCGCGGTCATTTTCCCGGCCCCAGTCGGCCTTTCCACCATCCGCTCAACGGCCCCGATCTGCTGCGGGTCATGCCCTTTGCATGGACGGAACCGTTGTAATGGATCGGGGGCCGCAGCCCCCGAAAATCAGCCATCAGACAGGCGCAGTGCCGTCCTTACTTGACGCTGACGCCGTAGAAGGAATTCAGGCCGAACGGGCTGACCTTGAAGCCTTCCACTTCCTTGCGCATCGGCTGGTTCACCGTGGAGTGCGCGATGGTGGTGAGCGGCACCTGCTGCTTCACGATTTCCTGCGCCTTCATGTAGAGCTTGGTGCGCTCGCCGACGTTGGCGGTGGTCTTGCCCTTCTGGATCAGGTCTTCGAACGGCTTGTAGCACCACTTGGAGAAGTTGTTGCCGTTCATCGCTTCACAGCCGAACAGCACGCCCAGCCAGTTGTCCGGATCGCCGTTGTCGCCGGTCCAGCCGATCAGCATGGAATCGTGCTCGCCGGCCTTGGCGCGCTTGAGGTACTCGCCCCACTCGTAGGACTGGATCTTGGCCTTGACGCCGATCTTGGCCCAGTCGGACTGGATCATTTCGGCCATCACCTTGGCGTTCGGGTTATACGGGCGCTGCACCGGCATGGCCCACAGGCTGAGTTCGAAGCCGTTCGGGAAGCCGGCCTTCTTCAGCAGCTCCTTGGCCTTTTCCGGGCTGTACGGGGCGTCCTTCAGCGACTTGTTGTACGACCACTGGGTCGGCGGCATCGGGTTGGTGGCCGATTGGCCGGCGCCCTGGTACACGGCGTCGATGATGGCTTTCTTGTTGATCGCCATGTCCAGCGCCTGGCGCACTTCGAGCTTCTCCAGCGGCTTGTGCTTGACGTTGTAGGCGACGTAGCCGAGGTTGAAGCCGGACTGCGACATCACCTTGAGTTTCGGGTCGGCCTTCATCGCCGGCACGTCGGCCGGGCGCGGGAAGGTGGTGACCTGGCATTCGCCGGCTTTCAGCTTCTGGAAGCGCACCGACGGATCGGTGGTGATGGCGAACACCAGGTTGTCGAGCTTCACCTCACCCTTGTTCCAGTATTCCTTGTTGCCGACGAAGCGGATCTGGGCGTCTTTCTGGTAGCGCTTGAAGATGAACGGGCCGGTGCCGACCGGCTGCTGGTTGATCAGCTGCGGCTTGCCTTCCTTCAACAGCTTGTCGGCGTATTCGGCCGACTGGATCGAGGCGAAGCTCATCGCCAGATCCTGCACGAAGGCGGCGTCGATCTTCTTCAGGGTGAACTTGACGGTGTACGGATCGACCTTCTCGACGTGGGCGATGTTCGCATCCATGCCCATGTCGGTGAAGTACGGGAATTCGGTCGGGTAGGCCTTGCGGAACGGGTGGTTCTTATCGAGCATGCGCTGGAAGGTGAACAGCACGTCGTCGGCGTTGAATTCGCGGCTCGGCTTGAAGTAGTCGGTGGTGTGGAACTTGACGCCCTTGCGCAGATGGAAGGTGTAGTTCAGGCCATCCGACGAGACCTCCCACTTTTCGGCCAGGCCGGGAATCACCTTGGTACCGCCGCGTTCGAATTGCACCAGGCGGTTGAACACGGTTTCTGCCGAGGCGTCGAAATCGGTGCCGGTGGTGTACTGGCCCGGATCGAAGCCGGCCGGGCTCCCCTCGGAACAGTAGATCAAGGTACCGGCGGCCTGCGCCATGGACGCGCCGGCGAGCAGGCCAGCGGTGAGCAGCAAATGCTTGGCAATTTTCATAGTTTCCCTATTCCCTGCTTGTATTTAAGGTTTCAGCTTTTACAGTCCGCCAGCGCCCGGATAGGGTGCAGGCGGTATCGTCACTACAATCACGCCCTGCCCTTTCTCCCCCCTGATGTCGCCCGGAACGGGTCCGAAGGGAGATCGTGCGGCCAACGCTCGGCGGTTATCAGGCTCCGAGACGACTTCTGCTGGTGCGCGCCGAGTATTCCACACTTCAACTATCACATCCATTCGCAAACAATGATAGCCAATGTGGTTTTGTTATAATGTCGTCTGTGCCAGCCATTCAAGAAAGCGTTCCCCATGATCCGTTTCCGCCAAGTCGAGGCCTTCCGCTGTCTGATGGTGACCGGCACCAGTGTCGGTGCCGCGCGTCGCATGCACATCACCCAGCCGGCGATCAGCCGGCTGATCGCCGATCTCGAGGCGGACCTGGGCTTTCGCCTGTTCAACCGCACCAAGGGGCGGCTCGAGCCGACCATGGCGGCGGTGCGCTTCTACCGCGCCGTGGAAGAAAACTTCCTCGGCCTGGAGCGACTCCGGCAGGCGGCCGATACCATTCGGCAGGAGGCTTCCGAAGGCCTGACCATAGCGTGTCTGCCGGTACTGTCCACCGCCCTGCTGCCGCCGATCCTGCGCGAATTCTTCAAGAGGAAACCGGGCATGCCGGTGAAGGTCGACTCAGCCAACAGCCCGGAAATCCTGGTGCGGCTGCAGGATCTCAAGGTCGACATTGCAGTGTGCCAAGCCTTTCCCCCCATTGCCGGCATCGAGATGGAGCCGCTGCTGGAGGGCAACGTGCTGTGCGCCATGCCGGCCACGCACCCGCTGGCCAGGAAGGAGGTGATCGTGCCGGAGGACCTGCACGAGCAGGATGTCATCGGCTGGCTGCCGGACGGCCTACTGTCGCGCGGCATGGAGGAGGCCTATCTGCCCGACCCGGCCATCCGCCCGCGCTACACCATCCGCACCTATACCTCGCACACCCGCTATGCCATGGTGGCCAACGGCTTCGGCGTCTCCATCGTCGAACCCTTCGCCGCCCCGCTGTGGGAACCGCACGGCGTGGTGGTACGGCCGTTCCAGACCGAGATTCGCCACCAGTACGTGCTGGCCTACCCGAGCACCGGCATCCGCTCCGACATCGCCCACGATTTCCGCGAGGCCGCGCTGGCCGTGGCACGCGAACACGACTTCGGCCACGTCACACGCAAGGATTAGGCACAGCCCACCTGAGGCCTGGCGGCGGGTGGCCTGAGCCGGCATGGCTCAGGCTTGCTTCAGTACCACGCTGCCGACCGAGTAACCCGCCCCGAACGAGCAGATCACGCCCATATCATTAGTTCGTAGCCGATCTTTATGCAAATGGAAAGCGATGATCGAGCCAGCCGAGCTGGTATTGCCGTAGCGGTCCAGGATCACCGGCGCCTCGTCGGGACCGGCCTCGCGGCCGAGCACGCGCCGCGCGATCAGCTGGTTCATCGCCAGATTGGCCTGGTGCAGCCAGAAGCAGCGCACGTCGTCGGGCCGGATCGCCAGTTGTTCCAGATGAGCCACGATGTGCTCACCGACCATCGGACAGACTTCCTTGAATACCTTGCGCCCCTGCTGCACGAACAGTTTGTCCGGCCGGCCGATGCCGCTTTCGTCGCAACGGTTGAGAAAGCCGAAGTTGTTGCGGATGTTGTTGGAAAAGGCGGTGGCGAGGCGCGTCCCCAGTACTTCGTAGACGTTGGCCGAAGCCGCCAGGTCGGCACGCTCCAGCAGCACCGCGGTGCAGGCATCGCCGAAGATGAAATGGCTGTCGCGGTCGCGGAAGTTGAGGTGGGCCGAGCAGATTTCCGGGTTCACCATCAGCACCGCGCGCGCCTGCCCGCACTGGATGGCATTGACCGCGCTGTGGATGCCGAACGTCGCCGAGGAGCAGGCCACGTTCATGTCGAAGGCGTAGCCCTGGATGCCGAGCGCCCGCTGCACCTCGATCGCCAGCGCCGGGTAGGGCCGCGGCAGGTTGGAGCAGGCAGCGATCACCAGGTCCACGTCTTCGGCCAACCTTCCGGCCTGGGCCAGCGCCTCGCGCGCGGCGACGAGCGCCATCTCGGCCTGCAGCGACAGGGTCTCGTTGTCCCGCTCGGGCAGGTGCGGCGCCATGCGCGCCGGGTCGAGCACGCCCGCCGCGTCCATCAGGAAGCGCTGGCGGATGCCCGAGGCCTTCTCGATGAACTCGGCGCTCGACGCCGCCAGCGGTTCGACCTCGCAGGCGGCAATGGCCTCGGCCTGCTCGGCGTTGAAATGGGCGGCGTACTGGTTGAAGGCCGCGACCAGCTGTTCGTTACCGACCGCATTGGGCGGGGTAAACAGGCCCGTGCCGCTGATGACCACCTTGTGCATTGCTCACTCCCAGCCGGCGGCAGTGGCCGGCGCATCAAAATCAAACAAATGTTCGACTGATGATACACCAAGCAACCACGGATCATTAAGAAACACATGCCAGCCTCACTAAAACCAAGTAAAATAGTCAAGTTATAGCCGGTGTCGACGAAACGGCTTCTGCCCGTGCCTCAATGCAGATGAGCAAACTTGGCCGACCAGTAGTTGACTAAATTACTCGGAAATTAGGTATAATCCGGATAACCATTCCCAACGGAAACTGAGATCATGCGTTTGACCACCAAGGGACGCTTCGCCGTCACCGCCATGCTGGATCTGGCCTTGCGCCATGGCAACGGCCCCGTCACGCTGGCGGGGATCAGCGAACGGCAGAGCATCTCGCTTTCCTACCTGGAACAGCTGTTCGGCAAGCTGCGCCGCGCCGAGCTGGTGGAAAGCGTGCGCGGTCCGGGCGGTGGCTACACCCTGGCCAAGAGCGCCGAACAGATTTCGGTGGCGGACATCATCACCGCCGTGGACGAGCCGGTGGACGCCACCCAGTGCGGCGGTCGCGAGAACTGTCACGACAACCATCGCTGCATGACCCACGACTTGTGGACCAACCTCAACGCCACCATTTTCGATTACCTGTCCAAGGTGACGCTGTTCAGCCTGGTGGCCGAGCAGCACGCCAAAGATGTCAATGTCATGCAGGACAAGCGCGAAGCCACGCCACAGCGGGCTCGCGTCACGCCGACCGGCGCCATGTGAACCGGACGCCTTTTGTGGAGATATTAAGAATGAGTCAGCTCAAGCTTCCGATCTACCTCGACTATTCCGCCACCACGCCGGTCGACCCGCGCGTGGCGGAACAGATGGTGGTCTACCTGACCGAGAAATTCGGCAACCCGGCGTCGCGCAGCCACAGCTTCGGCTGGGAAGCGGAAGCCGCGGTGGAACAAGCCCGTGCTGACGTGGCCGCGCTGGTGAACTGCGACCCCAAGGAAATCATCTGGACCTCCGGCGCCACCGAGTCCGACAACCTGGCGATCAAGGGTGCCGCCCAGTTCTACAAGAGCAAGGGCAAGCACATCATCACCGTCAAGACCGAACACAAGGCCGTGCTCGACACCTGTCGCGAACTGGAGCGCCAGGGCTTCGAGGTGACCTACCTCGGCGTCAAGGACAACGGCCTGATCGACCTCGACGACTTCAAGGCGGCGCTGCGCCCGGACACCATTCTGGTATCCGTGATGTACGTCAATAACGAGGTCGGCGTAATCCAGGATATTCCACAGATCGGCGAGATCTGCCGCGAGAAAGGCATCGTGTTCCACGTCGACGCCGCCCAGGCCACCGGCAAGGTCGATATCGACCTGAGCCAGCTCAAGGTCGACCTGATGAGCTTCTCCGCCCACAAGACCTATGGCCCGAAAGGCATCGGCGCGCTGTACGTGCGCCGCAAGCCGCGCGTGCGCCTGGAAGCGCAGATGCACGGCGGTGGCCACGAGCGCGGTTTCCGCTCCGGCACGCTGGCGCCGCACCAGATCGTCGGCATGGGCCAGGCCTTCCGCATCGCCCGTGAAGAGATGGCGACCGAGAACGAGCGCATCCGCATGCTGCGCGACCGCCTGTGGAACGGCATCAAGGATATGGAAGAGGTCTACATCAACGGCGACATCGACGCCCGCGTGCCACACAACCTCAACGTCAGCTTCAACTTCGTCGAAGGCGAATCGCTGATCATGGCGGTGAGGGACCTGGCGGTATCGTCCGGCTCGGCCTGCACCTCGGCCAGCCTGGAGCCGTCCTACGTGCTGCGCGCACTGGGCCGCAACGACGAACTGGCGCACAGCTCGATCCGCTTCACCATCGGCCGCTTCACCACCGAGGAAGAGATCGACTACACCATCAAGCTGATGCGCGAGAAGATCGGCAAGCTGCGCGAACTGTCCCCGCTGTGGGAAATGTTCAAGGACGGCGTCGACCTCAACAGCATCGAGTGGGCCGCCCACTAATCAGATTACCGGCGGGAGGCAGTCCCTCCCGCCCGCAAGGAGAACTACACCATGGCATACAGTGAACAGGTCCTGGACCATTACGAGAACCCGCGCAACGTCGGCTCCTTCGACAAGGGCGACGACAGCGTCGGCACCGGCATGGTCGGCGCCCCGGCCTGTGGCGACGTAATGAAGCTGCAGATCAAGGTCAACGAGAACGGCGTGATCGAAGACGCCAAGTTCAAGACCTACGGCTGCGGCTCGGCGATCGCCTCGTCCTCGCTGGTGACCGAGTGGGTCAAGGGCAAGACGCTGGACGAAGCCATGTCGATCAAGAACACCGAGATCGCCGAAGAGCTGGCGCTGCCCCCGGTGAAGATCCACTGCTCCATCCTGGCCGAAGACGCCATCAAGGCAGCAGTGAGCGACTACAAACAGAAACACGGCAAGTAAGCGGATGGCAGGCTCCGCCTGCCCTCTGCCCCATCGGCAGGAACGACTATGGCAATCACTCTTTCCGAACGTGCGGCCGACCATGTCCGCAACTTCATCGCCAAGCGCGGCAAGGGCCTGGGCATCCGCCTCGGCGTGAAAACCTCGGGCTGCTCGGGCATGGCCTACAAGCTGGAGTTCGTCGACGTCGCCAGCGACGAGGACGTGACCTTCCAGAGCCACGGCGTGACGGTGTTCACCGACGCCAAGAGCCTGGCCTACCTCGACGGCACCGAACTCGACTACGCCAAGGAGGGCCTCAACGAGGGCTTCCAGTTCAACAACCCGAACGTCAAGAACGAGTGCGGTTGCGGCGAGAGCTTCAACGTCTGAGTCACCTTGAGAGCCATGCTGCCGGAACCGACCTTCGTGGTCGGTTTTGTCTGAAAAGCAGGGCGCTGTTTGCGAGATGCCATGAACTTCGACTTCAAGCAGGACCATTTCAGCCTGTTCGGGCTGCCGCGCCGCTTCGCGCTGGACGCGGGCCAGCTCGATAGCGCCTGGCGCACCGTGGCGGCGCAGGTCCATCCGGACCGTTACGCCAGCGCCAGCGACGCCGAGAAGCGCGCCGCCCTGATGATGGCGACTCACGCCAACGAAGCCTACCGCACCCTGAAATCGCCGCTGGCGCGCGCCCGCTACCTGCTGCAACTGGCCGGTGTCGACACCCAGGAAGACACCAATACCAGCATGCCGGCCGATTTCCTGATGGCGCAGATGGAATGGCGCGAGGCGATCGGCGAGGCCAAGGACGAGCACGACGTGGCGGCGCTGGAGAAGCTGGCGCGGGACCTGCAACGCGACGCCGCCGCCCTGCAGCAGCAGCTCGGCGTGGCGCTGGACGACACCGGCGATCTGGACGCCGCCGCCGTCCTGGTTAGAAAATTGCGCTTTCTGGAAAAACTCGAACAGGAAATCGGCGACGCCATCGAAACCCTGCTGTTCTGACCCCACAGGTTGGCCGAAGCCGCCTCTACAACACGATTGACCACCATGGCCCTCTTGCAAATTGCCGAACCCGGCCTCTCCGCCGCACCCCATCAACACCGCCTCGCCGTCGGCATCGACCTCGGCACCACCAACTCGCTGGTGGCCACCGTGCGCAGCGGCGCGGCCGGCGTGCTGCCGGATGAGCACGGCCGCAGCCTGCTGCCCTCGGTGGTGCGCTATCTCGACGGCGGCGACGTGGCGGTGGGCTTTGCCGCGCAGGCCGAGCAGAGCCGCGACCCGCACAACACCGTCGTGTCGGTGAAACGCTTCATGGGACGCGGCCTGGCCGACATCAGCGAAGCCGCCGCCCAGCCCTACCGCTTCGTCGACGCGCCCGGCATGGTGCAGCTGATCACCCGCGCCGGCCCGAAGAGCCCGGTGGAGATCTCCGCCGACATCCTGCGCGCGCTCAAGCAACGCGCCGAAGATTCGCTCGGCGGCGAGCTGGTGGGCGCGGTGATCACCGTGCCGGCCTACTTCGACGACGCCCAGCGCCAGGCCACCAAGGACGCCGCCCGCCTGGCCGGACTCAACGTGCTGCGCCTGTTGAACGAACCGACTGCCGCCGCCATCGCCTACGGTCTCGACAACAGCTCCGAGGGCGTCTACGTGGTGTACGACCTCGGCGGCGGCACCTTCGACGTCTCCATCCTCAAGCTGACCCAGGGCGTGTTCGAGGTGCTCTCCACCAGTGGCGACTCGGCCCTCGGTGGCGACGACTTCGACCATCGCGTGTACTGCTGGACGCTGGCGCAGGCCGGCCTGTCCGGCCTCAATGCGCACGACTCGCGCCTGTTGCTGACCTGCGCGCGCGAAGCCAAGGAAGCGCTCACCGAGCACGCCAGCACCCGGCTGACCGCGCTGTTGTCCGACGGCCAGGCCATCGACCTGACGCTCGACCAGGACACCTTCCGCGACATCACCAAGACCCTGGTCGACAAGACCCTGCTGCCGGTGCGCAAGGCGCTGCGCGACGCCCGCATCGGCGTCGACGACGTCAAGGGCGTGGTGATGGTGGGCGGCGCCACGCGCATGCCGCACATCCAGAAGGCGGTGGGCGACCTGTTCGGCCAGACCCCGCTCACCAACCTCGACCCGGACAAGGTGGTGGTGCTGGGCGCCGCGATGCAGGCCAACGTGCTGGCCGGCAACAAGCAGGACGACGACTGGCTGCTGCTCGACGTGATCCCGCTGTCGCTCGGCATCGAGACCATGGGCGGACTCACAGAGAAGATCATCCCGCGCAACAGCACGCTGCCGATCGCGCGCGCCCAGGAATTCACCACCTTCAAGGACGGCCAGACCGCGATGTCGATCCACGTGCTGCAGGGCGAGCGCGAACTGGTGAGCGACTGCCGTTCGCTGGCGCAGTTCGTGCTGCGCGGCATTCCGCCGATGGTGGCGGGGGCGGCGCGCATCCGCATCACCTTCCAGGTGGACGCCGACGGCCTGTTGGCGGTGTCGGCACGCGAACTGACCTCGGGGGTGGAAGCCCACATCGAGGTCAAGCCGTCCTACGGCCTGTCCGACGAGGACATCACGCGCATGCTGACCGACTCGCTGGCGCACGTGCAGGACGACATCGAGGCGCGCAAGCTCCGTGAGGCCATCGTCGACGCCGAAAGCCTGGCCGACGCCACCCGCGCCGCCATCGCCGCCGACGGCGACCTGCTCAGCACCGACGAGCTGGCCGGCATCGAAGCCGGCCTCGGCGCGGTGGCCGACGCCATCGCCGGCAACCGCACCGTGGCGATCAACGAAGCCGCCCACCAGCTCAACCGTCTCACCGAAACCTTTGCCGCCCGCCGCATGGACCGCAACGTGCAGCGCGCGCTCAAGGGTCACAACATCGCCGAATTGTAAGGATCACCCATGCCAAGAATCATCGTGCTGCCCCACGTCGATCTGTGCCCGGAAGGCGCCGTGATCGAGGATGCCGAGAGCGGCAAGAGCATCTGCGACGTGCTGCTCGAAAACCACATCGAAATCGAGCACGCCTGCGAAATGTCCTGTGCCTGCACCACCTGCCACGTGGTGGTGCGCGAGGGCATGGGCTCGCTGAACGAGGCCGACGAGCTGGAAGAAGACATGCTGGACAAGGCGTGGGGGCTGGAAGCCAACTCGCGCCTGTCGTGCCAGGCCATCGTCAGCGACGAGGACCTGGTGGTGGAGATTCCGCGCTATACCATCAACCTCGCCCGCGAGAACCACTGAACGCTTGTGAATAAATCTCTGCGCGTCCCTGATCGGGGCTCATGCCCACTGAGGGCCGCGCGCGACGATTTCTTTTACAAGCGCTGAGGAGAGCCGAACCATGAAATGGACCGACATCCACGACATCGCCATCGAACTGGCCGACGCCCACCCGGAAGTCGACCCGACCGCGATCCGTTTCACCGACCTGCACAACTGGGTGGTGGAGCTGCCTGAATTCGACGACGACCACCAGCGCGGCGGCGAGAAGGTGCTGGAAGCAATCCAGCAGGCCTGGATCGACGAAGTGGCTTGATGGCTGGTGAATTCGTCCGCGGCACATTCCGATCCCGCTCCGGTGATGCTCGCCGTACCACACGTGCGGCGGCGTCTTGGCGCGGCGAGGACCGCCGGGAGTCTCTGTGGGACGATTTCTTTCACCAGTCCTGAACGCCCTCCAAACGCCCTGCCTTGCCGCGGGGCGTTTTTGTTTCCACAATGAGGAGTGCTCCCGTCATGAAAGAGAACCCCATGTTCACCCTGGTCATCGGCAACAAGAATTCCTCGTCCTGGTCGCTGCGCCCCTGGCTGGTGCTGAAGATGCTGGACGAGCCGTTCAACGAACAGCTGATTCCCTTGTTTCAGCCCGATACCAAGAGCCGCATCCTGGCCGCCAACCCCGCCGGCAAGGTGCCGGTGCTGCTGGACGGCCAGCTGCGGGTGTGGGATTCGCTGGCGATCTGCGAATATCTGGCCGAATGCTTTCCGGCGGCCCGGCTGTGGCCGGAGGACCTGGCCGAACGCTCCCTGGCCCGCTCGGTCGCGGCCGAGATGCACTCCGGCTTCGCCGCGCTGCGCCAGCACCTGCCGATGGACATCGTCTCGCGCCACAGCGGTTTCGCCGTGCCCGAGGCGGCGGCGGCCGACATCCGCCGTATCGTCGAGCTGTGGGAGGAGCTGCTGCACGGCCATCAGGACAACGGGCCATTCCTGTTCGGCCATTTCACCATCGCCGACGCCATGTACGCCCCGGTGGTGGCGCGCTTCGTCAGCTACGACGTGGCGTTGCCGGCGCGCTCCCAAGCCTACGCCGACCACATCTTGGAGCTGCCGGCGATGCAGCAGTGGTACGATGAGGCCGAAGCGGAAATCGCCGCCGGCGGCGACTGACAGACCCGGACCAGACAAGACGCGCCATCCTTGCTTTAGAATGGCGCGTCTTTTCGTTTCGGGAATGCCCGTCATGACCTCCCCCTTCATCATCGGCATCGCCGGCGGCAGTGGCAGCGGCAAGAGCACCGTCACCGCCCTGCTGGCCGAGGCCATAGGCCGCGAGCGCGTGGCGTTGCTGGTGCAGGACAACTACTACCGCGACCAGCCGCACCGCTCGGCAGAGCAGCGCAGCCAGACCAACTACGACCACCCCGACGCCTTCGACTGGGCGCTGCTGCGCGAGCATCTCGCCGCGCTGGGTGAGGGGCAGCCGATCGCCATGCCCCACTACGACTTCGCCACCCATCGCCGCGCGGGCCAGAGCCAGACCGTCGTCGCCGCACCGGTGATCGTGCTGGAGGGCATCCTGGCGCTGCACGATGCCGCGCTGCGCGAGCGGATGGCGCTGAAGCTCTTCGTCGATACCGATGGCGACGTGCGTTTCATCCGCCGCCTGGAACGCGATATCGCCGAACGCGGTCGAACCGTGCAGCAGGTTGTCGCGCAGTACCTGGCCACGGTGCGGCCGATGCACCACCAGTTCGTCGAGCCGACCCGGCGCTTTGCCGACGTGATTCTGCCGCACGGCGCCAACGACCCGGCGCTGGAACTGATCGCCGCGCGCGTGACGGGCCTGCTGCGTTGAGGTCGGTTGCACCGGCAAACAGGAGAACTGCATGTCCCGAGCCATATTGATCGCGCTGACGGTCCTGCTCGCCGGTTGCGCCACGCTCAACGAGCAGGAATGCCGCAGCAAACCCGCCTCCGAGCTGGGACGGGAAGACGGCCGCCAGGGCTACGGACTGTGGCGGCTGGACAAGCACGTCGAGGCCTGCGCCCGCTTCGGCCTCGGCATCGACCGCCAGGCCTACCTGGCGGCCCGCGAGCAAGGCTTGCGCGAGTACTGCACGCCGGACAACGGCGAGCGCGTCGGCCGCCGCGGCGAGCGCTACGAGAATGTCTGCCCGGCGGAGCTGGAAGCCGCCTTCCTCAAGCGCTACTACCCGGCCTACCTGGAGTACCGCCTGGATTACCGCGACGATTTCTGGCCGGGCTTCCCCTGGCACCGCCATCCGCGCTGGTGAGACCCGCGTATCGGCCTGGCGCCATGCCCGTGACGCGCCGCCCCCGGCTCACGTGCCATCCGGTGTGCAGGGCTGGATCGCGCGCGGCGGGATCGGCACCGACAACACGATCGAGGTGCGCGTCTCGCCGAAGTGGTTGATGCGGCCGATGAAGGCCTCGAGATGGCTGGTGTCACGCGTCACCACCTTGATGATGTAGGAGTCGCTGCCGGTGACGTGGCAGCATTCCAGCACCTCCGGCGCGGCGCGCAGTGTGTCGAGCAGGCGGTTCTTGTAGGGTTGGGCACAGTTGATACCGATCAGCGCGGAGAGTCCGTAACCGACCTGCTGCGGCGCCACGTCGGCGTGGTAGCCGGTGATCACGCCGGCCTCTTCCAGGCGCTTGACGCGTTCGGTGACCGCCGGCACCGACAGAGCGACGCGGCGCGCCAGCTCGGTCAGGGTGAGTCGGGCATCCTGCTGCAGGGCCTCGAGAATGGCCCAGTTTTTCCGGTCCAGTTCCATGACGATTTTCTCCCCCTTTTCATTTTAGCCTTATATTTTCAGGCAGCCATTGCTAACTTCCTGTGTTTCGCCATGTTAGCGCGGCACTGCCGCGGGCACACTGAGGCGTAGTGAAAACCCGGGAGGAGAGCAGCATGGAGAGCAGTTTGGGCTTGGCCGCCAAGGCGGTGCTGATGGGGCTGGCGATTGCCGCCCCGGTGGGGCCGATCGGCCTGCTGTGCATCCAGCGCACCTTGCAGCACGGCCGGCTGGCGGGCTTCGTCAGCGGGCTGGGGGCGGCCTGCGCCGATGGGCTGTACGGCGCGCTGGGTGCCTTCGGCCTCGCCGTGCTGTCGGCTTATCTGAACGGTCTGCAGCAGTGGCTGAGCCTGCCCGGCGCGGTGTTCTTGGGCTGGCTCGGCTGGCGCACCTTGCAAAGCGGAGCGGCCACCACCAGCGCCGCCGCGCTGCCGGGAGGGCGGCTGCCACGGCTGTTCCTCTCCACCTTCGCGCTGACGCTAGCCAACCCGATGACCATCGTCGCCTTCAGCGGGGTGTTCGCGGCGTTGGCGGCAAGCCGCAGCGCGCTGTCGGCGACGGACGCCTGGAGCATGATCGCCGGAGTCTTTACCGGCTCGGCACTGTGGTGGGGGCTGCTTGCCATGGTTACGGGTCGGCTCGGAGAGCGGCTCGGCACGCCGCAGCGGCGCTTGATCAGCCGGCTGGCCGGGGTCTTGCTGCTCGGCATGGCGGCGTGGCAGCTGCTGCGCTGGCTGGGCGGGTTGCGCTGAACTGTATGGCCGAAAACGGCGGCGAGTGTGTCTTGCCAATGTGCTGCGCCGTCCCCACTCTTCTTGAGAACCTGTTTACGATCTGCTGCGCGTCGGCGATACCGCGTTAAACACGTCTTCGGAATGCTCATTTACCCCTTGTAAACTCCGCTTCCTCAGCCGTTTTTGCCTTGTCTCGCTCTAGCTCGCGAGATCATAAACAGGTTCTGAGAACGGGTTCCCTGGAGTTTGGCTGCCGGGAACATCCTCACAGGACAACAGGAGAGATCATGCAGGAAGCCTTCTACCGCGACCCTTACCAGACCCGGCTGGAGACCCGGGTACGCCGCCACGACGAACAGGGCGTGGTGCTGGAAGAGACACTGTGCTACCCGCTGGGCGGCGGCCAGCCGGGCGACTGCGCCACGCTGAGCACGACGGACGGAATGGTGCTGACGGTGCAGGACACGCGCCGCGACAAGGCCACGCGCGACATCGTGCACTTAGTGGCGGCCGATGCCCCAAGGTTGGCCGAAGGCACCCCGGTGACGCTGGAGCTGGACTGGGCACGGCGCCACCGCCACATGCGCGTGCATACCTGCCTGCATCTGCTGTCAGTGGTGATCAAGGCCGGCGTCACCGGCGGCAACCTGACCACCGAGTCGGGCCGGCTCGACTTCGACCTGCCGGAAGGCATGGTGCTGGATCGTGACGAGATCGAACGCGAGCTGAACCGGCTGATCGCCGAGGACCGTGCGGTGAAGGTGGTGATGACCTCGGGCGCGGCGCTCAAGGCGCAGCCGGAGCTGATCAAGACCATGTCGGTCACGCCCCCGCTGGAACTGCCGGAGATCCGCCTGATCGAGGTCGACGGCGTCGACCTGCAGCCCTGCGGCGGCACCCACGTGGCCCGCACCGGCGAGATCGGCCCGGTCGTGATCAAGAAGATCGAGAGCAAGGGGGCACGCAACAAGCGCGTGGTGGTGGCGCTGGCAGAGTGAGCCGCCCAGCCCGCCGCGAGGGCGGCCAGACGGCGCCGTCCGCGCCGTTAGCTGGAGACCTCCCGGCTCAGGCCTCCCGCCGTTGAGCCCCGCCGCCCTGCCCCGCGCTCACGACATCCAGCAAGGCGTCGAGCTCAACTAGCCCCTCCTCCCACTGGTGATGGCCGGACGCCACGTTGATGTGGCCGCCATGGCGCAGCCACACCAGCGGCGCCTGCCACAGGCTGGCGAGGCGTGCCGAGCGCAACGGCAGGCAGAACGGATCGCTGTCGCTGGCGACGATGCGCGCGGCAAACGGCAGCACCGCTTCGGGCAAGGGCGCAAAGGGTAGCAGTGCCGGCGGGGCGCTGGCGCGCTCGACGTCCGCCGGGGCCACCAGCAACGCGCCCGCCAGCTTGTGCGGGTGGCGCCGAGCGTAGTGGGCGACGGTGACGCAGCCCAGGCTGTGCGCAATCACCACCACCGGGCGGCGGCTCGCCTCGACGGCGCGGTCGAGCCCCTCCAGCCAGTCCTCCAGCCGCGGCGTGTTCCACTCCTCATTGTCGACGCGGCGCGCGCCGAGGCTGTGCTGCCAGTGGCTTTGCCAGTGCTCGGGAGCGGAGTTGTTCCAGCCGGGCTGGATGATGAAGTCGAAGTCGGCGTAGTCGTGGCGCATGGCAGGAGTTTCTAAAGGTGCATCGCCCTACTGTACACTCATTAAATATTCTAAAAAATACTAATAGTTCTTATATTTATATCATTTTTGAATTTTGCATTTTCGGCTTGGTTAGGCCGTGACTAACTTGCTTACTTCGTTCGCCACCGTCTGTACAACACTCTCCCAATCCTCCGCTCTAGGCTGGCGGAACAAACGGGCTGAGGGATACCAGGCACTCTCCGATTGCTCCAGACCCCATCTATAATCCGGGGAATAAGGCAACAGCAACCAGACTGGCTTTCCCAGCGCACCAGCCAAGTGAGCAATGGCGGTGTCGACCGAGATAATCAGATCAAGCTGTTCAATGAAGCCGGCAGTATCATTAAAAGTCCCCAACTCTTTAGCATGATCCTGAATTTGTCCTTTCTGACGCAACACTTCACCATCTGCCTCACGGTACTCATTCTGTAGAGAAAAAAACTCGGCATCGATATCCAACAATGGTAATAAGGCCATGAGGGGGATACTGCGATTGTGATCGTTTCGATGCTGAGCAGAGCCTGACCAAACCAGACCGATGCGATATTTGCTTTTATCCCCTAGCTTCTGGTGCCAGTATTGCTTGCTGCTCTTAGACGCCTGCAGGTAAGGAACCGCTGAGGGAACCGTATCTAGGGTGGTTCTAAACATACCTGGCAGCGACATGAAAGAGCACTGCAGGTCGAATTCGGGCAAAGGATTCCCCTTCGCCACAATCCGAGCAGCAGGATCGGCACTGGCCGCGATCTGGACCAATGAAGCGGGCACTTGCACCACGACATCCCCACCGAATTTGGCTAGCAACGGAACATACCTCAACATCTGCAACGTATCGCCCAGCCCCTGCTCATGATGCAACAGTATAGTTTTACCGCTGAGATTCACTTCGCCAAGCCAGAGAGGCTGTGCAAAATCTTGGATGCGGCAAATATTCTCTTTAAATTTCTTATGCCGCTTGCGAGACTCGTAGAGTCTCCAGCCCTCCTCATAATTACCCTGCAGGATAAGCAACAATGCTTTTCCCCATTCGTATAGTGCATCCTCCGGCTTTAATTCGATCGCCCGTTCGTAACAGACGAGGGCCTCATCAATTTTTTTTAACCCCACTAGGGACTTGGCTTTACCGTTAAAGGCACTCGCATAGTTCTTTTCCAGTTTGATGGCCTGGTTATAACTGTGCAGAGCATCTTCATACCGGTTCAGCTCGACAAGAGAATGCCCGCGATTACAGAGCGCCTCTGAATAATTTGGTCGCAATTTCAATGCCTGCTCGTAGCTGACAACGGCCTCTTCGAAACGCCTCAGCCCGTTCAACGCATTTCCTCGGTTCAGGTGGGCCTCCGCCATAGCAGGAGCAAGCTCAATGGCACGGTCAAGCATAGACAGCGCCTCGGCAAAGGCGTCACTGTCAGCCAAAGCTCCCCCCATATTGCAATAGGCATCCGCATAGGTCGGGTTCAGAGTGATCGCGTGGTTAAAATCTTCCACCGCCTCATGGAGACGGCCGAGGCCGAGATAGGCGCTTCCACGATTATTGTACGATTCGGCCGAGCGCGGGTTGATGACAAGTGCCCGGTCATAGCAAGCTACCGCTGCATCATAAAAAGCCATTTTCTTCAACACCACGCCCTTGTTGATGTAGGCATCAATAAAAGACGAATCAACCTCCACCGCTCTATCAAAACACTCCAGAGCCCTTTTATTATCACTCAGCATGGCGCAGGCAATTCCCAGCATGAAATGAGCAGGCGCACTTTGCGGATATGCCCGTACAACCTTGGTCATTAGCGGGCGGGCCGAAGACGCATCCCCTCGGCGCAGGAAATTTACGGCCCTGGTAAACTGCGCCTCGGCGCTTTTTTCATTCACTTCGAATCCCTTTCAACCCCAATTATTCACCAATACCTCATTGCCCGGCAGCACTACAACATCTTCCCCACCTTCCCGCCGCGCTTACCGCCCATAAGCCGCCGCACCCGCTCGCGCAGGCCGTCGAGGTAGGTATACACCACCGGCAGCACCAGCAGCGTCAGCAGCGTCGAGGTCACCATGCCACCGATGATGGCGTGCGCCATCGGCGCGCGCGACTCCGAGCCCTCGCCCGCGCCCAGCGCCAGGGGCAGCATGCCGCAGATCATCGCCAAGCTGGTCATCATGATCGGGCGCAGCCGTACCCGTCCGGCCTCGACGATGGCATCCTCGCGCGCCATGCCCTCGCGCCGCGACTGGTTGATGAAGTCGACCAGCAGGATGCCGTTCTTGGCGGCCAGCCCCATCAGCATGACGATGCCGATCACCGAGAACATGTTGAGCGTGGAGCCGAAGGCGAGCAGGCCCAGGAACACGCCGACGAAGGCCAGCGGCAGCGCCACCATGATCGACAGCGGCAGCGAGAAGCTGCGGAACTGCGCCACCAGGATCATGTAGATGAAGATCACCCCCATCGCCAGCGCCTGCACCGCGAAGCCCAGCGATTCCTGCATGTCCTGGCGCTCGCCCTGCTGCGCCAGCGTCACCCCCGGCGGCAGCTTGAGCGACGCCGTGAGCTTGCCGATGTCGGCGAACACCGAGCCGGTGTCGCGGCCGGAGACGTTGGCGGTCAGCGTCACCTCGCGCAACAGGTCGACGCGGTCGATCTGGCGCGGGCTCTCGGCGTTGCGGGTGGCGGAGACGGTGGAGAGCGGCACCATCGGCTTGTGCCCCTGGGCATCGGCGGGGCCGGCCACGGTCAGCACGTCGAGCAGGCCCTCGCGGCGCTGCTCCTTGGGCACTTGCAGGCGCACGTCGTAATTCTCGCCGTCCGGCGCCTCCCAGGTGGTGACGACGTTGCCGGCCAAGAGCGTGGACAGGCTCTCGCCGACGGCGGCGAGGTCGATGCCGAGGCTGGCTGCGGCGTCGCGCCGTACTTCGACGTTGAGCGCCGGATCGGCCTCGCTCAGGCTGGACTCGATGTCGCTGACGCCAGGAATGGCGACGAGCCGGCGTTGCAGGTCGGCCGCGGCCTGCTCGAGCTGGGCGAGGTCGCTGCCGCGCAGGCCGATGTTGACCGGCTTGCCGCCACCGCCCTTCTTGCCCAGCTCTTCGATCGACAGGATCTGCACCCCGGCGAGCCGGCCGCTCTCGCGCCGCGCCGCGTCCATCAGTGCGAACAGGTCGCGCTGGCGCTGCTTCTTGCTGCCGACGTTGACGATGAGCCGCCCCTCGTTCTTGCTGGCCCCGAAGCGGCCGCCGCCGACGGTGATGTTGACCGACCTCACCTCGGGCAGGCGGCGCAGCGTACGCTCCAGTTCGCGCGCCTTGCCCTCGGTGTAGGCCAGCGAGGAGCCGGGGGCGGTCTTGAAGCTCAGCGCAAACTCGCCCTTGTCCTCGCGCGGCAGGAATTCGCCGCCGATCACCGGCACCAGCGCGAAGCTGCCGACGGTGAGCGCCAGCGCCGCCGCCAGCACCGTCTTGCGGTGGCCCAGCGCCCAGCGGATCACGCCGACGTAGCCTTCGGCCAACCTGTCGAGCGAATTCTCGAAACCGTCGAGCAGGCGCCCGAGCGGGCCCTTGTGGCGGTCGCCGTGGTGGTGCGGGTCGTGCCAGAGCGAGGACAGCATCGGGTCGAGGGTGAAGCTGACCAGCATCGAGATCAGCACCGCCACAGTGACGGTGAGGCCGAATTCGTGGAAGAACTTGCCGATGATGCCGCCCATGAAGCCGACCGGCAGGAACACCGCCACCACGGTCAGCGTGGTGGCGAGTACCGCCAGGCCGATCTCCTCGGTGCCCTGCAGCGCCGCCTGGAAATGGCCCTTGCCCATGTTGGCGTGGCGCACGATGTTCTCGCGCACCACGATGGCGTCGTCGATCAACAGCCCGATCGACAGCGACAGCGCCATCAGCGTCATCAGGTTGAGGGTGAAGCCCAGCGCCTGCACCGCGAACAGCGTGCCGATCAGCGACACCGGCAGGGTCAGCCCGGTGATCACCGTACTGCGCCAGCTGCCGAGGAACAGGAACACGATCAGCACCGTCAACGCCGCGCCCTCGATCAGCGTGGCGCGCACGTCGGCCAGCGAATTCTTCACGTCCTGCGACTTGTCGTAGGTGTAGGTGACCACCGTGCCCGGCGGCATCTGGCCGCGCTCGGCGGCGATGACCCGCTTCACGCCGTCCGCCACCTCGACCACGTTGGCGCCGCGCGCGGCGCGGATTTCCAGCCCGACCGCGGGCTTGCCGTCGATCAGCGACACGCTGGAGGGTTCGGCCTCGGCATCGCTGACCTCGGCCACGTCGGCGAGCCGCACCGGGTTGCCGTTCTTCCAGGCCAGCGGCAGCGCGGCGAAGTCGGCCGGCGACTTGAGCTTGCCGGCCACCCGCACCGACAGCTCGCGGCTGCTGGTGCCGACGTCGCCGGCCGGGTAGTCCTGGTTGGCCTGGCGCAGCACCGCCGCCACCTCGGGCAGCGACAGCCCGGCCGCCTCGAGCCGGTAGGGGTCGAGGTCGATGCGCAGTTCGCGCTTGGCGCCGCCGACCAGCTTGGCCTCGCCGACGCCGGACACGGTCTGCAGCCGCTTCTTCAGCACGTTGTCGACCCAGGTGGTCAGGGTGCGCGGGCTGACCTCGGGCGAGCTCAGCGTGATCGACAGCAGGGGCTGGTCGTTGGGGTTGAACTGCGACACCGTCGGCGTGGAGATTTCGCGCCGGAAACGCCCCTGCACCGAGCCGACACGGTCACGCACGTCCTGCACCGCGACGTTGGGATCGGTGGAGAGCTCGAACTCGACCACGATGGTGGAGCTGCCTTCGAAGGAATAGGAGCGGATGTGCTTGATGCCGCTGATGGTGTTGATCGCCTCTTCCAGCGGCCGGCTCACCTCGCTCTCCACCACCTCGGGCGAGGCGCCGCTGTAGGCGGTGCTGACCACCGCCACCGGGAAGCGGATGTCGGGAAACTCCTCCACCGGCAGACGCCAGGCGGCGAACAGTCCCAGTACCAGCAGTGCCAGCATCAGCACCGTGGCGAAGTAGGGGTTGCGGATACTGACGCGGGTCAACCACATGGCGGCGTCCTCAGCGTGCGCCGGCGAGCGTCACCGCATCGCCCGGGTTGACGCCCAGCAGGTTGGCGGCCAGCAGCGTCTCGCCCGGCTTGACTCCGGCGACGGCGACGCGCCCGGCGCCCTCGGCCAGCAAGCGCACGCTGACCGGGCGCTTGACGATGCGACCGTGCTCCAGCAGCAGCACCCAGGGCTTGCCGCCCAGATCGTGCAGCGCCGCCAGTGGCAGGCTGACGGCATCGACGACCTCGTTGAGCACGATGCCGCCCTTGGCGAACTGGCCGGCACTGAGCCGGCCGTCACGGTTGGCCACGCGCAGGTAGACGGTGAAGCTGCGCGTGCCGCCCGCCGCGACCGGGTTGAGCCGCACCAATTCGGCGTCGAATTCTTCGGCCAACCCTTCGACGCTGAAACGGGCATGCTGGCCGACGTGCAGCTTGCCGACCAGCCGCGCCGGCACACTGGCCGCCAGTTCCAGCACCGACAGGTCGGCGATGCGGAACAGCGGCGTATTGCGCTGCGCCAGCTCCCCCGGGTTGATGGCGCGCTGGTACACCACGCCGTCGATCGGCGCGCTGAGGCGGGTATCGCCCAGCGATTTGCGCGCGCGCGCCAGTTGCGCCTCCTGGGCTTTCAGCTCGCCGACGCGCACCTGGAAATCGCTCTCCACTTCCTCGAACGCCAGGCGCGAGATGAAGCCCCGGTCATACAGCTCGCGCTGCTTGTCGCGCTTGACGCGCGCCAAGCCCAGCCGTGCCCGGCTGTTGGCGAGCTGCGCCTCCTGCTCGGCCACGCTCTGCGCCAGGGTCTCGTTGTCGAGCCGCGCCAGCAACTGGCCGCGCCGCACCCGTTCGCCCTCGCGCACCGCCACCTCGCGCACCACCGCCTCCACCTCGGCGGCGACGGTGCTGCTGTCGAGCGCGTTGAGGGTGCCGGTGAAGGCCAGGGTGTCGGCCAGCGGGGCCACCTTGGCGACCAGCACGTCAGCTGCGGCCAGTTCGCGTGCCGGCGGCGCCTTGGTCCCCTCCTCCTTGGCGGCGGATGACGAGGACTCGTTGCAGGCGGTCAGCACCAGCAAGGACAGGATGAGGAGGAACGGGGTTGGTTTCATGGTCGGGTCCGGATCAGATGGCCTGGCTCGGCTTCATGCCCTTGGGCAGCAGTATCCACAGGCTGCCCGGCTGTTTCATGCGCCCGGCGTACATGCCGGCCTCGGTGCCGAAGCCCCAGAAGAAGTCGGCGCGGATCGGACCGCGGATCGCCCCGCCGGTGTCCTGTGCGTGCACCAGGCGCACCAGCGGCTGGTTCGACAGCGGCCAGGTGGTGGACAGGTAGACCGGGGCACCGAGCGGGATGTAGCGCGGGTCGACGGCGATGCTGTAGCCGTCGGTGAGCGGCACGCCCAGGGTGCCGAGCGGCCCGCCGTCGGCGTGCGCCAGCGGCTTGAAGAACACGTAGCTCGGGTTGACGTTGAACAGCTCCTGCTGGCGCCCCGGATGCGCCTTGATCCAGTCCTGGATGCCCTGCATCGAGGCGTCGGCCAGTGTCAGCTCGCCGCGGTCCACCAGCCAGCGGCCGATCGACTGGTAGGCGTAGCCGTTCTGCTCGGCGTAGCCGACGCGCAGGAAGCTGCCGTCCTCGAGCTGGATGCGGCCCGAGCCCTGCACCTGCAGGAAGAACAGCTCGACCGGGTTTTCCACCCAGGCCAGCACCGGCGCGCTGGCGACGCCCTGGCCCTGCTCGATCTCGGCGCGGGTGTAGTAGGGCCGCAGGCGCTGGCCCTCGAGGCGGCCGCGCAGCTTGTTGGTACGGCCGTCGCTGGGGAAGTCGGCCGGGCGCACTTCCACCTCGCCGGGAGCGGCCACGGTCGCGCCGGCACGCAGCGTCAGCTTGTTGCCCGGCCCGCGCCGCGCCACCAGCACGCTCTTGGCGCGCTCGGCGGGCGGCACGTCCAGCGTCAAGAGATCGGCCGGCACGCCGTACAGCGGGTACGGGGTGCGCGCCGTCTTGACGCGGCTGCCGTTGAGCAGCGGCTCGTAGTAGCCGGTGATCAGCCCGCTATCGCGCTCGCCGTCACGCAGCTTCCAGGCCTGGAAATGAGTCTCGAAGAAACGGCGCACCGCGGCGGCGTCGTTGGCCGGAACGGCGGCGGCGGTGCGGCACACGCCGCTCCATTCCGGCTTTTTCGCCACCGCCTTGCAGCTTTGCTGCAGCGCCGTCAGCGACTCGGCCGCGGCTTGCTGCTGCCACTGCGGCAGTTCGGCCACGCTGGCGGTTTCGAAACGAACCGAGGTATCCGCCGGGCGCGGCGCCACGGCGCACGCCGCCAGCAGCAGAACCGGCAACAACAGACTGAGTTTTCTGGAAATCACGCTTGCGACTCAATGAATGCCGGCCGACCACCACCTTAGCCGGGGCGGGCGGCTCGTAATAAAGGGAACACGTCGACCCCGATTGTAACCGTCCCGGGGCGCCATGAGCAGGAGGGAGGGTAGACCCGCGGCGGGGGCGACGAGTTCAGGCTGCTGGCCGAGCGTCGTCCGGCGCGCCAAAACACGGCTTGCAGTATGGATAACTTCAACTAGAACAGATGTTAGCAGCACCCATTCAATGCCATAAGAATAATTCGTTTGCCATGGCGCCGCTCCTCCGGCCGCCATTCCTTCCATCCAAGGGGGCAGCATGCGCAAGAACCTTCCGGTCACCGAGCAGGAGTTGTTTCTCGACCCGCGCCGGCCGATCGTCACCAAGACCGATCTCAAGGGCCGCATCACCTACGCCAACCCCGCCTTCGTCGAGATCAGCGGCTTTGCCGAGGCGGAACTGATCGGCCAGCCGCACAACGTGGTGCGCCACCCCGACATGCCGCCGGCGGCGTTCCAGGATCTGTGGGACACCATCAAGGACGGCCATCCCTGGCAGGGCCTGGTGAAGAACCGCGCCAAGGACGGCGGCTTCTACTGGGTCGATGCCTACGTCACCCCGCTCACCGAGCACGGCCGGCACGTCGGCTACATGTCGGTGCGCGCGGCCCCGGCACGCGACAAGGTGAGCGAAGCCGAGCGGCTGTACCGCGAGATCAACGCCGGCCGCGCCACCTTTCCCGCCACCCGGCGCCAGCACCATGCCTCCTGGCTGACATGGCAGCTGGCGATCCTCGCCGCGACGGTGCTGCTGGGCGCGGCCTGCGCCTGGCCCGCCTCCCCCCTGCTGCGCGAGGGCGGGCTGTTGCTGGTGCTGCTGGCCAGCGGCACGGCGACGCTGCTGCTGCAGCAACGGGTACGGGCCACGCTGCGGCGCGCCGACGCGGCGCTGACCGATTTTGGCGAAGGCAACTTCAAGGCCCCGATCGCCGAGCAGGGGCCGCGTGAGTGCGCCGTGCTGCTGCAGCGTCTCGAAACCACCCGCATCAACCTGCGCGCCATCCTCGCCGACGTGGTGTCGGCCACCGAGCGTATCGGCCAGGACGCCCAGCGCATCGGCGAGCAGGCCGAGACGCTACGCGCGCGCGCCAAGGACGAGAGCAACGACATCGCCCAGGTGGCGGCCGCGCTGGAGCAGCTCACCGTCTCGGTCAACGAGATCGCCGACTCCACTCGCCTCGGCTCGGAGCACGCCGCCACCGCGCGCCAGTTGGTCCAGGCGGGCAACGAGCGCATGCAGCACTCGCTGCAACGCACCGACGACCTGCGCGGCGTCATCGCCCAGGCACGCGACACCATCGCCACCCTGCACGCGGCCGTGGCGCGCATCGGCTCGGTCACCGAGCTGATCCGGGAGGTCGCCGACCAGACCAACATGCTGGCGCTCAACGCGGCGATCGAGGCGGCGCGGGCCGGCGAGCAGGGACGCGGCTTCGCCGTGGTGGCGGACGAGGTCAGAAAGTTGGCCGAACGCACCAGCAACAGCACCGCCGAGATCAGCGCCTCGATCGGTCAGGTGCAACTGCACGCCCACGGCGCCCTGTCCTCGATCGATAGCGCCAGCCAGGTCACCGGCCAGGCCAGCGCGCTGATCGGCGAGACCTCGGCCAGCCTGGGCCAGATCGAGCAGGCCAGCCTCGGGGTCGCCGACAGCGCCCGCGACATCGCGGCGATGCTGAACCAGCAGTCGCAGGCCTCCAACGAGGTGGCGCACAACATGGAGAAAGTCAGCGCCATCACCGAAAGCAACGCGCACAGCGTGGAACAGGCGGCGGACGCGGTGGGCAAGCTGTTTGACACCACCAAGGCGCTGAAGAGCCTGGTGGCGCATTTCGAGAAGTCGCTCTAAGAAGCTGCTCGCGATCTGTCGCGAGCAACCCTCGGCGGGATGAAGAGCAGCGCAGGAACCAGAATGTGCCGGAGTGCATGAGGATTCCCGATCGCGGAGCAAATCTCTGCACGCAGGGCACATGAGCCCTGATCAGGGCTGCGCAGCAAGATCGGGAACGGGTTCCAAGGGAATGGCACCGGCCAGAACGGTACCGACGCGGCGCGTCACATGCGCAGCAAGGCGCCGACCTTGATCACCGCCTGGGTGCGGCTGGAGACCTTGAGCTTGCGCAGGATGGCCGAGACGTGGGCCTTGACGGTGCTCTCGGCGATGTTGAGCTCGATCGCCACCACCTTGTTCGACTTGCCGCCGACGATGTAGTCGAGCACGCAGCGTTCCTGCTTGGTAAGCAGCGCGAGACGGCTGGCCAGGTCCTGCAACTGTTCGGGACTGCTGCCAGGCACCCCGGTGTCGCGGTCGGCCAGCGACGGCGGCAGGTAGATGTCGCCACCCAGCACCGCGTTCACCGCCTCGGTCATGCTGTCGCGCGAGAAGGACTTGGGAATGAAGCCGGAGGCGCCCACCGACATCGCCGCCTCCACGGTGCTGTGGCGCTCGTCGGCCGAGACCACGATCACCGGCAGCGTCGGCGCCTGCTGGCGCAGCCGGGCGAGCCCGGCCAGGCCGTCCATGCCCGGCATGTTGATGTCGATCATCGCCAGCTCGATGGCCGGGTTGCGGCGCACCGCGTCGAGTGCCGCGTCGAGCGACTCGCACTCGACGATCTCGCTGCCCTCGCCCAACGCGGACGACACCACCAGTCGCATGGCCTCGCGAAACAGCGGATGGTCGTCCGCAATCAGCACCGTGGCTTCCATCTTGAACGGCTCCTGGAGCCCTCGGCCTTCCGCGCGGGGGCGGCGCGCGGCGTGGCGACGGGCTCGAAAACAAACCGGCGGGGCGTGATGCCCAGCCGGCTCGGAATCATTTCAGACTCAGAATCCATTCGACGATGTGATGGATATCCTCGTCTTTGAGCTGGGCTTGCGGTGGCATGCCGGCGCTGCCCCAGACACCGCTGCCCCCTTCCTTGACCTTGAGGGCCAGCTTGTCGGCTGCGCCCTTCTCGCCATCATAACGCTCGGCCACGTCCTTGTAAGCAGGACCGATCACTTTTCGCTGGACGCTGTGACAGGCGAAGCAGCCACTTTTCTTGGCCAGCGATTCCCCGGCGGAGGGCTCGGCCGAGGCCAGAGCGGGCAACAGGACCAGGCCCGCCACGACGATATGCAATGCTTTCAACATGATTCTCTCCTGCCGGCGGCACGCCAGGGCGCGCCGCCGGCGACTACTCGATTACTGGCTCAGCTTGAATACCCACAGGCTGCCGCCCTGGGTGATGGTATTGATCTTCTTGGCCACTTCGCCGCCCCACAGCGGTACCGCGCCACCCCAGCCGGAGACGACGGCGACGTACTGCTGGCCGTCCATTTCCCAGGTGACAGGGCTGCCGACGATGCCGGAGCCGGTCTGGAACTTCCACAGCTCCTTGCCGGTTTGTGCATCGAACGCCTTGAGGAAGCCTTCCGGCGTGCCGGTGAACACCAGGTTGCCGGCGGTGGTCATCACGCCGCCCCACAACGGAGCCGGGTTCTTGTATTCCCACTTGATCTTGCCGGTCTTGGGATCCATGGCGCGCAGCACGCCGATGTGGTCTTCATAGAGCGGCTTGATGGTGAAGCCGGCGCCGAGGTAGGCCGCGCCCTTCTTGTAGGTGATCGGTTCGTTCCAGATGTCCATGCCCCATTCGTTGCTGGGTACGTAGAACATTTCGGTCTTCGGACTGTAGGCCATCGGCATCCAGTTCTTGCCGCCCAGGAAGGACGGCGCGGAGAACACCGGCTTGCCCTTGCCGTCGGCGCCCTGCGAAGCGGGGTCGAACGGGTTGCCCGGACGACCTTCGTCGTTGTAGATCGGGCGCTTGGTCTTCAGGTCGAAGCCCTTGGCCCAGGTGATCTTGGAGACGAAGGGGTAGGCGCCCAGCAGGTCGCCGTTGGTGCGGTCGGCCACGAAGAAGAAGCCGTTACGGTCGGCCTTGGCGCCGGCCTTGATCACCTTGCCGTCTTTCTTCAGGTCGAACGGGATGAATTCGTTGACGCCGTCGAAGTCCCAGCCGTCGTGCGGGGTGGTCTGCAGGTGCCACTTGATCTCGCCGTTGTCGGGGTTGATCGCCAGCGTCGAGGCGGTGTAGAGGTTGTCGCCCTTGCGCGTCCACGAGTTCCACGGCGCCGGGTTGCCGGTGCCCATGAAGATGGTGTCGGTTTCCGGATCGTAGGTGCCGCCAAGCCAGGTGGCGCCGCCGCCCTGCTTCCACTGATCGCCTTCCCAGGTGGCGTTCAGCTTGCCGGTCATGGTGCTCTCCTTGCCGTTGAGCGTGCCCATGTGGCCTTCGATCACCGGACGCGACCACACCAGCTCGCCGGTCAGTGCATCGCGCGCCTCGACCTTGCCGACGATGCCGAATTCGCCGCCGGAGACGCCGGTGATGAGCTTGCCCTTCACGACCATCGGCGCGGCGGTGTAGGAATAGCCTTCCTTGTATTCGCCGACTTTCTTGGTCCACACCACCTTGCCGGTGTGGCGGTCCAGCGCCACCAGGCGCGCATCCAGCGTGCCGAAGTACACCAGGTCGCCGTAGATGGCCATGCCGCGGTTGATGACGTCACAGCACGGCATGATGCCGTCCGGCAGGCGGGCGTTGTATTCCCACAGTTTCTTGCCGGTACGGGCATCGACGGCGTAGGCGCGGGAATACGAGGCGGTGGTATAGATCACGCCGTCGTACACCAGCGGCTGGGCTTCCTGGCCGCGCTGCTTCTCGCCGCCGAAGGAAAAGCTCCAGGCCGGCACCAGCTTCTTCACCGTCTTGGCGTTGATCTGGGTGAGCGGACTGAAGCGCTGCGCCTGCGGGCCCATGCCGTAGGACACCACGTCCTGCGTGGTCTTGCTGTCGTTGAGGATGTCCTTGTCGCTGACAGCGGCCGTGGCGAGCGGCGCCAGCATGGCCGAAGCCAGCAAGGTGGAAAGGGTGGTCAGACGCCACGTGCGCGTCGGCATGCTGTTTCTCATCTGGCTCTCCGATTTTGTAGTGGTTGCCGGGTCTGAAAGCGCTCCGGTCCCCCTGAATTCTCGGCAGCACCTCCCTTATCGCCAATTCGACTTAAGTCGCAGAAACGCCCCTGGGGCATGCGACTTAAGTCGAATGGACGCCCGGCAACGGCCGGGCCAATCTTCAAGCACCCCTCCCACCCGTTGAAGAAACCGCCATGCCCGCGCTCCCCGTCCGCCTTGCGTTCTGCCTTGCCGCCGGCCTGCTGGCCCTGCCGGCGGCGGCCCAGACCACGATCCGCCTCACCTACCTGGAAGAGGCCCGCGTTGCGACCAATCCGCTGGCCAACATCGAACCGGTGCCCGACGACCTGGGACGCGCCGGCGCCGAGCTGGCGATCAGCGACAACAACACCACCGGCAAATTCCTGCAGCAGCGCTTCGAGCTCGCGCGCATCGCGGTGCCGACCGGCGCCAGCGGCGCCGACATGCTGGCCAAGGTGCAAAAGAGCGGCGCCGGCTTCGTGGTGCTCAATGTCAGCGCCGGCGCCATCGACCGCCTGATGGCGCAGCCCGCCGCAGGGCGCTACCTATGGTTCAACGCCGGCGCCCCGGACGACCGCCTGCGCCAGAGCCAGTGCCGCGCCAACCTGCTGCACACGCTGCCGGGGCGCGCGATGCAGGCCGACGCGCTGGCGCAGTACCTGGCGACGCGGCGCTGGAACAAGTGGTTCCTGGTGAGCGGGCCGCGCCCGGAAGACCAGCTCTACGCCGCGGCGGTGCGCCGCGCCGCCAAGCGCTTTGGCGGCCGCATCGTCGGCGAGAAGGTGTGGAAGTACGGCCACGACGCGCGCCGCACCGCGCAGGGCGAGGTGCCGGTGTTCACCCAGGTGGGCGACTACGACGTGCTGATCGTGGCCGACGAGAGCGGCGACTTCGGCGACTACCTGTCTTACCGCACCTGGCTGCCGCGCCCGGTGGCCGGCACCCAGGGGCTGGTGGCCGGCGGCTGGCATGCCGCCGCCGAGCAGTGGGGCGCGGTGCAGTTGCAGAACCGTTTCCGCCAGCAGAGCCACCGCCCAATGCAGCCGGTCGATTACGCCGCCTGGGCGGCAGTGCGCAGCGTCGGCGAAGCGGCCAGCCGCACCGCCAGCGGCGAGACCGCCAAACTCTCCGCCTACATCCGCGGGCCTGAGTTCCAGCTCGCCGGCTTCAAGGGCCGCACTCTGTCGTATCGGCCGTGGAACGGCGAACTGCGCCAGCCGATGATGGTGGCGCAGCCGCGTTCCTTGGTGAGCCTGTCGCCGCAGGACGGCTTCCTGCACCCGCGCACCGACCTCGACACCCTGGGCTTCGACGCCCCGGAAGTGAAATGCCCGGGCCATTGAGCTGCCCCGCCACCCAAGGAACCGCCATGCCCCACCCTCTTTCCCGTCTCGCCGCCCTGCTGCTGGCCTCGTTCGCCGCATCGCAGGCCATGGCCGCCAACGTCTACGTCTCCAACGAGAAGGACCATACCCTGTCGGTGATCGACAGCAGCACGCTGCAGGTGGTGAAAACCCTGAAGGTGGGCAAGCGCCCGCGCGGCATCACCTTGTCGAAGGACGGCAAGTCGCTGTTCATCTGCGCCAGCGACGATAACACGGTGCAGGTGATGGATCTGGCGAGCGGCAAGATCACCCACAACCTGCCTTCGGGCGAGGATCCGGAGCAGTTCGCGCTGGCGCCGGACGGCAAGTCGCTGTACATCGCCAACGAGAACAGCAACGTGGTGACCATCATCGACGTGGCGAGCCGCCGCGTCACCGGCCAGGTGGATGTCGGCGTCGAGCCGGAGGGCATGGCGGTGAGCCCGGACGGGCGCTGGGCGGTGAACACCTCGGAAACCACCAATATGGTGCACTGGATCGATACCGCCACACGCAAGCTGGTGGACAGCACCCTGGTCGACCAACGCCCGCGCTACGCGCGCTTCTCCGCCGACGGCAAGCTGCTGTGGGTGAGCGCCGAGGTGGGCGGCACGGTGTCGGTGATCGACGTCGCCAGCCGCAAGCGCATCAAGACCATTTCCTTCGCCATCACCGGCATTCCCAAGGATCGCATCCAGCCGGTCGGCATCCGCCTCACCCGCGACGGCCGGTACGCCTTCGTGCCGCTGGGGCCGGCCAACCACGTGGCGGTGATCGACGCCAAGACCTTCCAGCCGGTGAAGTACCTGCTGGTGGGGCGGCGCGTGTGGCATGCCGAACTGTCGGCCGACGAGAAGCAGCTGTGGGTCACCAACGGCATCAGCAACGACGTCTCGGTGATCGACACCGCCGCGCTCAAGGTGCTCAAGTCGATCCCGGTGGGACGCTACCCCTGGGGGGTGGCGGTGAGCGGATCATGAGCGCCGCGCTCGCCATCGAGGCGCTGAGCCACCGCTACGGCGAGCGGCTGGCGCTCGACCAGGTCAGCCTGACGGTGGAGGCCGGCCAGTGCTGCATCCTGCTGGGCCCCAACGGCGCCGGCAAGAGCACGCTGTTCGGCCTGCTTTCGAGGTTGCTGGCGGTGAAATCGGGCCGCATCACGGTGTTCGGCCAACCTTTGCAGGCCGCGGCGCTGTCGCGCGTCGGCGTGGTGTTCCAGCAGTCGACGCTGGACCTCGACCTGAGCGTCGAGCAGAACCTGAGCTACTTCGGCGCGCTGCACGGCATGCACGGCAAGGCGCTGGCCCAGCGCATCGGCGAGGAGCTGGAACGGCTCGACCTCGCCGCGCGCCGGCGCGACCGCGTGCGCGACCTCAACGGCGGCCATCGCCGCCGCGTGGAGATCGCGCGCGCGCTGCTGCATCGCCCGGCGCTGCTGCTGCTCGACGAGCCCACCGTGGGCCTCGACCTGCCCTCGCGCCAGTTCCTGATCGGCCACCTGCACCGGCTGGTGCGCGACGAGGGGCTGGCGCTGTTGTGGGCCACCCACCTGATCGACGAAATCGACGCGCAGCACGACCACGTCGCGCTGCTGCACCGCGGCCGCCTGCTCGCCAGCGGTGCGGTGGCGCCGCTGCTGGGCGCGTCCGGCTGCGACAACCTGGCGAGCTGGTTCGACCTACGTACCGGAGCGGTGTCATGAAGACCAAGTGGATCGTGTTGTGGGCCATCATCGTGCGCGAGCTGCGCCGCTTCCTGCAGCAGCGCTCGCGCTTCTTCGGCGCGCTGGTGCGGCCGCTGATCTGGCTGATGGTGTTCGCCGCCGGCTTCCGCGCCGCGCTCGGCATCGCCATCACCCCGCCGTACGAGACCTACATCACCTACGACGTCTACATCGTGCCGGGGCTGGTGGGCATGGTGCAGCTGTTCAACGGCATGCAGAACTCGCTGTCGATGGTGTACGACCGCGAGATGGGCAGCATGCGCGTGCTCTTGACCTGCCCCGAGCCGCTGCCCTTTCTGCTGTTCTCACGGCTGTTCGCCGGCATGTGCGTGTCGCTGGTGCAGGTGTACGCCTTCCTGCTGATCGCGCGGCTGTCGGGGGTGGACCTGCCGTGGAGCGGCTTTGCCAGCGTGCTGCCGGCGCTGGTGCTGACCGGGCTGATGCTGGGGGCCGCCGGCATGGTGCTGTCGTCGCAGGTGCGCCAGATCGAGAACTTCGCCGGGGTGATGAATTTCGTGGTATTCCCGGTGTTCTTCCTGTCCTCGGCGCTGTATCCGCTGTGGAAGATGCAGGAGGCGAGCGAATGGGTGTACCAGCTGTGCCGCTTCAACCCGTTCACCGACGCGGTGGAGATGATCCGCTTCGCGCTGTACGGCCAATGGCAGGCCGAGGCGGCCAATCATACCGTGCTCGCCACGGCGGTGTGCCTGACCCTGGCGCTGCTGGGCTACCGCCCGCGCCAACGCGCTTGAGAGCGCTTATGAAAATATCTACTGCGCGTGATGATCTCGAGGCGGCGATGCCCGCCGTGACGCCGTCCCGCGCGCCAGGCGATGGCGTCACCCGCGCGGACAGGACGGCAAGTGCGGCAAAACCTTCACAGCGGAGCGGGCACGGCGTCGACCAGCGGCAGGCCGGCTTCCTGCCAGCCGTCGCTGCCGTCCGGGTACCAGTACACCGCCCGGTAGCCGTAGCTCAACGCCCGGCGCGCCGCGTTCCACGACATCCAGCAGTCGCGCAGGCAGTAGAACACCAGCGGCCGGTCGAGGTCGCCGCCGGACAGCCGTTCCAGCTGGCGGCGGAAATACTGCTCGATGGCGGGTTCGAGCTCGCCGTAGCCGACGTTGGGCAGCCACACGCTGCCGGGCAGGTCACGGCGCGGCGTGGCCGGCACCCAGCGGCTGCCACCCGCGGCGTCCGGCACCCGGTTGGCGGCCATGACGTCGAGCAGCAGCGGGTGGTGGATCGCGATCAGCGCCTGCAGGGTTTGGCTGTCGAGCACCGTGGCGCCGGGCAGCTTGGCCGGGGTCGGGGCGCGGTAGTGCTGCAGGCGGTAACCGTCCGGCAGCGGCACCGGTTCGGCAGCGACGGCGATGGTGGAGCCCAGCGACAACAGCAGGGCAACGCTGAGACGGGACAGGCTCATGGCAGCTCTCCGGCAGACGGTACACTGCAGCATGGCGCGGCGCGCGCGCGCGCGCTATTCGACTTTCGTTTTACGCGGCGAAGGTTCAAGATGAGGTGCGAACGTCCGCAGAGACGTCATCACGACTACAAAGCAGAGTGGAGACAAATGGGTTTCAATCCGCCTTCCCGGGTGCGACGCGGCCATGGCTACAGCGCCGACCCCGATCAGGTCGCCAACGAACTCTACCAGCAGCTGTGGCAGCCCGACTGCTCGCTGGTGCTGCTGTTCGTCGCCCCCGACTACCAGCTCGACAAACTGGCCGCCGCGCTGACGCGCCGCTTCGGCGACATCCCGGTGGTAGGCTGTACCACCGCCGGCGAGATCAGCCCGGACGGCTACCGCTGCCACTCCATCGTCGGCGTGAGCTTTGCCGAACCGGATTTCTTCGTCGAGGTGCAGGCCATCGGCGACCTGCCCCGCTTCGACCTGTCCGACGCGCTGGGCACGGTGATGAGCGCGCGCTATTCGCTCGGCCAGAAAGCCGGCTTTCCGCTGGAGCGCCATGCCTTCGCCCTGCTGCTGGTGGACGGCCTGTCGGCGCGCGAGGAACAGCTCGCCGGACGGCTGGCGCGCGCGCTGGGCGACATTCCGATCTGCGGCGGCTCGGCCGGCGACAACATGCGCTTCGAGCGCACCCACATCCTGGTGGACGGCCAGTTCGTCAGCGACAGCGCGGCGCTGGTGCTGATCGCCACGCCGCACCCGTTCGAGGTGTTCAAGTCGGAGCACGCCATCCGCAGCGGCGAGCGCGTGGTGGTGACCGAGGCCGACGCCGAAACGCGCCTGGTGACCGAGATCAACGCCGAGCCGGCCGCCGCCGAATACGCGCGGCTGTTGGGCGTGTCGCCCGAGCGCCTCACCCCGCTGTCATTCGCCGCGCACCCCCTGGTGCTCAACGTCGGCGGCGTGCCCTACGTGCGCTCGATCCAGCGCATCAACCCCGATCTGAGCCTGAGCTTCTTCTGCGCCATCGACGAGGGCATCGTGCTGTCCGGCACGCGCGCCACCGACATCGTCGACAACCTGGCGCGCACCTTCCGCGACCTGCGCAGCCGGCTCGGCGAGTTCCAGATCGTGCTGGGCTTCGACTGCATCCTGCGCACCCTGCCGCTGCTGCACTCCGACGCCATCGCTCGTCTCTCCAGCCTGCTCGCGGCGAACTCGGTGGTGGGCTTCTCCACCTACGGCGAACAATACCAGGCGATGCACGTGAACCAGACCTTCACCGGCATCGCCATCGGCTATGGCACGCAACATGAGTGAGATGGCACCGAGGTCCAACGGCGCCGAGCGGCTCTACGCGCTGGAACTGGAAAACGCCAAGTTGCGCAAGATCAACGAGGCGCTGATGCGCCGCGTCGAGCAGGGACTGGCCGACAACGGCAACTCCTTCACCTTTTTCCAGGTCGCCGCCGAGCTGGAGACCCGTATCCAGGAGCGCACCCGCGCCCTGGAGAAGGCCATGGCCGACCTCGAGGCCTCCAACTTCGCGCTGCAGGAGGCCAAGCTCGCCGCCGAGCTGGCCAAGAACCAGCTCAACGTGGCGGTGGAGACCATCGCCGACGGCTTCGCGCTGTGGGACAGCGACAACCGGCTGATCCACTGCAACCGCAAGTTCGGCGAGATGTTCCCGGCGCTGCGCCCGATCATCGCCCCCGGCCTGCCGTTCGAGACCCTGATCCGCGCCGCGGTGGCGGCGCACCTGATCCGCGACGCCGAGGCCGACCCGGAGGACTGGATCGCCCAGCGCCTGGCGGTGCAGCAGGCGCCGCAGGACAGCCTGATCCTGGCGATGAGCGACGGCAGTTGGCAGCGCGTCAGCGAGCGTGCCATCGCCGGCGGCGGCCGGGTGGCGATCTACACCGACATCACCGAGATCAAGCGCCAGGAAATGCTGCTGCGCGAGCGCGACCTCGCGGCGCATTCGCAGCTGCTGCACGCCACCATGAACAGCATCCGCCAGGGTCTGGCGGTGTTCGACCGCGACGGCCGCCTGATGGAGTGGAACCCGCGCTTCGTCGAGCTGACCCAGCCGGCGCTGGCGCAGCTCGACGAGGGCGGCGGCGTGCACCTGGCGGAGTGGTCGCGCTGCTGCCCGCTGGGCGGCACGCTGGAATACCGCACACCACAGGGCCTGACGCTGGAGGTGCAGTACAACCCGATGCAGGGCGGCGGCTTCGTGATGAGCTACACCGACATCAGCGAGCGCAAGGCGGCCGAGCAGGCGCTGCGCGACAGCGAAGCCAAGATGCGCCTGATCACCGACGCCATGCCGGCGCTGATCGCCTACGTCGACAACCAGCAGATCTACCGCTTCACCAACAAGGGCTACGAGAGCTGGTTCGGCGTGCCGCAATCCGAGATCAACGGCCGCTCGATGCGCGAAGTGCTGGGCGCCCAGCTGTTCGACGACCGCAAGCATTTCGTCGAGCTGGCGCTGTCGGGGCAGGCCTCGGTGTTCGAACTGGAGCTGCCGGCGCCGCGCCAGCACATCGAGTTCGCCCGCGCCACCTTCATCCCGCACTTCGCCAGCGACGGCAGCGTGCTGGGGTTCTTCGCGCTGATCCAGGACATCACCGAGAGCCGGCGCGCCGCCGAGGCGCTGCAGCAGGCCAAGGAACAGCTGGAAGTGCGCGTGGCGGAGCGCACCGAGGAACTGTCCGTGGCCAACGGCCGGCTGCGCGAGGCGATCCGCGCCATCGAGGACGCGCAGCAGAGCAAGACGCGCTTCTTCGCCGCCGCCAGTCACGACCTGCTGCAGCCCCTGAACGCGGCGCGGCTGTTCCTCGCCGCGCTGGCCGGACAGGAGCTGGCGCCGCCGGTGCGCCCGCTGGTGGACAAGACCGGCACGGCGCTGGAATCGGTGGACGACCTGATCAACACGCTGCTGGAAATCTCGCGGCTGGACGCCGGCGCGGTCGAGGCCGAACCACGCCACTTCCCGGTGGCGCAACTGCTGGAACAGGTGGCCGAGGAGTTCGCGCCGCTGGCCGAGGCCAAGTCGCTGCGCCTGCAGCTGCACTCCAGCCCGGCCATCATCCACAGCGACTGGGTGCTGCTGGGACGGGTGCTCCGCAACTTCCTCTCCAACGCCATCCGCTACACCCGCGAAGGCGGCATCCTGCTGGGCTGCCGGCGCCAGCCGGACGGCCTCCTGATCGGGGTGTGGGACCAGGGGCTCGGCATCCCGTCCGACAAGCTCGCCCTGGTGTTCCACGAATTCCAGCGCCTGCCCGAACACCATAGCCTGTGTCCAAAAGGCATGGGCCTCGGGCTCGCCATCGTCAGCCGCCTGGCGCGCCGGCTCGACCACCGCCTGGTGGTGCGCTCGCGCTTCGGACGCGGTTCCTTGTTCGGCGTGGTGGTGCCCTACGGCGAGGCCGACGCGGTCGGCCCGGCGCCGCAGCCGGAGGACCCGCTGCCGGCCCTGGCGGCCCCGGCGCAGCGCCAGGGCGCCACCATCCTGCTGATCGACAACGAAACCAGCATCCTCGAGGGCATGAGCACGCTGCTCGCCGACTGGCGCTACCGTCCGCTGGCGGCGGCCTCGGCGAGCGAGGCGATCGAGCTGCTCAAACGCGAGGCGGTGCAACCGGACGCGATCCTCGCCGACTACCATCTCGACCACGGCGCCACCGGCATCGAGGCGATCCGCGCCGTATGCCAGCACCTGGGCCGCGCGGTGCCGGCGGCGCTGATCACGGCCGACCGCAGCGACGAGGTGCGGCAGGAGGCGGAAGCCGGCGGCTGGGCCTGGCTGGGCAAGCCGGTGCGTCCGGCGCGCTTGAGGACCTTGCTGGCGCATCTGACGCAGCCAGCGGGGGAGTGAGGGGGGCGGTGCTGTCTGATAGGGCAGCATGCGGCTTTGGCGATCCGGCGGTTTCCTTCGATGTCACTGGAGAGGGAGTGGGGTTTGCCGGTTCCGCCCGGCGGACGGGAAGGGGGAGTTTGCGTCGCCAAACTCCCCCTTCACCCCCAAAGGCGACCCCCACCGCCGTGTGATCCCGCCGGGGCCCGGTCATGGCAAGGCGCGGCTGGAACTAGCCGGGCGCTAACGTCGCCCGGCGTCGAACAGCCAGCCGCTTAAGACCTTGCCATGCCCACCCATCGGCACGGCAGAAGGGGGGGCCCGCTACTGACGTATTGGCCGGGTTGATTCGGCTTGCTGAAAAGACAAACAGGGCAGCTACCCATCAAGGTTGGCCGAAGAGCTACAAACAATGATTTCGACCACGCCGCAGAGGACATCCCCTCTCCCCTTTGCCTGTTTTCTTCAAAACCAAGACATGACCGATGTCCCCATCCGCCCTTCCTGCCGCGCCGGCGGGATGGGGGATGGCGAGGTTTTAAGCCGTGCACTGTCTGAGCCGTTCGTCGTTAGCGAACGGCGAGTTTTCACGGCGCCTCGCCAGCCTCCAGCCCGACGGATACCAGCGGCGGGGGGCTCGCCTCGGGAGCGTCGAGGGGCTTGGCGACGCAAGCCCCTCGACCCGCCTGCCGGGCTGGACCGGCAAACCCCACACCTCCACCAACCCAAACAGGCAAGCCACAACCCAGGCAAAGAGGCCGGGTGGAAACGACCCCCGCCACCGCCAGTTTCACCCAGCCCCCAAACATGACCGACGCGCCCCATCCGCCCTTCCGCCGCGTCGGCGGGATGGGGATGGCGAGGTTTTAAGCCGTGCGCTGTCTGAGCCGTTCGTCGTTAGCGAACAGCGAGTTTGCACGGCGCCTCGCCAGCCTCCAGTCAGACAGACACCAGCGGCGGTGGGCTCGCCTCGGGAGCGTCAAGGGGCTTGGCGAGACAAGCCCCTCGACCCGCCTGCCGGGCGGGACCGGCCAACCCCACGCCTCCAACTACCCGCATTGGCAGTGCGACGTCCACGCGAAGAGATCGGCAAACACAACAGGTTGGCCGAAGCCGCTTTTCCAGGACAGGCTCCAGTGCCATACACCACGGCCCATCTCGCCCCCCTCCCCCTCTGCGACCAAAGTCGAATGGCTGAATGCCCCTCCGATTCGCACAATGAAACCACTGCTAGGCTGTACATCCAACAGACCAGCGTCTCACCAAACCGGAGGAACGTCATGTTGCAACAGACCCTGAACTCGATCCAGAACACCATCCCGCTGCGCAGCCAATACGACAACTTCATCAACGGCAAGTGGGTCGCCCCGGTGCGTGGCCAGTACTTCACCAACCTGAGCCCGATCACCGGCCAGCCGCTGTGCGAAGTCGCCCGCTCCACCGCCGAAGACGTCGAACTCGCACTCGACGCCGCCCACGCCGCCTTCGACCGCTGGGCCCGCACCTCCCCGACCGAGCGCTCCAACACCCTGCTGCGCATCGCCGACCGCATGGAGCAGTACCAATCCTTCATCGCCGCCGTGGAAACCGCCGACAACGGCAAGCCGCTGCGTGAAACCAACGCCGCCGACATCCCGCTCGCCGTCGACCACTTCCGCTACTTCGCCGGCTGCGTCCGTGCCCAGGAAGGCTCGATCGGCGAGATCGACGACAACACCGTCGCCTACCACTTCCACGAGCCGCTCGGCGTCGTGGGCCAGATCATCCCGTGGAACTTCCCGCTGCTGATGGCGGCCTGGAAACTCGCCCCGGCGCTGGCCGCCGGTAACTGCGTGGTACTGAAGCCGGCCGAGCAGACCCCGATGGCGATCATGGTGCTGATGGACCTGATCGGCGATCTGCTGCCGCCGGGCGTGCTCAACGTCGTCAACGGTTTCGGCCTGGAAGCCGGCAAGCCGCTCGCCACCAACACCCGCATCAACAAGGTGGCCTTCACCGGTGAAACCAGCACCGGCCGCCTGATCATGCAGTACGCCTCCGAGAACATCATTCCGGTCACGCTGGAACTGGGCGGCAAGTCCCCCAACATCTTCTTCGAAGACGTGATGAGCGCCGACGATGCCTTCTTCGACAAAGCGCTGGAAGGCTTCGCCATGTTCGCCCTGAACCAGGGTGAAGTGTGCACCTGCCCGAGCCGCGCCCTGATCCAGGAATCGATCTACGACGCCTTCATCGAGCGTGCCGTGGCCCGCGTCAAGGCCATCAAGCAGGGCAACCCGTACGACATGAGCACCATGATCGGTGCCCAGGCGTCGTCCGAGCAGCTCGACAAGATCCTGTCCTACATCGACATCGGCCGCCAGGAAGGCGCCCAGGTGCTGGCCGGCGGCCAGCGTGCCCAGCTGGGCGGCGATCTGGCCGGCGGCTACTACGTCGAGCCGACCATCCTCGCCGGCCACAACAAGATGCGCGTGTTCCAGGAAGAAATCTTTGGCCCGGTGGTCGCGGTCACCACCTTCAAGAACAAGGAAGAAGCGCTGCAGCTCGCCAACGACACCTCCTTCGGCCTGGGCGCCGGGGTGTGGACGCGCGACGGCTCGCTGGCCTACCGCATGGGTCGCGAGATCAAGGCCGGCCGCGTCTGGACCAACTGCTACCACCTGTACCCGGCGCACGCCGCGTTCGGCGGCTACAAGAAGTCCGGCATCGGTCGTGAAACCCACAAGATGATGCTCGACCACTACCAGCAAACCAAGAACCTGTTGGTGAGCTACAGCCCGAACGCACTGGGCTTCTTCTGAGAGTAGGAAACCTTCCTGCATGGCAGGCCGATCTCGACGTGGCGGTGCTCGCGGCCCCCCTCTCCGCGGAGCTTCCCGCTTCGACCTCGGCCTGCCCATGACGGGGATCCCTCCTCTTGGGCATCAAACCTGCGGGGCGGCAGCCATGCCGCCCGGCGCGAGGAACACCATGGTCAATCGCGTTGACATCACCCCCGCCGCGGCCGCCATGGTCAGCAAACTGACCGAGCGACACGGCCCCCTGCTGTTCCACCAGTCCGGTGGCTGCTGCGACGGCAGCGCCCCGATGTGCTACCCGCAGGGCGATTTTCATCTCGGCGCCCAGGACGTCCACCTCGGCGAGATCGCCGGCGTGCCGTTCTACATGAGCGCTTTTCAGTACGAGTACTGGCAGCACACTCACCTGACCATCGACCTGGTTCCCGGTCGCGGCTCGAGTTTTTCGGTGGAGGCACCCGAAGGGGTACGTTTCATCACCCGCTCGCGCCTGTTCAGCGAGGCCGAATTGGCCGAGCTGGCGAATAGTTCTTCACCACCAGAGCAAGGAAGCACGACATGAAACCCGCCACCCTCCGCATGCTGACGCTGGCCCTCGCCGGTAGTCTCACCCTCCTCGGTACCGCTTACGGTCACGGCAACGTCACCCCGCAACCGGTGGATACCGGCAATCTGAAGAAGCTCGGCAGCGAATGGCTGGACAGCAACCCCTACCGCGGTGATGCCGACGCCATCCGCATCGGGCATTCCGCCTTCGCCCAGAACTGCGCACGCTGCCACGGCATCGACGCCATCTCCGGCGGCATCGCGCCGGACCTGCGCCAGCTGCCCGCCGGCGAAGAAGGCGACGCGGTGTTCCAGGGCCGCATCCGCCACGGCTCGATCCGCAACGGCGTGACCTACATGCCGCCGTTCGAGGGCATCCTGTCGCAGGAAGCCGCTTGGGCCATCCGCTCCTGGCTCGATACCGTGCATCAGGAATGACATCATGAACCGCCGCCATTTTCTGACCGCTCTGCTCGTGGCCCCGCTGCTGCTGACGCAGCAGGCCCGCGCCGCCAATCTGGACGATATCCGCGCGGGCGGAGTGCTCAGGGTGGCGGTGTACCGCGACTTCCCGCCGTTCTCCTTCGTCAAGGACGGCGAACTCACCGGCATCGACGTCGATCTGGCGCGCGCCATCGGCAAGAAGCTCGGCCTGGCGGTCAACTTCATGCCGATCACCCCGGCCGACGACGTCGACGGCGACCTGCGCAATGCCGTCTGGAAGGGTCACTACCTCGGCGGCGGCACCGCCGACCTGATGCTGCACGTGCCGTTCGACCGCGAACTGGCGCGCCGCAACGACAACGCCTACCTGTTCAGCGCCTACTACAGCGAAAACCTCGCCTGGGCCGGCGGCAACGTGCCCGGCTCCACCCTGCAGATCGGCCAGGACAGCATCGCGGTGGAAAACGACAGCCTGGCCGACCTCTACCTGTCTTCGTTGCAGGGCGGCCGGCTGCGCAGCCAGCTGCAGCACTACCCGAGCGCCCAGGGCGCGGTGGCCGCGCTGCGCGAGGACAAGGCCGGCGCGGTGTACGGCACCCAGAGCGAACTGGAATGGGGATTGCCACGCGGCGAGTGGCGCCTCGGCCAGCCGCAGGCGCCCGGCCTGATCAAGGCGCGCTGGGAAGTCGGCATGGCCACCAAGGAAAGCCTGCGCGACCTGGCCTGGGCGACGAGCGACATCGTCACCGAGCTGCGCCAGTCGGGCGAGCTGGCCCGGCTGTTCGCCCGCTACCAGGTCAGCTACCGCGCGCCCGACGAGCACTGAGCCCCGGACCCCGCCATGCCGCCCCTTGCCCGCCACCTCCCCGCCCTGATCGCCCTGCTGGGCACGAGCCTGCCGCTGTACGCCGCACCGCAGGCCGACCCGCTGCATTCGGTGATGTGGGACGTGATGCACAAGACCGTGCTGGGCGACCAGCCGGCGGTGTTCGACGAGCGCGTCAAGGTGACGCTGCCGCAGCAGGTCGAAGACGGCCAGCGCGTGCCGGTCAGCGTCGACGCCAGCGCGCTCGGCCGGGTCGAGGAGATCGTGCTGTTCGCCGACTACAACCCCTTGCCGCTGGCACTGCGCTTCCAGCCGCTGCGGCTGCAGCCGGTCTTCGCCGTCGCCATGCGCGTCAACCAGGCCACGCCGATCCGCGCCGCGGCGCGCGACGCCCAGGGGGTCTGGCACGTCGGCGGGCAGCTGGTCGACGCCCCGGGCGGCGGCTGCGCCCTGCCCACCCCGACCCGCGCCAGCACCGACTGGGCCAACCTGCTAGGCAAGATGTACGGCCGGGTCTGGCGCGAGGGCGCCACCCACCGCATCCGCCTGCGCGTGATGCACCCGATGGACACCGGGCTGGTCGGCAATACGCCCAAGTTCCACCTGACGCAGCTGCGGCTCAGCGACAGCGCGGGCCAGCCTCTGGCGCATCTCAGCCTCGACGCGCCGCTCGCCGAGAACCCGCTGTTCACCTTCCAGCTCGCCCGGCTCGACGGCGACAGTCTGCGGATCGACGCCCAGGACAGCGACGGCAACGCCTTCGGCGGCCGCCTGCCGGTGCTGCCATGATGACGCGCCGCCTGCGCCTGCTCGCCGCGCTGCTGGCCGGACTCGGCGCCGTGAGCGGCGCCCGCGCCGCCGAGTATCCGATCACGCCGCAAGCCATCGCCCCCGACAGCTGGGCGGTGATCGCCGACACCGGCTACTTCACCCCGCAGAACGGCGGCTTCCTGGTCAACACCGCCTTCATCGCCACCGCCGAGGGCGTGGTGGTGATCGGCAGCGGGCCGTCGCGCGCCTTCGGCCAACAGTACCGCCGCGTCATCGAGCGCACCGCCGGCAAGCCGGTGCGCGAACTGGTCATCACCCACAAGCACCCCGACCACTTCCTCGGCAACCAGGCCTTCAGCGACGTGCCGATCCGCGCCGACGAAAAAACCACGGGCATGCTCCGGAACGAAGCCGAAGGGTTGGCCGAAAACCTCTACCGCCTGGTCGGCGACCGCATGCAGGGCACCGAGCCGTTGCTGCCCAACGCCCCGCTCACGCCCGGCGTGCGCGAGATCGGCGGGCACACGCTCGAATTCATCGCGGTGCCGGGCCACACCCAGTCCGACATCGCGGTGTTCGACCACACCAGCGGCGTGCTGTACGCCATCGACCAGGTGTTCAACGGCCGCACACCGACCCTGCCCAACGCCAGCCTGCCCGACTGGCTGGCCGCGCTCGACCGCCTGGAAGCGCTGCCGTTCAAGACCCTGGTGCCCGGCCACGGCGCGGTGACGCACGACGCCGGCCCGATCCGCGCCACGCGCCGCTACCTGCAGTGGCTCGACGCCACGCTCAAGGACGCCGCGCGGCATGGCCTGACGCCGACCGAGGCGATGGCGCTGCCGATCCCGGCCGAGTTCGCCGGCTGGGCCGAGGCGCGCGCCGAATGGCGCCGCAGCGTCGGCTTCCTCTACGCCCTCTACGAACTGGCCGAACTCCCCGCGCTGGCCGTCCCCGACCAGCCTACCGATTGACTCCTCCTGCCCGTGCATTGTCATTCAGGGCTTTTGGCCCGCCTCTCGGCGGGTCCTTTTTTTGCCCGCTGCAAACGCCGCGAAGCGGCCACGCCGGCCCCCCGTCGCGCCAGCCCCCGACGCGGAAAAAAATACCCAGGCCCGTCCGACTAAAGTCGCATTCTCATGCGGCTCCCGTCCTCCTTATAGTGAAGTGGCCATCCGGCAATTCAGTTCTCAATTTGGAGGATTCACCATGCGTACCTGGACCACCCCGAAAGTGATCGAAGTCTCCCTCGGCTGCGAGATCAACTGCTACATGTGCGCCGAGCGCTAAGACAAGGACCCGACCCCATGTTGCGCGTCATCATTCTCGGTGCCGCGGCCGGCGGTGGCCTGCCGCAATGGAACTGCGCCTGCGACGTCTGCCAGGCAGCCCGTCTCGGCCACCGCGCCACGCCGCAGACGCAATCATCGATCGCGGTATCCGCCGATGGCGCGCACTGGGTCCTGATCAACGCCTCGCCCGACATCCGCCAGCAGTTCGCCGCGGCCCCGGCGCTGCAGCCGCAGAGCTTCCCGCGCTCGAGCCCCTTGAGCGCGGTGCTGCTCACCAACGCCGACGTCGACCACATCGCCGGCCTGCTGTCGCTGCGCGAGAGCCAGGCCTTCCCGGTGTACGCCAGCGGCCGCGTGCAGCGCGTGCTGGAAGCCAACGCCGTGTTCAACGTGCTCGACCGCCAGCAGGTGGCGCGCCGCACCCTGACGCTGGATCAGCCGCAACCGGTGCTCGACGCCAACGGCGCCGACACCGGGGTGCGCGTCGAACCCTTCACCATCCCCGGCAAGGTCGCGCTGTGGCTGGAAGACCCGCACGCCGCCAACTTCGGCAGCGTGCCGGAAGACACCATCGGCCTCGCCCTGAGCGCGGTGGGCTCGCGCAGCCGGCTGTTCTACCTGCCCGGCTGCGCCGCGCTGCCCGGCGACATCAAGGCGCGCCTGCGCCCCGAGGACAGCCTGCTGTTCGACGGCACCACCTTCACCGAGGACGAGATGATCACCTGCGGCGTCGGCCACAAGACCGCCTCGCGCATGGGTCACCTGCCGATGAGCGGCGAGGGCGGCGCGATCGCGCTGTGGCAGGACGTGCCGCTGGCACGCAAGCTGTTCATCCACATCAACAATACCAACCCCGTCCTGCTTGCCGACAGCCCGGAGCGCGCCGCCATCGTCGCCGCCGGCTGGCAACTGGCCCGTGACGGCATGGAGTTCTGCGTTGAATAAGCCCCTTACTGCCGTGCTGTCGCCGGCCGAACTGGAAGATGCGCTGCGCACCATCGGTCACGAGCGCTATCACAACCGTCATCCCTTCCACCACCTGCTGCACGGCGGCAAGCTGAATTTCGGCCAAGTGCAGGCCTGGGCGCTCAACCGCTACTGCTACCAGGCGGCGATCCCGCGCAAGGACGCCGCGCTGATCAGCCGCATCCACGACCGCGAACTGCGCCGCGAATGGGTGCAGCGCATCCTCGACCACGACGGCTACGGCGACGAGGAAGGCGGCATCGAACGCTGGCTGGTGCTCACCGACGGCCTCGGCCTGGCGCGCGACTACGTCATCTCGCGCCAGGGCGCGCTGCCCGCCACGGTGTTCGCGGTGGAAGCCTACGTCGACTTCGTGGCGCGCCACCCGCCGGTGGTCGCCGTCGCCTCCTGCCTCACCGAACTGTTCGCCCCGGCCATCCACAAGGAGCGCATCGTCGGCCTCCTGGAAAACTACGACTTCATCGACGACAAGGTGCTGGCCTACTTCCGCCGCCGCCTCTCCCAGGCGCCGCGCGACGCCGACTTCGCGCTCGACTACGTCAAGCGCCACGCCACCACGTTGGCCGAACAACAGGGCGTGCTCGACGCGCTAACCTTCAAGTGCAACGTGCTGTGGGCGCAGCTCGACGCGCTCTACGCCGCCTACGTCGCGCCGGGCATGATCCCGCCGGGCGCCTTCGACCCGAGCCGGCCGCCATGCTGACCCTCGAGAGCACCGTGCGGCTCGCCCCCGGCACCCGGCTGCAGCACGACAAGGTGCGCGAACGCTGGGTGCTGCTGGGGCCAGAACGCATGCTGATCGTCGACGACATGGCGCGGCTGATTCTGGAACGCAACCGCGGCCAGAGCATCGGCGCGCTGTGCGCGAGCCTGGCCGCCGAATACGCCGCGCCGCTCGACACCGTGCAGCAAGACGTGCTGGCCCTGTTCACCACCATGAGCGAGAAAGGGTTCCTGCGCCATGACTGATACCGCCCTGACCCCGCCGCTGGCCGTCCTGCTGGAACTCACCCACCGCTGCCCGCTGCGCTGCGCCTACTGCTCCAACCCGCTGGCGCTGACCCCGGCCAGCGCCGAACTCAGCACCGCCGAGTGGTGCGCCATCCTCGACGAAGCCGCCGAGATGGGCATGCTGCAGGTGCATTTCTCCGGCGGCGAGCCGATGGCGCGCGCCGACCTGCCCGAGCTGGTGGCGCACGCCAGCCGGCTCGGCCTCTACAGCAACCTGATCACCTCCGGCGTGCTGCTGAACGAAGCCAAGCTCGCGGTGCTGGCCGAGGCCGGCTTGAACCACGTCCAGCTCAGCTTCCAGGGGCTGGACGAAGCCGTGGCCGAGCCGCTCTCCGGCTTCAAGGGCGGCGTCGCCAAGAAGCAGGCCGCACTGGACCTGGTGCAGGCCGCCGGCCTGGCGCTGACGCTGAACTTCGTCATCACCCGGCAGAACGCCCACGAACTCGACGCCATGCTCAGCTACGCCGAAGCGCGCGGCATCGCCCGCGTCGAGGTCGCCAACACCCAGTACTACGGTTGGGGGCTGCAGAACCGCGCCGCGTTGATCCCGAGCGAAGCCCAGCTCGACGCCATGACGGCGCTGGTGACCGAATGGCGCGAGCGGGTGAAAGGGAAAATGGTGATCGACTACGTCATCCCCGACTACTACGCGCGCCGCCCCAAGGCCTGCATGGGCGGCTGGGCGCAACGCTTCCTCAACGTCATGCCGGACGGCACGCTGCTGCCCTGCCACGCCGCACAGACCCTCACCCACCTCGACTTCCCGCGCTTCCCGGCCAGCACGTTGGCCGAAGCCTGGTTCGACTCGCCCGCCTTCGCCGCCTACCGCGGCACCGCCTGGATGCCGGAGCCGTGCAGCGGCTGCGACAACAAGGAAAAGGACTGGGGCGGCTGCCGCTGCCAGGCGCTGGCGCTGGCCGGCGACGCCAACACCCTCGACCCGGTGTGCGAACGCTCGCCCAAACACGAGCAGGTGGTCACGCTGGCGCGCCGCGAAGCCCAGTTGGGCGACGTGCCGCTGCAACTGCGGCGCTTCTCGTACGCCATGACCGAGGCCTAGCCCGGCCCGTCCCCGCCCCAACGGTGCCAACAGCCACAGCCCCGCTTCCCCGGAAGCGGGGCTGTCGCGTTTCCGCGTCGCCCTCACCGACCGCTTCGGCCAACCTTTTGAGCATTCCTCGCGCGCCAGACGAAGCCACGCCGCCGTGTGCCGCCAAACCGCGATGCGCGGTTGGCACACCCCCGCCCCCCGGCCTACGCTGAAACAATCCGGCTCGACCCGAGCCCACACCCAACCACCAGCGAAGGGACATGCGCGTGACCAAACAGCCTTACCCCCTGGCCCAAGTGTATGGCCTGCTCGAACCCGGCCCGGTGGTCCTGGTCAGCACCGGCGACGCCCGCCACGCCGACATCATGGCGATGTCGTGGCACACCATGCTGGAGTTCGAGCCACCCCTGGTCGGATGCGTGATCAGCCGCCGCAATGCCAGCCACGCCCTGCTGACGGCGAGCGGGCAATGCGCCATCAACATTCCCACCGTCGATCTTGCGGAGCAGGTGGTCGCCTGCGGCAATAGCTCCGGGCGGACGGTCGACAAGTTCGCCACCCTGCCCCTGACGCCGGCCCCCGCCTCGTGCATCGCCGCGCCGCTGATCGCGGAATGCTACGCCAACCTCGAGTGCCAGGTCGTGGATACCGCCCTGGTGGAGAAATACGACTTCTTCGTCCTCGAGGTGCTAGCGGCCTGGATCGACCCGACGCGCCCCGCACCGCAGACGCTGCACCACCGCGGCTATGGGAACTTCATGGTGGCCGGCGAAGTCATCCAGCTGCCGTCTAAAATGAGGTGACAGGCACCGCTGCTCCCCGGCGCTGGCCTATGCTCGCCACAGCAGTTCGCCAGCACCGCCCCGCCCAGACGAATCGGGTCAGCGACGTTATCATCGTGGCCAGACGGCGGCACACCCTCCCCATCGACACGGTTTCCCGGACAATCCCCGCATGACTCACCTCGAAGCCCTGAACCAGGCCCTGTTCCTCACCCTCAATGGGGCTCCCGATAGCCCGTGGTGGCGTATCGCCGCCGCCACCGTCGTCGCCGACGACCTGATCCTGCTGATCCCGCTGCTGCTGCTTGGCCTGTGGTTCTGGGGTAACGATGCGCGCCGCAACGTCGCCCTCAAAGCCTGCCTGGTCGCCTTGCTGGCCCTCGGCCTCAACCAGCTGATCGGGCTGATCTGGCCGCATCCCCGTCCCTTCGCCCTGGGGCTGGGGCACACCTTCATACCCCACGCCGCCGACTCGTCGTTTCCCAGCGATCACATGACGGTATTCGCCAGCATCGGCATCGCCTTGTTCCTGGGCCGGGAAAAACCGCTGGGCACGCTGGTACTGCTGGTCAGCCTGAGCGTGGCCTGGGCACGCATTTACCTTGGCGTGCACTTTCCACTCGACATGCTCGGCGCCGTCGCGGTAAGCGGCATCAGCCAAGCCGTGGTGACACCGTTCTGGGCCCGGGTCGGCGATCAGACCACCCGACTCGCCCTGCGGCTCTACCGCACGCTCTTCGCCTGGCCCATTGCCACGGGCTGGATCCGGCGCTGACACCGGCGGCAGCACATCAGACAGAACGCACAAGGAGAGGGAGTGAAAGGACAGTCATTCGATAAGCGGCTGGGTTACGCACTGCGCGGACTGGTGCTGGCCGTCGGGCGGGAAAAAAGCCTGCGCACCCAGTTGCTGGCCGCCGTCGTCGTCCTGATCGTGCTGCTGCTGGTGCGCCCGGCGGCGCTGTGGTGGGCCATTCTGGCCTTGGCGGTAGGCTTGGTACTGGTGGCGGAGCTCGCCAATACCGCGCTGGAGACGTTGACCGACCACCTGCACCCCGAGCGGCATCCGGAAATCGGCGTGGCCAAGGATATCGCCGCCGGCGCCGTGCTGCTGGCCAGCCTCATGGCGCTGCTGGTCGGGATCGCCTTCCTGCTGAGCTGCCTGGGCGCCTGATGGCGCCCCTCCGCCTCTTCCGCTACAGACAGGTCGCACCCCCGCCCAGCCAACAACGATGCCGTCGGCTGGGCCGGGCAGGCCTCGCTTAGCGGGCCGCCTCGCCGACGAAGATTTCGACACGGCGGTTCTTGGCACGGCCAGCCGCGGTGCTGTTGCTCGCGATCGGTTCGCTCGAACCGCGGCCGTCGATGCTGATGCGGTTCATCGCCACGCCGCGCGCCACCAGGTAGCTCCGCGTCGCGCTGGCGCGGTTCACCGACAGCGGACCATTGATGGCATCCGAACCAGTGCTGTCGGTATGGCCGATGATCTTCACCGTGGTCACCGGGTTCTGATTCAGGGTGGTGGCGAAACGGTCCAGGATCGGGCGCATGTTGGACTTGATGTCGTAACGGCCGGAATCAAACGACACGTCGCTCGGGATATCGAGCTTGAGCTGGTTGTCGGCGGTCTGGCTCACGCTCACGCCGGTCCCCTTGGTCGCCTGCTCCATCGCCGCCTTCTGCTCCTGCATGTGCTTCGACCACAGATAGCCCCCGCCCGCCCCCAGCGCCGCACCGACGGCGGCGCCGGTCGCCGCGCTGCGGCCGGTATGCCCCCCCGCCGTCAAACCGCCAATCACCGCCCCGGCGGCCGCGCCGATGGCGGCACCGGTGCCGGTATCGCGTTGGGTTTCGTTCATGTTGGCGCAGCCGGAAAGTGCGCTGACACCGAATGCGACAGCCGTAAGGGTAACGATGATCTTCTTCATGTGAGGCCCTCCATCGAGTCTTGCAGAATGTTCAGTAGAGAAAGTACCGCCGAGTAACATCGGTTTGATGCGAGCAGGAGCGGGTGGTTCGCCCGTCTGTGTCTGTAATCATAGTACGGCTGCAAGACATTGCTCTGTCATGGCAGACTCCGCGCCCATGCGACCGAGCCGCCACACGCCCCCCATGACAGGCGGTGGGCACCGGGCGTCCCACCCTCAGCGCACACAACTCCCTCTTCCAGGCCCTCGGTTGCGACAAAAAGCAACGCGCCGCCAGCCGCCCACACGCCGGCCAGACCCGGGGGCAAAGCGCATTGCCAATATCGCCGCAGCGCCGGTACGCTTGCCATGAACTGCGCCCTCCCGCCCCTCCGTCCCTGGGCGAGTAGGCTACAGTCAGGGTACGATCCAATCAGGACGGCAACAAAAACAGCAGGCCTCTTCGACCCAGGCCGGATTCGGGCGGACGAGGGAACAACGAGGACGTCATGCGACAGGAGTTGCACCGCGCGATGAATACGAGAATGGAACATCGACGGCACTGGCCGCTGTTCGCGCGCCGCAGCCTGCTGGTCGCGGCGCTTGGCGGCGTGCTGGCGGCGCTGGCCAACCCGTTCTGGGGCAACCCGGTGGCTCAGGTGCTGGTGGGCTGGAATACCGCTTCGCTGATCTGGCTGCTCGCCGTGGGCTGGCTGATCGGTCACGCCGGGCCGCAGGACGTGCGCCACCACGCGGCCGAGCTCGACCCCAGCTGGATGATCTCGCTGGGGATGGCCATCGCCGCCCTCACCGCCAGTGTCGGGGCGATCTTCTTCCTGCTCGCCGGCGTCAAAGGGCTGCCCGGGGGCGGGCGCCTGCCGCACGCCCTGGCGGCCATGATCACCATCGCCACCGCCTGGGTCAGCCTGCACACGCTCTATGCGCTGCATTACGCCCATCTCTACTACGCCCACAGCGGCGACCGCACACCCGGCAGCGGCATCGACTTCCCCGGCACGCGGCAGCCCACCTTCGGCGACTTCTTCTATTTCTCGTTCACCATCGGCGCCACCTCGCAGACCTCCGACGTCGCCATTACCGCTTCGCGCGTGCGCAAGAGCGTCCTCATTCACGCCTGCCTCAGCTTTGCCTTCAACACCACCCTGCTGGCCCTGACCATCAACCTGGCGGCAGCATTGTTCTAAGCACCCAGCCCATCGCGCCATGCAGCCGTGTTCCGCGTCTCGTGCACCATCCCAGAGGATACCACCACGGCCTCGAGCCACGTTTCACCCCCATCACACCACGCCAGAACGGCAAAGAAAAAGGACCTATCGCTTTCGCGATAGGTCCTTTCCGATATGCCTTGGTGGGCCCTCCGGGGCTCGAACCCGGGACCAAAGGATTATGAGTCCTCTGCTCTAACCGACTGAGCTAAAGGCCCTGTGGGGGCGCATTATAGCAGAATATCGGTTACTGGTTGCCCGGCTCGTTGTCGAGGAAACTGCGCAGGCGCTCCGAGCGGGTCGGGTGGCGCAGCTTGCGCAGCGCCTTGGCTTCGATCTGACGAATACGCTCGCGCGTCACGTCGAACTGCTTGCCCACCTCTTCCAGCGTGTGGTCGGTGTTCATGTCGATGCCGAAGCGCATGCGCAGCACCTTGGCCTCGCGCGGGGTCAGTGTTTCCAGCACTTCCTTGGTGGCGTCCTTGAGGCTGGAGTACATCGCCGCGTCGGACGGTGCCAGGTTGTTCTGATCCTCGATGAAGTCGCCCAGGTGCGAATCGTCGTCGTCGCCGATCGGGGTTTCCATGGAGATCGGCTCCTTGGAAATCTTCATGATCTTGCGGATCTTGTCTTCCGGCATTTCCATGCGCTCGGCCAGTTCCGCCGGGTCCGGCTCATGCCCGGTCTCCTGCAGGATCTGGCGGCTGATACGATTCATCTTGTTGATGGTCTCGATCATGTGCACCGGAATGCGGATGGTGCGCGCCTGGTCCGCGATGGAGCGGGTAATCGCCTGACGAATCCACCAAGTGGCGTAGGTCGAGAACTTGTAGCCGCGACGGTATTCGAACTTGTCCACCGCCTTCATCAGGCCGATGTTGCCTTCCTGGATCAGATCGAGGAACTGCAGGCCACGGTTGGTGTACTTCTTGGCGATGGAAATCACCAGACGCAGGTTGGCCTCGATCATTTCCTTCTTGGCGCGGCGCGCCTTGGACTCGCCCGCCGACATCTGGCGGTTGATTTCCTTCAGGTCCTTGATCGACAGCATGGCGCGGTCCTGCAGTTCGGCCAGCTTGGTCTGCTTCTCGATGATGGCGTACTTGAAGCGGGTCAGCGCCTCCGACCACGGCTTGCCCGAGCTGATCTCGTCTTCCACCCAGTCGGTGTTGATCTCGTTGCCGGGGAAGTACTTGATGAAGTGGGCGCGATCCATGCGCACGCGGGTCACGCAGATGTCCTGGATATCACGCTCGTAGGAGCGGATCTCGTTGACACGGCTGCGCAGCGACTCGCACAGGCTTTCGATCTGGCGCGTGGCAAAGCGCACCTTCATGAACGACTCGGTGATCGCGCCTTGCAGCTGGCGGTACTCTTCGCTCTGGTTACCCTGCTTGCGCAGCACCACCACCAGTTCCTCGAACAACGCGCGCACCAGCGCGAAGTGCTCCAGCGACTGCAGCTTGAGTTCTTCCAGATTGGCGTTGGAGATGGCCTCGGCGTCTTCTTCCTCGGCTTCCTCCTCTTCCTCTTCCTCGTCCAGCACCTCGTCGGGGTCGACCGGCTCGGCGAACGGCACTTCTTCCTCGACCTCGGCGTTCGGATCGATGAAACCGTCCACTACTTCGTCGACACGGATGTCGCCGGCTTCGACACGGTCGAGCAAGGCCAGCACTTCGGAGATGGTGCCCGGGCAGGCCGAGATCGCCTCGATCATGTGCTTGAGGCCGTCTTCGATGCGCTTGGCGATTTCGATCTCGCCTTCGCGCGTCAAGAGTTCGACCGAGCCCATTTCACGCATGTACATGCGCACCGGGTCGGTGGTGCGACCGAACTCGGAGTCGACCGAGGACAGCGCCGCTTCCGCTTCTTCCACCGCGTCTTCGTCGGCAACCGCCGGCGTGGCGTCGGACATCAGCAGCGTATCGGCATCCGGCGCCTCGTCGTAGACCTGAATGCCCAGACCGGTGATCATCGTGACGATGTTCTCGATCTGTTCGGTATCCGACACGTCTTCCGGAAGATGGTCGTTGATCTCGGCGTAGGTAAGGTAGCCGCGCTCCTTGCCCAGCGCGATCAGCAAACGCAGGCGTTTGCGCTGATCCTCAAGACTCATCGATTCCTGCTCGTTGTCTTGCATATCTTTCTGATTTTCGGGAGAGGCCGCCATTTCGCTTCCTGCTTGAAAAAAGCCGAAAAAAAACAGTTAAGTTTACCATAACCCCGTGACGAGCCCCAGCACCACTAGCCTTGCCGGGTCAGCAAGGCGCGCAGCAACTGGGTTTCCTCAGGTGTTAGACCTTCATTCCTTGACTTTTGTTTTAGCCTTTCCAGTTCGGCTTCACGCAACAATTTAAGCAGTTTGACGTTGCCGTCCTGAAACTGCTGGCGTGCCTCCTCGCCGGTGTCGGCAAACTCGTCGGGGTCTTGCATGGCCTGCTGCAATACGCTGTCCACCAGCCCTTCGAAAGGGGTGCCGCGAATGCTTTCCACCAGCCGGGCCGTATTGGGCTCCTGCGGCATCTCGTGCACTCGTTCGGCCAACATGGCAAAACAGGCCAATTCGTCGGACAGCGCCACGCTGTCGGAGAGCGTCACATCCTCCGCCCAGCGCGGGTTCATCAGCAGCCACTTGATCTGCTTGCGCACGATCGGCGTATTGATGTAGCGGTTCGACTCGTTGGGCAGGCGGTATTCGCGCCTGCCCTTGCGCTCCGGCTTTTTCAGCCCCATCAGCATGTCGAATTCGTCGACGTCCACGCCGGCCAGTTCGGCCAACCTTTTCTTGATGATGAGCGCCAGCGCCGGTGCGGCAATCTGGTTCAGGAGCGGCATGGCCTGACGGATCAGGTCGGCCTTGCCCTCCGGGGTATTCATGTCGGCGCGCCCGGTCAGCTCACGGGTGAGATAGACCGACAGCGGCAGACTTTGCTGCTCCAGGCATTCCTCGAACGCCTCGCGACCAAACTCGCGGATGTAGCTGTCCGGGTCGTGCTCCTGCGGCAGAAACAGGAAGTTCAGCGCCTTGCCGTCGACCAGCTGCGGCAGGCTGTTTTCCAGCGCACGCCACGCCGCCTTCTGCCCGGCCTTGTCGCCGTCGAAGCAGAAGTACACCTGGTCGGCATGGCGCAGCAGTTTCCGCACATGCTCGCCGGTGGTGGCGGTGCCGAGCGTCGCCACCGCGTATTCGACGCCGTACTGCGCCAGCGCCACCACGTCCATATAGCCTTCGACCACCAGAACGCGGTTTTTCTCCCGGATCGCCTGGCGCGCCTCGTACAGGCCGTACAGCTCGCGCCCCTTCTCGAACAGCGGCGTCTCCGGCGAGTTGAGGTACTTCGGCTCGCCCTTGCCCAGCACCCGCCCGCCGAAGCCGATGATGCCGCCGCGCTGGTTGCGGATCGGAAACATCACGCGGTCGCGGAAGCGGTCGTAGCGCTTGCCCTCGTCGCCCGCGATCACCAGCCCGCTCTCCACCAGCTTCTCGTCCTGGTAGTCAGTGAAAATCGCCTGCAGGTTCTGCCATTCGCCCGGCGCGTAGCCGAGTCCGAAGCGCGCGGCGATCTCGCCGGTCAGGCCCCGCCCCTTGAAGTAGCCGATGGCGGCGGGCGAGGACTTGAGCTGTTGCTTGTAGTACGCCGCCGCGCGCTGCAACAGGTCTTCCAGCGTCACCTTGCGCTCGCGTGCCTCGCGGCTGGCCTGCGGGTTGGCCGAACGCTCTTCCGGCACCGGCATGCCGAGCCCTTCGGCCAACAGCCGGATGGCATCGACGAAGCTCAGTCCCTGGTACTCCATGACGAAGCCGATGGCCGAGCCGTGGGCGCCGCAGCCGAAGCAGTGATAGAACTGCTTGCTCGGGCTAACGGTGAACGAAGGGCTTTTTTCCTTGTGGAAGGGGCAGCAGGCGAGGAAGTTCTGGCCGGCCTTCTTGAGCGGGACGTAACGATCCACCACGTCGACGATGTCGACGCGGGACAGCAGCTGATCGATGAAATCCTGCGGGATCAACGACAGGTTCTCGCGTCAGTCAGGCAGCACCACCGAACAGCTTGCGAACAGAGCACGCGTGCGGGCACCTCAGCCGGCCAGCTTGGCTTTGATGCGGGCGGAGACCACGGCCATGTCGGCACGGCCGGCCATCTGCGGGCGCAACAGCCCCATGACCTTGCCCATGTCCTGCATCGAGGCGGCACCGCTCTGCACCACGGCGGCGTCGATCAGCGCATCGATTTCGGCTTCGGTGAGCGGCTGCGGCAGGTAGCCGGTCAGCACGTCCATTTCCGCCTTTTCCTTGTCCGCCAGGTCCTGGCGGCCCGCAGCCTCGTACTGGGTGACCGAATCACGGCGCTGCTTGAGCATCTTGTCGACCACAGAGATGATGCCGGCGTCGTCGAGTTCGACGCGCTCGTCCACTTCCTTCTGCTTGATCGCCGCCATCAGCAGGCGGATGGTGCCGAGACGCTCGGCGTCCTTGGCCTTCATGGCCGTTTTCATGTCGTCACTGATGCGCAGTTTGAGGCTCATGTCTTGCTCGCGGAAAAAGACGAAACCATCGGCATGGCAGATGGCTGAAATTCGTGAAGTACAAATGGCAAAACCGCAGGCGTTGCCTGCGGTCCTGCATTCTTGCCGTGCTACGAAGCGATTAGTACAGCTTCGGCGGCAGCATCTGGCTGCGCAGACGCTTGTAGTGACGCTTCACGGCAGCGGCTTGCTTGCGCTTGCGCTCAGCGGTCGGCTTCTCGTAGAACTCGCGGGCGCGCAGTTCGGTCAGCAGACCGGTTTTTTCTACAGCGCGCTTGAAGCGGCGCATGGCGACTTCGAACGGCTCGTTCTCTTTGACGCGGATATTCGGCATTACCTTAGTGTCCTTAAATTCTGGAAGCTAAATGCTTGAAGAAAACAAATATTTTAACAACGTTCAGGGTTTTGTAAAAGCCTGACGCGACTCAAGCAAGTGTTTTGTGCGCTTTACGCATCACTACTTGCGAGCGGAAATCACCCCCTCACTCGGAGAACTTGGTGTTGCACTATAAAAACGCTTGGGCATGCGACCCGCGCGATACGCGGCACGCCCCGCTTCCACGGCCAACTTCATGGCCCGGGCCATCAGCACCGGGTCATCCGCCGCGGCAATGGCGGTATTCATCAGGATGCCGTCGCAGCCCAGTTCCATGGCGATGGCGGCATCCGAGGCCGTTCCGACGCCGGCATCCACCAGCACCGGCACCTTGGCCTCTTCGATAATCAGTTTCAGGTTCCACGGATTCAGGATGCCCATGCCGGAGCCGATCAGGCTCGCCAGCGGCATGATGGCGCAACAGCCGATGTCGGCCAGTTCACGCGCCACGATGGGATCATCCGAAGTGTAGACCATCACGTCGAAACCTTCCTTGACCAGCACTTCGGCGGCCTTGAGCGTCTCGCGCACGTTGGGGAACAGCGTGTGCGGATCGCCCAGCACCTCGAGCTTGACCAGGCGATGGTCGTCCAGCAGTTCACGCGCTAGGCGCAAAGTGCGCACGGCGTCGTCGGCGGAATAGCAACCCGCCGTATTGGGCAGCAGTGTATACCGGTTTTTCGGCAGAAAGTCGAGCAGATTCGGCTCGTCGGCGTTCTGACCGAGGTTGACACGGCGAATCGCCACGGTGACGATTTCGGCGCCAGAGGCGTCCAGCGCCTCGGCGGTCTGGGCAAAATCACGGTATTTGCCGGTGCCCACCAACAGGCGCGACGCATAGGCCTTACCGGCGATGACAAGCTGATCCTGCGACATCATTCCCTCGTACCTTCCTTCAACCGCCGCCAACGGCGACGACAATTTCCAGTTCATCCCCATCGGACAAACATTCTTCACCATGGCGGCTGCGCGGCACGATCTCGCCGTTCTTCTCGATGGCGACGCGCTTGCCGGCCAGTTCCAGTACGGCGATCAGATCGGCCAGCGTGGCAACACCGTCCAGCACCTGCTCCTCGCCGTTGACACGAATCTTCATGCGGGATTATCTCCGTTCCGCCTGCTGCACCACGTCGATCTGCTGCACCTCGTTCAGCACCTTGCCGAGGTGGGCCAGGCTCTCGACCTGCAGGCGGAAATGAATGTGGATGAAACCGTCTCCAACGTGGGTATCCTGGGTGTCGACGCTCTCGATGTTGGCCGAAGCCTGAGAAATCGCGGTGGCGATCTCCGCCAGCGCCCCGCGCTCGTTGCGCGCCAGGATGCTGATGTTGACGCCGAACATGCGCTCCTTCGTGCTATCCCAGGTGACGTCGAGCAGCTTGTCGTGATCAACGCGCTTGGTATTGGGGCACACCACACGGTGCACCAGCAGCCCCTGCCCCTTGGTGATCACCCCCAGGATGTCATCACCCGGGATGGGGTGGCAGCAGGTGGCCAGCTGCACCGCGCCGCCCTCGTTGCCGCGGATGGTGACCGGCCCGATATGCACGTTCTCGCCGGTGCGCTCCCCGGCCAGTTCGGCCAGCCGGCGCGCCACCACGATCGGCAGCAGTTTGCCGACGCCGATGTCGGCCAGCACATCATCGAACGGCTGGTCCTTCTCGCCATACTGCGCGAGGTAAGCGGCATGCAGCGCGTCGTCCAGCGTCAGCGGCGTGGAGGCCAGCGCGCTGACCGCCTGCTTCAGTAGACGCTCGCCCAACTGGGCTGCCTCCTCGTGCTGCAGGCTCTTCAGGTAATTGCGGATGCAGGAGCGGGCGCGGCCGCTCTGCACGAAGCTCAGCCACGACGGGTTGGGCTTGGACTGGGTGGAGGTGATGACCTCCACCGTGTCGCCGTTGCGCAGCACGGTGCGCAGCGGCATCAGCGAATGATTGACGCGCGCCGCGATGCAGCGGTGGCCGATATCGGTGTGCACGGCGTAGGCGAAGTCCACCGGCGTCGAGCCCTGCGGCAGCACGATGATCTTGCCTTTGGGCGTGAAGACGTAGACCTCGTCCGGGAAGAGGTCGATCTTGATGTGTTCGAAGAACTCGACGGCGTCGTCGCTCTCGGCCTGGATGTCGAGAATGCTCTGCAGCCATTGGTGCGTACGCTGGTGCGCGGCGTCGAGCGAGGCGTCGCCGCTCTTGTACATCCAGTGCGAGGCCACGCCGGCCTCGGCCACGCTGTTCATCTCACGGGTGCGAATCTGCATTTCCACCGGTGTCCCGTACGGGCCGAACAGCGTGGTGTGCAGACTCTGGTAGCCGTTCCCCTTGGGAATGGCGATGTAATCCTTGAACTTGCCGGGAATGGGCTTGTACAGGCTGTGCAGCGCGCCCAGCGCCAGGTAGCAGCTGGGCACATCGTTGACGATCACGCGGAAGCCATAGATATCCAGCACTTCGGAAAACGACAGGTGTTTTTCCTGCATCTTCTTGTAGATGCTGAACAGGTTCTTCTCGCGGCCCTTGATCGTCGCTTCGATATTGCACTCGACCAGCTTCTGGCTCACCGAGTGCAGAATCTTGCTCACCACCTCGCGCCGGTTGCCGCGCGCGGCGCGCACCGCCTTCGACAGCACGTGGTAACGGTGCGGATGCAGGTGCTTGAACGCCAGGTCCTGCAACTCGCGGTAGACCTTGTTCAAGCCGATGCGGTTGGCGATCGGGGCATAGATTTCCAGCGTTTCCAGCGCGATGCGCTGGCGCTTGTCCTCGCGCATCGCGTCCAGCGTGCGCATATTGTGCAAGCGGTCGGCCAGCTTGACGATGATGACGCGAATGTCGCGCGCCATCGCCAGCACCATCTTGCGGAAGTTCTCGGCCTGGGCCGTTTCCTTGGTCTGGTACTCCAGCCGCTCCAGCTTGGAGAGGCCGTCGACCAGGTCGGCGATGGTGCGGCCGAACTTCTCCACCAGCGTCGGCTTGGTGACGCCGGTGTCTTCCAGCACGTCGTGCAGCAATGCCGCCGCCAGGCCCTGCACGTCCAGCCGCCACTCGGTGAGCATGGTGGCGACCGCCAGCGGATGGGTGATGTAGGGCTCGCCGCTCTTGCGCGTCTGCCCCTCGTGCGCCGCGCGACTGAGCTCGAAGGCCTGCCGCAGCAGCTGCACGTCCTCCGGTCTCAGGTAACGGGCGGCAGCCTCGAGAAAGGCTGCCGCGTCGGCGTCGATCATCGCCTCATAGTTGATGATCGCGGAGAGGTCTGCGCTCATGGAGCCTTCCATCGGACGCCGGCTCAGCCCTTGTTGCGATGCAGGATTTCGGTGCCGACGTGGCCGGCGGAAATTTCACGCAGCGCCACCACGGTCGGCTTGTCGCGGCCGGCCTCGACGAAGGGGGCGGAACCCGACGCCACCTGACGGGCGCGGTAGGCCGCGGCCAGAGTCAGGTCGAAACGGTTCTGGATACGATCCAGGCAATCATCAACGGTAATGCGGGCCATAATGTCCTCGGCTAATCAATCGTTTTCAAGACTATATAGTGTTTCGGGCACGGGACCAACGGGGTCAGCCCTGGCTGCCCATGCGGCTCAGTGCGTCGCGGTAGCGCAGCATCTGCTTGGTGCCGTGCAGCCGCTCGGCACGGATGATGCTTATCAGATCCTGCTTGGCGCGTTCGATATCGTCGTTGACGACGATATAGTCGTACAGCGCCGCGCGGTCCACCTCGGAGCGCGCCTCAGCCAGACGGCGCTGGATGACCTCCTCGCTGTCAGTAGCACGGCCGCGCAGGCGGCGCTCCAGCTCGTTGATCGAGGGCGGCGCGATGAAGATGGTGATCACCCCGTCGAACAGGCGGCGCACCTGCTCGGCGCCCTGCCAGTCGATCTCGAGCAGGATGTCGCGGCCTTCGGCCAACTTCTCGCGCAGCCAGGCGGCGCTGGTGCCGTAGTAGTTGCCGTACACCTCGGCATACTCGAGGAAATCACCGGCCTCGATCATGGCAAGAAACTGCTCCTTGCCCACGAAATGGTAGTGCGTCCCCTCCACCTCGCCTTCGCGCGGCGCGCGCGTGGTGTAGGAAACGGACAGCTGCACCGCCGGGTCGACCGCCAGCAAGGCCGACACCAGCGTGGTCTTGCCGGCACCCGAAGGGGCAATAACGATGTAAATGTTACCGCTGGGCTGAACCATGTAAGCGTACATCCTGCGCCAAAAGATAATTTTTCAGGATACCACAAGCACTTCAAGCGGTTAAGACGTTCGCCAAGCGGTCTAGTCCTGGCGAAGGACTAGCCAGTCCCCTGCCACTATTGCAAAATGCGCAGCTTAATCAAACCAATATGCCATTTTCGAGGGGTTTTCCATGTCACTGCTGGATAGCTTTTTCAAACTCAAGGAACACGGCACCTCGGTCCGAACCGAGGTCATCGCCGGCGTCACCACCTTCCTGACCATGGCCTACATCATCCTGGTCAATCCGCTGATCCTGTCGGGCACCGGCATGAATCTGGACGCCGTCTTCGTTGCCACCTGCCTCGCCGCCGCGTTGGGCACCGGCATAATGGCGCTGGTCGCCAACTACCCGATCGCGCTGGCGCCGGGCATGGGGCTCAACGCCTACTTCACCTTCACCGTGGTGGGCGGCATGGGCGTGCCGTGGCAGGCCGCGCTGGGCGCGGTATTCATCTCCGGCGTGGTGTTCCTGGCGGTGAGCCTGTTCAAGGTACGCGAAGCCATCGTCAACGCCATCCCGCGCTCGCTGAAATTCGCCATTTCCGCCGGCGTCGGCATGTTCCTCGCGATCATCGCGCTGAAGAACGCCGGCGTCATCAAGGCCCACCCGGCCACCTACCTGACCCTAGGCGACATCCATAGCCCGACCACGCTGCTCGCCATCCTGGGCTTCTTCGTCATCGTGGCGCTGGAATACCGCAAGGTACCGGGCTCGATCATCCTGGGCATCCTGGCGGTGACCGCGCTGTCGATCACGTTTGGCCTGTCCAAGTTCAACGGCGTCGCCTCGGCCGTGCCCAGCATGGCGCCGACCTTCATGCAGATGGACCTGCACGGCGCGCTCAACGCCGGCCTGCTCGGGGTGATCTTCGTATTCTTCTTCGTCGACCTGTTCGACACCACCGGCACGCTGATCGGGGTGTCGCACCGCGCCGGCCTCCTTGACCAGGACGGCAAGCTGCCGCGCCTGAAGCGCGCTCTGCTGGCCGACTCGATCGCCATCACCGCCGGTGCGGTGATGGGCACCTCATCCACCACGGCCTATATCGAGAGTGCGGCGGGCACCGCCGTCGGCGGCCGTACCGGGCTGACCTCGCTGGTGGTCGCCATCCTGTTCCTGGCGTGTCTGTGGCTGTCGCCGCTCGCCAAGACCGTGCCGGCCTACGCCACCGCGCCGGCACTGTGCTACGTTGCCGTGCTGATGTGCCGTGGCCTGGCCGAAATCGAGTGGGACGACCTCACCGAGTCGGCGCCGGCCGTCATGACCGCGCTGGCAATGCCGTTCACCTTTTCCATCGCTGACGGCATCGCCTTCGGCTTCATCAGCTACGCCGCCCTCAAGCTCTTGAGCGGTCGCATTGCCGAGCTCAAGCCGGCGGTGCTGGTGATCGCGGCACTATGGGTCTTCAAACTGGCCTTCTTCGCCTGAGGAGCAATGGGCGTATGGAAAACCTGAGCAGCCTCGATTTCTCCGGCTACTTGAAGAATCGGATCCGCACCGTACCGGACTGGCCGCAGCAGGGTGTCATGTTTCGCGACATCACGCCGCTGCTGCAGAACCCCAAGACCTTCCGCATGCTGATCGACATCTTCGTCTATCGCTACATGGAGGAGAAGGTCGACCTGATCGCCGGTCTGGACGCACGTGGCTTCATCATCGGCTCGGTGCTGGCCTACGAACTCAACGTCGGCTTCGTCCCGATCCGCAAGAAGGGCAAGCTGCCGTTCAAGACCGTGTCGGAGGAGTATGAGCTGGAATACGGCAACGCCACGGTGGAAATGCACACCGACGCCTGCAAACCCGGAGACCGGGTGGTGCTGATCGACGACCTGGTCGCCACCGGCGGCACCATGCTGGCTGGAGCCAAGCTGCTGAAGAAACTCGGAGCCGAAGTGCTGGAGGCGGCGGCCATCATCGACCTGCCGGAACTGGGTGGCAGCCAGCTGGTGCGCGATAGCGGCCTGGAGCTGTTTACCGTGTGCTCCTACGACGGTCACTGAGGGCGGAACACACACCACTGGAAACGCAAACGGGCCTCACGGCCCGTTTTTATTGGTTCTGCAGGCGCACAAAAAAAGAGGATACGGCGAGTCACCGTATCCGTCCAAGCACACACACACATAAACCCAAGGAAGTAACGCAGAAAGCGCTCGCCCGCTCAATGCTTGCGCGACTCGTTCTTCACATTGCGGATGAACAGCGTCACGCAAACGCCCACGACAAGGCTGGCGACCACGATGGTGATCAGGCTCAAGAGCCCGACGTCGTCGGATAACAGTTGTTTCCAGAGTTCCATTTTGCCCTCCTGTGGCGGCTGAGCTCGCCTTGATGACTTTGACTGCCAACCATCATACCCATGACAGGATGTCGGGAATTGACGTAGGTCAAAGGCATGTTTTTCTGCACTAGGCGGGCACAAAGGGCGAAAAAAATGGCCCCGGTTCGATTCCGGGGCCATGTCTTTTGTCACTAGTCGACAGCGTTTTACTTGCTGGCGCTCATGTCCTTGGAGAGGAAGAAGGCATCCGAGAAGAACTCATCCTCAGGCAGCCCGAGCTCACGGGTAAAGCTGCGGTGCGCGGCCTCCACCATGACAGGGGCGCCGCAGGCGTATACCTGATGGCCGGAAAGATCGTCGAAATCGTCCAACACCGCCTGGTGAACGAAGCCGGTGCGACCGGTCCAATTATCCTCCGGCAACGCCTCGGACAGCACCGGAATGTAGGTGAAGTTGGCGTTGGACGCCTGCCACTGTTCCGCCAAGTCGGCCATGTACAGGTCAGCCTTGGTGCGTGCCCCCCAGTAGAACACCATGGGACGGGTAATGCCGCTGTGCAGAGCATGCTCGACGATGCCCTTGATCGGGGCAAAGCCGGTGCCGCTGGCCACGAACACGATGGGTTTGTCCGAATCCTCACGCAGGAAGAAAGTGCCCAACGGTCCCTTGAAGCGCATGATCTCGCGCTCTTTCATCTGGGTGAACACGTACTCGGAAAACGAGCCGCCGGGCTGGTGACGGATGTGTAACTCGAGGAAAGCATCGTCGTGCGGGGCGTTGGCGATCGAAAAGCTGCGCTTCTTGCCATCCTTCATCAGGATGTCGATATATTGGCCGGCGTGGAACTGCAAGCGCTCTGAAACCGGCAGCTTCAGCTTCAGCACCGCGACGTCGTGCAGCTTCTCGATTTTCTCGACGCGGCACGGCAGGGTCTTGACCGGAATGTCGCCGATGCCGGTGACTTCGCGCACCTCGATGGTCAGGTCGCCTTGCGGCTTGGCGCAGCAGAACAGGGCGTAGCCTTGCACCCGCTCCTGCTCAGGCAGGGCCTTCTCCTGGTAGCCATCCTGGCACACCTCGCCTTCCAGCACCTTGCCCTTGCAGGCGCCACAGGCGCCATCGCGGCAGCCGTATGGCAGGCCGACACCATGACGCAGGGCCGCCTCGAGAATGGTTTCGTGGTCGTCGACCTGGAAGGTGTGTCCACTCGGGAGCACTTTGACTTGAGCAGTCATCTCGTTACTCTACCTTAAGCTCGCTAAAATGCGGTGTATGCGTACTCTATTGATTGCAGGCTTCGGCGACGTGGCGCGCCGGGCCGTTCCTTTCCTGGCGCCGAGCTGGCGGCTGCTGGCGCTGGTGCGCCAGCCGAAACAGATAGCCGAAGCCCGCAGCCTGGGCGTCCTGCCGGTGCTAGCCGACCTCGATGACAAACGGAGCCTGGCACGGCTGGCCGGACTGGCCGACGCCCTGCTCTATACCGCCCCGCCGCCGGAACGCGGTGAAAGCGACCCGCGCCTCGGCAAGTTGCTGTGCGCGCTGGCAAAGGGGAAAAGTCTACCACAGCGGATAGCCTATATCAGCACCAGCGGGGTCTACGGCGATGCCGGCGGTGCCTGGCTGGACGAAACCGCCCCCCTACGTCCACAAAGCGCGCGCGCCAAGCGGCGCGTCGACGCCGAACGCCGCCTGCGCGCCTTCGCCCGGACTCATGGCACCACCGTGACGATCCTGCGCGCTCCAGGCATCTACGCCGCCGAGCGCCTGCCAACGACACGGCTAATCAACGGCACGCCGCTGATCGCGGCGGACGAAGACAGCTACGGCAACCATATCCACGCCGACGACCTGGCACGGATTTGTGTTGCCGCACTGCGTCGCGAGGGTGGTATCCGTGTCTACAACGCCTGCGACGCCGAACCCTTGATGGTGGGCGAATGGTATGACCGCCTGGCGGACGCGCTGGGCATGCCGCACGCCCCCCGCCTTCCCCGGGTCGAAGTGCAGGCCGCCGTCTCCCCTGCCCTGTGGTCGTTCCTGGCCGAGTCGCGGCAGCTGGATAACAGCCGATTGCGGCGGGAATTGGGCATCCGCTTGCGCTACCCGACCGTGGCGAGCTTTCTCGCCACCCTGCCTGGCCCGACAACGTGATGTCGGTTCCGGTCCCGCCAGGATCACGGTGACCGGCATCATTCACGCCAGGAAGGGAATGTCTCGCCACCTCGCGCCAGATTCGGTAACATCGCGCTTTTTTTGACTTTTCCAACGAAGACCGCCATGGAAAACCCGGCTTTTCAGCGACACATCAAGAGCTTTGTGCTGCGTCAGGGCCACCTGACGCCGTCCCAGAAGCGCGCCATGGACGAAGGCATGCCGCGCTGGGGTATCGAGTACCGCCCCGAGCCCCTCGACCTCGAGCAGGCATTCGGCCGCCAGGCACCGAAAATCCTGGAAATCGGCTTCGGCATGGGGACCGCCACGGCGGAAATCGCCGCCAACAATCCGCAACAGGACTACCTGGGCGTCGAAGTGCATTCGCCGGGCGTGGGCAACCTGCTCAAGCTGATTGCCGAGCAGGATATTTCCAACCTGCGCCTGATCCGCCATGACGCCGTCGAGGTCATCGACCACATGCTGGCCGACGCCTCGCTCGACGGCATTCACATTTTCTTCCCGGACCCATGGCACAAAAAACGCCACAACAAGCGCCGGCTGATCCAGAGCCCGCTGGTGGCGAAGCTGGTGAAGAAACTGAAGCCGGGCGGCTACCTGCACGCCGCCACCGACTGGGAAGATTACGCGATCCAGATCCTGGAGGTCTTTTCGGCCAACCCCGAGCTCGCCAACAGCGCCGACGGCTACGCCCCGCGCCCGGACTACCGCCCGCTCACCAAGTTCGAGCAGCGCGGCATCCGCCTCGGCCACGGGGTGTGGGACATCATCTTCCGACGCAGCTGAGCCGGTGATCTCGATGCCTAGGCCCGCTCGACGACAGGTCTAGGCGCGTGTCTCAGCCGCCCAACAAACGATCGATATCGTCAAGCAGCTCGTGCGGCTGCACCGCCGGCTCATAGCGCTTGACCAGCCGCCCCCTGCCATCGACCAGGAACTTGGTGAAGTTCCATTTCACCGGCTGGGGATGATCGGTGTCGGCGCGAGTCAGCCAACGCCACAAAGGATGTGCCTCGTCGCCGTTGACAGCGACCTTGGCGTAAAGCGGGAACGTCACCCCGAAACGACTCTGGCAGAACGCGGCGATGCTGTCCTCGGCTCCCGGCTCCTGCCCGCCGAACTGGTTGCAGGGAAAGCCGAGCACGGCGAACTCCTCGCCGGCGAAGTACACCGCCAGCTCCTGCAAGCCGGTGTATTGCGGCGTGAAGCCGCATTCGCTGGCGGTATTGACCACCAGTACCACCATGCCGGCGTAGCGCGACAGGGATTCGGGACTGCCGTCGATACGGCAGGCGGAAAAATCATGGAGCGTGGTCATGGTGGGTCTCCGTCTCGTATAATCGGCACTGCTACAGCACAGGAGCCGCCGCGCGCAGCATCCTCCGTTTTTCTCTCAGGTAGATCGCCATGTTCAATCCCAGCCGCCAGGATGCACGCCGTTTCTTTTTCGACACCTGGGCCAAACACCAGCGCAACGAGCCGCTGACCGATCTGGAAAAAATCACGCTGACCATCCTGCTGGAGCATCCGGAATACCATGCCATCGTCGGCCAGCCCGAGCGCTACCTGGAACAGGAATGGACGCCGGACATGGGAGAATCCAACCCCTTCCTGCACCTGAGCCTACACATGGCGATCGAGGAGCAACGCTCCATCGACCAACCCTTCGGCATCCGCTCGCTCTACGCCCAGCTTGCCTTGCGTCTGGGCGACGAGCATGCCGCCCAGCACCAGATGATGGAATGTCTTGGCGAAATGATCTGGCACGCCCAACGCTATGGCGGTGGCCCGGACGTCAATCGCTACATTTCCTGCGTGCGCGGCCGGTTGGGCATGGGCGAAGAAGAAACTCCACGCATCAACCCCAATGATGTCGGCGACTGACAAGGCGCTTCTGGTTCTTTAGGTGATAGCCCAAGTTGGCGACGGCCACAAACCCGGAAATGGCAAGCAAGGCAAATCGATGCCAAGCCTGCCCAACGCGCCCCTAGCCACGCTCTAGAGCAAAAAAAGCACCCATGCATAGCACGGGTGCCTATCCCTCGTTTTATTCGCCTTAGACGATGCGACGCAGCCTGCGCCCCTCGATGAAGGCTTCGATATTCTCGACCAGTTGCCCGGCCAGCCGGCTCATCGCCTCGTGGCTGGCCCAGCCAACGTGCGGGGTAACAATCAAATGCGGCAGCCGCGCCTTGAGCAGCGGATTCCCCTCGCTCGGCGGCTCGACCGTCAACACATCAAACCCGGCCCCCCCCAGCTGACCATACTTGAGCGCCGCCACTAGCGCCTCCTCGTCGACCAGCCCGCCACGTGCAGTATTGATCAGCACGGCTCCCGGTTTCATACGCTGCAGTTCCTCAGCGCCGATCATATTGCGGGTTTGCTCGGTCAACAGGCAATGCAGCGACAGCACGTCCGAGCTGGTCAGCAGGGTATCGAAATCGACGTAGCCCTCGCGCACGCTGGCCGCCCCCTTGCGCTCGCCAAACAGCACGGTCATGCCGAAGGCACGTGCACGCGACGCCAGCGCCTGACCAATGCCACCAGAGCCAATGATGCCCAGTGTGGCGCCCTGCAGGTCGCGAATCGGCGCGCCGAAATGGCAGAACTGCGGCGCGTTCTGCCACACGCCAGCCGCCACGTCGCGCTGGTAGGCCGGCAGGTTGCGGAACAGCGCCAGCATCATCATGAAGGCGTGCTCGGCCACCGTGTCGTCGCCGTAATGCTGGATGTTCGCCACGGCCACGCCGCGCTCGCGGCAAGCCTCGAGGTCGATATGGTTCACCCCGGTCGCCGCCACCGCCAGCAGCTTCAGCGCCGGCAGGGACTCAAGTGTGGCACGGTTGAACGGCACCTTGTTGGTGATGACGATCTCGGCCCCTTCGGCATGGCTGACGATCTGCTCTCGCGTGGTGGCCGGGAATTCATGGTAATGATGGGGGAAGGCAAAAACAGGAACCGGGACAGGCAAGCTGTCCCGGTCCAGAAACGCGATGGAATGGGTCATGTAGTCGTCGTCAGCGCTCAAAGGTGATCAAATCGCGGTAGGCATGCCAGGTGGCCAAGCCGATCACCGGCATGATCACGATCAGGCCGACGAAGTAGGTGACAAAGCCCACCACGGTGAGGGCAACAATCATAGCCGCCCACACCAGCATCGTCAGCAGGTTCTTGTACACCGCCTGCAGGCTGGCCACCATGGCTGTGACGGTATCCACCTCCTTGTCGAGCAACATCGGCAACGATACCGCGCTGACCGCGAACACCAGTGCCGCGAAGAAGAATCCGATGCCAAAATACGCGACCAGGAAGCCCACGTTCTCGGGCTTGAAGGCGTTGGTCACCACCATGTTCAGCGTTGGCAGGGTTGCCGTGTCGTAGAACAGCGCAAACATCAACAGCGACATGCGGAACCAGCCGAACACCAGCACCGCCAGCAGCACGGCGTACAGTGCAAAGCTGTGCATGTTGACCCGCCAAGCCATCATGCTGTGGACCAGCGTGACGCGACCACGGCCATCGAATGCCTCCATCTGCTTGGCGATGTCGTAAAGGCCAATTGCAAGGAACGGCCCGGCCAGCAGAAAGATGGTGGATAAGGTGATGACGATCTCCGGCGCCTGCTCGAAGTAAGTCGTCAACAGGTATCCCATCAATACGAAGACGGCGCCGTAGAACAGCGAGTCGGCCGGAGCCCGCTGCAAATCCTTGAAGCCCTGACGCAGCCATTTGGCCGGGTACGACACGTTGACATGCTTGACGACCGGGTGCTCGTTTGACGGATGGTGTGCGATATCCATGATGTATCCCCTTTGCAGCAAGTGTGTGTGGCGGACAAACCCGGCATTAGTTTTTTTATAAGCCATAACCACGGAAACACAACCCGGGAGGAACCGCCAACGGGACGACGCCGCCGGACGGCGCTGCTACAATGAATAGCTTGGATGACTCTAACGAAAGGACTGGGCTGATGGCGTCCGAACTGATCATTGAAGAACTGCAACTGGGCGACGGTGCCGAAGCCACCGTCGGCCAGGAAGTCACCGTGCACTACACCGGCTGGCTCACCGACGGCACCAAGTTCGACTCGAGCAAGGACCGCTTCCAGCCGTTTTCCTTCCCGCTGGGCGCAGGTTACGTAATCAAGGGCTGGGATCAAGGCGTAGCCGGCATGAAAGTCGGCGGCAAGCGCAAACTGACCATCCCGGCGGAGCTGGGCTACGGCGCACGCGGCGCCGGCGGGGTCATTCCGCCTAACGCCACATTGATCTTCGAAGTGGAACTGCTGCAGGTGGGCTGAACATCAACCACTGTTGCAACAAAAAAGCCATCGCATGCGATGGCTTTTTTGTTGCAACAGGGCGATTCATTTCTTGGGCGTCAACGGCGCAGGATGGCCGTTCTTTTTCTTGCGATAACAAGCCATCGCCACCCCCGCCAGCAACAGCGCCGCCACGATCAGAATCCCGGCCTGGCCGCGGTGCACCCAGGTCATCAGCCAGTCACGGTTGGCCGCCCCCAGATAACCCAGATACACCCACACCGGCACCGAAATGAGCGCAGCAGAACCATCCATCAGCAAAAAACGCCAGTACGGCACACGACGGGTCATTCCGGCGGTGATAAAGATCGGCGAACGCAAACCAGGCAGAAAGCGCGCCACGAACAACACCCAGTTGCCGTACTTGTCGAATTTTTCCTGCACCGCGGCAAAACGCTCCTGGGTGAGGATGCGGGCAATCGGCTTGAAGCGCAGCACGCGATGGCCGTAGTGATGGCCAAGCGCAAACATCAAGCCATCACCGAACAGCACACCGGCCATGCCTACCAAGACCATCCAGTCGACGTTGGCAAACCCCAAACCGGAAATAATGCCGCCCGCCACCAACGTGATGTCTTCCGGGATGGGCACGCCACAACCACAGGCCAACAACACCAGGAACACGGCGAGATAGCCATACCCGGTAAAGAAATCGAGGAGAATCTGCAGAATATCCATGTAGGCCCGTCTGTCCATCCCCCTGCGCCAGGCAGGGTTGGTGCCCCGTTTTCAGAGCGGGGACGTATCGTGGAGCATCATGATAACACAGCCCATCGTTGCAATTTCTTGATACCGAACAGCCTTCTCCATCGCATCACGGAATCGCCCCACCGCCCCGAATAGCAAAAAAACCCACGGCCAGATAGCTGTGGGTTTTTGCAGGAAGTGGACCAAGCAGGCTCAGCCAGCGGAACTTTCGATCACGGCCGCGATTTCCCGTGCCCACTTCTCCGACAAGGCATGATCGTCCGCCTCCACCATCACGCGCACCACCGGTTCCGTGCCACTGGGGCGCAGGACAACCCGGCCGCGCCCCTGCAAGGCAGTCTCGGCCGCTGTCAACACGTCGGCGGAGGCGGCTTTCCAGTCCTGCCCCTTGAGCCGCACATTGATCAGCGTCTGCGGGAAGGGCTGCCAATCGCGGCAGACACTGGCCAGATCCTGCCCCAGCTCGGCCAGGGCGGTCAGCACCTGAAGACAGGAAATGATGCCGTCACCGGTGTTATGTTTATCGAGGCACAGCACATGGCCGGAAGCCTCTCCCCCCACCAGCCAGCCATTGTTGTGCAGCATCTCGAGGACGTAGCGGTCCCCCACCTTGGCCCGACCGAACGGCACCGCCATCTTCTGCAAGGCCAGTTCCATGCCCATATTCGTCATCACGGTGCCGACCACGCCGCCCTTCAGCTCACCCTTGGCGGCACGCGCCTTGGCGATGACATAGATCAGCTGGTCGCCATCGTAGACCTGGCCTTTGCGGTCCACCATCATCAACCGATCGCCATCACCATCCAGTGCCACGCCGTAATCGGCCTCGTGCTGCAGCACCGCCGCCTGAAGGGTCTTGGTATAGGTGGCGCCGACCTTGTCGTTGATGTTGTAGCCGGTCGGTTCGCCGCCAATCGTCACCACCTCGGCCCCTAACTCGTGGAACACCTTGGGAGCGATGTGATAGGTGGCGCCGTGGGCGCAATCGACCACCAGCTTCAAGCCCTTGAGATCACGGTCGTTGGGGAAGGTGCTCTTGCAGAACTCGATGTAGCGCTCGGCCGCGCCATCGATGCGACGCGCCCGTCCCAACTCGCGGGAAGGCCGGGTTTCCATCGGCTGCTCGAGCATCGCCTCGATTTCCAGCTCGATGGCATCATCCAGCTTCTTGCCGCCTTCGGCGAAGAACTTGATACCGTTATCGTGATAGGGATTGTGCGAGGCCGAGATCATGACCCCTGCCGAGAGTCGCAGCGCACGCGTCAGATAGGCGATACCCGGGGTCGGCAGCGGCCCGGTGAGCAGCACGTTGACCCCGGCGGCGGTCAAACCCGCCTGCAAGGCGGCTTCCAGCATATAGCCGGAAATCCGCGTGTCCTTGCCGATCAGCACGGTCGGATGCAAGTCGTTCTCGTGATTGACCAGCACTCGCCCGGCGGCGTAGCCGAGCTTGAGTACGAATTCGGGGGTGATCGGAAATTGCCCGACTTCGCCGCGGACGCCGTCAGTGCCAAAGTATTTGCGAGCCATGTGTGTTGTATCCCAGAAAAACGGCACGGCATTGTACTGCCTGCCGGCATAAGGTGTCAGTGGGGAGTCTGTTCCAACGCAGCCAGCAACTGCAGCGCCTGACGGGTAGCCTTGACGTCGTGCACCCGAACCACTTTGGCGCCGCGCCGCGCCGCTTCCAAGGCGGCCGCTACGCTTGCCCCCAGTCGCTCGGCCGGTACCTCTTCACCGGTGACCGCGCCGAGCATCGACTTGCGCGACATGCCGACCAGGAGTGGGACACCCGCCAGCTGTTCGACGTCGGCCAGGCGTTGCAACAGCTGCAGGTTATGCTCCTGCGTCTTGCCAAAACCAAACCCCGGGTCGCCCAACAACCGCACGTGCTCGATACCATGCTCCAGGCACAAGGCCACGCGCCTGCCAAGATAGGACCCGACTTCATCAACCACATCGCGATAGTGCGGGTTGTGCTGCATGGAGTCCGGATTGCCTTGCTTGTGCATCAGGCAGATACCGGCCCGGCTCTCCGCCACCACGGCCAGCGCCCCCTCGTCCTCCAGGGCCGAGACATCGTTGATCAGATCGACCACGCCGGCCTCCAGCGCGGCACGCATCACCGAGGCGCGGCGAGTATCGAGCGACAGCGGTACATTCAATGAAGCCAAACGTTCGAGCACCGGCAACACCCGCTTCTCCTCCTCTTCCGGGCTGACGTAGGGGGCGCCGGGGCGGGTCGATTCACCGCCGATGTCGAGGATGTCCGCCCCTTCCTCCAGAAGCCTCTCGGCATGAGCCAGGGCAGTATCGAGCCGGTTGAAGCGGCCGCCGTCGGAAAAGGAATCGGGGGTAACGTTGAGAATGCCCATCAACAGCGGGCGATCCAACGCGAGCGTAAAGCGTCCGCACACGAAGTCGGTCATGGTATTGCCTGTAGAGAGGTCGCAAAAAAGGCGGCAGCACGATGCTGCCGCCTTGGGTAAGGATGAAACGGCTCAGTGTTCCTGCGCCGGGGTCGCGCTGGGTTCCGGCGCAGTACCGGTCGGCTTGTCGCCGCCACCGCTACCTGCCGTGCTGCGGTCGGGACGCGGCGGACGCGGCGGACGACCGGCCATGATGTCGTCGATCTGCTCGGCATCGATGGTCTCCCACTCGAGCAGCGCCGCGGTCATCGCTTCGACCTTGTCGCGGTGCTCTTCGAGCAGGCGGCGCGCCAGACCGTACTGTTCGTCGATGATGCGGCGGATTTCCGTGTCCACCTGCTGCATGGTCGCTTCCGACATGTTCTTGTGGGTCGTAACCGAGCGGCCGAGGAACACTTCGCCCTCGTTCTCGCCGTACACCATCGGCCCCAGCTTGTCGGACATGCCGTAGCGGGTCACCATGTCGCGTGCCATCTGGGTGGCACGTTCGAAGTCGTTCGAGGCGCCGGTGGTCATCTGGTTCATGAACAGCTCTTCGGCGATACGGCCGCCGAACAGGATCGCGATGCGATCCATCAGGTAGCCGCGGTCGTAGGCGTAGCGGTCCTCTTCGGGCAACTGCATGGTCAAGCCCAGCGCGCGGCCACGCGGAATGATGGTGACCTTATGCACTGGATCGGACTTGGGCAGCAGCTTGGCGACCACGGCGTGGCCGGATTCGTGATAGGCGGTATTACGCTTCTCTTCTTCCGACATCACCATGGACTTGCGCTCGGCGCCCATCATGATTTTGTCCTTGGCGGCCTCGAAGTCGTCCATGTCGACCAGGCGCTTGTTGCGGCGCGCAGCGAACAGCGCCGCCTCGTTCACCAGGTTGGCGAGATCCGCGCCGGAGAAACCCGGCGTGCCGCGCGCGATGACCGATGCCTCGACATCGGCAGCAATCGGCACCTTGCGCATGTGCACCGAGAGGATCTGTTCGCGACCACGGATATCCGGCAGGGGCACCACCACTTGCCGGTCGAAACGGCCGGGACGCTGCAGCGCCGGGTCCAGCACGTCAGGGCGGTTGGTGGCGGCGATCACGATCACCGTGGTATTGGTTTCGAAGCCATCCATCTCGACCAGCAACTGGTTGAGGGTTTGCTCGCGCTCGTCGTTGCCGCCGCCGAGACCGGCACCGCGCTGGCGACCGACCGCGTCGATTTCATCGATGAAGATGATGCATGGGGAATTTTTCTTGGCCTGCTCGAACATGTCGCGCACGCGTGCCGCACCGACACCGACGAACATTTCGACGAAGTCGGAACCGGAGATGCTGAAGAACGGCACCTTGGCTTCACCCGCAATGGCCTTGGCCAGCAGCGTTTTACCGGTACCCGGGCTGCCGCACAGCAGGATGCCGCGCGGAATGCGGCCACCCAGGCTCTGGTAGCGCGAGGGATCGCGCAGGTAGTCGACGATCTCCTTGACCTCTTCCTTGGCTTCATCGCAGCCGGCGACGTCCTGGAAGGTCACCGTATTGGTGTCCTGGTCGAGCATGCGCGCCTTGCTCTTGCCGAACGAGAACGCCCCGCCCTTGCCGCCGCCCTGCATCTGGCGCATGAAGAAAATCCACACACCGATCAGGAGCAACATCGGGAACCAGCTGATGAACAGGCTCATCAGCATGCTGGGCTCCTCTTCCGGCTTGGCCGAGAAGCGCACGTTGTTCTTGATCAGGTCATCGACCAGTTGCGGGTCGTAGGGAGCGTAGGTCATGAAGGAGGAGCCGTCGGCTCGCTTGCCTTTCAGCCACTGCCCGCGCAACGGATGTCCCTCGATGCTCAACGACTGCACCTTGCCCGACTCGACATCGCTGATGAACTGCGAATACTCGATCTGGTTCTGGGTATCCTGACGCTTGTTGAACTGATTGAACACCGTCATCAGTACCAGACCGATGATCACCCAAATGGCGATGTTTTTGCCGATATTGTTCACTAGAGCGGACTCCTCTGTGCCCTGACTTAGCTGGTTGCCCGTATTGATACGGATTGTAACCCCCGTAGGGGTGGATGTCAGCGACGACCTTTGCCCAACAGGTAAATTTCCGTGGAGCGGTCACGCGAAGCCTTGGGCTTGCGGCTGACCACCTCGTCGAACAGTTCCCGCATGGACTTGAGGTAAGGCTGGAAATCGCTACCCTGAAAAACTTTGACGAGAAAGCTCCCGCCCGGTTTCAGATGGTCGCGGACAAATTCCAGCGCCAGCTCGCACAAGTGAAAACTGCGCGCCTGATCAATGGCGCTCATACCTGAGATATTGGGGGCCATGTCGGATATTACAAGATCAAGTTCGCGCCCACCGAGCAACGCGACGAACTGGTCGAGGACTTCCTGCTCGCGAAAATCGCCCTGAATGAACTCCACGTCAGCAATCGGGTTCATCGGCAGGATGTCGAGCGCATACACTTTGCCCTTGTCGCCGACCAGCCGCGCCGCCACCTGCGACCAGCTACCCGGTGCCGAGCCCAGGTCGGCGAGCACCGTGCCGGGGCGGATCAGCTTGTCCTTGTCGTTGATTTCCAGGAGCTTGTACGCGGCACGGGCACGGTAGCCGTCCTTTTGCGCCATATGCACGTAGTGGTCGTGCACATGCTCGCGCAGCCAGTCGTTGCTGGATTTACTTCTAGCCATTGATGTCCTGCTCAGTCGTCTTAAAAACAGCCCCACCCCGCTCGTGTTGGCGGGAGGCCGTGCAGCCAGGCTGCCATTTTTTAAAGGTACTCCAGGCGGCGCCACCCGCAAAGTCCGTGCAGGCCCCGGCCGCATGCTATCGGACGGCTGCCGCCAAATGAGAGCGAGTACACCGAGGTCACGCCATGGGCATTCCCACCTAGAGGGATAACGCATGTCTCTGTTTTCAGCGGCTATTTCCACCAGTAGCGGGGCCGGAACTTGGGGTAAAGGCCGAAAGTTTAGTAGAATCTCGTTTTATTCAGGAAGCTCATGCCCATGAAAATCGAACTTGCTCCCTTCGAGCGCCAATACCTGAAAGGACTCGCCCACGATATCAAGCCGGTGGTGATGATCGGCAACCACGGCCTGACCGAGGCGGTAGTTCGGGAAATCGCCATCAACCTCGATGCGCACGAACTGATCAAGATCCGGGTGCAGGGCGACGACCGAGATGCCCGCGTGGCGCTGTACGACAAGATCTGCGACGAACTGGGCGCCGCCCAGGTCCAGCACATCGGCAAGCTCCTGGTGCTGTGGCGCCCGTCCGACAAGCAGCGCGTGGTGCTGCCGAAGAGCAAGAAGGCGCTCAAGGCGCAGCCCTGATTTAACCCAGGGAACACAAAAAAAGCGGTGGTCCAGCCACCGCTTTTTTTTTTCGCCCCGCCCCCGGCTGTCGGCAGCGACACGGGAATGAGCCTGCCACTCGGCGGCGTCAGCTGTCCCGGCGCAGGATATAGGCCAGCGCCATCAGACTCTGCAGCAGATAGATCAGGCTCGAGATCGCGTGCCAGGTGGCAAAGCCCCCGCCGAACAAGCCCTCGGCCGCCTGGTTCATCTGCAGCTTGAGATTGGCGATGATCGGCGACACGGCAAAATGGTTGATCAGGGTGCATGACAGCATGCCGATGATCAGCCAGAACGTGGCGGACTTGACGCCACGCAGGCCATCGCGCCAGATGAAATCCACCAGCAGGAACACCCCGCACACCAGCCCGACCCAGGCGATGGCAGAAAACAGCTTGCCGGCGACCATGCCGGCGGTGCCGCGGTCGAGCACCGAGAACAATACCGGGGTGACGATGATGCCGATGATCCACATGCCACCGATCCAGAAGGTGCGGGTAATCGCCCTCAACCCATCCATGCGCAGTCCCCTTTATCCAAACCTGCCAGGCGCGGCCCCACCGTGCCGCAAGCCGCTCAGATGTATTTGACGTCCAGGATTTCGTACTCGCGGATGCCGCCCGGGGCCATCACTTCGGCCACATCGCCGGCTTCCTTGCCGATCAAGGCGCGGGCGATCGGCGAGTTCACCGACACCTTGGCGAACTTGATGTCCGCTTCGTCGTCGCCGACGATCTGGTAAGTGACCTCGTCCTCGGTCTCCAGATCCATCAGTTCGACCGTAGTGCCGAACACGATGCGGCCTTCCGCATCCAGTTCGCTCGGATTGATGATCTGGGCATTGGAGAGCTTGCCCTCCAGCTCCGCGATGCGGCCTTCGACAAACGCCTGACGCTCCTTGGCCGCGTCGTATTCGGCGTTCTCCGACAGATCGCCATGGGAGCGGGCTTCGGCAATGGCCTCGATCACCGCCGGACGTTCCACGCTCTTGAGCCGCTGCAGTTCTTCTTTCAGCAGTTCTGCGCCACGCAGGGTCAACGGGACTTTGTTCATTCGACTTCTCTCCGCAGGCGGGATACCCGCCATCATGAAAAAGCACAAGCCGCCGTACGGGACGGCGGCTTGGCTGCTAGTAGCTTGCTGGCTGAATTGTAACGGCAAACGGCGCGGGGTTCAAAGGTTGGCCGAAACCCGCACCGTCCGTGTCGTCAGCCGTTTCGGACCATGGCGTGCAGGTCCTGCACGCTGTACACGTCGAACTCCTCGGCATGCGCCATGCCGACACACACGGCCTTGGCACCGGCCAGGGTGGTGTACTGCGGCACACGCATCTGCAGCGCGGAGCGGCGGATCGAGTGGCTATCCTGGATGGCCTGACGCTTTTCATCCACGGTGTTGAACACCAGGCTGATCTCGCCGTTCTTGATCATGTCGACGATGTGCGGGCGCCCTTCGTTGACCTTGTTGATCAGCTGCACCGGGATGCCGGCTTCCTGGATGCCGCGCGCGGTGCCACGGGTGGCCACCACCTCGAAGCCCAGACGCACCATCTCACGGGCCACTTCGACGGAACCGGCCTTGTCGCTGTTGCGCACCGACAGGAACACCTTGCCCGCCTTCGGCAGGCGGTCGCCCGCAGCGAGCTCCGCCTTGATGAAGGCTTCGGCGAAGCTGCGGCCGACGCCCATCACCTCGCCGGTGGACTTCATTTCCGGACCGAGGATGGTATCCACGCCAGGGAACTTGATGAACGGGAATACCGCTTCCTTGACTGCGTAGTACGGCGGCACCACTTCCTTGGTGAAGCCCTGCTCGGTGAGGCTGATGCCGGCCATGCAACGTGCGGCGATCTTGGCCAGCGGCGCGCCGGTGACCTTGGAGACGAACGGCACGGTACGCGAGGCACGCGGGTTCACTTCCAGCACGTAGATGGTGTCGCCCTGGATGGCGAACTGCACGTTCATCAGGCCGACCACGTTCAGCGCCTTGGCCATGGCCACGGTCTGGCGGCGGATTTCGTCCTGCACCGCGGGGAACAGGCTGTACGGCGGCAGCGAGCACGCCGAGTCGCCGGAGTGCACACCGGCTTGCTCGACGTGCTGCATGATGCCGCCGATCACTACCAGCTCACCGTCGGATACCGCGTCGACGTCGACTTCGATGGCATCGTTGAGGAAGCGGTCGAGCAGCACCGGGCTGTCGTTCGACACCTTCACCGCCTCGCGCATGTAGCGCTCGAGGTCGGCCGGCTCGTGCACGATCTCCATGGCACGGCCGCCCAGCACGTAGGATGGGCGCACCACCAGCGGGTAACCGATTTCTTCGGCCAACCTCATGGCATCGGCCGGGGTACGTGCGGTGCGGTTCGGCGGCTGCTTCAGGCCGAGCTCCTGCAGCATCTTCTGGAAACGCTCGCGGTCTTCGGCGCAGTCGATCATGTCCGGCGTGGTGCCGATGATGGGCACGCCGTTGGCCTCGAGCGCACGCGCCAGCTTCAGCGGGGTCTGGCCGCCGTACTGCACGATGACGCCGAACGGTTTCTCGACGTGGCAGATCTCCAGCACGTCTTCCAGCGTCAGCGGCTCGAAGTACAGGCGGTCGGAGGTGTCGTAGTCGGTCGAGACGGTTTCCGGGTTGCAGTTGACCATGATGGTCTCGAAACCGGACTCGCGCAGCGCCAGCGCGGCGTGCACGCAGCAGTAGTCGAACTCGATGCCCTGGCCGATGCGGTTCGGACCGCCGCCCAGCACCATGATCTTCTTGCGGTCGGTCGGCCGCGATTCGCACTCTTCCTCGTAGCTCGAGTACATGTAGGCGGTGTTGGTGGCGAACTCGGCAGCGCAGGTATCGACGCGCTTGTACACCGGCCGCAGGTTGAGCGCCCAGCGGCGCGCGCGCACCGCACCCTGGTCGACGCCGAGCAGCGCGCCCAGACGGCGGTCGGAGAAGCCCTTGCGCTTGAGGCGACGCAGTTCGGCGTAGTCGAGCTCGTCGAGCTTGCGACCGGCCAGCGCCTTTTCCTCGCCAACGATGTCCTCGATCTGGGCCAGGAACCACGGATCGATCTTGCTGATGGCGAAGATGTCGTCACGGCTCAGGCCGGCACGGAAGGCGTCGGCGACGTAGAGGATGCGTTCCGGGCCCGGCGTGCCGATCTCGTGACGGATCTGCTCCAGGTCGGTGGTCACAGGGTCGAAGCCGGCCAGGCCGGTTTCCAGCCCGCGCAGCGCCTTCTGCATCGACTCCTGCAGGGTGCGGCCCATCGCCATCACTTCGCCCACCGACTTCATCTGGGTGGTCAGGCGGTCGTCGGCCTGCGGGAACTTCTCGAAGGCGAAGCGCGGGATCTTGGTGACGACGTAGTCGATCGACGGCTCGAACGAGGCCGGGGTGGCACCGCCGGTGATGTCGTTCTTCAGTTCGTCGAGGGTGAAACCGACCGCCAGCTTGGCGGCGATCTTGGCGATCGGGAAGCCGGTGGCCTTGGACGCCAGCGCGGACGAACGCGATACGCGCGGGTTCATCTCGATGACGATCATCTCGCCGGTGTCGGGATTGGTGGCGAACTGCACGTTGGAGCCGCCGGTATCGACGCCGATCTCACGCAGTACCGCCAGCGAGGCGTTACGCATGATCTGGTATTCCTTGTCGGTCAGCGTCTGCGCCGGCGCGACGGTGATCGAGTCGCCGGTGTGCACGCCCATCGGGTCGAAGTTCTCGATCGAGCAGATGATGATGCAGTTGTCGTTGCGGTCGCGCACGACTTCCATCTCGTACTCTTTCCAGCCGAGTACCGATTGCTCGATCAGTAGTTCGTGGGTCGGCGAGGCTTCGAAGCCGCGCTCGCAAATCGCCAGGAACTCTTCCTTGTTGTAGGCGATGCCACCACCCGAGCCGCCCATGGTGAACGACGGGCGGATCAGCGTCGGGAAGCCCACCTTGGCCTGGGCCGCCAGCGACTCTTCCATGGTGTGGCAGACGAAGGACAGCGGGCAGGACAGGCCGATCTTGGCCATGGCCTCCTTGAATCGACCGCGGTCTTCCGCTTTGTCGATGGCGTCTTCGGTGGCGCCGATCAGCTCGACCTTGTACTTCTCCAGCACGCCGTTGCGCGCGAGGTCGAGCGCGCAGTTCAGCGCGGTCTGGCCGCCCATGGTCGGCAGGATCGCGTCCGGACGCTCCTTGGCGATGATTTTTTCCACCACCTGCCAGTTGATCGGCTCGATATAGGTGACGTCGGCCATGTCCGGGTCGGTCATGATGGTCGCCGGGTTGGAGTTCACCAGGATGACCTTGTAACCCTCTTCACGCAGCGCCTTGCAGGCCTGGGCGCCGGAGTAGTCGAATTCACACGCCTGGCCGATCACGATGGGACCGGCGCCGATGATGAGAATGCTCTTTAAGTCAGTACGTTTTGGCATCGTTTTGGCTCAATTTGGATCATTTATTCAGTTCAGGCTCGCCGCGGCCAGCTTGGCGCCGAAGCCCAGGAACAGCGCGCCGGTACCGCCGGTGGCGGCGCTCGCCAGCCGGCGCCGGGCGCGGAAGGCTTCGGCCAGGCGGCTGCCGGCCAGGATCAGCGCCGTCAGGTAGCTGATGCTGCACACCTGCAGCATGCCTCCCAGGGCGACGAAGGTCAGCGCCGGGTAAGGGTAGGCCGGATCGACGAATTGCACGAAGAACGAGAGGAAGAACAGGATGGCCTTGGGGTTCATCAGGCTCAGGGTCAGCGCCCGTCGGAACGGGTCGCGATGGCCCAAGGTCATCGGCGCGCTCAGCGCTGCCGGCGCCGGAGCAGACCAGCGTCGCAGCGCAGCACGCAGCATGTTGATACCCATCCACGCCAGGTAGGCGGCACCGATATACTTGACCACCCAGAACAGCGCCGGATAGCTCTTCAGCAACGACGCGGCTCCGGCTGCGGTGGCCACCATCAGCAGCGTATCACCCACCAGTACCCCGCCGGCGGCCTTGAAGCCCGGACGCACCCCACGTTGCGCCCCGACCGACAGCACGTAGAGCGAGTTCGGCCCCGGCAGCAGGATGATAAAGATGGTGCCTATCAGGTAGGTCAACGGATCGGTAATTCCCAGCATGCTCTGACTCCCGTCTAGGCCGGCGCGACGACGCCGCACCGGCCATCAAGCGGCCTCTCAGCCGCGTTCGTCCATCGCCTTGATGAACTTGTCGAACAGGTACGCCACGTCGTTCGGACCGGGGCTCGCTTCCGGGTGGCCCTGGAAGCTGAAGGCCGGGCGGTCGGTCAGGGCGATGCCCTGCACCGTGCCGTCGAACAGCGAGCGATGGGTGACACGCACGTTGGCGGGCAGGCTGTTCTCGTCGACCTGGAAGCCGTGGTTCTGGCTGGTGATCATGACGCGGCCGGTATCCAGATCCTGCACCGGATGGTTGGCGCCGTGATGGCCGAACTTCATCTTGGAGGTCTTGCCGCCGACCGCCAGGCCGAGCAGTTGGTGCCCCAGGCAGATGCCGAACACCGGCAGCTTGGTGTCGAGGATTTCCTTGATCGCGTCGATGGCGTAGTCGCACGGTTCCGGATCCCCCGGGCCGTTGGACAGGAACACGCCGTCCGGCTTGAGCGCCAGCACGTCCTTGGCCGGGGTCTGCGCCGGCACCACGGTCAGCTTGCAGCCGCGTTCAGCCAGCATGCGCAGGATGTTGTGCTTGACGCCGAAGTCGTACGCCACCACGTGGTATTTCGGTTCGGCCTGCGCGCCATAGCCTTCGCCCAGACGCCACTCGCGGGTATCCCACTGGTAGATCGAATCGCAGCTGACCACCTTGGCCAGATCCTGCCCGGCCATGGTGCCGAAGCCGCGCGCCAGTTCCAGTGCGCGCGCTTCGTCGATCTCGCCCGCCATGATGCAGCCCGGCTGGGCGCCCTTTTCGCGCAGGATGCGGGTCAGCTTGCGGGTGTCGATGTCGGCGATCGCCACCACGTTGTTGGCCTTGAGATAGCCCGACAGCGACGCCTCGGCGCGGAAGTTGCTGTGCAGCAGGGGCAGATCGCGCACGATCAGGCCGGCGGCGAACACGGCGCGCGACTCGGTGTCTTCCGCGTTGGCACCGACGTTGCCGATATGCGGATAGGTCAGGGTGACAATCTGCTTGGTGTAAGAAGGGTCCGTCAAGATTTCCTGGTAGCCGGTGATGGCGGTATTGAATACCACTTCGCCGACCGTATGGCCGGCGGCACCGATGGCACTGCCCTTGAAGAGGGTTCCGTCAGCCAAGACAAGAATCGCGGGTACGGATGACACTGACTGGCTCCTGTTCCGTTTGCTCTGTTTTCGAAGCTTTTATGTGAAGAACGGGACACCGCGTCGTAACGCTTGTCCCGTTTTGTTAAACCTTAACAGTATAATTTTTTTAGCTATTTCTGGCAAGGCGACATCGCCCCTCCGCAATGCCGCACCGAGCAAGCGCTTGTCTTCCTGCCGCTACCGGTGTTGCCGACGGGGCTCAGAACTGGCCGTCGTCGAGTTCCAGCACGCTGTCGGCCCCGTGCAGGATCGCTGCCGCCAGGCCACTCACCTGGGGCAGCAGGTGCTCGCCGAAAAAGCGTGCGGTCACCTGCTTGGCGCGCAGGAAATCGACGTCGGCATCCTCCTCGCCCATGCGCTCGCGGGCGATCAGGGCGGCGCGCCCGAGCTGCCAGCCGCCAAGCAGGATGCCCATCAGCTTGAGGAACGGCACCGAACCGGCGGCGGCACGCTGCGGTGCGGCGGCGAACGACGCCAGGATGAACGCCACGCAACGCTCGGCGTCGGCCGCCGCGTTCTTCAGGTTGGCCGAAAGGCTGGCAAAACCGGCTGTCGCCAGCTTGTCGGCCGTGGCCTGCACCTCGGCCAGCAGCGCACGCGCGGTGGCCCCCTCTTCCGCGGCGGTCTTGCGGCCGATCAGGTCGAGCGCCTGGATGCCGGTCGTTCCCTCGTAGATGGCGGTGATGCGGGCGTCGCGATAGTACTGCGCCACGCCGGTTTCCTCGATATAGCCCATGCCGCCGTGCACCTGCAGCGCCAGCGAGGTGATCTCGTTGGCCTGCTCGGTATTCCAGCCCTTGACGATGGGAATCAGGAAGTTGACCAGCGCCTGGTTGCGCGCCTTTTCCTGCGGATGGGGATGACGCGCCGCGCGGTCCAGCGCGGCGGCGGCGACGCAGGCCAAGGCACGCTGCGCCTCGATCTGCGCCTTCATCGTCATCAGCATGCGACGCACGTCCGGATGCTTGATGATCGCCACCCCGGCCGCGTCGGAAGAACCGACGGCACGGCTCTGCACGCGCTCGCGGGCGTAAGCCACGGCCTGCTGGTAGGCGCGCTCGGACACCGCCATACCCTCGACGCCGACGCCGAGGCGGGCGTGGTTCATCATGGTGAACATGTAGCCCAGGCCCTTGTTGGCCTCACCCACCAGGTAGCCGACGGCGCCGCCCTGATCGCCGAAACTCATCACGCAGGTGGGCGAGCCATGGATACCGAGCTTGTGTTCCAGCGACACGCAGCGCAGGTCGTTGCGCACACCGGGCGTGCCGTCGGCGCCCGGCAGGAACTTGGGCACGACAAACAGCGAGATGCCCTTCACCCCGGCGGGGGCATCGGGCAGGCGCGCCAAGACCAGGTGCACGATGTTTTCGGCCAGGTCGTGCTCACCCCAGGTGATGAAGATCTTCTGGCCGCTGATGCGGTAGCTGCCGTCGTCTTGCGGCACGGCGCGGGTGCGCACCTGCGCCAGGTCGGAGCCGGCATGCGGCTCGGTCAGGTTCATGGTGCCGGTCCACTCGCCGCTCGCCATCTTCGGCAGGTAGAGCGCCTTGAGCTCGTCCGAAGCGTGGTGGTTGAGCGCCTCGATCGCCCCCAGCGTCAACAGCGGCGCCAGCGAGAAGGCCAGGTTGGCCGAACACCACATTTCCTCGGCGGCGATCGCCACCAGCGCCGGCAGGCCTTGCCCGCCGAATTCGTAGGGCGCGCGCAGACCGACCCAGCCGGCATCGACGTACTGCTGCCAAGCGTTCTTGAAGCCCGGCGCGGCGGTGACGGCGTCGCCGTCCAGCCGCGCCCCCTGGTCACCCTGCTTGTTGATCGGCGCCAGCACTTCTTCGGCGAAGCGGGCTCCTTCGTCCAGGATGGCGTCGACCAGTTCCACGCTGGCGTCTTCATAGCCCGGCAGGGAGCAGACCGCCGGCAGTTCCGCCAGCTCGTTGAGGGCGAAACGGATATCTTTCAGGGGAGCTTGGTAAGTCATGTCAGCACCTCGGTTCTCGTGTTTTCTCGTGATGTAAAAAAAGGCCGGTCTGACGCCGGCCTTGATGAGCACTGCTCGCGATTCCGCCCTTACTTGGACAGTTCGGCCATCAGTTCGGGTACGACGGTGAACAGGTCACCGACGATGCCGTAGTCCGCCACCTGGAAGATCGGCGCTTCTTCGTCCTTGTTGATCGCCACGATCACCTTGGAGTCCTTCATGCCGGCCAGGTGCTGGATCGCGCCGGAAATGCCGACGGCGAGGTACAGCTGTGGCGCCACCACCTTGCCGGTCTGGCCGACCTGGTAGTCGTTCGGGGCGTAGCCGGCGTCCACGGCGGCACGCGAGGCGCCAACGGCGGCACCCAGCTTGTCGGCCAGCGGCTCGATGATGGCCTTGAACTGTTCTTCCGAACCCAGCGCGCGACCGCCGGAGACGATCACCTTGGCGGCGCCCAGTTCCGGACGGTCCGACTTGGTCAGCTCCTGGCTAATGAAGCTCGACAGCTGGGCCTCGGCCGGGCCGCCAACGCTTTCAACACTGGCCGAACCGCCCAGCGCCGCCGCCTCGAAGGCGGTGGTGCGCACGGTGATGACCTTGATGGAATCGACGGACTGCACCGTGGCCAGCACGTTGCCGGCGTAGACCGGACGCACGAAGGTGTCGGCCGACTCGACGGTGACGATGTCGGAGATCTGCGCCACGTCGAGCAGCGCGGCGACGCGCGGCAGGAAGTTCTTGCCCGAGGTGCCGGCCGGCGACAGCACGTGGCTGTAGTTCTTGGCCAGATCGACCACCAGCGCGGCCAGGTTCTCGGCCAGGCCGTGGGCGTATTGGGCAGCGTCGGCCACCAGCACCTTGGCCACACCGGCCACGGCCTTGGCCGCGTCGGCGACCGCGCCGCAGTGGTGGCCGGCCACCAGCAGGTGCACCTCGCCGCCGATCTTGCCGGCGGCGGTGACGGTATTGAGGGTGCCTGCCTTCAGGCTCTGGTTGTCGTGTTCAGCGATAACGAGAATGGCCATGATCACAGCACCTTTGCTTCATTCTTGAGTTTGGCGACCAGTTCGGCGGCGTTGGCCACCTTGATGCCGGCGGAACGCTTGGCCGGCTCGGCCACCTTGAGGGTTTTCAGGCGCGGGGTCACGTCGACGCCCAGCGCCTCCACCGTCAACTTGTCGAGCGGCTTCTTCTTGGCGGCCATGATGTTCGGCAGCTTGACGTAGCGCGGCTCGTTCAGGCGCAGGTCGGTGGTCACTACCGCCGGCAGGCGCAGCTTGACGGTTTCCAAGCCGCCGTCCACCTCGCGGGTGACGTCGACGGTTTCCGCCGCCAGGTCGACCTTGGAGGCGAACGTGCCCTGGCCCCAGCCCAAGAGCGCGGCGACCATCTGGCCGGTCTGGTTGGCGTCGTCGTCGATGGCCTGCTTGCCCAGGATCATCAGCTGCGGCTGTTCCTTCTCGGCCACGGCCTTGAGCAGCTTGGCCACGGCCAGCGGCTGCAGCTCGGTGTCGGTCTCGACGTGGATGGCACGGTCGGCCCCCATCGCCAGCGCGGTGCGCAGGGTCTCTTCGCACTGCTTGACACCCAGCGATACCGCCACCACTTCGCTGACCTTGCCGGCTTCCTTGAGGCGCACCGCCTCTTCCACGGCGATTTCGTCGAACGGGTTCATCGACATCTTGACGTTGGCGATATCCACATCGGAGCCATCGGCCTTGACCCGGACCTTCACGTTGTAATCGACAACGCGTTTCACAGCGACTAGAACTTTCATATTCCTCCAGCAAGTGTCGTCTGTCTGGTATTTGGACGGCATGCCCAAGCATGCGTGACATGCAGTTGCGTCGATTATGCACGCCCGCCAAAATAAAACGAGCGTTTGGTCGAGAAAAGATATGTGGACCGTCTCAAAAACGCAACTGGACTCGAAATACTACCTTGTTTCCGCTCGATTTGCATGCCGTGGAAAGTATGACAAGATGCACTGCAACATCTCCATGACAAACGCAGGAGCGACCGCATGCCCACGATCTATTTTGAGGATATCGAGATCGGCCAGAGTGCCGAATACGCCAAGACCATCACCGAGGCCGACATCCTGATGTTTGCTGCGGTCTCGGGCGACAACAATCCGGTGCACCTCAACCAGGAATACGCCGAGCAGACCCCGTTCGGCACGCGCATCGCCCACGGCATGCTCACCGCCGGGCTGATCTCCACCGTGGTCGGCACCCGGCTGCCGGGTGAAGGCACCATCTACCTGTCGCAATCCACCCGCTTCAAGGCTCCGGTGAAGATCGGCGACACCGTGACCGCGCGCGCCACCGCCACCGAGCTCGACCCGTCCAGGAAACGCGTCAAGTTCCAGACCCAATGCCTGGTCGGCGGCAAGGTCGTGCTGGAAGGCGAATCGCTGGTGATCGCGCCGTCGCGACCGGCGCTGTAAACGGCGGCACCCTCTCCATCCGAAACAAAGGGCCCATCTCATGGGCCCTTTTGCTTGGCTTCGGCCAACCCGCGCGGTTCAGCCCAGCTTCACCATCTCCAGGTCGCGGATGCTGCGCCCGAGAAAGCGCTCGCCGATGGTCTGGAACTTGAGCGGGATGTCGGTAACGTAATAGCGGTACTCGGGGGCGCCGCGCTGCGGGTTGAGCAGGTTGAGCCCCGCCAACACCTCGGCCGTGGCTTCCGCCGTGGTCAGCGCCGAATCGACCAGTTCGACGCGGCCGCCCGTCACCTCGGTCAGCAGCGGCTTGATCAACGGGTAATGGGTGCAGCCCAGCACCAGTGTATCGACATGCTCCTCCAGCACCGTCTTGAGATACTCCTCGGCGGTGAGGCGGGTCACCGGGTGGTCGACCCAGCCCTCTTCGACCAGCGGGACGAACAGCGGGCAGGCCTGCGAATACACCCGGGCATCCGGCATCAGGCGATGGATCTCGCGGGCATAGGCGTTGCTGTTGATGGTGGTCGAGGTGGCAATCACGCCGATCTCGTGGTTTTTGCTGACCTTGACCGCCGCCTGGGCCCCGGCCTCGATCACACCGATCACCGGAATGTCGCCCGCCAGCTCCCGCACCTGCTCCAGCGCCACCGCCGAAATGGTGTTGCACGCCACCACCAGCGCCTTGACCTCGTGCTGCAGCAAGAACTCGACGATCTGCCGGGAAAAGGCCCGAATGGTCGCCACCGACTTCACGCCGTAGGGCACCCGCGCGGTGTCGCCGAAATAGATGATGTCCTCGAACGGTAGGCGGTCCATCAGCGCCCGCACCACGGTCAGCCCTCCCACACCGGAATCGAATACCCCGATGGGACGGCGAGCTTTGGCTGTCATGACGTTTCCTCAAGCAGAGAAGGCGCGCATCTTAGCATGCCGCAACGGTGCCGCCAGCGCCGCGCCCCGCATGCTGCGCCAACGCCCACTGCACGTGTTCGCGCACCAGCTCGGACGGATCGTCGGCGCGCGCCGTAAGCGCCGCCAACACCGCCGGAGAGCTCGGGGCGTTGCCGAGCCCGACCGCCAGGTTACGCGACCAGCGCTCGTAGCCGATGCGGTAGATCGGGCTGCCCGCCATGCGCGAAGCGAAATCCGCCGCGCTCCAGCCGAACAGCTCGGCCAGCGTCACATCGTCGAGCCCGTGCCGCACCGCAAAATCGGCCTCCTCGGTCGGCACGGCGAAACGATTCCACGGACACGCCAACTGGCAATCGTCGCAGCCGTACACGCGGTTGCCGATCAGTGGCCGCAACGCAGGCGGAATCGCCCCGGCCAATTCGATGGTGAGGTAGGAGATGCAACGGCGCGCATCGACCTTGTACGGCTCGACGATGGCCCCGGTCGGACACACGTCGAGGCAGCGCGTGCAGCGGCCGCAATGCCCCTCTTCCGCGGCATCGGGCGGCAGTGGCAGATCGGTGAACAGCTCGCCGAGAAAGAACAGCGAACCGTGCCGGCGGTTGAGCAGCAGCGTGTGCTTGCCGCGCCAGCCGAGTCCGGCCTGCGCCGCCAGCGCCACCTCCGCCACCGGCGCACTGTCGGTGAACACGCGATGGCCGAACTCGCCCACCTCGGCCTGAACTCTTTCGGCCAACCTTTGCAAGCGATTGCGCAGCACCTTGTGATAATCCCGCCCCAGCGCGTAACGCGACAGGTAGGCGCGCTCACCATCGGCCAGCACCTCGTCGGCCCCACGTGAGGCACCCGGCCAGTAGTGCATGCGCAGCGACACCACCGACAAGGTGCCGGGCACCAGCTCCGCAGGTCGCAGCCGCAACACGCCATGGCGCGCCATGTATTCCATCTCGCCGTGACAGCCCTCGGCCAGCCACGCCAGCAGCGTGTGCTCGGCCTCGGGCGGCAACTGTGGCCGGGTAATACGCGCGTCGGCAAAGCCCAATTCGCGCGCCCATGCTTTGATTTGGCGCGCCAATTCGGGATAATTCGGTTTTTGTAAGGACTTCTCGGTCATGGAGATGGATGATACCAGTGTTCGCCAGGGCAGCCTGCCGGATGAAGACGCCACGCTGGCGCTAGGCGCAGCCTTAGCACACGCCATCGCCCCGGGCACTGTCATCTACCTGTGGGGCGACCTGGGGGCGGGCAAGACCACCCTGAGCCGCGGCCTGCTGACAGCGCTCGGCCACCATGGCCGGGTCAAGAGCCCCACCTACACACTGGTGGAAAGCTATCCGCTCGCCTCTCTCACGGTACACCATTTCGACCTATACCGCTTCGCCGACCCCGAGGAATGGGAAGACGCCGGCTTTCGCGACTATTTCGGCCCCGACACGCTATGCTTGGTAGAGTGGCCTGACAAGGCCGAGGGCCTGCTGCCCCGCGCCGACCTGGTCGTGGAACTGGCCGTCGCCGGCAGCGGTCGGAGCTACCGAATCACCGCCCAAACCGACATTGGACAGTCATGCCTCACCCGACTTTCGACCCCACCCGCCGCACCTTGATCACGGCGGCGGCCGCGACCTTCCTGCTGACGGTCAGCCGCGTTGGCCTGGCCGCCTCGAGCCAACTCGTCGCCCTGCGCGTCTGGCCGTCGTCCACCTACACCCGCATCACGCTGGAAGCCAGCGAGGCGCTCAAGTACAAGTATTTCAACATCGCCAACCCCGAGCGCCTGGTGATCGATATCGAGGGCGTGCAGCTCAACGCCGTGCTCAAGGACATCGGCAGCCAGATCAGCGCCGCTGACCCCTTCATCCAGACCGCGCGCGCCGGGCAGTTCACCCCGGACACGGTACGTATCGTGCTCGACCTGAAGTCCGACATCAAACCGCAAGTGTTTACGCTGGCGCCGGTAGCGGAATACCAGCACCGGCTGGTGATCGACCTCTACCCGACGGCGCAGCAGGACGACCCGCTACTGGCACTGCTCGAAGACTACAACAAGGGCAAGTTGGAGCAGCCGCCACTGAAGTCCAAGAATAAATCCGACAAGAGCCGCCCGATCCTGATCATGCTCGACCCGGGACACGGCGGCGAAGACCCTGGCGCGATCGGCCCTTCCGGTACGCGGGAAAAGGACGTGGTACTGAAGATTGCCAAGCAGCTCAAGCGCATGATCGACGCCGAGCGCAACATGAAAGCCTACATGACGCGCGACGAGGACGTGTTCATTCCGCTTGGCGTGCGCGTGGCCAAGGCACGCAAACTGAATGCCGACCTGTTCATCTCGATCCACGCCGATGCCTTCCTCAACCCGAGTGCACGCGGCTCGTCGGTGTTCGCGCTCTCGGAACAAGGTGCCACCAGTACCGCCGCTCGCTACCTGGCCAAGACCCAGAACGACGCCGACCTGATCGGCGGGGTGAAGATCACCAGCAAGGACCGCTATCTGGCGCATACCCTGTTCGACCTCACCCAGACCGCCACCATCAACGACAGCCTCAAGCTCGGCAAGAGCGTGCTGGGCAAGATGGGCGAACTCAACCGGCTACACAAGGACGAGGTAGAACAGGCCGGCTTTGCCGTGCTGAAGGCACCGGACATCCCGTCCATCCTGGTCGAAACCGCCTTTATCAGCAATCCGGAAGAAGAGCACCGGCTGATGGATGCCTCCTTCCAGCAGAAAGTGGCGGAAAGCATCTTCGGTGGGGTACGCGGCTACTTCGCCCAGGGGGCCGCACTGGCCAGGACCTGAAGTACCCCAGGCCGGCAACAAAAAATGGCCCGCATTTGGCGGGCCATTTTCGTTGCCATCGGGATTCAGCGTGACTCCCCAGGCGCCTCGCTATCCGGATGCTCCTCTTCGGCCGGCACGCGGTAGCTCTCATCCGCCCACTGCCCCAGGTCGATCAACTTGCAGCGCTCGCTGCAAAAGGGCCGATAACGACTTTGCGGCTCCCAGCGCACGGCGACACCACAGGTTGGACAGGCGACGATTCGTACCTTCTCGCTCATAACACGGCTCAGAACTTGCAATGGGTCAGGGTGAATTCGACATCGGCCTCGGTCGGCTTGGGCCGGCTCTCGCCGGTGGCCGCATTGATGAAGCGGATATTCAGGGCGTACTTGTTGGCCGAGAGTTCCGGCAGGGCGCCGAGCGACTCGTCGAAACCGATACGGATCAGTTGCACCACCTTGCCGCCGGACATCTGCTGGAACACGCCGCGTCGCGCCACATACTGGTGCGACTTGCCGCTGTTGCGCAGCAGCTTGAGCAGAATGCGCGAGGCTTCGGCGGTGGGCATCAGCGGCCCCGCCCAGCGCTGCAGATCGAGGCGGCGCTCCTCCGGCGGCTTGAGCTGCCACAGGTAGTACGACGGCAGATCGAACTGGCAGGTCCCGCCGGGGATGCCGGCACGCTGCTTGATCGCCATCAGCCACTCGTTCTCGCGCAGGTGCTGGCCGAACTTGCCGGTCAGGTCCAGCAGATTCGCCGCCGTGCCCTCGATTTCCTCGATGACGCCTTCCAGCATGTCTTCCGAGACGTTGGGGTTGTCGCGCAGGGCCTCGAGAATCTGCTTCTGCCGTTCCAGTTCTTGCAGCAGTTCTGCCTTGAGGTCGGCTCGGGAGGCCGTTTCCATCAGCTCGAACAGCGTCAGGATGGCGGAATGATGTTCGAACGGATGATCTTGGGAAATGAAGAAGGCCAGGCGTGTGTACAACTGCTCCAAACGCAGCAGCATCCGAGTTTTCTCGGTAACGGGGAATTCAAAACTGATCACGGCACCACGGCCCTTCTAGATGGCTTTTATTGGAGTAGTTGTATCGCGCCGGTCATGGGGCACCGCAGAAGAGGAACGCGGTTTCATCACTGGCTCCGAGCCCTGGCGAGGCTCGACAGATAATAACGATGTTTGGCTTCGACTTGAAGCGCAAGTTCACTCAGCGAGCCGCTATTGTCAATAATATCGTCCGCGAGCCTGCGCTTGTCCCCGCGCGGCATCTGCGTCGCCATGATGGCATGCACCTGCGACTCGCTCAAACCACTACGTTGCATCACCCGCGCCACCTGCACTTCCTCGTCGCAATCGATCAGCAGGGTGCGGTCGACCACATCCCGATAGGCCTGGCTTTCGAACAGCAAGGGCACCACCAGCACCGCGTACGGCCCCTGAGCCCCTGCCAGCGCGGCCAGGCTGTCTTCCAGAATCATCGGGTGCAGGATGGCTTCCAGTTCGCGCCGCGCCGACGGTTGCCGGAACACCAGCTCACGCATGCGCAGGCGATCGAGCGCCCCGTCAGCGCGCTGAAAGTCGGGGCCGAACCTTGCCACGAGCGTCGGTATCGCCCGCCCTCCGGGTGCTGTCAACGCGTGCGACAGCTCGTCAGTATCGACCACCGCCACACCCTGCGCGGCAAAACAACGGGCCGCAGCCGTCTTCCCCGAGCCGATGCCACCGGTGAGTCCAACGACCTTAACGCCCGCCAAGATACCACCCAACGATCTGTTCGCCCCAGAGCAGGGCAATCCAGCCAGCCAGCGCCAGATAGGGGCCGAACGGCAGATGCTGGCCCCGTCCCAGTCGCGCCATCAGGATCATGGCAATACCGAACACGGCCCCGACCAGCGACGACAGCAGGATCACCAAAGGCAGCATCTTCCAGCCCAGCCAGGCCCCCAGTGCCGCCAGCAGCTTGAAGTCGCCGTACCCCATGCCCTCCTTGCCCGTCGCCAGCTTGAACAACCAGAAAATCACCCACAGCGAGACGTAACCAAGCATGGCGCCGATCACCGCCTCGTCCAGCGCCACCCGCCCGCCCAGCAGGCTGAACAGCAATCCTCCCCACAGCAAGGGCAAGGTCAACGAATCGGGCAGCAGCTGAGTATCGGCATCGATGAACGCCAGTGCAATCAGCGTCGCGGTCAGGGCAGCGTAACCCAACAAGTCGAGTGTCCAGCCGAAGCGGTAAGCCAACGCCGCGAACATCACGCCACACATCAGCTCGACCAGCGGATAACGCCGCGCAATCGTGGCCTTGCAACTGTGGCAACGGCCGCGCAGCAGCAGGAAACTGAGCACTGGGATGTTGTGCCAGGCACGCACCGGCGCCTGGCAGGAAGGGCAATGCGATGCCGGCGTCAGCAGGTTGAAACGCGGCATCTCCTGCGCGGGCTGCCCGCTCAACAGTGCGCACTCCAGCTGCCACTCCTGCTCCAGCATCTTGGGCAGCCGATGAATCACCACGTTCAGGAAACTCCCCACCAGCAAGCCCAGCAGCGACACCACTCCAATCATCAGCGGAAGGTTGGCCGAAAGAACTGCATCCATCTCCGTCATCATCAGCCGACCACCTGCCCCATCTTGAAGATCGGCATATACATGGCGACCACCAGGCCGCCAATCAGCACCCCGAGGACGATCATGATGACCGGCTCCATCAAGCTGGACATCGCCGCCACCGCGTTATCGACCTCTTCCTCGTAGAAGTCCGCCACCTTGTCGAGCATGTGGTCAAGCGAGCCCGACTCCTCACCGATGGCCGTCATCTGCATCACCATATTGGGAAACAGATTGGTACGTTGCATGGCGAAACTCAGGCTGGAACCAATGCTCACCTCCGCCTGGATGCGCTTGGTGGCCTCGGCATAAACCTGGTTGCCGGAAGCCCCGCCGACCGAATCCAGGGCCTCCACCAGCGGCACCCCGGCGGTGAACATGGTAGCCAGGGTGCGCGACCAGCGCGCGATGGTCGCCTTCTGCACCACCTCGCCCAGCACCGGCAGCTTGAGCAGCAAGCGGTCGACCTGCTCCTGGAACTTGGGGGAGCGTTTGAAGAAGAACATGGTGCCAAAAATAATGCCGAAGATAATGCCGAAGACCAACCACCAGAACTTCACAAAGGCGTCCGACAGCCAGATCACGAGCAGAGTCGGCGCCGGCAGATCGGCGCCAAAACTGGAAAACAGATCCTTGAACGCCGGAATCACGTACAGCATGATGATGGTAGTGATAATGAAAGCAGTGGCGATAATGGCGGAAGGATAGATCATCGCCGACTTGATCTTGCCCTTGATGGCCATGATCTTTTCGCGGTAGGTCGCCAACTTGTCCAGCAGCGAATCCAGCACACCACCGGTTTCACCGGCAGCGATCAGGTTGCAGAACAGCTTGTCGAAGTACAGCGGACGCTTGCGAAAGGCCTCCGCCAGCGACATCCCAGTCTCCACGTCGGCCCGGACTTCCAGCAGCATCTTGGTCACGGCAGGATTGCTATGCCCCTTGGCCGAGATATCGAAGGACTGCAGCAGTGGAACACCGGCCTTCATCATGGTGGCCAGTTGCCGGGTAAACAGGGTAATGTCGCGGTCAGTGATGCGCTTACCAAAGCCGGCCTTGCGCTTCTTCAGTTTCTGGACCGTGATGCCCTGCCGCCGCAACTGGGTCTTGGCAACGATTTCGGACTCTGCGCGCATCTCGCCCCGCACCACCTTGCCTGCACGGTCCTTGCCTTCCCACTCCCAGATGTGGGCTGCCGTCGTCGGCAGTTTCTTTGCCAGAGTAGCCATGGCGTCTTGTTTCCCTGCGCTGGTTATTCGTTGGTGGCGGCTTCGATTTCCGCCAGCGAGGTGATGCCCTGCTTCACCTTGAGCAAGCCGGCACGACGCAGATCGACCATCCCCTCCTGCCGAGCCAGATCCGCGATGTCCACCGCTGTGCCGTTTTTCATGATAAGACGAGTCATGGCATCGGTGATGGGCATGACCTCATAAATCCCCACCCGCCCCCGGTAGCCCGAATCGCGACACTCGCGGCACCCGACGGGTCCGTAAGGCTGCCAACTGCCGTCCAGCTCCACCTCACGGTAGCCCGCCCGTAACAGCGCCTCTTTCGGAATATCCATCGGCTTCTTGCAATTGTTACACAAGCGTCTGGCCAGGCGCTGCGCCATGATCAGCAGCACGGAACTGGCGACGTTGAACGGCGCTACCCCCATGTTCAGCAAGCGCGTTAGCGTGGCGGGAGCATTATTGGTATGCAGCGTGGAAAAGACCATGTGGCCGGTCTGTGCCGCCTTGATGGCGATGTCGGCGGTTTCAAAATCGCGGATTTCACCCACCATGATCACGTCCGGATCCTGGCGCAAAAAGGCTTTCAGCGCCGACGAAAAGGTCAGCCCCGCGCGCTCGTTGACGTTCACCTGGTTGATCCCCGGCAGGTTGATTTCGACCGGGTCCTCCGCCGTGGAAATATTGGTGTCCGGCTTGTTCAAGATGTTCAGGCAGGTATAGAGCGACACCGTCTTGCCGCTGCCGGTCGGACCGGTCACCAGCACCATGCCATAGGGGCGGCTGATGGCCTCGAGCAGCATCGCCTTCTGTTCCGGCTCGAACCCCAGCTGCTCGATATTCAGCGTGGCCGCCGATTGGTCGAGAATACGCATCACGATCTTCTCGCCAAACAGCGTCGGCAGAGTGCTGACCCGGAAATCGATGGCACGCGTCTTGGACAACACCAGCTTCAAGCGGCCGTCCTGCGGCACGCGCTTCTCCGAAATGTCGAGCCGCGAGATCACCTTGATGCGTGAAGCAATCTTTTCCTTCAGCAAGAGGGGCGGCTGGGCGACTTCCTTGAGCACGCCATCCACCCGGTAGCGGATGCGGTAATACTTCTCATACGGCTCGAAATGGACGTCGGATGCCCCGCCGTTGATCGCATCCAGCAGCACCTTGTGGATGAACTTGACCACGGGGGCATCGTCCACTTCGGTCTGGGCGACGGTCTTTTCCGGCTCGGCATCCGGCTCGGCAAACTCAAGGTCGCCAAAATCCTCGTCCACCAGGGCCTTGATCGCTTCGGCCCCACCCGCCTGGTAGCTGCCGATCAGCTTGCCGAGCTTGTCGTCCTCCACCACCACGACTTCGACCGACAGGCTAGTCTTGAAGGTAATGGCGTGGAAGGCCGAGGTCTGGGTGGGGTCGGAGGTGCCGATGAACAGCCGGCTGCCCCGCTTGTACAAGGGCAACAGGCGGCGCGAGCTGATCAGGTCCTCGTCCACCAGCCCCTGCGGCAGTTGCTCCGGCTCGATGGCGGCAAGGTCCAGCAAGGGAAAGCCGAACACCTGTGAAGCGAACGTCGCCACCTCCAGCGAGCTCATTTTCTTGCTGAGAATAAGCTGCTCGACGAAGCTGATCGACGAACTCTGCGCCTGGCGCTGAATAGCCTCGGCATCCTGCAGCAGCAGGCTGTTATGTTGCACCAAGGCTCGGCCGAGGCCGGAAACGCCGGCAGAAACTTCCATAACGTCCCTCGTTAGAACGGAGCGATCATCCCGCCATCCAGCCAAGCCGGACGGCGGCAGGCCATGACAGCGGCACACCCCGGACTGTAGCGTAAATCTTGGTTGTCCGCATACACTCTACCGTACAAGGGTGGCCATGCTGCAAGTGCCCGGCCAAGACCGGCCAACAGTACCCCAGCCAACACACTGGGCAGAATAAAAAAAGGACTGCCAAGGCAGTCCTTTTTACCAATCAGACGAAGTCTCTGATTAGAACTTGTGCTTCACGCCGACAGCCAGAGTACGTTCGGTTTCCAGAGCGTCGTCGCTGTGGTGAGCGTAGCCCAGGGAAGCGTAGGTGGTGGTGCGCTTGGACAGGGCGTAGTCAACACCAACGATGTACTGGTTGATCTTCTCGTCCTGCTTTTCGCCGTCGATCTTCAGGTTCCACAGGCGGCCGTAGCTGAATTTCGGGGTCAGGGCGCCGATGGTGTAGCCCACGGTCACACCAGCTTCGCGGTACTTCAGCTCTTCGTTGCCGGTCAGGCTGAAGTCAGTAAGGCCCAGGGGATTGGTGCCGTACAGCTTGCCTTGGCCATAGTAGCCAGCCAGGAACAGGTTGTTGGCGTTGTAGCCGCCTTCCAGGCGCCAGTAGTTGCCGTTCTTGTCACCGGCAGTGTTCTGGTCTTGGAGGCCAACGTAGCCGAAGTCGGCGAAGTAGCCAGCGTTCTGGTAGCCCAGGCCCAGGTTCCAGGTGGCCTTGTTGGTGCGCTTACCATCGGTAGTATAAGCGCGGGACTCATCCACACCGTACAGGGCGGAAGCACGGAAACCAGCGAATTCCGGGCTGTCGTAGCGGAGAGCGTTCTTGACACGGCCGTCCAGGATGTTGATCGAGCTGTAGTACAGACCGTTCACGCCCTTGCCATAGATCCAGTTATCCGGATTGCCCATGTCGGAGTTGTTGTAGGTGCTCAGCTTACCGATGCGCACCTTACCGAAATCGCCCTGCAGGCCGACGAAGGAATCGCGGGTGGCGAAGGTGTTGTCGTAGCCGTTGCCGGAAGCGGAACCGGTGGTGCCGTCGATGTTCAGGCCTTGCTCAACCTGCCAGATGGCTTTCAGGCCGTTACCCAGATCTTCCGAGCCCTTGAAGCCGATCAGGGAGCCGGTGTCGTCGATGCGGGTGCCGGACTTCAGCTTGCCGCCATCTTTGGCGAAATCGTAGCTGTAGGTCTTACCGTTTTCGATACCGGCTTCGATGGTACCGTACAGGGTCACGTCGGCCATGGCGGCTGCCGGCAGGGCGGCCAGAGCAACAGCGATCAGCTTTTTGTTCATCGCGTTCTTCCTTTTAAGTCAGTTGGGTTTGTCCGGCTGCTAGCCAGGCTAAACAAGGCCAGCCCGAACATTTCTGCACCACCGATAATTTCCGGCGATTTCTGTCGAGACTATAAATCTGGCGTTGCGAAAATACAAAACCGCGTGGTCGGCACGCTGGACAGGCTTCAACCAAGTTGCAACACGATTCGATAAATCATTGTTTTATATAGAAATACAAACAAACAACAAATGTTGCCAATTTGAGACACAACAACCCGTTATGACAAAAACTGTTGCAAAAAAGTCACTCCATGCATTCCCGAGCGGGTTGCCGCTTCGTGTCTCACGACCTAAAACACCGCAAAATAACGCCATTCCCTGACTCGAACCCGACCATGACCACGACTGCCCTCTGCTGGTTCCGCCGCGACCTGCGACTTGACGATCACGCGGCACTGCATGCCGCCTTGCGCCACAGCGAACGCGTCATCTGCGTGTTCGTGTTCGACCGGGATATCCTGGATCACCTGCCCGCGCAGGACCACCGCGTCGACTTCATCTGGCACTCTCTGATGGAACTGAAAGAGCATTTGCGTGCCCTCGGCAGCGACCTGGTCGTCGCATCCGGCCGGCCGGTGGACTGCATCCCGGCCCTGGCGCAGGAACACGGGGCCAGCACAGTCTGGGCCAGCCGCGACTATGAACCGGCCGCCTGCCAGCGTGATGCGGCGGTGGCCGAGCGGCTATCTCGACACGGCACGCGGCTGGAAACGGTGAAAGACCAGGTGATCTTCGAGCAGGACGAAGTGCTCACCGTAAACGGCAAGCCCTATACCGTATTCACCCCTTACCGGAATGCCTGGCTGAAAAAGCTCATCCCCTTTTTTCTGCAGGCCTACCCAAGCACACGTTACCTCAACAGGCTGGCAAGGTTGGCCGAAACCCCGCTCCCCAGCCTGGCCGACCTGGGCTTTACCGATACCGGGCTCGGTCGACTGGGCATTCGCGCAGGTATGGCGGGCGCCGCAGCTGTGTTCGCCGATTTCGGCCAACGTATCGAACACTACCAACAATGGCGCGACTTCCCCGCTGCCAAGGGAGTGTCGTACCTGTCGGTTCACCTGCGCTTTGGCACCATCTCGATTCGTCAATTGGCACAGTTTGCCTGGCAGCAAGGCAGCGCAGGGGCGACGACCTGGTTGAACGAGCTGATCTGGCGTGAGTTCTATCAGCAATTACTGTGGCACTACCCGCACGTCGTGGAGGAAAGCTTCAAACCGGAGTACAGGCAGCTCGGTTTCCCCAACGACGACAGCCTGTTCGTCGCCTGGTGCGCCGGGCGCACCGGCTACCCGCTGGTCGATGCCGCCATGCGGCAGCTCGAGTACAGCGGCTACATGCACAACCGGCTGCGCATGGTGACGGCGAGCTTCCTGGTCAAGGATCTGCTGGTCGACTGGCGTTGGGGGGAGCGCTATTTCGCCGAAAAGCTGATCGACTACGATCTGGCCGCCAACAATGGCGGTTGGCAGTGGGCCGCATCGACCGGTTGCGATGCCCAGCCCTGGTTCCGCATTTTCAATCCGGTAACTCAGTCGCAGAAATTCGACCCTGAAGGCAAGTTCATCCGCCGGTATGTGCCGGAACTGGCCGCACTCGATAACAAGGCTATTCACGCTCCGTGGCAGGCCAAGGTGTTGCCCGGCGGATTTCTATTGGGACGCGATTATCCTCGGCCCATCGTCGATCATGCCGAGCAGCGGACACGGGCCCTGGCGCTGTTCGGGCAGCGCCAAAAAGCATAAACGCCCCAAGCGGGGCGTTTATGCGTGACGTCAGCGAACGATTACGGCTTGGCCGGAGCGACCGGCTTGGCCACGGGCTTGGCGCCCGGTTTGGCCGGCACGACGGGGCTGCTGCCGGCTTTGGCCGGAGCCGTAGGTTTCGCCGTCGGCGCGGCACTCTTGCCCGACACAGCGATGTCCTTGCGCAGTTTTTCCAGCGTCTTGTCGCCGATGCCTGGCACGTTCTTCAATTCGTCGACGGTCTTGAACGGCCCTTGTTTGGTCCGATAATCCATGATCGCCTTGGCCTTGGCCGGGCCGATACCGTTGAGCGATTCGAGCTCCTGCTGCGTTGCAGTATTAAGGTTGATGGCCGCCATGGCGGAGGAACAGAACGCCAGCACGCTGGCGAGGATCAGCAGCAATTTTTTCATATCGACTCCTTACTAGAGGGAACAAATGCGAAGCCCGCCCCGTCAATATGACAAATAATTAACTGCGATGCAAAACCAGTTCGAGCACCACCTTGCTGCCGACGTAGGCGAACATCAGCGCCACAAAGCCAATCAACGTCCAGCGCACTGCCAACTTGCCGCGCCAGCCATACAACTTGCGCCCCACCAGCAATGCGCCAAACAGGCCCCACGCCATGATCGAAAATACGATCTTGTGCGACCAGGCCGCCGGCTTGCCAAACACCTCCTCGGAGAACACCACGCCGCTGAACAGGCTCGCCGTCAGTAGCAAAAACCCCACACCCAGCACCTGGAACATCATGGTTTCCAGCGATAGCAACGGGGGCAGCTGACGCACCAACGTGATCCAGCGTTTGTCATGCAGCGCTTTGTCCAACGCCAACATCAACAACGCCACCAGGGCGCCGATAGCGAGCAGGCTGTAGGCCAGCATCGACACCAGAATGTGCAACAGCAAGGCCGGATTGCTCAGATCGCCCAGCAGATGCTCCCCCGGAAACAGCAGGCTGAACGCCAGCGTGGCCACCGCCAGCGGCATCATGAACAGCTGCAGCCCTTCCACACGGTAGAAAAAACCGCAGGTCCAGTAGATCAGCAACATCAGCCACACCAGCACCGACAACGCCCGTCCGACCCCGAGCGACAACAACGCTCCCTCGCGTAGCGGCCCCATCACCGCCATGGCGTGCAGCAACAACAGCACCCCCAGCAGCAGGTGCTCGCGACGCGGATGGCGCGGCAGTATCCCGACACCGCGCCAGTGTCCGATGAAATGCCAGGAAAACGCACCGTAGGCCAGAATCAGAAGCAGGGTGATGACGAGCAGAAAACTGGTCATGAGGTAATTGCACTCGTGAACCGGGCGCAAGCCCGGTGGGTCGTGTAAAATAGACAATTTGAAAGTCTACACCAAGCTGCCCATCGTTGGCAGGCAGAAGGACGCCCCATGCTTGATAACCTTACCAACCGCCTGTCCGGCGTCATCAAGAACCTGCGCGGCCAGGCACGCCTGACCGACGCCAACATCCAGGATGCGATGCGCGAAGTGCGTATGGCCTTGCTGGAGGCCGACGTTGCCCTGCCGGTGGTGAAAACCTTCATCAACCATGTCAAGGAGCGGGCACTCGGCCAGGAGGTCATGGGCAGTCTGACCCCCGGGCAGGCGCTGGTCGGCGTGGTCAACGAAGAGCTGACCAAGCTCATGGGCGAAAAGAACGACGCGCTCAACCTGGCCGCCGTCCCGCCCGCCATCGTCCTGATGGCCGGCCTGCAAGGCGCCGGTAAAACCACCACCGTCGGCAAGCTCGCCAAACTGCTGAAGGAAACGCAGAAGAAGAAAGTCCTGGTGGTCTCGGCCGACGTCTACCGTCCGGCGGCGATCGAGCAGCTCAAGACCTTGGCCGGGCAGATCGGCGTGGAGTGGTTCCCCTCCGACGGCACGCAGAAGCCGGTGGAGATCGCCCGTGCCGCGGTCGACCACGCCAAGCGCCACTTCTTCGACGTGCTGATGGTGGATACCGCCGGTCGCCTCGCGATCGACGATGCCATGATGCAGGAGATCAAGGCCCTGCACGCCTCGCTCAATCCGATCGAAACCCTGTTCGTGGTCGACGCCATGCAGGGCCAGGATGCCGTCAACACCGCGCAGGCCTTCAACGAGGCGCTGCCGCTGACCGGCGTGATCCTGACCAAGATGGACGGCGACGCCCGCGGCGGTGCCGCCCTCTCGGTACGCCACGTCACCGGCAAACCAATCAAGTTCATCGGCGTCGGCGAGAAGCTCACCGGCCTCGAGCCCTTTCACCCCGAGCGTATGGCCAGCCGTATTCTCGGCATGGGCGACGTGCTGAGCCTGATCGAGGAAGTCCAGAAAGGCATCGATCAGGACGAAGCCGCCAAGATGGCCAAGAAGCTCAAGTCGGGCAAGGGTTTCGACCTCGAGGACTTCAAGGCGCAGATGCAGCAGATGAAGAACATGGGCGGCATGGCCAACCTGCTGGAAAAAATGCCCGGCCAGCTCGGCCAGATGGCCAAGGGCGTGCAGGGCGCCGAAGCCGAAAAATCGATGCGCCGCATCGAGGGCATCATTAACTCAATGACCCCGGAAGAGCGCCGCAAGCCGGAGTTGCTCAAGGCAAGCCGCAAGCGTCGCATCGCCGCGGGCTCCGGTGTCACGGTGCAGGAAGTCAACCGCCTGCTGAACCAGTTCGAGCAGACCCAGAAGATGATGAAGCAGTTCTCCTCCAAGGGCGGCCTGATGAAAATGATGCGCGGCATGAAGGGCATGCTGCCCGGTGGCATGTAAACGCCGCAGAACATGGAACCTACCATGCATTACGACGTTGTCGTCCTGACCGAAAGCCGCTACCTCGCACCAAACGAGGCCGACTGGTACACCCGCCAGGTACACACCGAAGACAATCTGGTACTGCAAGCCCTGGAAAGACAGGGGCTCGCCGTTGCCCGCCACGACTGGGCCGACTCCGCCATGGACTGGACGCAGACGCGTTCCGCCCTGCTGCGCACCACCTGGGACTACTTCGACCGCTACGCCGAATTCAGCGCCTGGCTTTCACGTACCAGCGCCCAGACCCGGCTGTTCAACGAGGCCGGCCTGATCCGCTGGAACATCGACAAACACTACCTCGGCACACTGGCAGAAAAAGACATCAACATCGTTCCGACGCTCTACATTGAAAAGGGCGATAGACGTTCCCTGCTCAGCGTTGTCGAGAGCAGCGGCTGGGACGAGCTGATCCTTAAACCGGTGATCTCGGGGGGAGCACGGCATACCTATCGTTTCCGCCATACCGACACCCCGGCGCTGGAATGCAGCTACGGGGAGCTGATCGAGCAGGAAGCGATGATGCTGCAGCCGTTCCAGCACGATGTACTGGCACAGGGGGAAACCTCCCTGATGATCATCGACGGTCGCTTTACCCACGCCATCCGCAAAACGCCCAAGAGCGGCGACTTCCGGGTGCAGGACGATCATGGCGGCCAGGTGCACGACTACACGCCGAGCCAGGAGGAGATCACCTTCGCCGAAGCGGCCGTTGCCGCGGTGCCGTTCGACGTGCTTTACGCCCGCGTCGACATCATCCGCGATAACGACGGCCAACTGGCCGTGATGGAACTGGAAATGATCGAGCCGGAGCTGTTCTTCCGTTTTCACCCAGAAGCCGCCGACCGGCTGGCTGAAGGCGTGGCACGCCGCCTGCGCGCCTGACCTTCGGCCAACCTTTTACTTTTGTACTGAAACCGCCGGGCAACCGGCACATACGTTTGGAAATACCTCGTCATGAATCTGACCACGTTGACCGCCCTGAGCCCCCTGGATGGCCGCTACGCCAATCAGGCCGAACCGCTGCGCTCCCTGTTCTCCGAGTACGGCCTGATGAAATTCCGCATCAAGGTGGAGCTGGAGTGGCTGAAAATGCTGGCCGCCGAACCGGGCATCGAAGAGGTCAAGCCGTTCTCCGACGCCACCCTGCGCGAAATCGACGATGTCATCGCCAACTTCAATGTCGAGCACGGCGAAGAGATCAAGGCCATCGAGGCTCGCACCAACCATGACGTGAAGGCCATCGAATACTGGCTGAAAGAGCGCCTGTCGGGCAACCCGGAAGTGATGGCCGCCAGCGAATTCATCCACTTCGCCTGCACCTCGGAAGACATCAACAACCTGTCGCACGCCCTGATGCTGAAGACGGCACGCAATACCGTGGTGCTGCCGGCCCTCGACGGCGTCATCCAGCGCCTGCAGAACCTGGCACACGAACTGGCCGCCGTGCCAATGATGAGCCGCACCCACGGTCAGCCGGCCACGCCGTCGACCATGGGCAAGGAACTGGCCAACGTGGTCTATCGTCTGAGCCGCCAACGCGAACAACTGGTCAAGCAGGAAATCCTGGGCAAGATCAACGGCGCCGTCGGCAACTATAACGCCCACCAGGTGGCCTATCCGAACGTCGACTGGGAAAGCCTGTGCGGTCGCTTCGTGACCGGCCTCGGCCTCACCTTCAACCCCTACACGATCCAGATCGAGCCGCACGACTACATGGCCGAGCTCTATCAGACCATGGGCCGCGTCAACACCATCCTGATCGACCTCAACCGCGACGTCTGGGGCTACATCTCACTGGGCTTCTTCAAGCAGAAGGTCAAGAAGGACGAAGTGGGCAGCTCGACCATGCCGCACAAGGTCAACCCGATCGACTTCGAAAACGCCGAAGGCAACCTCGGCATGGCCAACGCCGTACTCGGCTTCATGGCCGAGAAGCTGCCTATCTCGCGCTGGCAGCGCGACCTGACGGACTCCACGGTCCTGCGCAACATGGGCGTCGGCTTCGGCTACACCCTGCTCGGCTTCAACGCCTGCCTACGCGGCCTGAACAAGCTGGAAATCAACCCGGCCGCACTGGCCGCCGACCTCGACTCCAGCTGGGAACTGCTGGCTGAACCGATTCAGACCGTAATGCGCCGCTATGGCATCGCCAATCCATACGAGCAGCTCAAGGAGCTGACGCGCGGCAAGGACGGCATCACCCGCGACACCCTGTCCGCCTTCATCAAGGGCTTGGATATCCCCGAGCAGGAGAAAACCCGCCTGCTGGAACTGACCCCGGCCAGCTATATCGGCAAGGCAGTGGAACTGGCCAAGCGCATCTAAATCGCCCGCCCCCCCCCCAAAAAAAAACACGTCACTCTTCGGGTGACGTGTTTTTTTATGCGCAAGCATCCGCGCTGGCTAAATTGAAAAGCCAAGCCGGCGGAGGGACCCACAAAAATTCAGGACGCGTCGTGACGGGAATCGTACGTTATGCGGAGTACACCGATATGTGTGCACGTTGAATAGCAAAAAGCCAGAACATGATGTTCTGGCTTTTCTAAACTTGGTTGCGGGGGCAGGATTTGAACCTACGACCTTCGGGTTATGAGCCCGACGAGCTACCAGACTGCTCCACCCCGCGTCTGAAGAAATGCATCTTACCGTCTCGCCGAACCAGCGTCAAGCTTTTATGAGAAAAAAAAGGCATGACTTACGCCGCCCAGTCCACCCAACCCATTTTCCAGGTCAGCAGGATCAGCACACCGAAGCCAATACGGTACCAGGCGAAAGCATTGAAGTTATGGCCCGAGACATAGCGGATCAGCCCGCGTACAGCCAGAAACGCACTGAAGAAGGCCGCCACAAAACCTACGGCAAAGACCGGGGCATCACTCAAGGCGAACAGCGCACGATGTTTGTACACATCGTAAATAGTTGCCGCGAACATGGTCGGAACCGCCAGAAAGAAGGAAAACTCGGTGGCCACTTTCCGGTCGAGGCCAAACAACATACCACCAATGATGGTTGCGCCAGAACGCGAGGTTCCCGGAATCAGGGCAAACACCTGAGCCAGCCCCACCTTGAGGGCATCTCGCCCCGTCATAGCATCGACGCTATGCACCTGGGCACGACGATCCTTGCGCTCGACCAACAAGATCACCAGGCCACCAATAATAAACGCCAACGCCACGCTCACCGCGTTGAACAGGTAGAGCTTGATGACCTTGATAAATAGAAAGCCGATGATGGCGGCGGGCAGAAAGGCCAGCAGCAAATTGAACGCAAAGCGCTGGGCCGAAACATCGCGCCCCAGATTTTCCGCCACACCGATGAAACGAGCCCGGTATTCCCAGACCACAGCCAAAATCGCCGCCAACTGAATCACCACCTCGAAGACCGCACTGGTCTCGCTATGGAAATTGATCAGGTCACCCGCCACGATCAGGTGGCCGGTACTCGAAATCGGCAGAAACTCCGTCAGGCCTTCGACGATCCCCATTAGTAAAGCCTTGGCTAGCAGCAGCACATCCACGGTACAACCTTTCCATTGTCGTTATCAGGCAAAAACAAAGGCAGCCAGGCTGCCTTTGTTCGATTAATGCAAACTTAACTACCTTATTTCTTCGCTTCCCGCTGTGCCTTGACGATCAACTCATCCACCACCTGCAGCAAGCGGGCCGGCTCGGCCGCCATGGTCGCGTACTTGCCGGCCACCACGATGGTCGGCGTCCCCTCGATACCGTAGTCTCGGGTGATCTTGCTGGCCCGGGCCACCTGGGCATTGATGCCGAAGGACTTATACGTTGCCATGAAAGCCTTGGTGTCGATCCCTGGCTGGGTCGCCAGCCACTTGCTCATCTCCGTCTCGTCGGCCAGGTTGATCTTTTTCTCCACCATGGCGCTCAGCGCCGGGGCATGCAGCTTGTCCAGCGTCCGGGTGGCATTGAAGGTCGCGAACAATCGAGCCAGACCCTCCATCTGCTTGTTCCAGACAATCTGCTCACGACGGAAGCTGACATTGGCCGGCAGCTTCTTGCTCCACGCCGTCAACGCCGGGTCAAGATGAAAACAATGGATGCAGTGGTAGGAAAAGAACTCGATGACCTCCACCTTGCCCGGCGTTGCCACTGGCTGCGGATTGGCCAATACCGTGTAATCCTTGCCCTGCTCAATCGCCGCATTGGCCCAGGCGCTGAACAGCATCAGCCCGGCAAGTAACCACTTTTTCATATCATCCCCTTGTCAAAATCAATTACCGGCCTTGACCACAGCCCCTGTCAGGCCATCCTGCTTGAGTTGGGCACGCACCCGGTCCAGATCTTCTTGGCGTGTAAACGGACCGACGCGGACACGGTGCACCAGACCTTTGTCGGGCAGATTGACCGACTGTATCGAGGCTTCGACACCCAGCATGGCCAAACGAGCCTTCAGGTTATCCGCCTCGTCTTCATTCTGGAATGCACCTACTTGCAAATAAGACTTAGGAACAGCTGCAGAAGCGGAAGGTTCCCCGCCCTTGGCATGCTTTCCCCCCTCACCCGGGACGGCATCAAGCTGCCCCGGCAGAATCTTGTAAAAATCAAAACGTTGCTCATCCTGGCTTTTGGCCGGGGCGGTTGGCTTGGCGGCCGGCGGAGCCACAGGAGCCGGGGGAGTCGCCGGTGTCGCCGGCGCCGATGACGGTGCGACAGGCAGCTCGGCTATCTTGCTTCCAGGCGACAGCAAGGTCGGCTCGGACGCCTGGGCAGCAGGCTTCGGGGTCGACTTCGTTGCCGTAGCAAAGGGCGTCGCTGAACGATTGAGATACATGGCCAAGCCGATGGCGACGGCCACCCCGACGATCAGTCCAATGACGATACCCGCCATCAGACCACCACCACCACTGCGCGCGGCTCCCGACGAGTTGCGGCGCGAAGAGGAAGAACGTGAAGAATGTTTCAAATCAATATTACCCATGGGCGCTAGCTTGCATCATGCAATCGCCACATTATCCAATAATTAAGACGGACCGGGGAAAAGCTCAGCTATTTGGCAGCCCGGCACGTCGCAGTTGTACCGCCTGCAACACTTCCTGGCGCGATATCCGTTCCGCGCCCTTCAAGTCCGCAATGGTTCGGGCCACACGCAGAATGCGATGATAGCTGCGAGCGGAAAGATGCAGCCGCTCGACCGCCTGAAGCAGTGTCTGCTGCGCCGACGCTTCGACCAACCCATGCCGATCCAGCTCGGCCCCGGAAAGGTCCGCATTCGCCTTCCCCTGCCGCGCCAACTGGATCCGGCGTGCCGAAATCACCCTCTCGCGCACCGCCGCACTCGTTTCGCCTTGCCCCTGCCCTGATAGCTCGTCCGGCGACAGGGTCGGCATCTCGATATGCATGTCGATCCGGTCCAGCAAAGGGCCGGAGATTTTACCGCGATAACGTGCAACCTGCTCCGGCGTGCACTGGCAGCGCCCGGAACGATGCCCGAGATAACCGCAGGGGCAGGGATTCATTGCCGCCACGAGCTGAAATCGGGCTGGAAACGTCGCCTGGCGGGCCGCACGGGAGATATGGATCACGCCATTCTCCAAAGGTTCACGCAGCACCTCCAGCACGCGACGATCAAACTCCGGCAATTCGTCCAGGAAGAGCACCCCACGGTGCGCCAGGCTGACCTCTCCCGGACGTGGCTCGGAGCCCCCTCCCACCATGGCCACGGCGGAAGCGGTGTGGTGTGGTGCTCTGAATGGCCTGGCGCGCCAGGCCTCGACAGAGAACCCTTGCGATCCGAGTGACTGAACCGCCGCCGCCTCCAGTGCCTCGTCATCCTGCATTGGCGGCAGCAGCCCGGGCAAACGGCTGGCCAGCATCGACTTCCCTGTTCCCGGAGGACCAATCAACAGCAAGCTGTGGCCGCCCGCGGCGGCGATCTCCAGCGCCCCGCGCGCTGCCCCCTGCCCTTTGACATCGGCCAGATCGGGATAGCAGAAAGTGGTGCGGGCACTCTCCGCCTGCGCGCGTGGCAAGAGCTGCAAACCATTGAGGTGGGCACAAACCTCCAGCAGCGTCACCGCCGAATACACCGTGGCATCGGCCACCAAGGCGGCCTCGGCGGCACTTTGCGGCGGCAATACAAAAGCGCGCCCGGCACGCCGGGCATGGCAGGTCATGGCCAAGCCACCACGGACGGCTCGCAGTTGGCCACTCAACGCCAGCTCCCCCGCGAATTCATAGCGGGTGAGAGCGTCCCCCTTCACCTGCCCGGACGCCACCAGAATGCCCAGTGCGATCGGCAAATCGAAGCGCCCCGAATCTTTGGGCAAATCGGCGGGAGCCAGATTCACTGTGATCTTCCGCGCCGGGAAGGTAAACCCCGAGGTCAGGATCGCGGCCCGGACCCGGTCGCGACTTTCCTTTACCTCGGTATCGGGCAGACCCACGATGGCGAACGCCGGCAGGCCATTGGCCATGTGCACCTCGACAGAGACCTCGGAAGCCTCCATGCCGGACAAGGCCCGGCTATGAACGATGGCCAACGTCATCGGCTAGAAATCAGGAATGACCCAGGGTGGCCTGGGTATCGACCTGCTCTGCGGCCTTATCGGGGAACACCGCCGCTTCCAGAGTGGCCAGGCGGGCCTCCAACCGCTCCAGCTTTTCTCGAGTACGCAGCAGTACCTCCTGCTGGACGTCGAATTCCTCGCGGGTCACCAGGTCCAGACGCGAGAAGGTCGACGCCATCATGGCTTTGACATTCTTCTCGACATCCTTCACCGGGCTGGCCGCGATGGTGTCACTGATCTTGGTGGTGATTTCTTCAAACAACTTCTGGCTCAGCATCTGGGGCCTCCTTGACTTCGTCATGTTGCACAGGCTTGAGTGTAGCAAAAAGGATTTGCCGCTGCAGCGGCGGGCAGCCGCACAGCATTGGTGCAGTCGCCGAACACCAATCGCGCCAAGACGGTGCCAAGGCGTAGCGGATGCCCGCTTTCAGGCCGTGACGGTGCCGTCATTGCGCTATATGAGGCGAACGACATGCTCTGGCACGAAACCTGCTTAATCACAGCACAGCAGTAAAAAACGATTCGGATCCGTCAGAAAGGAATGCACATGAAACTGGTCACAGCGATTATCAAGCCGTTCAAGCTTGACGAAGTGCGTGAAGGCCTCTCGTCCATCGGTGTTCAAGGCATTACCGTGACCGAGGTGAAAGGCTTCGGACGCCAGAAAGGCCATACCGAGCTGTATCGCGGCGCAGAGTACGTCGTTGACTTCTTGCCTAAAGTGAAACTGGAAATCGCCATTGACGATGCCCTGCTGGACCAGGTGGTGGAAGCCATCGAAAAATCCGCCCGGACCGGCAAGATCGGCGATGGCAAGATCTTCGTGTTCGACCTGCAGCAAGTCGTCCGCATTCGTACCGGCGAAACCGGTGCCGATGCCGTCTAAATTCCATAACGGGAACTGAAGGGGAATGCCAATGAAAAGGAATATGGCCACACTGGGCGCTCTCGCCCTCGTCTCCTCCCTGCCGGCACTGGCCGCAGGCGAACCGACCCTGGTTGCTGCCTCCACCATCAGTGGTGGCGATACGGCCTGGATGATGACCTCGACGGCACTGGTGCTATTCATGACCATCCCGGGGCTTGCCCTGTTCTATGGCGGCATGGTCCGCAAAAAGAACGTCCTGGCGACGCTGATGCAGAGCTTCGCGATCTGCGCCCTGATGACCGTGCTATGGACCGTCATTGGCTACAGCCTGACCTTCTCCCCCGGCAATTCCCTGATCGGCGGTTTCGATCGTGTCCTGATGGAAGGGCTGACTTATCTGAAGGATGGCGGCAAACTGACCGTCCACCCGCTGGCCCCGACCATTCCAGAACCGGTCTTCATGATGTTCCAGATGACCTTCTTCATCATCACTCCGGCCCTGATTACCGGTGCCTTTGCTGAACGGATGAAGTTTTCCGCCATGATGGTGTTCATGGCTCTGTGGTCGCTGCTGGTCTACGTACCGGTTGCACACTGGGTATGGGCACCGGGCGGCTGGATGGCCGATAAAGGCGTCCTCGACTTTGCCGGCGGCACCGTAGTGCACATCAACGCCGGTGTTGCCGGCCTGGTAGCAGCCCTGGTTCTGGGCAAGCGCGTCGGCTTCGGCAAGGAAGCGATGGCCCCGCATAACCTAGTGCTGACCCTGATTGGCGCCTCCATGCTGTGGGTAGGCTGGTTCGGCTTCAACGCCGGCTCCGCCGCCGCCGCTGATGGCCGCGCCGGCATGGCGATGATGGTGACCCAGATCGCGACCGGCATGGCGGCACTGGCCTGGATGGGCGCCGAGTGGATTGCCAAGGGCAAGCCGTCGGTGCTGGGTATCGCCTCCGGCGCCGTGGCCGGCCTGGTGGCCATCACCCCGGCCGCCGGCTTCGTGGATGCCAAGGGCGCTCTGGCCATCGGCCTCATCGCCGGCCTCGTGTGCTACTGGGGCGCAACCGGCCTGAAGCACGCCCTGAAATATGACGACTCGCTCGACGCCTTCGGCGTACACGGTGTTGGCGGTATCGTCGGCGCCCTGCTCACCGGCGTGTTCGCGGTGAAGGATATTGGCGGCGTTGATGGCAGCCTCGCCACCCAGGCGCTCGGCGTGGTGGTCACCGCGGCCTACTGTGGCGTCGCCAGCTTTGTGCTGCTGAAGCTTATCGACGTGGTCATCGGTCTGCGAGTCACCGATGAAGAAGAGCGCGAGGGGCTGGATGTGGTGCTCCACGGCGAACGCGTGGAGTAACACAAGAGATCATTAAGTTGTCTTGTTGTGGTAAGGGACTTGGGGGCGCTTCGGCGCCCCATTTTTTTGCCGGCATTCTGCCGCGCCGAAGAAACGACCAAACAAAAAGCCAGCATCGAGCTGGCTTTTGGCTTGGGGAGAAACACCCTACTTGACGACGCGCAGGCTGGGTCGGCCGGATGGGCGCGGCGCCGGCTCGGCCTCCGATCCCGCCCCCGCCCCCTGTCCTTCGACCGGTTTCAAGGCAGGAGCCGATTCGGACGCCTCTTCCACCGCCGGAGGAGCTTCGACTTCGAACCCCATCCCCTCCCCGGTTTCCCGGGCAAAGATGGACATGACGTTGGCGACCGGAACCCAGATCTCGCGTGCAACACCGCCGAAGCGGGCCGAGAAAGAGATCCAGTCGTTGTCGATCTTGAGCGCCTGGCAAGCGGTCGGGGAGATATTGAGCACGATTTCGTTATTCTTGACGAATTCGCGCGGCACCGAGGTCTGGTCGGTGACCCACACCACGATATACGGTGTGTGACCATTATCGGTGCACCACTCGTGCAGAGCGCGGATCAGGTAAGGCTTGGTAGACGAACTCATCACTGCCCTTACTTGCGCATGGCCTTTTCGGATGGGGTCAGCGAGTCGATGAAGGACTGGCGCTGGAAGATCCGTTCGGCGTACTTGAGAATCGGCGCAGCGCTCTTGCCGAGATCGATATTGTAGTGCTCGAGGCGCCACATCAGCGGAGCGATGGCCACGTCGATCATCGAGAACTCGTCGCCCAACATGAACTTCTGCTTGGCGAAGATCGGCGCGATCATGATCAGGCCGTCGCGAATCGCCTCGCGCGCCTTGGTCGCTTCTTTACCAGTGGCACCGGCTTCCAGCGTCTTGACGTGGCAGAACAGCTCCTGCTCGAAGCGGAACAGGAACAGGCGAGCACGCGCGCGCATCACCGGATCAGCCGGCATCAGTTGCGGGTGCGGGAAGCGCTCGTCGATGTATTCGTTGATGATGTTCGATTCGTGCAGGATCAGATCACGCTCGACCAAGACCGGCACCTCGTTGTACGGGTTCATCACCGCGAGATCTTCGGGTTTGTTGTGGACGTCCACATCGATGATCTCGAAATCCATCCCTTTTTCATACAATACGATGCGGCAACGCTGGCTGAACGGGCAGGTGATACCGGAGTACAAGGTCATCATGGCTAAAAGCGCATCCTTCTGATTGGCAACAATAGTGAAGTTTACCATTTTGCCGCCACGCTTTTCCAGTTTTAGCCATTAAGCCCCTGTTTGAAAAAGAAAAAGGGCGGGATTTACCCGCCCTTGTCTTCGGCCAACCTTCAGACTCAGTGAATGTCTTTCCAGTATTCCTTCTTCAGGAAGTAGGCCAGAGGCAGCAACAGCAGGCCCAGGAACATCAGCACGACGTAGCCGATCTGGTGGCGCTTCACCTGGGCCGGTTCGCCCATGTACACCAGATAGTTGGTCAGATCGGCCATGCGGCGGTCGAATTCGACGGTATTGGCCTTGCCGTTTTCCAGCTTGGTCATGGTACCGGCCTTGACCAGCTCGAGCTGATGCTCTTCGTGGCCGCCTTCACCCTTGACCGTCTTCAGCACCTGATCACCCTGCCACTGCCAGAACACATGCGGCATGCCGACTTTGTCGAATACCAGGTTGTTCCAGCCGGTGGGACGCGTGTCGTCACGGTAGAAACCACGCAGGTAGGCGTACAGGTAGTCGGCACCGCGCGAGCGTGCGATCACCGACAGGTCAGGCGGCGCAGCACCGAGCCAGACCTTGGCATCCTTCTTGCCCATGGCGATGCTCATGGTGTCACCCACCTTGGCGTCCGGCGGCAGCAGGTTTTCCTTGATCTGGTCTTCGGTCAGGCCGATATCCGCCAGACGGTTGTAACGCATGGCGTTGGCCGAATGGCAGGACAAGCAGTAGTTGGTAAAGAGCTGCGCGCCGCGCTGCAGCGACTCGGTATCATGGATATCGATCGGAGCCTTTTCCAGCGCAGGGCCCCCTTCGGAGGCCACGGCAGCCCCCAGCGGCAGCATGAACGCAGCAGCGGCGATCAGATGACGGATTTTGGTTTTCATATTGTCCATCCCCCTCGTTACACGTTCATGGCAAACAGCGCTGCACCGACCACGGTCACGGCAACCAGCACCAGGAAGCGCAGCTGGCGCTTGGCGTTGGTCTCGGTCACGCGGCTCGGAACTGGCTCACTGCCGACATCGTTCTTGGTGTAGATCGGCATGCCCAGGAAGAAAGCGAAGTAGATCGCAGACAGGATCTGGGCGATCACGGTGCGGGTATTGGTGGACGGCATGGCCCCCAGGATACCCAGGCCGATAAAGGCGATGATGAACAGGACCAGCATGAACTTGAACTTCGGACCACGGTAGCGGATCGATTTCACCGGTGACTTGTCCAGCCACGGCAGGAACGCGATCAGCACTACAGCCGCCCCCATGCCCAGCACCCCCCACACCTGGGTGCCCAGGAAGGACGGAATGGCGCGCAGGATGGCGTAGAACGGCGTGAAGTACCATACCGGCGCGATGTGCGGCGGGGTCTTCAGCGGGTCGGCCGGGTCGAAGTTCGGGTGCTCGAGGAAGAAGCCGCCCATTTCCGGCATGAAGAACACGATGGCCGAGAACACGATCAGGAACACGGCAACGCCCAGTACGTCCTTGACAGTGTAGTACGGGTGGAACGGAATGCCGTCGAGCGGAATGCCGGTCTTCGGATCCTTGTTCTTCTTGATTTCGACGCCGTCGGGGTTGTTGGAACCCACTTCGTGCAGCGCCACCAGGTGGGCCACCACCAGCGCCAGGAGCACCAGCGGAACCGCGATCACGTGCAGCGCGAAGAAGCGGTTCAGGGTCGCGTCGGACACCACGTAGTCACCACGGATCCATACCGACAGATCCGGGCCGATGACCGGGATCGAACCGAACAGGTTCACGATCACCTGAGCGCCCCAGAACGACATCTGGCCCCACGGCAGCAGGTAACCCATGAAGGCTTCGGCCATCAGGCACAGGAAGATCAGGGTACCGAACACCCAGATCAGTTCACGCGGCTGCTTGTATGAACCGTAGATCAGACCGCGGAACATGTGCAGATAGACCACGATGAAGAACATCGAGGCGCCGGTGGAGTGCATGTAGCGGATGATCCAGCCCCCGGCCACGTCGCGCATGATGTACTCGACGGACAGGAAGGCAGTCGCGGCATCCGGCTTGTAGTTCATGGTGAGGAAGATGCCGGTGACGATCTGGATCACCAGTACCAGCATCGCCAGGCTGCCGAAGAAGTACCAGAAGTTGAAGTTCTTGGGCGCGTAGTACTCGGTGATGTGCGCCTTCATGGTGGATGACAGCGGGAAGCGCTCGTCGATCCAGTTCAGGATGCTTTGTCCTTTGCTCATTTTTCGCCCTCAGCTTATTTGTCGGCGCCAATCAATAGGCGGCTATCGGACAGATACTTGTGCGGCGGGATTTCCAGGTTCTTCGGTGCCGGCACCCCTTTGAAAACCCGTGCTGCCAGGTCGAACTTCGAGCCATGACAGGGGCAATAGAAACCGCCAAGCCATTCCGGGCCGAGGTCGGCCGGGGCGAGGTCGGGACGGAACGTCGGCGAACAGCCCAGGTGGGTACAGATACCCACCGCCACCAGCAGTTCCGGCTTGATCGAACGGTATTCGTTCTTGCAGTATTCCGGCTGCTGCTCGACTTCCGACTTGGGATCGACCAGCTTGTCGTCGTTCTTGGCGAGGTTCTTCACCATTTCCGGAGTACGCGACAACACCCACACCGGCTTACCGCGCCATTCGACGTTGATCTTCTGGCCCGGCTCCAGCTTGCCGATCTCGACCTCGACCGGCGCACCGGCAGCCTTGGCCCTCTCGGACGGGAAGAAACTCATCAGAAACGGCGTTGCCACCCCGGCTACCGCCACACCACCAACCGCGCTGGTTGCTACCGTCAGGAAACGACGGCGCCCCGCATCGACGTGTTGCTCACTCATTACAGTCATCCTCAAACGTGGAAACCGAGCTCAAATCCTGCCGATTTTACCCGAATACCCACATGGACTTGAAGGGCGGATGCAAATTAATTACCGGAGTTCCCTTTGACCTAGATCAGACAGGATTAGGGATATCGGCAAAAACCACACTAACTTCATGATTATTGGAGAGCCACGCCCCCAGAGCCTGGATGCCATAACGCTCCGTCGCGTGATGTCCCGCGGCAACAAACGCCACGCCATATTCGAGTGCCATATGATGCTGCTGCTCCGACACCTCTCCAGTGACGAAAACGTCCACTCCCAGCGCAATGGCATCGGCGAAATACCCCTGCGCCCCCCCCGTGCACCAGGCCACCCGCCGCACCTCTTTATCCGGGCTACCCAGCAGCAACGCCTCACGCCCCAGGTGCGTACCGATAGCACGAGCAAAATCGTCAGCCCGCTGCGGCTGTGGCACGGCACCGAACCATAGCAGGCCCTGATCGCCGGACTGGCCCTCAACCTGCCAACCCAGCTCCTTGGCGAGCTGTGCGTTATTACCCAGTTCCAGATGGGCATCGAGCGGCAAGTGGTAGGCCAACAGGCTGATATCGTGTGCCAGCAGGGTCTGCAGCCGATGCTTCTTGATGCCGACCAGACGTGGGTCTTCGTTCTTCCAGAAATAGCCGTGATGCACCAGGATGGCGTCGGCCTGCTGCCAGATGGCCGCATCGAGCAACGCCTGCGACGCGGTCACCCCCGTAACGATGGTACGCACCTCGGCCCTGCCCTCCACCTGTAGTCCGTTGGGGGCATAATCCTTGAAACGCCAGGGCTCCAGTTGCGCGTCGAGTACGCGCTGCAATTCGCTCAGTTGCATGAATCTCTCCCGATGATCGATGGGCGGATTGTGCCAGAAAGCGGGCGCCCAGATGACCTTCGGCCAACCTTGCCAAGGTTGGCCGAAGAAAAAGAAAAACCCCGCAAAGTTTGCGGGGTTTTTCGGCAGGTCGGCACAATGCGCTTCGCAGCGATTGCGCCCTAACCTGGTTGGCTTACATCATGCCGTCCATGCCCATGCCGCCCATGCCGCCCATCGGGGCAGCCGGCTTGTCTTCCGGCAGTTCGGCGATCATGCAGTCGGTGGTCAGCATCAGACCGGAAACCGAAGCCGCGTGTTGCAGAGCGGTACGGGTCACCTTAGCCGGATCCAACACACCCATCTCGATCATGTCACCGTACTCGCCGCTGGCAGCGTTGTAACCGAAGTTACCCTTGCCTTCCAGCACCTTGTTCACGACAACCGACGGCTCGTCGCCGGCGTTCTGAACGATCTGGCGCAGCGGGGCTTCGATGGCCTTCAGCACGATCTTGACGCCGGCGTCCTGATCGACGTTGTCGGTCACCAGCGACTCCAGGGTAGCGCGGGCGCGCAGGATGGCCACGCCACCGCCAGGCACCACGCCTTCTTCCACGGCAGCACGGGTCGCGTGCAGCGCGTCTTCGACACGGGCCTTCTTCTCTTTCATTTCCACTTCGGTAGCGGCACCGACCTTGATCACGGCAACGCCGCCGGCCAGCTTGGCCACGCGCTCTTGCAGTTTTTCACGGTCGTAATCGGAAGTAGCTTCTTCGATCTGGCGGCGGATTTCGCCAACGCGAGCCTGGATGGCAGCGTGCTCACCCACACCGTCGATGATGATGGTGTTTTCCTTGCCCACTTCGATACGCTTGGCTTGGCCCAGCATGTCGAGGGTGACTTTTTCCAGGGTCAGGCCCACTTCTTCGGCGATCACGGTACCGCCGGTCAGGGTAGCGATGTCCTGCAGCATGGCCTTGCGGCGGTCGCCGAAGCCCGGAGCCTTGACGGCCACCACTTTCAGGATGCCGCGGATGGTGTTCACCACCAGCGTGGCCAGCGCTTCGCCTTCGACGTCTTCGGCAATGATCAGCAGCGGGCGGCTAGCCTTGGCAACTTGCTCCAGCACCGGCAGCAGGTCGCGGATGTTGGAAATCTTCTTGTCGAACAGCAGCACGAACGGGTTGTCCAGTGCAGCGATCTGTTTTTCCTGGTTGTTGATGAAGTACGGGGACAGGTAACCGCGGTCGAACTGCATGCCTTCCACCACGTCCAGCTCGTTGCTCAGCGACTTGCCGTCTTCAACGGTGATCACGCCTTCCTTGCCCACCTTTTCCATGGCGTCGGCGATGATCTGGCCGATGTCCAGGTCGGAGTTGGCGGAGATCGAACCCACCTGGGCGATTTCCTTGGAGGTGGTGCACGGCTTGGCGATCTTGGCCAGCTCGCCGACCAGGGCCACAACGGCCTTGTCGATGCCGCGCTTCAGGTCCATCGGGTTCATGCCGGCGGCAACGAACTTCATGCCTTCCTGCACGATGGCCTGCGCCAGCACGGTTGCGGTGGTGGTACCGTCACCGGCCACGTCGGAGGTCTTGGAAGCCACTTCCTTGACCATCTGGGCGCCCATGTTCTCGAACTTGTCCTTCAGTTCGATTTCCTTGGCGACGGACACGCCGTCCTTGGTGATGGTCGGCGCGCCGAAGGAGCGGTCCAGCACCACGTTGCGGCCTTTCGGGCCCAGGGTCACTTTGACGGCGTCAGCCAGGATGTTCACACCGTTGACCATTTTGGCACGAGCGGAATCACCGAATTTTACGTCTTTAGCAGCCATTCTTTACTTCTCCAGAATCTGATTCAGTCGGTTGTGGGGACGGATTACTCAACGATGCCCATAACGTCTTCCTCGCGCATCACGAGGACTTCATCGCCATCGACCTTGACGGTCTGGCCGGAGTACTTGCCGAAGATCACTTTGTCGCCGACCTTCAGCTCCAGCGGACGGCGCTCGCCGTTTTCCAGAATCTTGCCGTTGCCCACGGCGATCACTTCGCCCATGTCCGGCTTCTCGGCAGCCGCACCCGGCAGAACGATACCGGAAGCCGTCTTTTCTTCCGCCTCGAGGCGCTTGATTACAACACGGTCGTGCAAAGGACGAATTGCCATTGTTCTCTCCTGTTAGCAGTGGCTGGTGAGAATGAAAAATCAATCAAATCAGCAAATTGGCCCGGCGCATTAGCACTCGGGGCTTGCGAGTGCTAATGATAGGGACGGGACAAGGGGTTTTCAAGAGAGGGGATCGTCAAAAAAATTTCTATCGTTCGCTATCGTACGATAGAGCCACCGCTTTCTTATCACGAGCTACCGGGCGATAAAGCACCATCCAGCGAGGAGACCGGAACCGAATGATCATGCGATACAAGTACAGATAGGCCAGCACGAACAAGCACACGCACCCGATCAGCACCGGAGAGTTGTTCCAGAACAGCATAGCCGGCGCCACCGACAAAGACGATAGAGCCCACAGGTAGGGCGAAGTCATGCTATTGCGACGCGTCATGTGGCGTGCCTCCTTCGAACCCACCATCCAACGTACCAAGCGTTTGTAGATCATCTGATGCAAGTGCAAGGCATCGGGGTAGCCTACCGAGCGCCCCTGCAGGAATTTCCGCCGATAGATCGAGAAAACCGTTTCGAATACGGGATAAATTACCAGCAGCAGCGGAAACCACGGCGAGACTTCCGTGTGCCTGGCCACCATCAACACTGATAGCTCCGCGATCAGAAAGCCAATCAGGTACGCCCCCCCATCGCCGGCAAAGAGCAACCCTCGCGGGAAGTTCCATACCAGAAAGCCCAGCACCGCCCCCGTCGCGGCAAAACACAGCCCCATGATCTGCGGGTCGCGAACCTTGAACGCCACATAGGCTAAAGCCATGAAAATGAACACCGACACCATCCCAGCAAGACCGTTGTAGCCATCGATGATATTGATGGCATGGGCCACACCACCAACGGCAAACATGGTGAACAGCAGCGAAATGGCCCAGTGGTAACGCAAAAGCTGATCCACACCAGGCACATCCAGCCGCAACAAGCCGGCATTCAGCAACCAGAACCCCATGCCTGCCGCCACGAACGTAGCCAGCAGGCGTGGCAAGGGGCCAACCTTCTTGGTCAAATCTTCGATCAGCCCCGCAGCAAAGGCCGGTAGAGCGGAGACAAGAAGCCCAAAGCTGAGAGACTCCCCCGTCAACAAGGCAAGAATCAGCGCCCCTACCCCCAGTCCTGCCATAACCGGCACTCCGCCTATACGCGGGACGGGGGCCGCATGAAATTTCTGCACCCCGCCAAGGTCATGATCAGAGGAAAAACGGTCATGCAGATGGCGAAAGCGGACCAGCAGTACACCGACGACAAAGGAGCAAAATAGCGCCCCAATAAGAATGAGAAGCATGCCAAATTCGATCTGGTTAAGAGACTTCGATAATCCAACCGCACTAGAAATGAACGGACAGGGCCACAGATTCTACCAATCCGATCCGGACCACAACAATGTTATGCATAGCACATTATGCAAATACCCTATACGGGGGTAGAGCATCACACCATTACATGCGAAAATCTCACATAGAATTCTGTGCCAACCGCCTGCAAATAAGCCATCCGCCCTTGTTTTATTGCAGTCCCTCCATGTTGGCATGGTACGATCAAACCAACCCGAGAATGCAGCATTCATGATCCTCGTCACTGGCGGCGCCGGCTTTATCGGCGGCAACTTCGTACTCGACTGGCTCGCAGGCTCTGATGAGCCGGTGATCAACCTCGACAAGCTGACCTATGCCGGCAACCTCGATACGCTGGCATCGCTCAAGGATGATCCGCGCCATCGGTTCGTGCGCGGCGATATCGGCGATTGCGAACTCGTCGCGCGCCTGCTGGCCGAGCACCGGCCGCGCGCGGTGATCAACTTCGCCGCCGAGTCGCACGTCGACCGTTCGATCAACGGGCCGGGTGAGTTCATCCAGACCAACGTGGTCGGCACCTTCAGCCTGCTTGAGATCGTTCGCGGCTACTGGAGTAAGCTGACAGCAACGGACAAGCAATCGTTTCGCTTCCTCCACGTCTCCACCGACGAGGTGTATGGTACCCTGCGGCCCACCGATCCACCGTTCGCTGAAACCACCGCCTATGCGCCGAACAGCCCGTACTCCGCGAGCAAGGCAGCCAGCGACCATCTGGTACGAGCCTGGCACCATACCTACGATTTGCCGGTGCTGACCACCAACTGCAGCAACAACTATGGCCCATATCACTTCCCCGAGAAACTGATCCCGCTGGTGATCCTCAACGCACTGGCCGGCAAGCCGCTACCAATTTATGGCGACGGGCAGCAGGTACGCGACTGGCTGTATGTCAAGGATCACTGCAGCGCTATCCGCCGCGTGTTGGAGGCCGGCAAGCAGGGGGAAACTTACAACGTCGGCGGCTGGAACGAAAAACCGAACCTGGACGTCGTCCACACCATCTGCGCGATCCTGGACGAACTGCAACCGCGTGCCGATGGCAAGTCATACACGGATCAGGTTACATTCGTGCAGGATCGCCCCGGGCACGACCGACGCTACGCCATCGACGCACGCAAGCTGGAACGCGAACTGGGCTGGAAGCCCGCCGAGACCTTCGAAAGCGGCATCCGCAAGACGGTACAATGGTATCTGGACAACCAAGCTTGGGTGAACAACGTCACAAGCGGAGTCTATCGCGACTGGGTCGCACAGCAGTATGGAGCGAACGCATGAGCCGGATATTGGTTACCGGCGCCAACGGTCAGGTCGGGTTCGAACTGAAACGCGCGCTGGCACCCTTAGGGGACGTGATTGCCCCCACCCGGCAGGAGATGGACTTGGCCAACCCGGCCAGCGTTTTGTCAGCACTCGATCGTTACCAACCCGCCATCATCGTCAACCCAGCGGCCTACACCTCGGTCGACAAGGCCGAGACCGACGTCGAACTGGCAACGGCCGTCAATGCTCACGCTCCCGGTATCATGGCCGAATGGGCCGAACAGCACGACGCCTTGCTGATTCATTACTCGACCGACTACGTATTCGATGGCGGCAAGGACGGTGCCTATTACGAAGACGACGCGACCAACCCGCAATCCGTCTACGGACGCAGCAAGTGGGAAGGGGAGCAGGCCATTCGTGCCCACACCGCCCATCACCTGATTCTGCGCACCAGCTGGGTGGTCGGTGCCTATGGCAGCAATTTCCTCAAGACCATCCTGCGGCTGGCACACGAGCGCGATAGCCTCAACGTGGTGGCGGACCAGATCGGCGCCCCGACCCCGGCCGCGTTGATTGCCGACATTACGGCACAGCTCATCAGCCGCTACCAGCTCCCAACCCACAAGTTCGACTATGGCACCTACCACCTGACGGCCAGCGGTGAGACCAGCTGGTTTGAGTACGCACGCTTCGTCGTGCGACTGGCCGAGCAACAGCGTTATCCGCTTCGGCTCTTGCCTGGCGCCATCCAGCCGATCCCGACGTCCGCCTATCCACTGCCGGCGCCGCGCCCGGCCAACTCGCGGCTGGACTGCAGCAAATTGTCCCGCCACTTCGGACTGGCCCTGCCGCACTGGCAACAAGGCGTCGCTGACGTGGTTTCGCAGCTTTGCAAATACGAAGAAAGCATCAACGCATGAAGCGCAAAGGAATCATCCTCGCCGGCGGCTCCGGCACCCGCCTGTATCCCGCCACCCTGGCGATCAGCAAGCAGCTCTTGCCGATCTACGACAAACCGATGATTTATTACCCGCTCAGCACGCTGATGCTGGCCGGAATCCGCGATATCCTGATCATCTCCACCCCACAGGACACGCCACGCTTCGAACAACTGCTCGGCAACGGCAACCAGTGGGGTATCAACCTGCAATACACCGTGCAACCCAGTCCGGATGGCTTGGCTCAGGCCTTCATCCTCGGCGAGTCGTTCATCGCCGGAGCCCCCTCGGCGCTGGTACTGGGCGACAACATTTTCTACGGTCATGATTTTGCCAAACTGTTGCAAGACGCCGCCAAAAGGGAAGTAGGGGCCAGTGTCTTCGCCTACCATGTGAACGACCCGGAACGCTATGGCGTGGTCGAATTCGACACTGCAGGTCGGGCAATCAGTCTGGAAGAAAAACCGGAGCAGCCGAAATCGAACTATGCGGTGACCGGGCTGTATTTCTACGACCCGCAAGTAGTCGACATTGCCAAGTCGATCAAGCCCTCAGCCCGCGGTGAACTGGAAATCACTGACGTCAATGCCGTGTACCTGAAGGAGGGCCTGCTGGATGTACAGACCATGGGCCGCGGCTACGCCTGGCTCGACACCGGCACGCATGAATCCATGCTCGAGGCCAGCCAGTTCATCGCCACCATCGAAGCACGTCAGGGACTGAAAGTGGCTTGCCCGGAAGAAATCGCCTATCGTCTCGGTCATATCGATGCAATGCAACTGGAACGGCTGGCCGCACCCCTGAAAAAGAACGGCTATGGCCAATACCTGCTCAGCATGCTCAAGGAAAAGGTGTTCTGATGAAGGTGATCGATACCGCCATCCCCGACGTCAAGATCATCGAACCCCGGGTATTTGGCGACGAGCGCGGCTTTTTTTACGAGAGCTTCAATCTGCAGAAATTCAAAGAGGCTATTGGACGCAACGTCGATTTCGTGCAGGACAACCATTCGCGCTCGGTCAAAGGGGTGCTGCGCGGGTTGCACTACCAGTTACCACCTCATGCCCAAGGCAAGCTGGTACGCTGCGTGATGGGCGAAGTGTTCGACGTGGTAGTGGACATCCGCCAGTCATCGCCGACCTTCGGCCAGTGGGTCGGGTTAAACCTATCCGCCGACAACAAGCGTCAGCTGTGGATTCCGGAAGGGTTTGCCCACGGATTTCTCACACTGTCAACCCAGGCAGAACTCCTTTACAAAGCTGCAAACTATTATCTGCCCCAAAGTGAACGATGCATCATCTGGAACGACGAAACACTCGCGATCGACTGGCCTCTGAATACGGGGCCCAAACTCTCTACCAAGGATTCCAAAGCCTCCTGTTTTAAGGATGCAGCGCTTTTTGAATAAATGAATGAATGCCTGTTTACTCCCCCAGCGTTGCCCAAAGGGCATCCGGACAAAGTAACCAAGCAGCCTTCCGACACCATCCTGCGCAAGGACAAGAATGCTAACCTCATCATCGGCTTACCACATCAGCGTCAAGCAAACGACTTCGCCGGAGTGAGGCCGCTGGTCTCAATCTCGGCGGCCCCCTGAGCAACGCAGTGAGCCAGAACGCGCAAGTCGTCGAACGAGCCAAAGCAACACTTCAGCCTGGCCCCCAAAAGCAACAAGCAGAAGCTCGGCCTGTTGCGCCCGATCCGCGACATGACCCAATACTTACAGCGACTTCGGCTGCCAGCGGCCTGGATTCAACGGGGAGCTCACAGACAAGGAGGGATGCCATGCGCAGAAACTGGGTAAACAACATCATTAAGCACATAGAAAACTATTCGTTTTCTTCTTGATGGCTCTCTATTTTTTTCTTGAGAATCTGAAACATGCTCGCCAATTCCACTATTCTTGTCACCGGCGGTACCGGCTCCTTCGGCAACAAATTCATCCCGATGACGCTGGCCAAATACAATCCCAAAAAAATTATCATTTACTCACGCGACGAGATGAAACAGTGGGAAATGGCCAAGCTGTTTCAAGGTGACCCGCGTGTGCGTTTTTTCATTGGAGACGTTCGCGACAAGGAACGTCTCTACCGTGCGCTGGATGGTGTGGATTATGTCGTGCATGCCGCAGCCACCAAAATCGTCCCCACTGCCGAATACAATCCGTTCGAGTGCATCAAAACCAACATCAACGGTGCGATGAACCTGATCGACGCATGCATTGACAAGGGCGTCAAGCGTGTAGTGGCCCTATCCACCGACAAAGCCAGCAGCCCGGCAAACTTGTACGGGGCCACCAAGCTCGCATCCGACAAGCTGTTTGTCGCAGGCAACTCCTATTCCGGTGCGCACGACACCCGCTTCGCAGTAGTACGTTACGGCAACGTAATGGGCTCCCGCGGCTCGGTCATCCCCTTCTTCCTGTCGATTAAGGAGGAAGGCATACTCCCGATCACCGACCCGCGCATGACCCGATTCATGATTACCCTGGAACAAGGGGTAGAGTTGGTCTGGCATACCTTTGACGACATGATTGGTGGTGAAATCTACGTCAAGAAAATTCCGTCGATGAACATTACCGACGTCGCCCGTGCCGTTGCCCCCGAAGCAGAGCAACAAGTAGTAGGGATTCGCCCAGGGGAAAAGCTGCATGAACAAATGATCGGTAGTGAAGACTCATATTACACATACGAATACCCCGAGCATTTCAAGATTCTGCCAAACATCAACGGATGGAACAGTGATTCGGCACGGATCAAGGACGGTAAAAAAGTGCCCGAGGGCTTCATCTACGCCAGCGACAACAACAGCGAGTGGATGAGCGTGGAACAATTGCGGACCTGGATAGCCGCCAACAAGACCCAAGTAGGGAAAATCTGATGGAATTCATCCCCTACGGCCGTCAATGGCTGGACCAAGACGACGAACAAGCGGTGCTGGACACCCTGCGCTCCGACTTCCTCACCCAAGGCCCCAGGATTGCCGCGTTTGAGCAAGCACTATGCGACTACACCGGCGCACGTTACTGCGTGGCGGTGGCCAGTGGCACGGCCGCCCTGCATCTGGCCGTAGCCGCACTTGAACTGCCCACAGACAGCGAAGGCATCACCACACCCAACACCTTCACCGCCAGCTCCAACAGCATGGCATATTGCGGTATCAAGCCGGCATTTGCCGACATCGACCCGGTCAGCTACAACATCTCGCCCCTCGAAATCGAAGCCAAGCTTACCTCGGCTACCCGCCTGATTATCCCTGTCCACTTTGCCGGACAGCCCGCCGAAATGGAACAAATCTCGGCAATTGCAAGCCGCCATGACTTAAAGGTTATTGAGGATGCGGCACATGCCATTGGCTCGTGCTACCGGGATGGCGGCAAGGTTGGCAATTGCCGCTACTCTGACGCCACGATTTTTTCCTTCCATCCGGTAAAAACACTCACGACCGGCGAGGGAGGGGCGGTGATGACCAATGACGAAGCCCTCTACCACAAAATGCTTCTATTGCGGACTCATGGCATCACCAAAGACACGGCCCTGCTCACGCAAAACCCCGGGCCCTGGTATTACGAAATGCATGCGCTCGGCTGGCACTATCGCATGACAGACCTGCAAGCCGCACTGGGTCTGAGCCAGCTCAAGAAACTGGATGCATTCAAACGCCGGCGCCGTGAAATCGTCACGCACTACAACCAGGCCTTCCGCGACCTGCCTTGGCTCACACCCCCTGCCGAGGCCAATGGGCTGGACTCCTGCTTCCACTTGTATGTGGTGAAGATAGACTTTGCCGCACTGGGCAGAACCCGTGCCGAAGTAATGCAGCAATTGGCCGCACAAGGCGTTGGAAGTCAGGTTCACTACATCCCGGTGCATACCCAGCCCTGGTACAAGCAACACTTCGGCTATGGGGAAGGCGATTGTCCAGTAGCAGAGGCCTACTATGAAATGGCACTTTCCTTGCCATTATTTGCCGCACTCACCGAGCGTGACCAAGCAAGAGTCATCAATGCGGTTAGGGAACTGGCATGAGGCTGGCGATTATCCCTGCCCGCGGCGGCAGCAAGCGCATCCCCGGCAAGAACATCCGCCCATTCTGCGGCAGGCCCATCCTCGCCTATTCGATACAAGCAGCCCGTGACAGCGACCTGTTTGACCGCATCATCGTGTCGACCGACTCGCCCCAAATCGCGGAAGTCGCCCGCCTATATGGTGCGGAAGTACCCTTTTGGCGCAGTGAAACAAACTCGGACGACTACGCGACACTGCTCGACGTTCTGCAAGAAGTGCTCGGTCAACTGGCCGAGCGCGGAGAGCATTACGCCGAAGTATGTTGCTTGCTGCCCACGGCTCCGCTGGTCACCGCCAAGCGTCTTCAGCAGGCCCATACCTTGCTTGAGCAAAAGGGATACGACGCCATTTTTCCTATCGTCCGCTTTGGCTATCCTATTCAGCGCGCACTGAGGCAAACCGAGGATGGCCACGTCGCCATGCTTCAGCCAGAACACTACCGTACCCGTTCACAAGACCTGCCGACAGCTTTCCACGATGCAGGACAGTTCTACTCGTTCCGGCCGGAACCTTGCTTCGCTGCCGGGAAAATGTTCACCGACAACAGCGGTGGCATCGAAATTTCTGAACTGGAAGCACAAGACATCGACGGCGAGACAGATTGGGCTTTGTGCGAACTGAAGTATCAATTACTACAAAAACACCGATGACCGATCTGCACATCTACACCGAAGGCGATCTGCAGCGCGGCCTCGGTCACCTCACCCGATGCTCGGCGTATGCAACAATATGGGCACAGCAGCACGGCAACGTGCGCTGGGTGGTGGATGGCGACCATACCGCGCGCAACATGCTCCATGACGGACACATTGAATGGCGGACATGGCAAGACAAACCGGTAACCGAACGACAGGATGCGCTCGCCATTGTCGACAGTTACTCAGCCACGCTGCCCGTGCTGCACAGCATTGCAGACAACTACCGCCGTGTCGTTTATCTGGACGATACCTTTCGTCTGCCCTACCCCGCCGGACTAGTCGTGCATGCCGCACCGGGCGAGCCACAGCCGGTAGCAGGAGAGGCCGAGTGGCTCTGGGGGCCGGCGTGGCAACCACTACGGCCGGCCTTCTGGAATATCCCCAAACGCACGCACGTTGCTGAACGCGTGGGTCGGATCCTGATTCTGATGGGCGGCACCGACCTGCACAACCTGACTCCCAGAATGGTGGAGCTGGCCCGTGCGGTTTATCCGAATGCCGAAATTCATGCTGTCATTGGCCCCCAGCCCCAACAAAATATAGCAGGATGCATCACGCACAGAGAGCTAAACGATCGGCAGATAGCCCTGTTAATGTGCGAAAGTGATGTGGCGATAAGTGCTGCAGGGCAAGCAACCTTTGAGTTAGCTAGATGTAGCTTACCAACCGTATTGATAGCAATTGCCGACAATCAAGCCCAGCAATATTCTGAATGGTCTAAAACATTAGCATTCAGACCCGCAGGTTGGTGGAGTGAAACATATCTCGATCTTAAAGTTCAAAGACAACTCGAAGCACTTCGCGAACAGGGAACGAGAGAAAAAGCAGCTTCAATTGGAGCATTGATAGTAGATGGACTTGGCGCTCTAAGGATTCTTAATTGGATGATGGGCAATGAACATTGACCGGCTTCGCAAGCGAATCCACTGCGAAGGGGTTGTACTTGACCCATTCTGCACATTAAGCTACCAAGAGCAGATACAGGTGTGGGAGATGCGGAATCACTCAGACATTGCCAAATGGATGCTTAATGGAGGTGACATTCCTTTGGATAGCCATCTTGCCTTTATGAAAAAGCAAATCCATGAGGAAAGAAACTTGAACTTTCTTGCTCGTGACAAAAATGGGGTAATAGGAGTGGTCGCGCTTCATCGCGTAGACTTTATTGATGGCATTGCTTGGCTAGACATATATAAGAACCCACTTAGAAAAGGAGGGGGATTTGGCGAAGCCATGCTCAAAGCAATTTTATATGTTGGATATAAACTGGCAATGCTAAATTCTATAAGGCTAGAAGTGATAAGCAACAATTATCATGCCATAAGCTTTTATAAAAAACATGGGTTCATCGAAATAGCGTCACGCCAAACGAAAGCACAAAATGGTGGTCGCGTGATTGATCTTATTGCAATGGAACATATAAAAAACAACAAGACAGCCACACACAAATTATGAACAAACTGCCTGAGAAAAAAAAGGTTTTGCTAATTGTCGCTCATAGTGATGATGAGACATTTGGTTGTGGTGGAACAGTGAGGCGACATATTGAAGAGGGTGATAAGGTATTCGCAATCGCATTCACAAACGGCGTTAGCTCAAGAACTAATTCTGCACGGAACGATAGTGCGGCAAAAGAACGATTACAAAATGCACATGCAGCAGCTAAGGTACTTGGGTTTACTTGGCATAGTATTGAAAACTGGCCTGATAATGGGCTAGATCAGGTTCCATTGCTAGAGTTAGTAAAATTTGTAGAAGAAGTCAAAGCAGAGATCCAGCCACAAATAATTTACACTCATTCAAAAGTCGATCTTAATGTTGATCACCGCCGCGTACATGAAGCAGTACTTACTGCATTTCGTCCTCAACCAAGTGAGAAATGGGAAGAGATCCGAGCTTTTGAGGTGCCCTCGGCTACTGATTGGGGAATGAGTGTGTTTTCGCCACAACTGACAGTTGAAATCACCCATCAGTGGAACGAGAAAATGAGAGCCATGCAGTGCTATGCTAATGAGATGAGAGAGTACCCTCACTCAAGATCACTTGAGGCGATTAAAGCGCTAGCAATGACTAGAGGGGCACAAAGTGGCTTTAAAAAAGCGGAAGCATTTGAAATTATTCGAAAGAGAATGGCGGATGCCAGATAGGTGAATATGCGTTTCGCAATTGCATGCAAAAATATTATTTTTTGGGATGTCCTATCCAAATACTCGAAAAATGTTATCGATAATTGCATCATCCAAATTCACTCACCCGAGCAATTATCATTAGACACAATTAAGAGACATAATATTGATGTCCTATTTTTTCCGCATTGGTCGTGGATGGTGTCAAGAGATATTCTGAATGAGGTCTGTTGTGTGTGCTTCCACTCAGCACCAGTACCCTATGGTAGAGGCGGCTCGCCAATTCAGAATATGGTGCTAAGTGGACATCAGGAAACGGAAGTTGTGGCCATTAAAATGATTGAAGAGCTGGACGCCGGGCCTGTTTACCTAAGAGAGCCTATCTCGCTGCTTGGCGGCGGAGAAGAAATTGTTCTCCGAATATATCAAGCTATAGCAAAATTGATTGACAAAATGTCAGTTCAACTACCAGAGCCTATTCCACAGAATGGAGAAATATATTCATTCAAACGAAGAACGCCTGCCGATAGCGCTTTACCAACTTCAGCTGAAATTAAATACTTGTTTGACAAAATTAGAATCCTTGATATCGAAAATTATCCGCCTGCCTATATTGAATACGGTGATTTCCGACTGGAATTTACCCGTCCATCGCTCCGCTTCAGCGATGAAATCGAGGCCACAGTAAAAATTAAGAAAATTAAAGGAACCTAAATTGAAAATTAAAACATTTATCATCGCAGAGCTTTCTGCAAATCACGGCAACTCGCTCGAAAATGCCATAAAAACCGTACATGCCGCAAAAAAATGCGGCGCCGATGCAATAAAATTGCAAACGTATACTGCAGACACAATGACTTTAAATGTTGACGACGAAATATTCAAAATAAATCAAGGAACAATATGGGATGGCACAACCCTGCATAAACTGTATCAAGAGGCCTATACCCCTTGGGAATGGCATGCCGCCATCCAGGCCGAAGCTGAAAAAGAAGGCTTGGTTTTCTTCTCTACCCCATTCGATTTTACCGCAGTAGATTTTTTGGAAACCCTGAATGTACCAATTTACAAAATCGCCTCATTCGAAATAAATGACATTCCTTTGATCGAATACACCGCCAGCAAGGGAAAACCGATGATCGTCTCGACAGGCATCGCTTCACTGGCCGATATCGAGGAAGCTGTGAATGCTTGTCGGCGCGTAGGCAATCACGATATCACTCTGCTCAAGTGCACCTCATCCTACCCGGCCCCTGTGGAAGAGGCAAACTTGTTTACCATTCCTAACATGGCGCAGACATTTGGTGTAAAAGTCGGCCTGTCGGACCATACCATGGGCCATGCGGTACCGATAGCAGCCGTAGCTCTGGGAGCGAGCGTCATCGAAAAGCACTTCATCCTGGACCGCTCCATTGGTGGCCCGGATGCCTCATTCTCGATGACACCGGATGAATTCAAGCTGATGGTAGACGGTGTGCGCCAAGCCGAAGTAGCGTTGGGCAAGGTCAGCTATGAAATAACCGACAAGGTCAAGAACAGCCGAAAGTTTGCGCGATCTCTTTTCGTTGCTAAAGCGATCAAGAGCGGAGAAATTCTGACATCTGAGAATGTGCGCTCGGTCAGGCCGGCGGATGGACTGGCGCCGAAATATTACCATGATGTATTGGGCAAAGTGGCAACAAAAGACATTAAGCCAGGCACCCCCCTGCAATGGGATATGTTTAATTGAGAACCGGCAAGAAAACGCCCCCCGTGGATTGAGTAACAGCCCCAAGACGGAATGTGGATATACCAGCTTGTCAAAATGCGTCGAGAGTGGCATTTTGAGCAAGAACCCATCAAGGCAATGAAAATTTTTAGCTTACCTATAAAAATAGTCAACCTGGTACGGCGGCTTATTGCCCAGCTGCCACCCAACAATATCGCCGCCTCCATTCACAATTTTTTGTTGGATGAGTATCCAAGAAAAAACAATAATGAAACAAAAACCTCGGCGCCATTGGTGGCGGTAGAAGGAGTAGAAGATCCTCTCTACTATGGACTGTTTGCGATACTGTCTGCCGAATTGAGCAAGGTATCTGGTAGCCAAAGCTCTTTGTTGCTGACTCGGTCAATCAATGCGTCCATTGGTACGAGCCCAATCGCGCGCCTGGAAAGATCGCAGTTCATAGGTTGGTTGACCGCATCGCAATGGTGGCGAGCCAACAAGCCTTTCATCAACGGAATAGGTTACCGCAGCCAGTCTTACGACCATCCTATTGGCGATTTAGTTGATGGATTGCGCTCCCTATTTCTTTGGGGAAAATTGCAATTTCAAAACAACAAAAATATCTCAAGTGTAAAAATTAAAGACTTGCCCGTTGGCGACCTCATCATTGACTCTTATTTACGATTCCGACCAGCGCCCAGTTTTTGTATTTCCGACTGGTTTGTCTTGAAAATATTATGGCAAGCACATCGGGATATCCGCAGGGCAAGGCGCTATTTTAACAAACGACGCCCAGCCCTATATTTGACCACCTATGCAACTTATTTGGAGCATGGCATTGCTGCGCGAGCGGCTGTTCAGGCCGGTGTCAAAGTGCTGTCATTTGGAAACTTCACACGATTTGGCAAGGAACTGACTACTGAACATTGGTTTCACACACCAGACACACGAAAATATAAAGAACAATTTGAAAACATTTCAAACAACTATTCCTGCCTTGCTCAGGCAGAACAGCTCCTGGAATTTCGTCTTGCCGGCGGAATAGATTCCGCAACCAGCTACATGAAAACATCGGCTTATTCAGGTAATGAATCTGCCAACCATGACGTCCATGGCGCGGTTATTGTTTTCCTGCATGACTTCTACGACAGCCCGCATGTTTACGACAATTTGATTTTTGAGGACTTCTGGTCTTGGATTTGTTTCACAGTGGAAATTCTTTCCAGTTCTGGTGTTTTGTTTTATGTAAAACCGCACCCGAACCAGATCTCTTTGAGCGATGAAGCATTTGCCAGCTTATGCAAGAAATACCCGGACCTAAAAATCTTACCATCGGGCACATCAAATTTACAGCTGGCAAAGGCAGGCATCAAATGCGGCATCAGCGCATATGGCACTGTCATTCACGAACTGGCCTACCTTGGCATTCCAACCATAGCATGCGCCAGCCACCCACACATCGCGTTCGATTTCTGCAGAACAGCCAAAACAATCGATGAGTACCGCAGTTTCCTGCTTGAGCCTGGAGTTTCCCCAATTTCGCAAGAAGAGATGCGCAAACAGGCTTTGGCTTTTGTATACATGCACAATTTGCATCACAACGGGCATGACCTTGCCTTGAGAAAACAGTTTCTTGAGCTTTGGAAGTCGGCTCATAGCGAAATCAATCCAGCAAGCGAGCTAATCAACCAATTCAATAAACTTAAAAATCTCCCCGAATTCAAATTGTTTATAAATGATTTGGCCTATCAGATCACAAACAATGGAAAAAGCAAATGCTCAAACCATCAGCAATTAAAGCTTTCCTGAACCTGCCGCTATCTTTTTTGCGTAGTGCACGAAGCCTGCTAGCTCTGGTCTCCGGCTACTTAACGTATTCGCGCACCGGGAAAACGCCGGACAGAGCTTACCATGCCATGATCTGGATGTTTTGCATTACCCGAGGACATTTCAATGAACGGTTGTCCTCACTAATTGCCAAGCGAAGGCCTAAAGTCCGGATTGAGCATCCTGTCGGGGTGCTAGGGAATCTTGATGGGAAAAGGGGAAATGATCTACTCAAAAACCTCCGAAAGGATGGCTTCCTTCTATTTCCGTCGGCGCTTCCACAAGAAACCTGTAACCAACTGATGAAAATGGCGCTAAACACACCGGCTACCGTTCGCCGAATGGATAGCGAACCGGAGAATTCGCCACGCCGCACTGCTCATTTTGAAGCGGACAATCTGCTTGCCACGCGCTATGACTACAGCCCGTCGGTTTTGCTAGACACACCTGAAGTGCAAGCGTTACTAGCTGATCCGTCAATACTTTATTTAGTTCAGGAGTACTTGGGCTGTATGCCGTTGGCGGACGTGTTAAGCATGTGGTGGCACACCGCCTTTCAGAACAAGGCGGATTCCAATGCGGCACAGCTGTACCACTTCGACTTAGATCGATTGAAATGGTTAAAAATATTTGTGTATCTAACGGATGTTGGCCCCCAGAATGGCCCACACAGTTTTGTAAAAGGCAGCCATAACCCAGGAGCCATCCCTCCCCACCTCCTAAAGCGGGGCTATGCACGCATTACAGACGAAGAGGTTAACGATGCCTTTTCTGCAGATGCATGCTTACAGTTTTCTGCACCACGTGGCAGCATCATTATTGAGGACACCCGGGGCCTGCATAAAGGGGCAATCGTCTCTGGAGACCCCAGGTTAATCTTGCAACTTCAATTCAGCAACAGCCTATTCGGGACTAATTACCCCGAAGCGAGAATATCAAAAGTTGTTGATCAGAAACTACAAGGCATGCTCAAGCAGGCGCCAGAAATTTACCGCCAATACCAGTAATAATGCGAGGTTAATTTTGCAAAGTATATATTTGGCATTAATCAATTATTGGCTAAGGAAAACGCGGCATAGGGGAGCGCACATACATAGGTCGGTGCAATGGCAGGGCAATTTTGATGTAAAGCTAGGAAAAGGCGCCTGCCTTGGGGCCGGCACGGTTCTGTGCGGGGGGCCTGCGGCATCGATCGACATTGGGAGCAATGCCTGGATAGGAAATGATTGCGAATTGTCGACTTTGGGCATGGTTCAGATTGGCGCGCACAGCTCGCTGCAGCATCGCACACAATTGCACGGGGAAGTAAAAATCGGTGCGGCTTGTGTTGGGGCGGCTGGTCTGTACATTTCCTCTGGCACGCACGAATTTCGCCGCAAGCCTGCGCTGCCGATCCGCTTGCAGGACCGGGCCAAATCCCGATTGCCGACGGCACAACGTAGCCGCCAGGTGGTGGTGGGAGATGACTGTTGGCTTGGCATCGGCGTCGTAGTGATGCCGGGGGTTACAATAGGCCGTGGCAGCATAGTCGGAGCGAATTCCGTGGTTACTCGAGACCTCCCCCCCTACTGCATCGCGGCGGGAGCACCCGCTCGCATAGTGGGGCAGCGGTTGAATTTTCAACCACCCACGGAGTTAGTTGCGACTAACGATGATCACCTGCCCTACTTCTATTCTGGCTTCAGGCAAATCAGCGACGACGCCACCGATCCTGCCCCACCGCGCCCACGCGGCGGCTTTGCAGCAGACCGTCAGTTTGTCCTGGCCCTTTCTGTTTGTACAGGGCAAACCGTGGAAGTGCAGTTCGATAGCACTGTAAGCGGTGCATTGGAGTTCCAGGGAATCATTCATCCGGTCGCGCCCGGAATCAATACTCTGCGATGGCTTGTACAAGCTGTATCGGATGTCTTTCTATCCTTCAAATGGCTGCCCGACTCTGCCACCGAACCCCAAGATACGTTGGTAGTCCTGAATGCAAAAGTAAATGGTGCAGAGGCATGAGCAGAATCCTTTCGTTTAAACGTGGCTGCGCCACAATTTCAAATTTCTTATTGTATATTTTCCGGCAATTCCCGCTTAGCAGACTGGCCCTTCTGAGTACATTGCTTCTTCTGGTATTGGAATATGCCAGTATAAGTCTGATGATTCCGCTTGCGTCCACGGGGGCGCCGAGCACGGGCACAAGTCAGCATATTGTCCTAATTTGGTCACAAATTGTGCAGAGCATCGGCTTGCCACCCGCATTGATGACTTGGGTATGGATGTTTTTAGTGCTTTTGGCCCTCCGCACCTTTGCCGGCTTTACGCACCAGCTCCTCACCACTTTTCTGGCCAAACAAGTTCAATGGCGCATGAATACAAACGTATTTGGCCATGTATTGGCCGACGAGCCGATGACCCACATCTACAAGCGCTCGATTGGCCACTACATTACCTTGGCTGGCGATGATACCTTCCGAGCGGGTACGCTGATTCAAACAGCGCTGCTCATCCCGGCGGGACTAGTTTCAGCCTTCGCCGGCTTGGTGCTGCTGTTCTTCTTTTCTGCGCAGTTTTTCCTGAGCGTGATGGCCTTCCTAAGCATTTGCGCCATTGTAGTGTTGCTCAGTCTTAGAAAAATGATGCACATGAGTGTGCGGGCCGCTGCGATGTCACGCGAAGTAAATACCGGATTTCTAGAGGCTTTGAATAGCCTGCGCTCCATTCGCTCCATGGGGGCAGAAGGAGTCACGTACCAGACGAATCTGATTCAGATGAAGCAATATACCCGTTTGCTATATAGGATAGATGCGCTGAAAAATAGCATCCGTACAGTGCCGGGGCTGCTTGCTTTGTCTGGAGGCATTATAGCCCTTAGTCCGTGGTGGCATCTTGGCAGCACTATGCCAGGCGTTATGGTATTTGCAGGCACGACTATCATTATTCGGGTTTTTATTTCTCTCGGTTCCTTAGTCATGACCACGAGCAACTTCCTGTCCGATGCCAGGGCAGCAAAGGATTTGAACGAACTAACAAAAATCCATCATAATAACCATTCACGGCAATTTGAGAGGCGTGCGCTGGTAGCTTTGCCGCCACTGCACAAAGTCGAACTTGAAAAGCTCTCTTATGGTTATAAAGAAAAAGAAATGGTTCTTGAAGGTTTGAACTTTTCATTCAGTCAAGGGGGCTGCTATGCAGTGATTGGACCATCCGGCACTGGCAAATCGACATTAGCCGATTTGCTACTAGGCCTTGTTGAGCCTAATTCCGGTCAGATCTTGATAGACGGGATACCCGTTCCTGCTGCGGACCTTCGTCAGCGTGTAGTGCTGGTAGAGCAACAGCCAAGAATGTTTTCAGTTTCGGTCCGCGACAATCTAACCCTGGGACTGGCTTGCAGTGACCAAGACCTGTATGACACACTTGAAGCCGTCGATATGCATAGCTTTGTAAGCTCTTTGCCCCAGGGTTTGGATACCATTCTGGACTATCAAGGAGCAAACCTATCGGGTGGTCAACGCCAACGCCTGTCAATAGCACGGGCTTTGCTGCGGCGGCCGCAGATACTGATTCTGGACGAAGCAACCAGCGCCCTGGATTCGGCTACCCGCGATAGGGTAGTTGGGCGTATCAAAGCCGTGATGCATCATGGGATTATCGTTTACATCACCCACGATAAAACCATCGCGGAGATGGCTGATGATATTCTTGTGATGGCTCCGCGGCTTGCAAAGAAAAGTCAGCGTAAACATGCGTAGCTGTGCTTACCAAACGGCCTGTACATCCGGCTGAATCGGTTAATGAAGCCTGTTTGGCATGTCATTTATTAAAATTCCGTTGCCGCTGCACCGGAACAAAAAATTAATCAGTTCCAATTTTCAGGCGGCACTCTAAATGACCACAAAAAAACTTGCGCCCATTGTTTTATTTGTCTTTGCCCGACCAAATCATACCCATAAAACACTAGAGTCGTTGCGGGCCAACACGCTTGCGAAAGAGAGCGATTTAATTATATACGCAGATGCTGCACGCAATGCATCGGAAGCAGAAAAAGTAAAGCAAGTTCGCCACCTACTGCAATCAATCAATGGCTTCAACAGTATTAAAATAATTGAGAGAGAAACAAACATTGGGCTTGCAAGAAACATAATAGAAGGCGTAACGGATGTTTGCGAAAGACACGGAAAAGCTATTGTACTTGAAGATGATATAGTAACATCTCCAACCTTCCTAGAATATATGAATGGCGCATTGGACAGATACGCCGATGAAAAGAATATTTGGCATATTAGTGGATGGAACTATCCTATTGAGCCGACCGGCTTGGAGGATGCTTTTTTCTGGCGCGCCATGAACTGCTGGGGCTGGGGAACCTGGCAAGATCGCTGGGTCAACTTTCGGAAAGACCCTCGACTCCTGATAGAATCATGGAGCACCAAAGACATCAGTGCATTTAATCTTGATGATGCCTACAGTTTCTGGGAACAAGTTCAGCTGAACCATCAAAAAAAAATCAACACCTGGGCAATATTCTGGTACGCCACAATATTCTCCCACAAAGGGCTCTGCCTTAATCCTGCGCAAACTCTTGTCCTTAACATTGGCATTGATGGCTCCGGCGAAAATTGCGGCACAACTGCAATTTATACAAGTCAACTTTCCCGGAAAAGCAATTTCTCTTGGCCAAGAGAACACAAAGAGAGCAGCCTTGCTCTAGAGAGAATTAAACATTTTTACAAAAACAACAATCCTTCGATCGCCCGGCGTATTGCTCGAAAATTAAAAAGGCATTTTCGAAATATTTTGAAATCAGCTCTACAAACTCGAAAGATCGAGCAAAAACAAGGTGGCTCAAATGATCAAATTTGACAAATTTAAAAAAAAGAACATATTGATCACTGGCGGGCTTGGCTTCATTGGCTCAAACCTGGCACGACAACTTGTTAAAGCAGGTGCCAATGTAACTCTTATCGACAGCCTGATTCCTCAATACGGGGGGAATATTTTTAACATAAGTGGCTTCGAGAAAAGCGTCAACATCAACATTTGCGATGTCCGCGATCCGTTCTCAATGCAACACTTAGTGAAAGGCAAAGATTTTCTATTCAATCTTGCGGGCCAGACAAGCCATCTGGACTCAATGACTGACCCGCAAACAGACCTAGACATCAACGCCCAAGCACAACTATTTATTCTTGAGGCATGCCGTTCGAGTAATCCAGACATCAAGATTGTCTTTGCCAGCACCAGGCAACTCTATGGCAAGCCCGACTATTTACCTGTAGATGAAAAGCACCCAATTAGACCTGTCGATGTCAATGGCATCAATAAGCTAGCGGGTGAGTGGTACCATTTATTATATAATAATGTCTATGGAATTCGCGCCTGCGCACTGAGGTTGACAAACACCTATGGTCCAGGAATGCGAGTTAAAGATGCACGGCAGACGTTTCTCGGCATCTGGGTACGCCAATTACTGGAAGGCGACACAATCAAAGTCTACGGTGATGGAATGCAACTCCGTGACTTTAACTATATCGACGACTGTGTTAATGCCATGCTAATCGCGGCTATGAGTGACTCTGCCAATGGTAAGGTTTACAACCTGGGCAGTAATGAAGTCATTAACTTGAAAGCACTTGCAGAGAAAATGCTCAACGTTGGTCATCCGGGCAACTTTGCACTGATTCCATTTCCAAGCGACAGGAAGGCCATTGACATCGGCGACTACTATAGCGACTTCTCTCTGATTTCAGATGAGCTAGGTTGGCGCCCAAAAGTCGGGTTAGATGAAGGCTTGAAGGCTACAGTCGATTTTTATGCAAAGCATCATCAACACTATTGGTAAAGAAAATGATATTGATGAATGATTTTAAAGCTGAACCCAATGAATTAAAAACAGCAATGCTGAACTCTGCGGAGCGCGTCATTGAATCAGGCTGGTATGTTCTTGGAAAAGAAGTAGAAAATTTCGAGCGCGAATGGGCATCTAAATGCGGCACCAATCATGCCATCGGCGTTGCCAATGGAATGGATGCCATTGAAATTATTCTTCGCTCTTTAAGCATTGGCCCAGGGGACGAAGTGATTACGACCCCGATGACTGCCTTTGCTTCTGTCCTTGCCATTTTTAGGGCTGGGGCTACTCCCGTTTTGGCCGATATTGACCCTGAGTCAGCACATCTCTCTATTGAGAGTGTAAAACGCTGCATTAATGCAAAGACAAAAGCAATTTTGCTGGTTCATCTGTATGGCCAGATTCGGAATATAAGACAATGGCAATCACTGGCAAAGTCATCAGATATTTATTTGATTGAGGACTGTGCACAAGCTCACTTAGCAAAGCTCGAAGGAAAAACGGCAGGCTCATTTGGTGTAGCCGGTGCATACAGCTTTTATCCAACAAAGAACCTTGGCGCTCCAGGCGATGCTGGCATGCTAGTAACAGATGATGGGCACTTAGCAAACATGGCAGCTTGTCTGCGCAATTATGGGCAAAGTGTTCGTTATTTTCATCCTGAGATAGGCCTGAATAGTCGCCTTGACGAAATGCACGCTGCAATACTATCTGCGCGCTTGAAGTGGCTTGATAATTTTACTGCCCGGCGCAGGGAAATAGCAAGTCGCTATTATGCTGAAATTACTGCCCCATACGTGCGCCTTATGGCAAAGCCACAAGAGCTAGAAGCTCACGTTTATCATTTATTTGTGCTCCTCTGCCCACAACGAGATGCACTGCAAAAGCATTTAGAGCACCATGGCATCCAAGCCCTCATTCACTACCCAGTCCCGATTCATTTACAAGAATCTTGTTTATCGATTAAGCGTGACCCTGCTGGATTGGAATTTAGCGAGGAACATGCACGTTGCTGCCTGTCCATTCCATGCCATCCCCAGATGAGTGATGTTGATGTCACTCACGTAATTACTTCCATCAATGCTTTTCAGGCGATCTAATGGAACATTACGTAACGCTATTTGATAGCCTGTTTTTACCACAAGGCTTGGCGTTGCATGCCTCAATGGAGCGCCATGCTGGCAACTATAAGTTATGGATTCTTTGTGTCGATGACACCGTTTTCGATCAACTCTCGCAACTTAACCTTGAAAACGTCGCTTTACTTAAGTTAAGTAGCTTAGAAGATGAGAAGCTTCTTCAGGCAAAAAAAACCCGAGCTAAGGGTGAATATTGCTGGACGCTGACCCCTTTTGCACCAAAATTTGTGTTTGATTGCGACAAAAGTATCGAACAGGTCACATACATTGATGCAGACATGTGGTTTTTTGCGAGTCCGACTCCAATTTTTAGGGAGTTTTCTGAAGCAGGCAAAGGGGTTTTAATCACAGAACACGCCTACGCTCCTGAGCACGACCAATCAGAGAACAGTGGAAGATTTTGTGTTCAATTTATGACTTTTCACCGCCATAAAGGTGAAGAGGTAAGACAATGGTGGCAGAATAAATGCCTAGAATGGTGTTTCGCACGTTTTGAAGATGGGAAGTTTGGCGATCAAAAATATTTGGATTTGTGGCCGCATCTATTTGATCAGCATGTCCACATTTTGAAATCAAAAGAGTTTATGCTAGCTCCTTGGAACGCCACACGATATCCTTATTCTGAAGGATTGCTCTGGCACTTTCACGAGTTGCGAATTTTTCGTGATTGGTGTGGTGTCTTAAAAGTTAACTTTGGCCCTTACCGAATACCGCAGCCTACACTTGATGCAATATATACAAAATATCTTTTTGACATAAAATGCGCAATAAGAACAATCATAAAAAACAATTTCCCAATTAAAGCGCAAAAAAAATATTCTGTAAGAAGCAAAATATTGATTAGTCTTAAACTAGCGCTGAGATTGCGCTGGTTTTTACAAATTAATCGAACGGCGAGAATTTGAATGAAACAAAAAAAGGCTCTCATAACTGGCATTACTGGCCAAGATGGCTCATATTTAGCTGAGTTTCTGTTAGAAAAAGGCTATGAGGTTCACGGCATCAAGCGTCGCGCTTCATCGTTCAACACACAACGCGTCGACCACATCTACCAAGACCCACATGTTGAGAATGCCCGCTTCAAGCTGCATTATGGCGACCTGACTGACTCCTCTAATCTGACTCGTATTTTGTCTGAGGTCCAGCCTGATGAGGTGTACAACTTAGGGGCGCAGAGCCACGTTGCAGTCAGCTTTGAATCCCCTGAATACACTGCAGACGTAGATGCCATGGGTACCTTGCGCTTGCTGGAGGCTATTCGCTTTTTAGGACTAACACAAAAAACTCGCTTCTATCAGGCATCCACATCCGAATTGTATGGCTTGGTGCAAGAAACACCACAGCGTGAAACTACACCGTTTTACCCGCGCAGCCCGTATGCAGTCGCCAAACTCTATGCTTATTGGATCACTGTTAACTACCGTGAAGCATACGGCATGTACGCCTGTAATGGCATCCTCTTCAATCATGAGTCGCCTCGCCGCGGTGAAACTTTCGTCACGCGCAAAATTACCCGGGGTTTGGCTAATATCTCACAGGGGCTGGAGTCTTGCTTGTACATGGGCAATATGGATGCATTGCGCGACTGGGGCCATGCCAGAGACTATGTCAAAATGCAGTGGTTGATGCTGCAGCAAGACAGCCCAGACGACTATGTCATTGCCACAGGGGTGCAACATAGCGTACGCCAATTCATCGAGTGGTCAGCGGCCAACCTTGGCATCACCCTGCGCTTTGAAGGCAGTGGTTTAGATGAAGTTGGTATCGTTGCCGCAATTGCAGGTGACAAAGCGCCTGCACTCAAAGTCGGGAACGTCATTGTGCGAGTTGACCCGCGCTACTTCCGCCCGGCTGAAGTTGAAACCTTGCTGGGAGATCCGGACAAGGCTAAGAGCAAGCTGGGCTGGGCGCCAGAAATCACGGCACAAGAAATGTGTGCTGAAATGGTTTCCACCGACCTGGAAGAGGCCAAGCGTCATGCTTTGCTAAAACAGCACGGTTTTGACATCCCAGTCAGGATCGAAATTTGACATTCGCTAGCGGGGTCGATTTGACTACGGTATCAACTTCTATCAATCCTCCCGCTCTCTTATTGCTTTTTGCAGGATAAGCTCAGCCCTGCTTATTGACGACCATTATGGAACGTAATCTCGACACAGTAGTTTATGTAGCTGGACATAACGGCATGGTAGGCCAAGCTATCGTCAGCCACTTAACGGCATTGGGTTACAGCAACATCATCACGCGCACCCATGCTGAGCTCGACTTGCGTAACCAGGCTGCGGTTAACGATTTTTTTTCAGCCCATGAGATTGAGCAAGTTTATTTGGCTGCGGCTAAAGTTGGAGGCATCCATGCCAACAACACTTATCCTGCAGAGTTTATTTATCAGAACCTGATGATCGAGGCCAATGTTATCCATGCAGCCCATCAGCATGGTGTACAAAAGCTGCTTTTTCTTGGATCCAGTTGCATTTATCCCAAGCTGGCTCAGCAACCGATGGCTGAAACCGCCCTGCTGAGCGGCTTACTAGAGGCGACCAACGAGCCTTATGCCATTGCAAAGATAGCAGGTATCAAACTGTCAGAAAGCTATAATCGCCAATATGCCCGTAGCTACCGGAGTGTGATGCCGACCAATCTATATGGCCCTGGCGATAATTTCCATCCTGAGAACAGCCATGTCGTACCGGCGCTGATACGACGTTTTCACCAAGCAAAGATACAGAATGATCCACAGGTAGTTGTCTGGGGCAGCGGCACACCTCTTCGCGAGTTTTTGCATGTTGCAGATATGGCCTCTGCATCGGTCCACATAATGGAATTGGCGGAGGAGACCTGGCAACAGCACGTACAGCCCATGTGCTCTCACATCAATGTGGGATATGGCCAAGACGTTACTATACGCGAACTATCCCAACTAATCGCCAGCACTGTTGGCTATCAAGGGCGCATCTCCTTTGATAGCAGCAAACCTGACGGTACCCCGCGCAAGTTGCTCGATAGCTCCCTACTTCATAGCCTAGGCTGGAGGCCTTCATTCAACTTGGAACAAGGCTTGGCCGATGCTTATCAGTGGTACAAAAATAATCATGACGGAGTGCGCGAGGCATGATTGATGAAAAAATTGGCAAGCCCTCAATAACCATTATCACGTCGACATTTAATTGCTCAGAGCCATTAAAAGAAACGGCTCTCTCAATTAGAGAGCAAACCTATAGCAATATTCAATGGATTATTGCGGATGGAGCATCTACCGATGAGACCGTAGCGGTTATCAAAAGCGAAATCGACATTGTTGGGCATTGGTTTAGCGAACCGGACAGAGGCATTTATTCCGCCTGGAATAAAGCAGTTAGATATATTACCGGCGACTGGGTTATCTTTATGGGTGCCGGCGATGTATTTTATGACAACATGACCTTATCCAAAGCCGCCGACATTCTTTCCAGGATGGAAAATAAAATTGAAATCGCCTACGGCGACGTTCAATTCGTCAGCACGGATGGAAATATTACGTATTATGGCAAAATTAATCTAAACGATTGGCACTCAGCCAGACCAGCCCTCCCAAGTCATCAAGGTGTTTTTCATAGAAAAACGTTATTTGAAAATCGATGCCCATTTGACGAATCATATCGAATTGCCGCAGATTCTAAATTACTTCTTTCAGCAGCAAAATCTAATACCTTTTACTACTTAGGCATCCCCATCGCAAGAATGGATCCCGACGGAATTAGCTCACACCCTAGGACCGCTCGGCTTCTTCTGAGCGAATTTAAAAAACTATCTCATGACCTTGGCTATAAAATACCATTCGCACGAAAATTAAAAGCCGAAATATACTATAATTATCGAAATTTATGCTGGCTTATAGAAAAATCCATGAAGAACTTAACTAAAATCCTATTACATAAACGCTCCACAAACCATCATTAGCTTTCCACTGCAATGAAAATCATGCCAACATTAATTACACCATTCCCCCCCAGCAGCCATGATGGAGGGGGCTGGGTTACTAGACAACTGATAGAGAAGCACAAATACGAAAAAATTTCCTACAGAAAAAATAATACAATTAAAAAAATATATTACGCTGCACTGGGATGTATTACCCTACCATTTATACACCCGATATTTACACGTTTTTTGCCACTATGGCAAACACGTAACAAAATAACAAATACTCACCTCAATTTTTCACAAACTTTTGGAATGGTTTTTTTTAGAAAAAACTGCACATTAATATGCCACGACCTACAATACCATCGTAGCTTCATGCTCAAATGCTGGGCAAGATGGTCAGAAAAACTGCTACTATCACATGCAAAAAAAATACTTGTACTATCTGAACGCGATAAAAAAATTGTAACCCGATATTACAAAATACCCATAAAGTTCATCGAGAATATTGGCCCTTTCTTAACTCAAGAAATTGAGTCTTTTACAAGTGTAACACCACCAAACAGCAAACGCATTGTGTTTCTCGGCTCGTTATCGAGACCGGAAAACCTTGAAGGCATCAAATGGTTTGTAAAAAATGTGCTTCCTTCTTGCCCTGACATCGAAGTCCATATCATTGGAGCTCTTTATGCCAATCATGGAATAGCACACCCCCAAATAAAACACCTAGGCTTTGTTGATAATTTAGAAGAATTTTTATCGTCGACAGACTTGATGATTGCACCCATGCTCTCAGGCGCTGGCATCAAAATTAAGGTCATCGAATCTCTTAAATCCAAAACACCTGTCTTAGGGACAAAATCGGCATACAGTGGGCTGCCTAAGCCTTCTGCGGCCTTTATTTCAGACAACAATGAGCACTGGATTAAAACTTTAAATGATGGCGGCATATTTGTTTTTCCTCATAAGAGATAAGCCATCATTTTTATGATTAACTTTTATTATGCCCGACAAAAAACACCATCAATAGACACCACAATTAAGAAAAATAAAACTTTTGATCAAGGCCGAAAATGAGCAAGAATATATCCGCATCAATTGTTTTATACCAAAACACAATAAGCCAAGTTGAAAATCTTCTTGATTCATTGAAAAGCTCTCAATACCTGCAAATATGTATTATTGACAATTCACCTATTGATACGCTTAAAACGACATGCGAACACTATCACAATGTCCAATATTTTCACACTCCTGAAAACCCGGGGTTCGGAGCATCCCACAACCATGCCGTACGGATTGTATGCAACTCCGAAATTCATTTCATAATAAATCCAGATACTTATTTTAAAAAAGAAACAATTGCAATCATAAGTACATACTTAAAAGAAAACCACGATGTTTGTTGTGTGGTCCCAAAAATTATTTATCCTGATGGCATGCTACAAAGGCTTTGCAAGCTACTTCCATCACCCATAAATTTATTTACAAGAAGATTTTTGCCTAAAGTAGCAAAACGTTTGGATTACAACTATGAAATGACCTGGTTTAACTACGACAAAATAGTTGAAATACCTTGTGCGTCAGGCTGCTTCATGGCCCTGCGCACTGAGTCTTTTCGAAAACTAAATGGCTTTGATGAACAATTTTTCATGTACATGGAAGATATTGATTTATCGCGAAGGCTTGCAGCAATTGGCAAGGTTATTTATCTCCCTGATGCAGTAGTGACTCACGAATTCGCTAAGGGCTCCTATAAAAGCAAAAAATTGTTGTACGCTCATATAAGATCAGCCATTCAATATTTCAATAAATGGGGGTGGGTCTTTGACAAAGAGCGGACCCGAATTAACAAGGATGCAATAGCAAAAATCATGAAGGCATCCGAATAACATAGTACTTTTACTTTGTAGATCACAATAGCTACCTAAGGCTGAATAATGATCCCAATTGTCTTGTCAGGGGGCTCCGGCACGCGTCTGTGGCCCCTTTCTCGCAGCTTATATCCCAAACAGTTTTTACCATTGGCTGGCAGCCGCACTATGCTGCAAGACACGCTGTCTCGGTTGGAGGGCATTGCCGAGCTTGAGCCCCCCGTCATCATTTGCAATGAAGAGCACCGTTTCATTGTTGCGGAACAGTTGCGCCAAAGCGGCACCAAGGCGGCAGCCATCGTACTGGAGCCCCAAGGACGCAATACCGCACCGGCCATTGCGATCTCTGCACTCACTACCATGCAACAGGGCGAAGACCCCCTGCTACTGGTGCTGGCAGCCGACCATGTGATTGCCAATGTCGAAGCATTTCAGGCTGCGGTCACAACGGCGTGCAAGGCCGCCGAAACGGGAGCCCTGGTGACATTTGGTATCGTTCCAACACATGCTGAAATCGGATATGGCTACATTGAACAACGCAGATCTGGCCAGGAGGAAACAGGAAATGGATTACCCCGCGGCGTCCATCCCGTGGCTCGCTTTGTCGAGAAGCCGGATCTCGCTACGGCACAGGTGTACGTGGAAAGTGGCCGCTATCTGTGGAACAGCGGGATGTTCATGTTTCGTGCCTCTGCGCTGGTTGCCGAACTGGAACGTTTTGCACCGGAGATAATGACGGCTTGTGGTGCCGCACTGTCCGGAGCCAAGGCTGATCTGGATTTTTTGCGGCTTGATGCCCAGGCTTTTGCCGACAGCCCGGAGGATTCCATAGACTACGCTGTCATGGAGAAGACCGATAAGGCGGTTGTGGTACCGCTCGATGCCGGCTGGAGCGATGTGGGCTCCTGGAATGCCTTGTGGGAAGTATCCGAGAAAAATGGCGATGGTAATGTAATCAAAGGGGATGTGCTTGCCGTCGATAGCCAGGATAGCTATCTGCATAGCGCGAACGGCCGCTTGATCGCGGCACTCGGCGTCAGCGATCTGGTCGTCGTGGATACCGAGGATGCTGTCATGGTCGCCCACAAGGGCCAAGTGCAGCAGGTCAAGAAGATTGTCGACAGGCTCAAGGCTGCTGGCCGCAAGGAAGCCACTCAACACCGCGTGGTGTATCGCCCTTGGGGTAGCTATGACAGCATTGATAACGGCGCCCGCTACCAAGTGAAACGAATCACTGTCAAGCCCGGCGCCAAGTTGTCGGTCCAGATGCATCATCACCGGGCGGAACACTGGATTGTCGTGTCGGGTACAGCGAAGGTTCTCAATGGAGAGAAGGAGGTTCTGCTAACCGAGAACCAGTCAATTTATATCCCAGTGGGTGTGGTACATGCTCTGGAAAATCCAGGGAAAATTCCCTTGGAACTGATTGAAGTCCAATCGGGACCCTATTTGGGAGAAGATGATATTGTCCGTTTTGAAGATAAGTACGGCAGAACATAACTACCAAGAACAGGCTTCCGAAAAATTTTCCTTCTAGACTGGTCGCTATCAACATAGGGTTCAGCTCAGAGCGCAGCAGGGTGTATCTGGATAAAAAAACCCGCCTTTCGGCGGGTTGTAAGCTAGGCCGAACAAATTCGTTGTCTTACCAGACCTTCAGGTATTCCAGCATTCCTTCGGCGGCCTGACGGCCTTCGAAGACGGCTCGGACCACCAAGTCGGCGCCGCGGACCTGGTCGCCGCCGGCGAAGACCTTGGCGTTACTGGTCTGGTACTTGTATTTGGCGCGGCCCGAGGCCAGGGTGCGGCCGCGCTCGTCCACGGCGATGGAGTGGCGCTCGAACCAGTCGGCGGCCTCGGCCTGGAAGCCGAAGGCGATGACGACGTGGTCGCACTCCAGCACTTCTTCGCTGCCCGGCACGAGCTCGGCACTGCGGCGACCCTTGGCATCCGGGGCGCCGAGGCGGGTTTCCGCCAACTGGAGGCGCAGGCTGCCGTCGGCGGCTTGCTCGATGCCCAGCGGCTGGCGGTTCCACAGGAACTCGACGCCCTCTTCCTTGGCGTTACCGACTTCGCGCTTGGAGCCCGGCATGTTGGCTTCGTCACGGCGATAGGCGCAGATCACGCGCTCGGCGCCCTGGCGGATGGAGGTACGGTTGCAGTCCATGGCGGTATCGCCACCGCCCAGCACCACCACGCGCTTGCCCTTCATCGAGACAGGGGCCTCGTCGGCAGGCAGAGTGCCCAAGTGCTGACGCACGTTGTTGACCAGGAACGGCAGCGCTTCGAGTACGCCCGGCAGGCTTTCGCCATCGAAGCCGCCCTTCATGTACTTGTAGGCACCCATGCCCATGAACACGGCGTCGTACTGTTCCAGCAGTTCTTCGATCTGGACGTCGCGGCCGATCTCGGTATTGAGACGGAACTCGACGCCCATGCCTTCCATGATCTCGCGACGGCGCTTGACCACGCTCTTTTCCAACTTGAATTCGGGGATGCCGAAGGTCAGCAGGCCGCCGATTTCTTCGTACAGGTCGAACACCACCGGCTTGACGCCGTTGCGTACCAGCACGTCGGCACAGCCGAGGCCGGCCGGGCCGGCACCGATAACGGCGACTTTCTTGTCGGTCCACACCACCTTGGACATGTCTGGGCGCCAGCCCGCCTTGTAGGCTTCGTCGGTGATGTACTTCTCGATGGAGCCGATGCTCACGGCGCCGAAACCGCCTTGTTCAAGGGTGCAGGCGCCTTCGCACAGGCGGTCCTGCGGACAGACGCGGCCGCAGATTTCCGGCAGGCTGTTGGTCTTGTGGGACAGTTCAGCCGCTTCGAACAGGCGACCTTCGTTGACCATCTTCAGCCAGTTGGGAATGAAATTGTGTACCGGGCATTCCCATTCGCAATAGGGGTTGCCGCAGGACAGGCAGCGCCCGGCCTGTTCGGCTGCATCGGCGCTGTTCAGCGGCCGGTAGATTTCCTTGAATTCGATCTTGCGCACCGCCGCCTCGACCTTGTCGCCGGGGTTGCGCGGGAGCGTCATAAATTGGAATACGTCACCCATGGTGGCTTCCTCTTGCCGGGGCAAGGCGTGCTTCCGCACGCCGCCCACTAACTATCATATCTGTGTGATTCAGTGCTGGTGCCGAAGGGATGGGGCATCGGCCCCATCCATGATCAATCATCAATCCTTCAGCAGGCTATCGAGCTTGGCGGCCTTGGGCTTCACCAGCCAGAAGTAGTCGACGAAGTCGTCGAAGTTTTCCAGCATGTTGCGGCCGATATCGGAACCGGTGAATTCGACGTGCTTGGCCAGCTTGTCCAGCAGGAAGGCACGGTACATACCCATGGCTTCACCGTTGATCAGGTGGATGTCCACCAGCTCGTTGTTGTAGCGGTAGGCGAAGCGCTCGTTCGGGTCGTAGACGAAGGCGAAGCCCCCGGTCATGCCGGCGCCGAAGTTGTAGCCGGTTTCGCCCAGCGAGATCACGCAGCCGCCGGTCATGTATTCGCAGCAGTGGTCGCCCGCGCCTTCGATCACCGCCAGCGCGCCGGAGTTGCGCACCCCGAAGCGCTCGCCGGCGACGCCGGACGCGTAGAGCTGACCGCCGGTGGCGCCGTACAGGCAGGTGTTGCCAATGATGATCGACTCGTGCGACTTGTACGCCGCGCCCTTCGGCGGGTAGACCACCACGCGGCCACCGGCCATGCCCTTGCCGACGTAGTCGTTAGCGTCGCCTTCCACTTCCAGGTGCAGGCCGGGCGCGTTCCAGACGCCAAAGCTCTGCCCGGCCGAACCGGTGAACTTGACGGTCAGGCAGCCTTCCGGCAGGCCGGCCGCCCCATGCGCCTTGGCGATTTCACCGGACAGACGGGCGCCGATGGAGCGGTGGATGTTCTCGATCGGGTACTCCAGGCGCAGCATCTGCTTGGCCTGGATCGCCGGCAGGGCATCCTTGACGATGGCTTCGGCCAACTCGCCCTTGTCGAACGACGGGTTGCGGTCATCGACGCAGAAGCGCGGTTCGCTGTCCGGAATGGAGCCCTGGTTCAGCAGCGGAGACAGGTCGAGACGCTGCTGGCGCTCGCTCTGGCCCTGCAACAGACCCATCAGGTCCATGCGGCCGATCAGTCCTTCCATGGTGCGCACGCCGAGCTTGGCCATCCACTCGCGGGTTTCGCGGGCGATGAACAGGAAGTAGTTCATCACCATTTCCGGCAGGCCGATGAAGTACTTGGAGCGCAGCTTCATTTCCTGCGTGGCGACGCCGGTTGCGCAGTTGTTGAGGTGGCAGATCCGCAAGTACTTGCAACCCAGCGCCACCATCGGGCCGGTACCGAAGCCGAACGATTCGGCGCCGAGGATGGCAGCCTTGACCACGTCGAGGCCGGTCTTCAGGCCACCGTCGGTCTGCACCCGTACGCGGCCGCGCAGACCGTTGGCGCGCAGCACCTGCTGGGCTTCGGAGAGGCCCAGTTCCCACGGCGTGCCGGCGTACTTGACCGAGGTCAGCGGGCTGGCGCCGGTACCGCCGTCGTAGCCGGAGATGGTGATCAGGTCGGCGTAGGCCTTGGCCACGCCGGCGGCGATGGTGCCAACACCCGGTTCGGCCACCAGTTTCACCGACACCAACGCGTCGGGGTTGACCTGCTTCAGGTCGAAGATCAGCTGGGCCAGGTCTTCGATCGAGTAGATGTCGTGGTGCGGCGGCGGCGAAATCAGGCTGATGCCCGGCTTGGAGTGACGCAGCTTGGCGATCAGCGGCGACACCTTGTCGCCCGGCAGCTGGCCGCCCTCGCCCGGCTTGGCGCCCTGCGCCACCTTGATCTGCAGCACTTCGGCGTTGACCAGGTAATGCGGGGTGACACCGAAGCGGCCGGAGGCGACCTGCTTGATCTTCGACATCTTCTCGGTGCCGTAGCGCGCCTGGTCTTCGCCACCCTCACCGGAGTTGGAGCGGCCGCCGAGGCGGTTCATGGCGGTGGCCAGCGCCTCGTGCGCTTCCGGCGACAGCGCGCCCAGCGACATACCGGCGGAGTCGAAACGTTTGACGATGGACTCGACCGACTCGACTTCGTCGAGCGGGATCGGGTTGTCGGCCAGCTTGAGCTGCATCAGGTCGCGGATCATCGCCACCGGACGCTCGTTGACCAGCTCGGCGTACTTCAGGTAGGCGTTGTAGTCGTCGTTCTGCACGGCCTTCTGCAGCTGCATCACCACGTCAGGGTTGTAGGCGTGGTATTCCTCGCCGTGCACGTACTTCAGCAGGCCACCCTGCGTGATCGAACGCATCGGGTTGAAGGCGAGGCGAACCAGCTTCTGCTGGTCGTCTTCGAAATCCTCGAAGTTGGCGCCGGAGACGCGGCTCACGGTGCCTTTCAGGCACAGCTCGACGACTTCCTCGTGGATGCCGACGGCTTCGAACAGCTGCGCGCCGCGGTAGGAGGCAACGGTCGAGATCCCCATCTTCGACAGCACCTTCAGCAGGCCCTTGTTGATGCCCTTGCGGTAGTGCTGCAGCGCTTCGTTGGTCTTCAGCTCGACCTCGCCCGACTGCACCAGTTCGGCGATGATCTGGTAGGCGAGGTAGGGGTAGACGGCGGTCGCACCATAGCCCAGCAGACACGCAATCTGGTGTGCGTCACGCGCGGTGCCGGTTTCCACCACGATATTGCTCTTGCAGCGCAGGCCGGCATCGATCAGAGCGTGGTGCACGGCACCGGTGGCGAACAGCGCATGGATCGGCAGGCGGCCGTCACCGAGGGTGCGGTCGGATAGCACCACCACCACGGTGCCCTCGCGCACGGCGTCAACCACGTGCTGGCACAGGCGCTCGATGGCCGCCTTCAGGCCGCCCTCGGACGGGTCGTAGCACAGGTCGAAGGAGGTCGACTTGAGGTAGCTTTCCGGACGCGTGGTGACACGCACGAACTTTTCGTGAGACAGCACCGGCGAGCGCACTTCGAGACGCTTGGCGTGCTCGGCGCTCTCTTCGAACATGTTGCGCTCAGGACCGAACACGGTGTTGAGCGACATCACCACCGCTTCGCGGATCGGGTCGATCGGCGGGTTGGTGACCTGGGCGAACTGCTGGCGCAGGAAATCGAACGGCGAGCGGACCTTTTGCGACAGCACGGCCATCGGGGTGTCGTCACCCATGGAACCAATGGCTTCCTGGCCGTCATCGGCCAGCACGCGCAGCACCTGATCGCGCTCTTCGAAGCTGACGTTGAACAGCTTCTGATACTTGAGCAGCTCGTCCTTCGGCATCGCTTCGAGGGAGGAGTCATCCTCAATCGAGAGCTCGAGATACTTGCCGCTGTCCTTGATCCACTGGCGGTATGGCTTGGCACTCTTCAGCTGGGCATCGATGTCTTCCGGCATCAACAGTTCGCCGGTGGTGAGGTCGGCGGCGAACAGTTGGCCCGGCTTGACGCGGCCCTTGCGCACGACTTCTTCCGGCTTGTAGTCCCATACCCCCACTTCGGAGGCGATGGTGAGGATGTTGTCGCGGGTCAGCACCCAGCGCGCCGGGCGCAAGCCGTTGCGGTCGAGCAGACAGGCGGCGTAGCGGCCGTCGGTCAGCACGATGCCGGCCGGACCGTCCCACGGCTCCATGTGCATCGAGTTGAATTCGTAGAAGGCGCGCAGGTCCTTGTCGGTGGAGTCGACGTTCTGCCAGGCCGGCGGCACCAGGAGGCGCAGCGCGCGGAACAGCGGAATGCCGCCCATCAGCAGGCCTTCGAGCATGTTGTCGAGGCTCATCGAGTCGGAGCCGTCGGTCTGCACGATCGGGCGGATGGCGTCCATGTCGAGATGCGGCGTCGACATGATGCGCTCGCGCGCCTTGGACCAGTAGCGGTTGCCCTGCACCGTGTTGATCTCGCCGTTATGGGCGAGGAAGCGGAACGGCTGAGCCAGCTTCCACTGCGGCCAGGTGTTGGTGGAGAAGCGCTGGTGGAACACCGCCAGGCTGGCCTCGAAACGCTCGTCCTGCAGATCGAGGAAGAACTTCGGCAGGTTTTCCGGCGTGACCAGGCCCTTGTAGGACAGGGTGTGCGGCGACAGGGTCGGCAAGTAGAAATAACCGTCTTCGGCCTTGTTGGCCTTCTCGGCCTGGCGGCGCGCCATGTACAGGCGGCGCTGGAAGCTGGCGTCGTCCATGCCGAACGGACAGTTCACGAACACCTGCACCATGGAGGGCAGGGTCTTGATGGCGTATTCGCCACAAGCCGAGACGTCCACCGGCACGGTGCGGAAGCCGGCCACTTCGAGTTCCTGCGCTTCGAGGAACTCTTTCAGGCGACGCAGGCTGCGCTGGCCCTGCTCCTGCTCCGGATGGTGGAACACCAGACCGGCGGCGTAGCTCGCCTTGAGGGCAATGCCGGCCTCGTGGGCGACTTCGCGCAGAAAGCCGTCGGGTTTGCGGAACAACAGGCCGCAACCGTCGCCCGATTTGCCGTCGGCAGCCACCGCACCGCGATGGGTCAGTTTGGCGAGCGAGGAAATTGCGGTCTGCACCAGCCAATGACTCGGTTTGTCCTCCAGTTGGGCGATCAAACCAAAGCCACAGCTATCCTGCTCGAAATCCGGGCGGTACAAGGTGCCCTGCAGCCATTGCTGTCTTTCCATACCATCTACCTGATTATAATGTGAAGCGAATGTCTTTGATTCTAAGGTCAAGGCGCGCCCTCCTGCAACCGCTTTTTGTGCGGCGCATAATTGCTTTTAAATCAAAGCATTACGCGGTTTTTTTTGACAAAAAAATTGGGAAATCCGGATTTTTTCAAAGAATTATTTTTCATCTTTGTGACACGGATTTTCATATAAACGACACAAAAAGCACCATTTTGGTGCCATGCGTGGTGCACGTGCATCACCTTGGTTCACGCCATGTCTGACAATATACAATCTGGCCATGCCCAGCTCTAAACCCTCCCCCGCCGCCCTGGATTTCGTCCGGCAGCTGGCCGACCAGGCATTCGCCCGATCGGCGGGCGCACCGCTGATCAATGGCAACACCATTGACCTGCTTTTCGACAGCCGCGAGAACTTCCCGGCCTGGGAGGCGGCGCTGTCGGGAGCCTGCGATTCGATCCTGATCGAAATCTATATCTTCGCCGACGACAGCTTCGGCCAACGTATCCGGGAAATCCTGATCGAGCAAGCTACCAAGGGGGTACAGGTGCGCTTGCTGGTGGACTGGTTGGGCAGCTGGAAGGCGCACTTGCGAGGCTTCTTCAAGCCCCTACAGGCCGCCGGTGCCGAGGTGCGTACCTACAACCGGCCGAGCCTGTCGGGCGGCAGCAGCCCGCTGGGACGCAACCATCGCAAACTGATCATCGTCGACGGGGCGGAGGCGTTCATCTCCGGGCTGGGCATCAGCTCGCGCTGGGAGGGCAAACCGGCCAAGGGGGGGGAGCCGTGGCGCGATACTGGTGCACGGCTCAACGGCCCGGTGCTACAGGATGCTATCGACGCCTTCGCCGACAGTTGGGCCAGTTGCGGCGACGCGCTGGACGAATCGCTGCGCCAGGCGAGCCACAGCATGAGCGGCGGCAGCGTGGCGGCGCGGCTGATCGCCACCACCCCGGCCACCGCCAACCTGATGCGGCTGGACCTCTTGATCGCCAGCTTCGCGCGCCGCTCGCTGTGGCTGACCGATGCCTATTTCATGGGCACCAGCACCTACCTGACGGCATTGCAGAACGCGGCGAAGGATGGGGTCGACGTGCGCCTGCTGGTGCCGCGCTCGAGCGACATCGGCTGGATCGCCACGGTCTCGCGTACCTTGTACCGGCCGCTGCTGGAAGCCGGGGTGCGGGTGTTCGAGTGGGACGGACCGATGATCCACGCCAAGACCGCGGTGGCGGACGGGCGCTGGGCGCGCCTGGGCTCGTCCAACCTGAACCTGTCGAGCTGGCTTGCCAACCGCGAAATCGACGTGGCCGTGGAGGACGAGGAGATCGCCGGCAAGCTCGCCGACAAGTTTCTCGACGACCTGGAGCACGCCACCGAGGTGCGGCTCTCGGCGCACCGCCACCGCCCGGTACTGAGCCGGCCGCGCCAGCGCGACTACCAGAGCCTGCTGTTGCCCAAGCCGGGCGCTGCGGCGTTAGGTGCCTCGGCGGCCGCGCGCCAGGCGGCGCGCATCGGCGATGCGCTGGGGGCGGCAGTACGCGGTACGCGCACCGTGGAAGCCAGCGAAGCCAGCTCCTTCCTGACCATCGGCGCCGCGCTGCTGCTGCTGGCCCTGGTCAGCGCCTTGTTCCCCTACCTGATCGCCGGGCCGCTGGCGCTCTTGCTGTTGCTCTCGGGCGGGGCGGTGGTGCTGAAAGCGTTGGGGCTGTACCGGGCGCGGTGGAAAAAAAAGCGACAACCGCCGGGCACCTTGGAGCCTCATCCGGAGTCTGAGGATAAACCGCCCCCGGAGGGCTGAAAGGCCCGTTAAACGGTCGATTCCGCCCCCCCTGCCAGCCCGGTGCGGAGGGCCTTGGCCAGCGTGATCCGGCGTGGCGGCGAGGCGCGTAAAAACACGCTTTCCGTAGTGCAACATTGTTCACGATTATCCGCTACACTACGCGCTTTTCTTTCGGGTTGACCTAAGCCGGCTGGCGAAACGATTGCCAAAGGACGGGTTTAGCGTCGTGCGTCCGCAGTGACAAAACGACGGTGAACACCCCCCTACCAATCCCATGCGTACCGCGGTGCTAAGCGCCCTTTATCCCAGCGTGCCGGTGACGTTCCGGTACGCCGTGTATGAGGACACAGGCATGCGTTTCCATTTCCCCATCGTCATCATCGACGAAGACTTCCGTTCCGAAAACACCAGCGGCTCCGGCATCCGCGAGCTGGCCGCTGCGATGGAGAAGGAAGGCATGGAAGTCGTGGGTTATACCAGCTACGGCGATCTGACGTCGTTTGCCCAGCAGCAGAGCCGCGCCGCCGGCTTCATCCTGTCGATCGACGACGAGGAGTTTGGCTCCGGCACGCCGGAAGAGGCGCTGGATGCGCTGGCCAATCTGCGCAACTTCGTGGCCGAGATTCGCCGCCGCAACCCGGATATCCCGCTCTACCTGTACGGCGAGACGCGCACGGCGCGCCACATCCCCAACGACATCCTGCGCGAGCTGCATGGTTTCATCCACATGCACGAGGACACCCCGGAGTTCGTGGCGCGCCACATCATCCGCGAAGCCAAATCGTACCTGGACACGCTGGCGCCGCCGTTCTTCCGCGCCCTGGTGCATTACGCCCACGACGGTTCCTATTCCTGGCACTGCCCGGGCCACTCCGGCGGCGTGGCGTTCCTGAAGAGCCCGGTGGGCCAGATGTTCCACCAGTTCTTCGGCGAGAACATGCTGCGTGCCGACGTGTGCAACGCGGTGGACGAGCTGGGCCAGCTGCTGGACCACACCGGCCCGGTGGCGGCGTCCGAGCGCAACGCCGCGCGCATCTTCAGCGCCGACCACCTGTTCTTCGTCACCAACGGCACCTCGACCTCGAACAAGATCGTCTGGCACTCCACCGTCGCCGCCGGCGACATCGTGCTGGTGGACCGCAACTGCCACAAGTCGAACCTGCACGCCATCATGATGACCGGGGCGATCCCGGTGTTCCTGATGCCGACGCGCAACCATTACGGCATCATCGGCCCGATTCCGAAGTCCGAATTCCAGCTCGACAATATCAAGAAAAAGATCCTGGCCAACCCGTTCGCGCGCGAGGCGCTGGAAAAGAACCCGGGCGCCAAGCCGCGCATCCTGACCATCACCCAGTCCACCTACGACGGCATCCTGTACAACGTCGAGGAGATCAAGAGCATGCTGGACGGCGAAGTCGACACCCTGCACTTCGATGAAGCCTGGCTGCCGCACGCGAGCTTCCACGACTTCTACGGCGACTTCCACGCCATCGGCGAGGGCCGTCCGCGCTGCAAGGACTCGATGATCTTCTCCACCCAGTCCACCCACAAGCTGTTGGCCGGCATCTCGCAGGCCTCGCAGATCCTGGTGCAGGACCCGCAGAACCGTCAGCTCGACACCGCCTGGTTCAACGAAGCCTACCTGATGCACACCTCGACCAGCCCGCAGTACGCGATCATCGCCAGCTGCGACGTGGCGGCGGCGATGATGGAGCAGCCGGGCGGCCAGGCACTGGTGGAGGAATCGCTGGTGGAGGCGCTGGACTTCCGCCGCGCCATGCGCAAGGTGGACGAGGAGTACGGCCACGACTGGTGGTTCAAGGTGTGGGGCCCGAACGAACTGTCCGACGACGGCATCTGCGACCCGGCCGACTGGGAACTGGAGCCGGACGAGCGCTGGCACGGCTTTGCCGGCATCGAGGAAGGCTTCAACCTGCTCGACCCGATCAAGGCCACCATACTCACCCCGGGCCTGGACGTGGACGGCAGCTTCGAAGAGATGGGCATCCCGGCCGCCATCGTCACCAAGTACCTGACCGAGCACGGCGTGGTGGTGGAGAAGACCGGCCTGTACAGCTTCTTCATCATGTTCACCATCGGCATCACCAAGGGCCGCTGGAACACGCTGATCTCGCTGCTGCAGCAGTTCAAGGACGATTTCGACAAGAACCAGCCGATGTGGCGCATCATGCCGGAGTTCGTCGCCAAGTACCCGCAGTACGAGCGCGTCGGCCTGCGCGAGCTGTGCCAGCGCATTCACCAGCTGTACAGCAAGCACGACATCGCGCGCCTGACCACCGAGATTTACCTGTCCGAGATGGAGCCGGCGATGCGTCCGGCCGACGCCTTCGCCAAGATGGCGCACCGCGAGATCGAGCGCGTGCCGGTAGAGGAACTGGAAGGCCGCGTCACCTCGGTGCTGCTGACGCCGTACCCGCCGGGCATCCCGCTGCTGATCCCGGGCGAGCGCTTCAACCGCACCATCGTCGACTACCTGCGCTTCGCCCAGGAGTTCAACGGCGAACTGCCGGGTTTCGAAACCGACGTGCACGGCCTGGTGGCGATGGAAAAGAACGGCAAGAAGGTGTATTGCGTGGATTGCGTGAAGCAGTAAGCCGCCGCACTCACGGAAAACCAACGGCCTCCCCTGCGGGAGGCCGTTTTGTTTTATACGGGCCGGGACGGGGGCGCCCCCGGCGTCTGGCCGGAACGCTGGCGAACCGCCAGGCGCTTACCAGCCATTCTCCAGCGCCAGCTGGGCCGGGGCCGACAGTCGGCTCAAGGCATAGCCCATGCCCTTGAGCTGGCGATGGGTGTCTTCGACCATCTGCGGGCTGCCGCAGATCATGAGGCGCGAGCGCTCCGGTGACAGCATCACACCGGCGGCGCGCTCCAGGGTGCCGTCGGCCAGCATAGCCGGGATGCGTTGCGACAGGGTGCCGGGGAGCGTTTCGCGCGTCACCACCGGCAGGTAGTGCAGCTTGTGGCCGTGCTCGGCCCACAGCGGGTGCTGCCGCAGCGCCGCGATCTCAGCCTGGTAGCTCAGCTCCGCCGCCTCGCGCACGCTGTGCACCAGCACGATGTGACGGAAGCGCTGCCATACCGCGGTCTCGTGCAGGATGGACAGATAGGGCCCGAGCGCGGTGCCGGTGGCGAGCAGCCACAGGTCTTCGCCGTCGGGGAAGCGGTCGGTGGTGAAAAAGCCGTTCGGGGTCTTGTCGACCAGGATCTGGTCGCCGACCTCGAGACGCGCCAGGCGCGGCGTGAATTCCCCTTCAGGCACCACGATGGAATAGAACTCGAGGTAGTCGTCCCAGCTCGCCGAAACGATGGAATAGGCGCGCCAGACGAAACCGGTCTCGGAGATCTGCAGGCCGAGCCGGGCAAACTGTCCGGGGGTGAAGCGGAAGGCGGGATCGCGACTGAGGCGGAAGCTGATCAAGCGGTCGGTCCAGTGATGTTTCCACAGGATACGCTCGGCGGTGTACTTCGCGGCGAGAGCTGGCATGGCGGTTCTCCGTAATTTCCGACTATTTTACTCGGATATTACCGCAAGCCCCTACTTTATGCCAGCGAGGTTGGCCGAAGGGACGCGCAAGACTCAGTCGGCCAGCAGCTCGAGCAGTTGCGGCAGCGCCGCGATCGCCTGTACGCCGGGCAGTGGCGCAGCACCCGCGGCATTGAGCCAGATGGCGGTGAGACCGGCGGCCCGGGCCGACTGCACGTCGTTGGCGAGCGAGTCGCCGATCATCCACAGCTGCGGCGGCGCCACCCCCAGCTCGGCCGCGATGCGGCGATAGAACGCCGGGTCGGATTTGGCCAGGCCCAGCTCGCGGCGGCAGAACACCCGCCCGATCAGGTCGTTCAGACCGACCCGCGCCAGCGCGAGGCGCACGTCGTCGGCGCTCGACTCGGCCGCGTTGGTAGCGACATGGCACGACAAGCGGGTCGCCAGCACCGCCAACGTGTCGTACGCACCGGGCATGGCGCGCACCTCGGGCCAGCGCCACATGCTGCCCGCCTGCCCCGGCAGGTCGGCCATCAGCGTATCGCCCCAGTCGAACAGTAGATGGAGGGGACGGTTCATCGCCCACTCCGCTCGCGCGCAGGTTGGCCGAAGAGCCCGTCACGGGCGCAGCCGGGCCGACTCGCACCGCGCGTCCGTTCCCTGGCCGGCATCACCCGGACCGGAGTGCGGTGCCGTGCGGATCGGCTCATCCGCGTCAGGCCAGCGCCTGGGTCAGGTCGGCCAGCAGGTCGTCGATGTCCTCGATGCCGACCGAGAAACGCAGCTGACCCTCGCGGATGCCCAAGGCGGCCTTCTGTTCCGGCGGCATGCCGCCATGCGACATGGTGTAGGAGTGATTGACCAGCGACTCCACCCCGCCCAGTGATTCGGCCAGCAGGAAGTACTGCAGGCGCTCGGCCACGCGGCTGGCGGCGGCACGGCTGTCGTCCTTGAGGTAGACCGTGACGACGCCGCCGAAACGCCGCATCTGGCGCCGCGCCAGCTCGTGTTGCGGGTGATCGGCGAGGCCGGGGTAGAACACTTTCTCGATGGCCGGGTGCGAGGCCAGGAAGGCGGCCACGCGCTCGGCGTTGTCGCAGTGGCGCTCCATGCGCAGGTGCAGCGTCTTGATGCCGCGCAGCGTCAGGAAGCAGTCCTGCGGACCTGGCACGCCGCCGGTGGCGTTCTGGATGAATTTGATCGACTTGGCCAGTTCGGCGTCTTTCACCGCCACCAGCCCGAGCAGCACATCGGAGTGGCCGCCCAGATACTTGGTGGCGGAGTGCATCACGAGGTCGGCGCCCAGGTCGAGCGGGTTCTGCAGATAGGGCGTGGCGAAGGTGTTGTCGACCGCCACCTTGACGCCGTGCCGGTGGGCGATGGCCGCCAGCGCGGCGATGTCGACCAGGTTCAGCAGCGGGTTGGTCGGCGACTCCAGCCACAGCAGCTTGGTGGCCGGGGTGAGCGCGTCGGCCAGGCTGGCCGGGTCGGTGAGGTCGGCAAAACGCACCGTGATGCCGGCCGGCGCCATCACCTTGGTGAGCAGGCGGTAGGCGCCGCCGTACAGGTCGGCCACCGCCAGCACCTCGTCGCCCGGCTGCAAGGTGGCGCGCAGCACGGCGTCGATGGCGGCCATGCCGCTGCCGAAGGCGAAGCCGTGCGTGGCGTTTTCCAACGCCGCAAAGCAGGCTTCCAGCGCCGCGCGCGTCGGCGTGCCGGTGCGCGCGTAGCCGAACTCCAGCGCCTCGCCGACGTGGTCGTGGGCGAAGGCCGAGGTCTGGTACACCGGCGGCATCAGCGCGCGGTTGTGCTGGTGGTGGTCGTAGCCGCTGTGGATGGTCTTGGTGGCGAATTTCATGGAGAGCCTGCGCGTATCGCGTCCCGTGATTCAGAGATGGCCGTGAGCTTACCACCGTACGCCGGCGCGCTTCGCCGGCGACGGCGGGAAAGTCCCGGCGTCGGTATTGTCAGATCGGCCGCCCGCCGTCAACGGCGGTAGGCATGCGCCAGGCGCAGCTCCAGGCGCTTCTGCACCTGTTCGAACAGCGCACTCAACGCCCAGTAGATGGCCGCCGCCATCAGGTACAGCGGCAAGGGCTGGAAGGTCTGTGCGATCACGTCCTTGGTTGCCATCATCAGCTCGGACACGGTGATCACCGAGACCAGCGAGGTGTCCTTGATCAGCGAGATCAGGCTGTTGGCCAGGCTGGGCACCGCCAGCCGCAGCGCCTGAGGGGCCACCACGAAACGCATGGCCTGCCACCAGTTCAGCCCCAGCGACTGAGCCGCGTCCCACTGCCCGCGCTCGACCCCGGCAATCGCGCCGCGCAGGCTTTCCGACAGGTAGGCTGCCACGTTCAGCGTCAGCGACAGCACCCCGGCAGTGACCGGCTCGAACTCGATGCCGACCGACGGCAGACCGTAATAGATCACGAAGATCTGCACCAGCAGCGGCGTGCCGCGCATCACGCTGACGTAGAGCGCCAGCAGCGGCGCCAACAGCGGTACGCGGGCGATGCGCACCAGCGCCACGACAAAGCCCAGCAGCAGGCCCAGCACCATGGTGCTGAGCGCAAAAAACACGGTGTACCCCGTCCCCTTGATCAGTACCGGCAGCGCCTGCCGCGCCAGTTCAAGCCATTCCATCGCTCATCCTCAAAAACAGCGACGCCCCCGCAAGCCGCGGGGGCGTCCAGTTCGACCGTCCGGCAGACGGCCGCGGCCTCAGCCCGGCGTCACGCCGCGCCTCAGCGCCCGCCCGGGGCCTTCGACACGTCGATCCCGAACCACTTCACCGAGATTTTCTTGAAGGTGCCGTCCTTGTGCAAGGAGGTCAGCGCGCCGTCGATGGCGGCCTTGAATTTCGGGTTGCCCTTGGCGAACGGGATGCCCATCTGCGTGGTCGTGCCCACCGCGGCACCGGCCTTCAGCGGCAGCTTGGCTTCCTTGATGGCGAACGGGATCAGCAGGCTGTCGTTGATCGCGGCGTCGATGCGGCCGGAGGCCAGATCCTGGAAGATTTCCGCCGCCGACGGGTAGAACTTGGACTCGATGCCGCCCTGCGCCTTGACCATGTCGGCGTAGTTGCTGCCCTGGGTCACGCCCATCTTCTTGCCCTTCAGATCATCCAGGCTCTTGAAGCTGCGGGTTTCGTTCTTGCGCACGATCAACTGGGCGCTGGAGATGGTGTACGGCTGCGAGAAGTCGAACACTTCCTTGCGCTTGTCGGTGATCGACACCTGGTTCATCACCACGTCGAACTTGCCGCCCTGCAGACCGGCCAGGAGGCCGCTCCACTCGCCGGTGGTGAATTCCGGCTTCACCTTGAGCTTCTGCGCTAGCGCGGTGCCGAGGTCGACCTCGAAGCCGGCCAGCTTCTGGTCCTTGTCCTTGAAGTTGAACGGCGGGTAGGTGCCTTCCAGCGCGATCTTGAGCGTGCCGCGCTGTTGTACGGTGTCGAGCAGGTCGGCGGCGAAGGCGTGCGAGGTGGCGCCGATCAGGGCCAGCAGAGCGATCAGTTTCTTCATTTTAATATAACCTTTAGTTTCAAATTAAAGAAACAACATAACACATGGAACTATAACAATCCCCAACGGCATTGCCTAGCCCGCGCCAAGAAAAAAACCGTCACCCGAGGGGATGACGGTCTTCGGCGCAGGCGGGCGGCCGCCTCAGACGTTGAACAGGAAGTTCATCACGTCGCCGTCCTTCACCACGTACTCCTTGCCTTCGGAGCGCATCTTGCCGGCTTCCTTGGCCTTGGCTTCGCCGCCGCAGGCGATGAAGTCGTCGTAGGAGATGGTCTGGGCGCGGATGAAGCCGCGTTCGAAGTCGGTGTGGATCACCCCAGCCGCTTGCGGCGCGGTGTCGCCGACGTGGATGGTCCAGGCGCGCACTTCCTTCACCCCGGCGGTGAAGTAGGTCTGCAGGCCGAGCAGCTTGTAGGCGGCGCGGATCAGGCGGTTCAGGCCAGGCTCTTCCAGCCCCATCTCGGCCAGGAACTCGGCCTTGTCGGCGTCGTCGAGCTCGACGATTTCCGATTCGATCGCCGCGCACAGCGCCACCACCGGAGCGCCCTCCTTGTCGGCCAGCGCCTTGAGCTTGTCGAGGTGCGGGTTGTTGTCGAAACCGTCCTCGGCCACATTGGCGACGTACATCGCCGGCTTGATGGTCAGCAGGCAGAACGGCTTCAACAGCACCTGCTCTTCGGCGTCGAGGCCGAGCGAGCGCGCCGGCAAGCCTTGGTCGAGGTGCGCGCGCACCTTCTCCAGCACCGCGATCAGACGGATCGCGTCCTTGTCGCCCGACTTGGCCTTCTTGCCATCGCGCTGGATCGCCTTTTCCACCGTGGTCAGATCGGCCAGCGCCAGTTCGGTGCCGATGGTTTCGATGTCGGAGATCGGGTCGACCTTGCCGGCGACGTGCACCACGTTGTCGTCGTCGAAGCAGCGCACCACGTTGACGATGGCGTCGGTCTCGCGGATGTTGGCCAGAAACTGGTTGCCCAGCCCTTCGCCCTTGGAGGCGCCCGCCACCAGGCCGGCGATGTCGACGAACTCGACGATGGCCGGCTGGATCTTCTGCGGGTTGATGATCTTGGCCAGCTCGGCCAGACGCGGGTCCGGCACCTCGACGATGCCGACGTTGGGCTCGATGGTGCAGAACGGATAGTTGGCCGCTTCGATGCCGGCCTTGGTCAGCGCATTGAAGAGGGTCGACTTGCCGACGTTGGGCAGACCGACGATGCCGCACTGGAGACTCATGACTGCGTTCCTCTCGAAAATCTTTGCAAAGGTTGGCCGAAGCAGGCTTGCGGCCGGAAAATTACTTGGCGGCGGTATGCAGGGTTTTCATCGCGCCCGGCATGTCGCCGGCAATGGCCTGCGGCAATACCCGGAGCGCCGCCGCCATGGCGTCCTCGATGGCGCCCTGTTCTTCGCTGCGCGGCTTCTTCAGCACGAAGCCGACCACCTCGCTGCGCTCGCCGGGGTGGCCGATGCCCAGCCGCAGGCGCCAGAAGTTCGGCGTGCCGAGGCGGGCGATGATGTCCTTCAGGCCGTTGTGGCCACCGTGCCCGCCGCCCTGCTTGAAGCGGGCGGTTCCCGGCTGCAGGTCGAGCTCGTCGTGCACCACCAGGATTTCCTCCGGGGCGATCTTGTAGAAGCGCGCCAGCGCCGCCACCGCCTGGCCGGACAGGTTCATGAAGGTCATCGGCTTCAACAGCCACAGGTCGCTGCCGCCCGGCTGCGGCGCGCGCGCCACTTCGCCGAAGAACTTGCCTTCGCCTCTCAGCGCCGCCTTGTGCTGCCAGGCCAGTTCGTCGACCAGCCAGAAACCGGCATTATGACGGGTTTTCTCGTACTCCGGGCCGGGGTTGCCCAGCCCGACGATCAATCGAATCCCGGACATGATTGCATTCCAATAAAAAAGCCCGTTGCGAGGCCGTCAGGCAACGCAACGAGCTTGATCGTGCACGACCGCGGAATTACTCGGCGGCAGCGGCACCGCTGGCGGAGGCCACAGCCTGGTCGCCACCGCGCACCAGGGCGGTGATTTCCACGCCTTCCGGCAGCTTCAGGTCGGACAGGTGAATGGTCTGGCCAGCCTGGATGGCGGACAGGTCCACTTCGATGAAGGACGGCAGTTGGGCCGGCAGAGCACGCACGTCGACTTCGGTCAGCACGTGCGAGATCTTGGCGCCTTGCAGCTTGACGGCTTCGGAAGCATCGGCGCCGACGAAGTGCAGCGGTACCTTGACGTGCATCTTTTCGTTCAGGTCGACGCGCTGGAAGTCCATGTGCAGCACCAGTTGCTTGTACGGGTGCATCTGGTAGTCACGCAGCAGCACGGCCTGCTTCTCGCCGTCGATCACCAGGTTCAGGATGCCGGTGTGGAAGCCTTCTTCCTTCAGCGCGTAGTAAACCGGGTTGTGTTCCAACACCACGGAAACCGCTTCGGTGTTGGCGCCGTATACCACGGCCGGCAGTTTGCCAGCGTGACGCAGGCGGCGGCTCGCACTCGTACCCAGCTGTTCGCGCTTGGCAGCAATCAGTTCGTAAGACATGAGTAAAACTCCAGTTCAAGTGAATGGCACCGCAGCGGCCGCGACCAGCTGCCGCGATGTTTACGGCAGGCAGGCGCCCGTCGAAACCAGGTCCTCGTTGAAGAGGTAGGACACCGACTCTTCGTTGTTGATGCGGCGCAGCGTCTCGGCCAGCAGGCCGCCGATGGAGGCCACGCGAATGTTCGGGCAGGCCTTGGCTTGCGCCGACAACGGGATGGTGTCAGTCACCACCACCATGTCGATGTCGGAATTGGCAATGCGATCGATGGCCTGGCCCGAGAAGATGGCGTGGGTGGCGTAGGCCAGCACGCGCTGGGCGCCGCGCTCTTTCAGCGCGGAAGCGGCCTTGCACAGGGTATTGGCGGTATCGATCATGTCGTCGACGATCAGGCAGGTACGGCCCTGGACGTCGCCGATGATGTTCATGACTTCGGCCACGTTGGCCTTGGGACGGCGCTTGTCGATGATGGCGAGGTCGGTGTTCAGCGCCTTGGCCATGGCGCGCGCACGCACCACCCCGCCGACGTCCGGGCTCACCACGATCAGGTCTTCGATGCGCTGCGAGCGGACGTCCTTCAGCAGCACCGGGGTGGCGTAGACGTTATCCACCGGGATGTCGAAGAAGCCCTGAATCTGGTCGGCGTGCAGGTCGACGGTCAGCACGCGGTCGATGCCGGCCGAAGTCAGCATGTTGGCGACCAGTTTGGCGGAGATCGGCACGCGCGCGGAACGCGGGCGGCGATCCTGGCGGGCGTAGCCGAAGTACGGGATGGCGGCGGTGATACGACCGGCGGAGGCGCGCTTGAGCGCGTCGGCCATGGTCAGGATTTCCATCAGGTTGTCGTTGGTCGGGTTGCAGGTGGACTGCAGGATGAACACGTCGCGACCGCGCACGTTTTCGAGCAGCTCCACTGCCACCTCGCCATCGCTGAACTTGCCCACGTCGGCGCGGCCGAGCGAGATGTCCAGGTGCTTGACCACGTTCTGGGCGAGTTCCGGGTTAGCGGTCCCGGTGAAAACCATCAAACTGTCGTATGCCGCCATAACTCGTTATGCCTTAGCTGAATAAAGAAAAAGCGTGTAAGGGAAACTTACACGCTTTTTTTCTCGTTCTCTATATTGTAGAGATTCTTGGCTGGGGAGGTAGGGATCGAACCTACGAATGCCGGAATCAAAATCCGGTGCCTTACCACTTGGCGACTCCCCAGTAACTGGGCTAGATACTGTCGAACAACGGGTGGACCGAAAGGCCTTTTGCGACAAATCCGTTGTACTTCTGCGACAGCGTCTTATAAACTTTATCGGCTTCGATTTCCGAATCGCACTCCAGAAAAACACAACTTCCGGAGCCTGTCATCAGCGGCGAACCGTATTTCTCAAGCTCGCTTAACGCTTCGTTTACCGCTGGATACTTACTCGTTACAACCCGCTGCAAGTCGTTTCGTCGTTGCTGCGTTGTTTCGAGGATTCGCATTATGCTGATGTCGGAATCCCTTGTCAACAGTTCTGACGAAAAAATTTCAGCAGTCGGCACATGCACCCCCGGATGCAACACCACGTACCACTTTTCCGGCAGCTCCAGCTCGGTCAGTTCCTCGCCGATACCGGTGGCAAAGGCGTTGCGGCCGAAGATGAAGACCGGCACATCGGCCCCCAGCTTCAGGCCCAGCTGCATCAGGGTTTCGCGCGGCACAGCGGTCTGCCACAGCGCGTTGAGCGCCAGCAGCACGGTGGCGGCGTCGGAACTGCCGCCGCCCAGACCACCGCCCATCGGAATGCGCTTGGTGAGGCGGATCGAGGCGCCGAGCGGGGTGCCGCTGTGCTGTTGCAGCAGGCGTGCCGCACGCACCGTCAGGTCGCGCTCGGCCGGCACGCCGTCGATCGGGTTCAGCAGCTCGATCACGCCGTCGTCGCGCACGGCCAGCTCGACGGTGTCGCTGTAGTCGATGAAGCGGAACACGGTTTCCAGCAGGTGGTAGCCGTCGGCGCGGCGCCCCACCACCTTGAGCATCAGATTGAGTTTGGCCGGAGCCGGATAGGCATGGAAGACGGCGGTCATGTCGGAAGGACTCGAAAAACGGAATAACAGGATGAAGTCAGGACATCAACGCCAGGCGTGCACAACCAGGCGGATCGACAGCTTGTCGCGCTCCATTTCGACCCGCTTCGGGTAGGGGCCGGGCTGATCGGCGTCGCTGACGAAACGGATGGACCAGCCCTGCTGGTGCAGCACACCGTCGGCGGAGACGTTCTGCGGCCAGTCCGGCGCCGCCTGGCCGCGAATCCACCAGGCGAGATTGGAGAGCGGCAAGGGCCAGCCCAGCGCCTCTTGGGTCAGGCTTTCCACGTCCGCCGCCTGGTAGGTCTTGCCGTCGGCCTGCAGCGTCACGCCGCTCTCGTCGCGCTCGACGCGCGCCACGGTGGAGCCGATCGGGCTGTTGATCGACAGCTGGTCGCGCACGGCATCGTGATTCCAGTCGAAGTTGGCGACCTGCCCCTTGCCGTCGGCCTTGACCGACAGCCGGCCGGAGATCGAAAACGGGGTATCGCGCGGCCGGGTCGCCTCGGCTTGCGGCCGGAACGCGACGTCGCGCGTGGCGCAGCCGGTCAAGAGCAGGCCGCACAGGCCCAGTGCCAGCCAACGGCTCATGGCTGCTCCAGGCGGTGCACGGTGTTCTTCAGCATTTCCAGGCCGGATTCGCTACCGGTGGCCTTCTGCCACACCGCGCGCGCTTCGTCGCGGCGGTTGAGCTGCCACAGCACCTCGCCGTAATGCGCCGCGATCTCGGCGTCCGGCGACACCGCGAAGGCACGCTCGAGGTGCTCGCGCGCCGGCTCGAGACGGCCCAGCTTGAACAACACCCAGCCCATGCTGTCGAGCACCATCGGATTGTCCGGCTCGGCCTGCAGGGCTTTCTGGATCAGGCCCAAGGCTTCCTGGTAGCGCGTGGTGCGGTTGGCCAGCGTGTAGCCGAGGGCGTTGAGTCCCTGCGGGTCGTCGGGCTTTTCCTTGAGATAGGCGCGCAGGTCGCTCTCGGCGCCGTCGACGTTGCCCATCAGATCGGCCACCAGCGCCCGTTCGTAGAGCAGCTCCGGGGTGCCCGGGGCTTCTTGCAACGCCTGGCTCAACAGGGCATGCGCCAAGTCGTAGCGCTTGGCCTCGCGGGCGATCTGCGACTGCGCCAGCACCACCTGGACGCGGCCCGTGCCGCCGATCTCGAGCTTCTGCAGTCGGGCGATGCCGGCGTCGGGGTTGCCGGCGGCGGCGTCCAGCTCGGCCAGACGCCCCTGCGCCGGCAGGTATTGCGCGCCCTGCCCCACCGCTTCGTACCAGCGCCGGGCGCCGGCGACGTCGTCCTGCTCTTCGGCCAACTGGCCGAGGGTGTAACGGATGAAGTCGCTTTCGGGGTGTTTTTCCGCCAGCGCCGCTTCCAGGTGCCGCTTGGCCACGGGCAGGTCGCGCTGCTGCAAGGCCAGCAGGCCGGCACCGTACAGCAACTCGGCGTTCTTGGGCTGGGTCTGGAGCAGTGCCTCGAAGGCGCGGCGCGCTTCGTCGAAACGCTTGGCGCCGACCAGCAGGCGCGGATACGCCATTTTCAGCTCCAGCCCGGCGTCGGGGCGCCGGTCCAGCTCTTTTTTCAGGAAAGCGATCGCGGCGTTGAGGTCGCTGCGGCGCAGCCGGTCGGTCTGCCAGGCCACCGGTAGATCCCATTTAGGGGCGATGCGCGCCAGGCGGTCGAGTTCCTGCTCGGCTACGCTCTCGTTGCCGACCTCCGCCGCCACTGCGAGCACCGCAAAGCGTGCTTCCGGCAGATCGGGGTAACGCTCCGCCAGTTGCTGGATCAGCTGGTAGGCCCCCTGCTTGTCGCCCTGCAGCGCGGTGAGCCGCGCCAGCTGCACGAAGACGGCGCCGGCGCGTGCCGGCTCGCGCTTGAGCAGCTCTTCCACCAGGGGCCGGCTTTCGGCCAGCTTGCCGGAGCGCAGCAGGGTGATCAGCAGCTGTTCGCGCGCGATGTCGGAGTCGGGGTCGAGCTCGACCCACAGCGTCAGCGCCTCGGAGGCGACCTTGAGCTGGCCGGAAAACAGCGCGAACTCGGCGGCACGCTGCGCCAGGCGCGGGTCGCGGGTCTGCCGCGCGAGGTCGAGATAGGTGACCGCCGACGCCCCCGCCGCGCCGCGCTGGGCGGCGATCTCGCCGGCCAGCACGCCGAACAGGATGTGGCTGTCGAGCTCGACCTTGGGCAGCCTGGCGTCGGCCGCGGTGGCTTCGGCCTTGGCGGCGTCGGCACCGTCGTCGTCGGGCGCGTTGTCCGTCGCCTCCGCCTGGGGGGTGGCCGGCGCCGCGCTGCGTTCAGGCGGACGAGTCACCGCGCAGGCGGACAGCAGCAGCACCAGGAGGAGGGGAAGGGTTCGGTTTAACGGTTTCATGTGCATGGAATCTTGACCCGGCGAAAGCGTAGAATACCACGCTCATTGATATTATTGATGGCCGTGGAGCGTGGAATAACATGCCAGAATTACCTGAAGTGGAAACCACCCGGCGCGGGGTCGAGCCACACCTCACCGGCGCCATCATCACCGACGTCGTGGTACGTGAGGGACGCCTGCGCTGGCCGGTGCCACCGGCACTGGCCGCGACCCTCAGCGGTCTGCCGGTACTGGCGGTGCGCCGCCGCGCCAAATACCTGCTGCTGGAGTTCGCCAGCGGCACGCTGCTGGTGCACCTTGGCATGTCCGGCAGCCTGCGGCTGGTGGCGGCCGACACGCCGCCGCAAAAACACGACCATATCGATCTCATCCTGGACGGGCACACCGCGCTGCGCTATCGCGACCCGCGCCGCTTCGGCGCCATGCTGTGGCACGTCGGCCCGGTGGAGTTCCACCCGCTGCTGGCGGCGCTGGGACCGGAGCCGCTCGGCGACGCGTTCGACGCCGACACGCTGTACCACGCCAGCCGCGGGCGCACGACGTCGATCAAGCAGTTGCTGATGGACAATCATGTGGTGGTGGGGGTGGGTAACATCTACGCCAACGAGTCCCTGTTCCAGGCCGGCATCCGTCCGGGGCGTGCCGCACGCCGCCTGACCCATGCCGACTGCGAACGCCTGGCCGCGGCCATCAAGAGCATCCTGGCACGCGCCATCGAGGCCGGCGGCAGCACGCTGCGCGACTTCGTCGGTGCCAGCGGCAAGCCCGGTTACTTCCAGCAGACCTACGCGGTGTACGGTCGCGCCGAGGAGCCCTGCCACACCTGCGGCTCATTGATACGTCAGATTCGCCAGGGGCAGCGGAGTTCCTACTACTGTCCGCATTGCCAGCCATGGTAGAGTCGGAGCATCGCCTTCCTTCCCCATCCTCGCCGTTGCCGATGCGCCCGACCCGCCCTACTTCGCTGCCCACCCGCTGTTTCCGTCTGGCCCGCATGGGATGGCACATCGCCATCGGCCTGATCATCGTCGCCACCCGCTTCCCGCGCCTGGCCTACGCCGAGCGCGCCGTGGTGACGCAGCGCTGGTCGCGCAAGCTGTTGCAGATTCTGGGGGTGACGGTGGAGGTGTCCGGCGACTCGCCCGGGTTCTACCCAAACAACACCTTGCTGGTGGCCAACCACGTGTCGTGGCTGGATATCTTCGTACTGAACAGCTCGACGGTGTCGCGCTTCGTCGCCAAGCGGGAGATCCAGCGCTGGCCGGTGGCGGGCTGGCTGGTGGCCAGCGCCGGCACGGTGTTCATCGACCGCAACAACCGGCGCGATGCCAGCCGCGTCAACCAGCACCTGGCACGGGCGCTGGAGAACGGCGGCTGCATGGCGGTGTTTCCCGAGGCGACCACCTCGGACGGCAGCGTGCTGCTGCCGTTCAAGGCCTCGCTGTTCGAATCGGTGCGCCAGTCGCGCGGCACGGTGCAGCCGGTGGCGCTGAGCTACCGCACGCCGCACGACACGCCGTGCACCGCCGCCGCCTACGCCGGCGACACCACCTTCATGGAAAGCCTGCGCAGCATCCTGGCCACCCCGGCGATGCGGGTGGAGCTGCGTTACGGCAGCCGCATCAGCGCCGCCGGCACCAGCCGCGAGCCGAGCCGCTTCGAGCTGGCCGAGGCGGCACGCGACGAGATCGTGCGCGGGCTCAGGATAACGCCTGCTCGGCCGGACACGGCAGCGAGAACACCTGCCGATCCTCCAGCCTGAGCGCGGTCAGGCTGCCGCCCCACAGACAGCCGGTGTCGATGGAGAGGATGTCTTCGGTGACGTAGAGGCCGAGCGCCGACCAGTGGCCGCAGATGATCGGGGTGCCGGCGCTGCGCCGCCCCGGCGCGTCGAACCACGGCAGCAGGTTGGCGGGCGCCTTGTCGAGTTCGCCCTTGAACGCCAGGTCCAGCTCGCCGTCGCGCGTCACCAGGCGCATGCGCGTCATGGCGTTGACCACCAGCCGCAGGCGCTCGATGCCCTTGAGCTCGTCGCTCCAGCGCGTCGGCTTGTTGCCGTAAAGACGCGACAGGAAGTCGCGGTAACGCGGCCCGGACAGGCAGTCTTCCACTTCTTCGGCCAACCCCATGGCACGGTCGACGGTCCATTCCGGCAGCAGGCCGGCGTGCACCATGGCGTAGCCCTGCTGTTCGATCATCAAGGGCTGGCAGCGCAGCCAGTCGAGCAGCAGCTTGCCGTCGCCGGCGTTGAGGATGTCGAGCAGGGTGTCGTCGGAGCGCACCTTGCCGAAGCCCTCGGCCACCGCCAGCAGGTGCAGGTCGTGGTTGCCCAGCACGATCTGCACCTTGTCGCTGTGGCGGAACACCCAGCGCAGCACTTCGAGCGACTCGGGGCCGCGATTGACCAGGTCACCGGTGAGCCAGAGCGTATCGCGCCCGGGGTTGAATTCGATCTGGCGCAAGAGTTGCTGGAACGGGCCGAAACAGCCCTGAATGTCGCCGATTGCGTAGGTTGCCATGGTTGATTGTCCTCGATTGGCAGACCGGCAGAAAAGGGCCGTCCGCACTAGCGCGATAATACCGCATGCTACAATGCCCGGCCTGCATTACCGATTTGCGACGCGCCCGCCCTGTCGCGCCCTCCGAGCTTGTGAAAGAAATCGTCCCACAGGGATTCCCTGCGGTCATCGCCACGCTCCCAGGCCGGTTAGAGAAGCACAGCCGTACACGTGGTACGGCACGCATCACAGGACCGGGATGGGGGCGCACAGCAGATTCATTCACCCGCTTTCGGAAACGCCATGTCAGCACCCCAGCTCAATCCGCCGCAACGCGCGGCCATCCATTACCTCGACGGCCCGCTGCTGGTGCTGGCCGGCGCCGGCTCCGGCAAGACCCGGGTGATCACCTTCAAGATCATGCACCTGATCCGCGAGGCGAAGATGGATGCGCGCAACATCGCGGCCATCACCTTCACCAACAAGGCGGCGCGCGAGATGCTGGAGCGCGTCACCAAGCTGATGACGCCGGCCGAAGTGCGCGGGCTGACGGTGTCGACCTTCCACTCGCTGGGCATGCAAATCCTGCGCCAGGAAGCGCCACACCTGGGCTACAAGCCGCAGTTCTCGATCCTCGACGCCTACGACGCCGGCAAGATCATCTCCGATCTGCTGCGCACCACCGCCAAGGACGAGGTGCGCAAGGTGCAAAGCCAGATCTCGCTGTGGAAGAACGACTTCAAGAGCGCCGAGGAGGCGCTCACGTTGGCCGAAAACGAGTGGGAACGCATCTGCGCCACCACCTACCTCGCCTACCAGGACACCCTCACCGCCTACCAGGCGATGGACTTCGACGACCTGATCCGGCTGCCGGTGGAGTTGTTCCGCAGCAACGAGGAGGTGCTGCAGAAGTGGCAGCACAAACTGCGCTACCTGCTGCTCGACGAATACCAGGACACCAACACCTGCCAGTACCAGCTGGTGAAGCTGCTGACCGGGGTGCGCGGCATGTTCACCGCGGTGGGTGACGACGACCAGAGCATCTACGCCTGGCGCGGCGCCAACATGGAGAACCTGCGCCTGCTGCAGCAGGATTTCCCCAAGCTGAAGATTATCAAGCTGGAGCAGAACTACCGCTCCACCGCGCGCATCCTGCGCGCCGCCAACTCGGTGATCTCGAACAACCCCAAGCTGTTCGAGAAACAGCTGTGGAGCGAACTGGGCCTGGGCGAGCCGATCCACGTCATCCGCTGCAAGGACGAGGAGCACGAGGCCGAGGTGGTGGTGCAGCGCCTCTTGGCGCACAAGTTCGAATGCCGCACCGAGTTCAAGGACTACGCCATCCTCTACCGTGGCAACTACCAGGCGCGCATCTTCGAGCAGGCGCTGCGCAACCAGCGCATCCCCTACCAGATGTCGGGCGGGCAGAGCTTCTTCGACAAGGCCGAGGTCAAGGACGTGATCGCCTATATGCGGCTGATCACCAACCCGGACGACGACCCGGCCTTCATCCGCGCCCTGACCACGCCCAAGCGCGGCGTCGGCGCCGGCACGCTGGAGAAGCTCGGCGCCTGGGCCGGCGAGCGCAAGAAGAGCCTGTTCGCCGCCGCGCACGAGGAAGGCTTCCGGCTGCAGGTGCAGCACGCTCAGCTGGAGCCGCTGACGCAGTTCTGCGACTTCATCAACCATCTGCAATACCGCGCGCTGCGCGAGCCGGCCGGGGAGCTGGCGCAGGAGATGCTCAAGGCGATCGGCTACGAGACCTGGCTGTACGACAGCGAGGACAGCCCGCGCGCCGCCGAGACCAAGTGGAAGAACGTGCAGGAGATGGTGGCCTGGCTCGCCAGGAAGGGCGAGGCCGACAACAAGAACCTGATCGAGCTGACCCAGCTGATCGCGCTGATCACCATGCTGGAGGGGCGCGACGAGGGCGAGCTGGACGCCGTGCACATGTCGACGCTGCACGCCTCCAAGGGCCTGGAGTACCCGCACGTGTTCCTGGTGGGCTGCGAGGAAGGCATCCTGCCGCACAGCGAATCGGTGGAAAACGGCATGATCGAGGAGGAGCGGCGGCTGATGTACGTCGGCATCACCCGTGCCCAGAGGAGCCTGACGCTGACCCACTGCGTCAAGCGCAGGCGCGCCGGCGAGTGGCAGTTCGTCGACCCGTCGCGCTTCATCGACGAGATCAACGGCGACGACCTGCGCCACTTCGGCAAACCGGGCGCCGAGCCGGTGGTCAGCAAGAGCGAAGGCAAGTCGCGGCTGGCGAGCCTGAGTGCGATGCTGGAAGGCAAGAAGGGCAAGGGCGGCGTCGAGTAGCGTGCCGCCATCGACCTGGACGGAAAACGTGTTTCAGCCGGGGCGAGACCGCCCGGGCAGCGTGACCGCCGCAGGCGCCAGGAAACCGTAGCATCCGCGGCGTACCCGAGGATCAGGGCGGAGCGAGTCTCTCGCAGAGCCTCGCTCGCGCAGAAGGCCACCGACGCTCACGGGGCGAAGCGCGGCCACCGGATGAAAGCGGCGCTCACCAGCGCGCCGGCAGATGCTCGCGGATGGCCGCGGCATCGAGATGGGTCAGTTCCTGCGACACCTTGAGCGCCACCATGCGCTCGACCTCCTTGGGCAGGCACTCGCCCAACTGGCCGAGGAAGTGCGGCGGCGCCACCAGCACCAGCCGCTCGAAACTGCCGTCGGCGCGTCCCTGGGTCAGGGCGTTCGCCAGCTTGCGGGCGAACGCGGCGGCATCGTGCTCCTGCGGGTCGCTGCGCGTCACCATGGTCCGGTGCCCGCCGCGCGGCGGCTCGGCATGGTTGCCGCCCGCGGCGGCCTCCCCCTCCTCCGCGCTGATTTCCGCCGTTTCCGTCAGCTTGTGCCCACCGGCCTCGGGCTGGAAAATCCGTGCGCGCCGGCTGTCGGCGACGACAATCCATGAAACGTCCATATCGCTCCCTCCACTCAAGTTGGCGGTCTTGGCGCCCCTTGTCACCAGGCCGCAGCCAATCGTCCGGGTTCGCCGCTGGCCGCCGTGTGCTCCCGGCACGCAGCCACGGCACGGCAAAACAGCCGCTGTTTCTAGGGTTATAGTGCATACATGTCGCGCCCCCCGAAGTCCCTCAAGCACTGCGAATTCCGCTTCTACGAGGAGCTGAACGATTTTTTGCCGCCCGCCCGGCGCAAGGTCAGTTTTCGCCATGCCTTCAGCGGCAGCCCCACCGTCAAGGACCGCATCCAGGCGCTGGGCGTCCCGCACACCGAGGTCGATCTGATCCTGGTGGACGGCGTGTCGGTGGATTTCCAGCACCATCTGCACGGCGGCGAACGGGTGGCGGTCTACCCGACCTTCGAGCGCTTCGACCTCGCCGAGCTGAACCGGCTGCGCCCGGCGCCGCTACGCCACCCCAGTTTCGTGCTCGATGTCCATCTTGGCCGGCTGGCGCGCTACCTGCGCCTGCTCGGGCTCGATACGCTGTACCGCAACGACTGGCCGGACGAGGAGCTGGCGCAGGTAGCGCTGGCCGAGCACCGCATCCTGCTCACGCGCGACGTCGGGCTGCTGAAGCGCAATGCCGTGACGCATGGCGCCTTTCTGCGTGCCATCATGCCGCGCGAGCAGTTGCTCGAGGTGCTGGAGCGCTTCGATCTGTGGCGTCAGTTGCGCCTGTTCAGCCGCTGCGCGCGCTGCAACGGCGCCATCGAAGCGGTGACGCGCGCCAGCGTCGCCGCCGAGACACCGCCGCGCGTCTACGCCTACCAGCGCCACTTCTACCGTTGCCAGAGCTGCCGCAAGCTGTACTGGGAGGGAAAGCATTGCGACCGGCTGCGCCACTGGCTGGAGCCGCTGCTGCGGGAACACGGCCTGAGCTGGCCCGAGTCGGAGCAGGCACCACGCGACTGAGGCGGCTCACGCCGGTGCCGGAAGGTTTCGGGCCGTGGCGGCGGGGCACAAAAAAAAACGCGCCCGAGGGCGCGTTTCTGGTATCTGGAAAGCCTAGGCAGGCTTACTTGGAGTTGTTCACCATGTATTCCACGGCGGCCTTGAATTCTTCATCGCTGCCGGTGAAACCACCCTTAGGCGGCATGGCGTTCAGGCCCTTGGTGGCGATTTTCACCACTTCGTCCAGGCCCGGCTTCAGACGCGGAGCCCAGGCGGCCTTGTCGCCGAACTTGGGCGCACCGGCGGCGCCGGTGGAATGGCAGGCGGTACAAACGCTGTCGAAGATTTTCTTGCCGGCCACGTTCGGGTCGAGCGCCGCACCGCCTTCGCCGCCGACTTTCGGCTCGGTGAACTTGGCACCGCCGGCATTGGCCATGTAGGCCACGGCGCGCTTCACTTCGTCGTCGCTCAGGTCGGCGGCGCCGCCCTTGGCCGGCATGGCGTTGAAGCCGCCCAGCGCGTGCTGTACCAGGGTGTCGAAGCCCTTGGCGATACGCGGCGCCCAGGCGCCGGCGTCGCCGAACTTGGGCGAGCCGGCCAGGCCGGTACCGTGACAGGAAATACAGATGGCCTTGAACACCTGTTCACCGTTGCGCATGCCCGGGGGCGCGTCGCTGGCGACGGATTCGCCGACCGGTTTCAGGCGAGCGGCTACCGCTTCCTTGGTCATGACTTCGGCATCCACGTTGAAACCACTGGTTGCCAGCTTGGCCAGCAGCCAGATCGCCACGACCAGAAAGACAACGACGCCGATCAGGACCTTGACAACCTGCCCCGGGGCCATCCCGTTCCCATTACTCATTCCGAGCCTCGCCTGAAATATTAATGACAATGAAGAAATCAGGGGGATTATACGAGAACCCTCTCGGCATGGCAAAAGCCCCTCACTGGACGCGCCGGGGCAGTTAAGCTATCATCCGCCTGCTCTGCAAAGCACCCGTAGCTCAGTTGGATAGAGTGTCAGCCTCCGAAGCTGAAGGTCGTTGGTTCGATTCCAATCGGGTGCGCCAAGAATTCAAAGGGTTAGCGACATCTTTTCGCTAACCCTTTTTGCTTTCCTGCCGTCCGTTTTTGTCCCCGGCGCCCTTTCGCGGCAACCCTGCCTCCAGGGGACACACGGTTCCCCCTGTCGTCACCGCGTCACTGTCGTCGTCGGCCATGGGCGCGGTGAACACGCGCTCAGGCCAGCGGCAGCTCGATGTTGACCGTCAGCCCGCTTTCGGCGGCGTTGGCGGCGGCGATGCGCCCGCCGCTGGCGACGATCACCCGCTTGGCGATGGCCAGCCCCAGCCCGTAGCCCTGGTTGTCGCTGCCGCTGCTGCGGAAGAACGGCTCGAAGATCGTCGCCAGCTCGGCTTCCGGTACGCCGGGGCCGTGGTCGTGGATGGCGAGGCGCACCTGCCCGCAATCCGGCAGCGGCGTCACCCGGATCTGCACCACGCTGTGCGGCGGGCTGTAGCGGATGGCGTTGCGCAGCACGTTTTCCACGGCGCGGCGCAACAGGTCCGGGCGGGCGGCGATACGGCCGTCGTGCTCGATCTGCAGTTCCACGCGGCAGCCCGACAGGCCGGCCTCGAACTGGGCGTCGGCCACCAGGGCGACGAGGAAGTCGCGCAGCGACAGCGTTTCGCCGCCGGCGGCGCCCTCGGCGTCGAGCCGGGCGATCGCCAATAGCTCTCCCACCAGCTGGTCCATGCGCCCGGCCTCGCGCTCGATGCGCTCGAGCCAGGTGTCGAGTTTTTCCGGCTGCTGGCGTGCCAGGTCGACGGCGGCGCTGAGCCGCGCCAGCGGAGAGCGCAGTTCGTGCGAGACGTCGTGCAGCAGGCGCTTCTTGTCGTCGATCAGCCCCTGCAGCCGCTGCGCCACCAGGTCGAAGTCGCGCCCGAGGTCGGCCAGTTCGTCCTGGCGCCGCCCCAGTTGCTGGGCCAGATTGACCTTGAGGTTGCCCTCGGCCACGGCATCGAAGGCGCCGCGCATCAGACGGATCGGCTTGGACAGGTAGCGCGCCAGCAGCGCGCCGAAGATCAGGCTCGCCACCAAGCCCACCAGCAGCGGCTCCGGCGGCACCGGGCCGTGCCGGGGAGGCGGCGGCGGCCGCTGCGCCGGGTCCTGCCACGCCAGTTCGGCGGCACGCGGGGATTCGAACTGATGGCGCAGGCTGAAGGCGACGCCGACCCCGAGCGCGGTGGTGATCTGGGTCAGCCACAGGATCAGGAACAGTTTCCAGAACAGGCGTCCCATGGTTCAGGCCTTGATGAACTGGTAGCCGCGACGGATCACGGTCTGGATGCAGGAGCGGCCGTCGGGCAAGGGGCCGAGCTTCTGGCGGATGCTGCTCATGTGCACGTCGATGCTGCGATCGAAGCGCGCCAGCGGACGGCCCAGCGCGCGTTCCGACAGCTCGCCCTTGCTGACCGGGTGCCCGGCCTGGCGCACCAGCTCCGCCAGCAGGCTGAACTCGGTGCTGGTCAGCTCCAGCGGGCGGCCGTCCCACTCGGCGCGGCGCTCGCGCGGCCACATCGCCAGCGCGCCCTCGCGCAACACGTCGCTCTCGGCCTGGCGCACCTCGCGCAGGGCGCCGCGGCGCAGGATGGCGCGGATGCGCGCCAGCAGTTCGCGCGGGGTGCATGGCTTGGGCACGTAGTCGTCCGCGCCCAGCTCCAGCCCGAGCACGCGGTCGAGATCGTCGCCCTTGGCGGTCAGCATCAGCACCGGCAGCGCGCTCTGCTGGCGCAGCCGGCGCAGCACCTCGATGCCGTTGATGCCGGGCATCATGACGTCGAGCACCAGCAGGTGATAGTCCCCGCTCAGGGCGAGCGCCAGGCCGTCGCTGCCGTTGGCGGCGAGCGCGACCATGCAGCCTTCGCGCTCGAGGTAGTCGCGCAGCATCTCCGCCAGTTCGACGTCATCGTCGACCAGCAGCACCCTGGGTCCGTCCTGCGGCGTCAGGACCGCTCGGCTATTCGCCATCGTTCACTCCATCCCTCGCAGCCGGATCGCGCTTGACCCGGCTTGACACGTGTTGCCCGCATTCTAGCGCAGGGGCGCGCGCGCCGAGCACGGCCGGGCACGCCAGGGCAAAAGGTTGGCCGAAGAGGGAGAGGGCTCCGTCTTCGGCCAACCTGGCGGGGGAGGAATACACCGGGCCCGGCGCCACGCCGCCCGGAACGTCAGATATAGGTGTCGATGGTCTTGCCCAGCGTGGTGAATTCGTCCACCACGCTACCGACACCGGATGAAATGGCCGAGCCCAGCGACGACAGCCCGGAGCCGATGGCGTTGCCGACCGACTCCACCTCGCTCCCGACCTCCTTCAGGCCATCGTTCACGGCCTTGCGCACCGCTGGCATGGCGTACAAGCTGGCGGCACTGGCGGCGATCGATTCGATACTGCTCATGGCGGTTCTCCTCAACAAGGCGGGGCAAAGCCTGCCACTGGCGCCCCGCGGGGTTGGTATTGATGGGTACGCCCTCTATTTACCATGTCCCGCCGTCCGCTACGGCCGCCACGCCGTTTATTTACACTTCTTTACCCTGGCGCCGTCTTTACCTGTTTTTACCCGGACTAACCCCGATTCACACCCCTCCCCCGCATACTGGCCGCCCGTTTTCCTCACCCCGGCGCCGCCCGGCGCGCGCCGCGCTCATCGCCCATGACCCTCGTTCCGAAAACCTGGCAACGCCGAACGCTGCTGGCGGCCGCCGTGCTCGCCGCCGCCGTCGGCGCCAAGCTGCTGTTGTTTCCCGCGCCGGCGTCGCCGGCCTACCTCACCGCGCCGGTGACGCGCGCCGACCTCGAGGACAGCGTGCTGGCCAGCGGCGCCGTCAAGGCGTTCAAGCAGGTCAGCGTCGGCGCCCAGGTGTCCGGCGAGGTGAAATCGCTCAAGGTCAGCCTGGGGCAGCAGGTGAAGCAGGGTGAGCTGGTGGCGGAGATCGACCCGCGCAGCCAGCAGAACACCCTGCTCGATGCCGAGGCGGCACTGGCCAGCAAACAGGCCCAGCTGCGCGTCAAGCAGGCGGCGCTGAGCAAGGCGCTGCTCGACGCCCGGCGCCAGACCAGCATGTTGGCCGAAGAAGCCACCGCGCGCGAGAACGTCGACAGTGCCGAGGCCACGCTCGCCACCGCGCGCGCCGAAGTGGCGCAGCTTCAGGCCGAGAGCCAACAGGCGCGCATCACGCTCAACACCGCCCGCCTCAACCTCGGCTACACCCGGATCGTGGCGCCGATCGACGGCGTGGTGGTGGCGCTGCCGGTGGAGGAAGGCCAGACCGTCAACGCCAGCCAGTCGGCGCCGACTATCGCCAAGATCGCCCAGCTCGATACCGTCACCGTCAAGGCGGAGATTTCCGAGGGCGACGTCACCCGCGTCAGGCCGGGCCTGCCGGTGTATTTCACCATCCTCGGCGCTCCCGAGCGGCGCTACCGCGCCACGCTGCGCGCCATCGACCCCGGCCCGCAGTCGCTCAGCGACGCCGCCGACAGCAGCACCAGCAGCAGCACGTCGTCATCGAGCTCGAGCAGCTCGTCGAGCAGCAGCGCCATCTACTACTACGGCCTGTTCGACGTTCCCAACCCGGAACACCAGTTGCGCATCGCGATGACCGCGCAGGTGTCGATCGTGCTGGCCGAGGCCAGGAACGCGCTGACCATCCCCGCCACCGCGCTGGGCGAGCGCGCCAAGGACGGGGCGTACACGGTCACGGTGCTGGACCAGGACGGCCGCCCGAGCGCGCGCCGCGTCCGGATCGGCCTCAACAACAACGTCAGCGCCCAGGTGCTGTCCGGCCTCAAGCAAGGCGAGCGCGTGGTGGTGGGACAGACCTCGGCCAGCACCGCGAGCAGCAGCGAACGCCGCGGCCCGCCGCCGATGGGGATGTAAGCGATGGCAACTCCCCTGCTCGAAGTCAGCGGCTTGTACCGCGAATTCCCCGCCGGCGACGACACCGTGGCGGTGCTGCGCGATATCGACCTGCAGATCATGGCCGGCGAGATGGTGGCCATCGTCGGCGCCTCCGGCTCCGGCAAGTCGACGCTGATGAACATCCTGGGCTGCCTCGACCGCCCGAGCCGCGGCAGCTACCGCGTCAACGGCCGGGAGACCGGGGCGATGGCGCCGGACGAGCTGGCGCAGCTGCGGCGCGAGCACTTCGGCTTCATCTTCCAGCGCTATCACCTGCTGCCCGACCTGAGCGCACTGGGCAACGTCGAGATTCCGGCGATCTACGCCGGCAAGGCGCCGGCGACACGCCACGAACGCGCGCACGCGCTGCTCACCCGGCTCGGCCTGCGCCGGCGCAGCGCGCACCGCCCCGGCCAGCTCTCCGGCGGCCAGCAGCAGCGCGTCAGCATCGCCCGCGCGCTGATGAACGGCGGCGACGTGATCCTGGCCGACGAGCCGACCGGCGCGCTCGACCGCCACAGCGGCCAGGAGGTGATGGCGATCCTGCGCGAGCTGCATGCCGAAGGGCATACGGTGATCATTGTCACCCACGACGCCAAGGTGGCGGAGCACGCCGACCGCGTGATCGAGATCAGCGACGGCGAGATCGTCGCCGACCGCCGCGCTGCTGCGGCCGGCTCCGGCGGCAAGCTGCCCTCGCATGCCCACACCGACACGGCGGGCACGGCATGGCGCGCCGCCGCCGGGCGCTTCGGCGAGGCCTTCGGCATGGCCTGGCGCGCGCTCACCGCGCACCGCCTGCGCTCGTTCCTGACCATGCTCGGCATCATCATCGGCATCGCCTCGGTGGTGTCGGTGGTGGCGCTGGGCGAGGGCTCGCGCCAGCGCATCCTGAAAGACATCAGTGCGATGGGCACCAACACCATCGACGTCTTCCCCGGCGCGGGCTTCGGCGACCGCAAGGCGGACGCCATCCATACCCTGACCGCGCGCGACGCCGAGGTGCTGGCGCAGCAGGGCTTCGTCGACAGCGTGACGCCCGGCATCAGCAGTTCGGTGACGCTGCGCTACCGCAACGTGGCGGTGAGCGCGCAGGTGAAGGGCGTCGGCGAGCAGTACTTCCGCGTCAAGGGCGTGGAGATGGACCAGGGCAAGGCTTTCGACGCCAGCGCGGTGCGGCGTCAGGCGCAGGAGGTGGTGATCGACCCCAACACGCGCCAGGCGCTGTTCGGCGCCAACGTCGACCCGGTCGGCCGGGTGATCCTGGTGGGCAGCGTGCCGGCGCGCGTGATCGGCGTCAGCAAGCAGCAGAACAGCGCCTTCGGCAACGACGAGAACCTCAACCTGTGGCTGCCCTACAGCACGGTGATGAGCCGCCTGCTGGGCCAGGACTACCTCAAGAGCGTCACCGTGCGCATCGGCGACAGCGTCTCGAGCAGCGCCGCCGAGGCCGGCATCGTCAAGCTGATGACGCGCCGCCACGGCAAGCAGGACTTCTACGTGATGAACACCGACAGCATCCGCCAGACCATCGAGAAGACCACCGCCACCATGACGCTCTTGGTGTCGATGATCGCGGTGATCTCGCTGGTGGTGGGCGGCATCGGCGTGATGAACATCATGCTGGTGTCGGTCACCGAGCGCACCCAGGAGATCGGCGTGCGCATGGCGGTGGGTGCGCGCCAGGGCGACATCCTGCAGCAGTTCCTGATCGAGGCGGTGCTGGTGTGCCTGATGGGCGGCGTGCTGGGCGTTGGGCTGTCGCTGTTGGTCGGCGCGGCGTTCGACCACCTCAGCAGCCACTTCAGCATGGTCTATTCCGCCGGCTCGATCGTCGCGGCGTTCGCCTGCTCCACCCTGATCGGCGTGCTGTTCGGCTTTTTGCCGGCACGCAACGCCGCGCGGCTCGACCCGGTGGTCGCGCTGGCGCGGGAGTGATGATTATGACGATGAAACCCCTGCTGGCTGCCGTGCTGCTCGGCCTCGCGCTGAGCGGCTGCGCCGCCCTGAACGACACCCCCTACAGCACGCCCCGGCTGAAACTGCCCTCGGCGTGGGAACACGCCCAAGCCGGCAGCGCCGCCACGGCGTTTTCGGCCAACCTCGAGTGCTGGTGGCAGCGCTTCGCCGACGCCGAGCTCGACACCCTGATCGAACTGATGCTCGAGCGCAACAACGACCTCGCCGCCGCCACGCTGAAGGTGCGCCGCGCCCGGCTCGCCGCCGACCTCGCCGACGACGCGCTCAGCCCCAGCCTCGCGGCCAGCGCCGACAGCAGCGCCAGCCGCTCGCTGAAGCACGGCGGCGGCACCACGCAAAGCCACGCCGTCAGCGCCAGCGTCAGCTACGAGCTCGACCTGTGGGGCAAGCTCGCCCGCCAGCGCGACGCCAAGGTATGGGAGGCCAAGGCCACCGAACAGGACAAGCAGAGCACGCGGCTGTCGCTGATCGGCACCACCGCCACGCTGTACTGGAAGATCGGCTACCTCAAACAGCGCCTCGCGCTGAGCCAGGACAGCATCGCCTACGCCAGCAAGACACTACAGCTGGTGCAGGCGCAGAAAGCCGCCGGCGCCGCCTCGCAGCTCGACCTGCTCAACGCCGAGCAGACGCTGGCGAGCCAGCAGGCGAGCCACACCGAACTCATGCAGCAACTGGCCGAGGCGCGCAACGCGCTGTCGCTGCTGTTCGACGGCCCGCCAGGCAGCCGCTTCCAGGAGCTGAAACGCTTGCCAGAGCACGCCCTGCCGGAGATCGCCGCCGGCGTGCCGGCCCAGTTGCTCGCGCGCCGTCCCGACCTCGCCGCCGCCGAGCTGCGCCTGCGCGCAACGCTGGCCAGCGGCGACGCCACGCGCGCCAGCTACTACCCCGACATCAGACTGACCGGCAGCCTGGGTTCGAGCAGCACGGCGCTGTCCCAGGCGCTGAGCAACCCGGTCGCCACGCTGGGCGCCGGGCTGACGCTGCCCTTCCTGCAATGGCGCGAAATGCAGCTCAACCGCAAGGTGTCCGAGGCCGAGTACCAGCAGGCCGTGGTCGAATTCCGCCAGACCCTGTACCAGGCGCTGGCCGATGTCGAAAACGCGCTGTCGGCGCGCCGCCAGTACCAGGCGCAGGGGGAAAAGCTGGAAGCCTCGCTCTCCGCCGCGCGCCAGGCGGAACGGCTGTACGAGGTGCGCTACCGCGCCGGCGCCGCCGCGCTCAAGGACTGGCTGGAGGCCCAGGAAACGCGCCGCCAGGCCGACATCGCGCTGCTGCAGAACCGCTACAACCAGCTGGCCAACCAGGTCACCGTGTACCAGGCGCTGGGCGGCGGCGTGGCGGGTAAAGATGGGTAAATGGGGACCGGGCGGGCGCTGTCCGCCGCTATCATGACCGTCGCGTTCATCCGTCACAGGTAGTGCCCGTGGTGTACAAATCCGCCCTTGCCATGCTGTCCCTGCTGGCCTTGCCGGGTTGCGTCGTGATGCAGCCCGACCCGACCCTGGAAGCGATCAAGCTGATCAGCGTCGCCATCACCGGCGTCGCCTCGATGACTCCCGGCCCGACGCAGAACACCATTCTCCACCCCCACGCCCCGGTCAAAAACCTCTGCATCGAGTGGAACCGCGGCGTGGCGCTGCCCGACTTCGTGCCGGCGCTGCAGAGCGAACTGCAGCGCCACTCCATCGAGAGCCGGGTGTACGAGGCCGGCATGCAGCCCTCCGGCTGCGGCGCCGAACTCGCCTACACCGCCTTCCTGCAGTGGGAAAAGCGCTCCTTCGGCGACGACTACGCGCCGTACCTGAGCTACGCCGCGCTGACGCTGCGCCAGAACGGCACGGTACTGGCCAGCGCCAACTACGAGATGGGGGTAATGGGCTACGACAAGTGGACGCCGACGCGCAAGAAGCTCGCCCCGCTGGTGGATGCCGTGCTGGCGGGCAACTGACACGACCGGCCCGGCGCTTAGCACCGGTTTACGATCTCGCGAGCCAGAGCGAGACAAGGCAAAAACGGCTGAGGAAGCGGCATTTACACGGGGTAAATGAGCATGCCGAAGACGTTTTTAACACGGTATCGCCGACGCGCAGCAGATCGGAAACAGGTTCTTACCAGAACGACAAGGTATCCACCAGGAACTGCTGCATCCAGCTGCGGCTGTTGCTGTCGGCCACCAGGCCACGCCCGCCCAGCTCGAAGCGGGCGTCGGCGACATTGTCGGACGACACCAGGTTGCCGGCCTTGATGTCGTTCGGACTCACCACCCCGGAAAAGCGCAGCGTGTTCGAGTTGCCGTGCTGGGCGATGCTCTTCTCGCCGGCCACCACCAGGTTGCCGTTGGGCAGGATGTTGATCACCGAGGCCGCCAGCTTGCCCTTCAGCACGTTGCTGTTGGTGTTCTCCCCCTTGCCGCTGAAGCTGTCGCTGCCCGAGGCGTCGACGTCGATGTCGAAGATCCACTTCAACAGGCCGGTCATCGATGAGCCGGCCCCCGGCCCCGCCACCTTCAGCGCGTTCTTGCGGCTGCCGCTGGTGCCCGACTTGTTGCTGCCGGACAGGCTCTCGGCAATCTCGATCTTGACGATGTCGCCGATGTAACGCGCGCTCTGCTGCTCGAACAGCAGGTGCGCGCTGCCGGCGCGGAAAATCCCGCCCTGGTTGCGGTTTTCCAGGTTGGCCAGCGCGTAGCCGGGCCGCACCGTGGTCGGCCCGCTGACCGCGGTAGGAGAAACGCTGCTGCATGCACCGAGCAGGCACGCCAGCGCCGTGCCGCCCATCACTCGCCGGAACATCGGACTATCACCTCGCAGAAAGGGGTTGAGCTGTACAAGGCGAAGGCCCGGCCGGCAACCGCCGGCCACGCCTCGCGACAGGGCATGCTGGGGCAAACGACGGTTAACGGGCGTTAACCGAAGGCAAAGTCCGGTAAAGATTTTTGACTTGGGTAAATCCAGGTAAAGCTGCGTGGTGCCACCGCGAGCGGCTGCTATGATCGTGCCCTCCCCGCGCCCCAGAGACTCTCGCCCATGACCCACGTGCTGCTTGTCGACGACGATATCGAGTTGAGCGCCATGCTCGCCGATTATCTGGGGCAGGAGGGGTTCCGGGTCAGCCGCGCCGCGGACGGCGAGAGCGGCCTGCGTGAAGCGCTGTCCGGGCGCTACGCCATCGTGGTGCTCGACGTCATGATGCCGCGCCTGAACGGCATCGAGGTGCTGCGCCGCCTGCGCCAGCACAGCCAGGTGCCGGTATTGATGCTCACCGCGCGCGGCGACGACATCGACTGCATCATGGGGCTGGAGCTGGGCGCCGACGACTACGTCACCAAGCCCTGCGCCATGCGAACCCTGGTGGCGCGGCTCAAGGCGCTGCTGCGGCGCGCCCCGTCTGCGGCAGCGCCCACCGTGTGTGGCCCGCTCGCGGCCGGCCCGCTCACGCTGTGGCCGACGCGCCGCCACGCCGAATGCGACGGCCGGGTGCTGGAGATGACCGGCACCGAGTTCAACCTGCTGGAAGTGCTGGTGCGCCACGCCGGGCGCATCGTCAGCAAGCACGAGCTGTCGCAACAGGCGCTGCGCCGGCCGCTGGCACGCTTCGACCGCAGCATCGACGTGCACGTCTGCAGCATCCGCCAGAAACTGCCGCCGCGCCCCGACAGCTTGTCGTGGATCCAGACCGTGCGCGGCATGGGCTATCTGTTCCTGGCGGAGTGAGCGCCGTCCCCTCCCCGGGCCCCGCCCATTCACCCCGGACACACGAAACGCGCCTCGCGGCGGAACAGCTCGCCCGGCTCCAGCCCTCCCGGCCCACGTGCCCCCGGCACATAGCCGTCGATCTCCTTAGAGCGGGCCCGCCCGGAGGCCTTCATCGCGCCGGCAGGATCGCCTCACACGTGCTGCGGCGGGCAACCCGGCTGGCCGCCGGCGGGCGCCAAGGACGGCACGACGTCGTGCGCGCTGGCGGGAAAGTGCTGGGCCAGCACCTCGGCCAGCGGCAGCGGTCTGGCCACGCCGTAGCCCTGGGCGTAATCGACCCCCATGCGTTTGAGCGCCTCCAGGATGCCCGGGTGTTCGGCGAACTCGGCGATGGTCTGCTTGCCCATGACGTGGCCGATGTGGTTGATCACCTCGACCATGGCATGGTCGACGGGGTCGTCCAGCATGTCCTTGACGAAGCCGCCGTCGATCTTCAGGAAATCCACCGGCAGGTGCTTGAGGTAGCCGAACGACGACATGCCGGCGCCGAAGTCGTCGAGCGAGAAGCGGCAGCCCAGTTGGCGCAGTTCGCGCATGAATTCGGTGGCGCAGGCCAGGTTGGCGATGGCGCTGGTCTCGGTCACCTCGAAACACAGATGCGCCGGATCGATGCCGCTGCCGGCGAGCTCGGCGCGCAGGAAACCGAGAAAATCGTCGTCGCACAGCGAGGCGCCGGAAAGGTTGATGGCACAGGTCCACTCGCTGCCCGGCGAGGTCCGCGCCGCCAGCATGGCCAGCGCCGTGCTCACCACCCAGCGATCGATGGTCACCATCAGGTTGTAGCGTTCGGCGGCCGGGATGAAGGCGCTCGGCGGCACCAGCATGCCGTACTCGTCGAGCAGCCGTAGCAGCAACTCGAAATGCGGTGCGGCCGAGCCGTCGCCGAGCGGGACGATGGTCTGCGCGTAGAGGCGGAAACGATCGTCTTCCAGCGCGCGGTGCAGGCGTTGCACCCACTCCATTTCGCCGTAGCGGACGGTCAGTTCGGCGTCGTCCGCGACGTACAGCTGCGCCCGGTTGCGCCCCTTCTCCTTGGCCATGTAGCAGGCCACGTCGGCGGCGCGCATCACCTCCTTGAGCGTGGTCGGCACCCCGGAAATGTGCACCACTCCGATGCTGGCGCTGATCGCGAACGGCTGGCCGTTCCAGCTGAAGTGCAGGTCGCACACGGTCTGACGCAGCTTCTCGGCGACCGGCAGCGCCGCTTCGGGCGGACAGTTCTGCAGCAGCACGCCGAATTCATCGCCGCCCAGGCGCGCCAGGGTATCGCCCTCGCGCAGCTGCTGGGACAAGAGCACGCACACCTGGCGCAGCAGTTCGTCACCGGCGGCATGGCCGCAGGTGTCGTTGACCACCTTGAACTGGTCGAGGTCGAGGTACATCAGCACGTGGTACTGCTGGCGCCCGACGGTGGTCTCCAGCAGCCGCGTCAGGCGGCGCTCGAATTCATGGCGGTTGGTGAGCCCGGTGAGGGCGTCGTGGCTGGCCTGCCAGGACAGGCTTTCGATATACAGGCGTTCGCGCGTCATGTCGTGGAACACCAGCACCTTGCCGGACACCCCGCCCTGGCTGTCGAAGATCGGGGCGCTCACCATGCACACCGAGACGCGCGAGCCGTCGTGCCGCTCCAGCAGCAGGTTGCGCCCGGCGCCGGGCGGCGCCGCCTCGTTGAGCAGCGGCTCGAGACGGACCGGCCGCTCCGGCGACAGCCCCTCCTCGAACAGGCAGCACAAGGCCCCCAGGCGACGGCCATGCGCCTGTGCCAGCGGGTGGCCGATCAGTTGCTCGGCCACCGGATTGAGGTAGTCGACCTGGCCGCCGCCGTCGAGGGTAATCACGGCGTCGCCGATCGAGGCCAGGGTGACCTGGGCGCGTTCCTGCTCGGCGTGCAGGGCGCCTTCGGCCAACTTGCGGTCGGTGATGTCGAAGATCGAGCCCGACATGCGCACCGCCCGCCCGGCGGCGTCGCGCAGGGCCTGGCCGCGCGCCCGGAACCAGCGATAGCCGCCGTTGCGGGTGCGCAGGCGGTACTCGACGTCGTAGCCGCCCTCGCCCGCCAGATGCCGCTCCAGGCTGTCGCGCGTCGGCACCGTGTCGTCCGGGTGCAGATGCGCCCAGAACGCGCCGACGGAGCCCTCCAGCTCATGCTCGGCCAGGCCCAGCATGGCCTTGAAACGCGGCGAATAATAGACGCTGCCCTCGGCGATGTTCCAGTCCCAGATGCCGTAGTCGCTGCCACTGACCGCGAGGGCGAGGCGCTCCTCGCTCTCGCCCAGAGCCTGCTCGAACAGCTCGCTCTGGCGGATCAGCTGGCGCGTGCGCAGCAAGGCGAACAGGATCAGGACGGTGGCGCTGACCAGGTTGACGGCGGCCAGCAGGCGCTGGATGACGCGCCCGCCCTCCGCCAGCACGTTGGAGAAGGCGTGCTCCAGCGGCGTGACCTCCCGGTTGATCTCCTGGATCTGGAGCTTGAGCTCGGCCGCCTGCGCCGCGCTTAGCGCGCCGCTCGCCCGGCCCTGGCGCAAGCGCTGAGCCACCTGATCGAGCTCGCCCAGCAGGCGATCGCCCTCGGCCCAGTAGATGATGGCCTGATCAAGATAGCTGACGCGGCGAAAGCGCAGGAACAGCCAGATCAGTTCGGGGATGTCGTCCGGGTCGTTGGCCCCCTGCAGGAACCCCACGGCGGCGGCGGCGGTGTCGGGATCGGGACGGTCCAGCGCCCGGCGCGCCTTGCTGTCGGCCAGCGGCACGCGGATGGCGTCGCGGTATTGCTGGTAGGCCAGCTCGGAACCGGTCTCGGCGTAGCGCTCGAGATAGTACACCGCATCCTTCTGGCCCTTCGACCACAGGCTCTCGCCGGCGATGTAGGCGCGCACCGCCGACAGCACGTTCTGGCTCAACCCGCCCAGCAGCACCAAAAGCACCACGGCCACGACGAATGGCCAGGCGAAACTCAGCAGGCGGCGGTTGGTACTGACGCGGGGTGGTTGCATGCCAGTTTTCCAGGGTGGATGGAGAAAAAGCGCTGCCGGCGAAAGCAATCGGGAGAAGGCGGGCAAAACGGGGCCGAACCCGTTTCATCAACGTGCCATGCAGCCTCCTTGTTTGGCCTGTACGCCGGAGATCGGCACCTGCGCGCATGAAGATTCCGGACGTCATCGTCGATGATCCTGCCACAGCGTCAATGCCATACAAACGGAAATCCCCATGGCATGCCGCATGAAGAAGATATAGTCACTGCCAACCAAAATGCATAGACGGCGACGTGGCTGCACCGGGGGGACGGCACGCGTGGAGCCTTGTCCGAGGGCGCTCGCCGCTAGGTTGGCCGAAAGGGTGTGCGTGGCACGCCTCAAGGAGGCGCGCGGCAAGGGGCTCGATCTCGGCCTGGAACGGGAGCCGGCCGATCTCGACGCCATCCTGCCCGGCAATGAGGTACTACTGGAAGAGCTGCTGGCCAACCTGGTCGACAACGCCATCCGCCACACCCCGGAGGGCGGCACCGTGACGCTACGGCTGCGTCAGGAAACGTGCCGCCACCGATCCTGCGCAGTGAACGCAAAAAAGGCAGGCTCGCGAGCCTGCCTGTCGGGTCGAAACGCGCGGGGAATCAGAGCGGATGGCGCAGTTCGGCCAGCGCGGCCTCGACGCGGGCGCTCTGCTCGCCCCAGTAGCCCAGCCGGCTCAGGCAGTCGATGGTCACCAGCGCGGCGTCGATCATGAAGCGCTGGTCGACGATCAGCTGCTCCACCTCGGCGAGCTCGAGCAGCACGTGCTCGGCCACCTCGCCGTCCTGGTTGCAGGGGATTTCGCCTTCGTTCAGCCACAGGTCGAAGGTGTACAGCCATTCGCGGTGCAGGCCGCGCTGCACCGGGCGCTCGGCCAGGAGACGGGTGGCGGGGCGCAGCAGTTCCAGGCGGTCGGCCGGGATGCCGGCCTCTTCCCAGCCCTCGCGCTCCAGCGCCAGCGCGATCGACTCGCCGGCGGCGATGCCGCCGCCCATCAGGTTGTCCATGCGGTTGGGGTCGACCGCCTTGTCCGGGCTGCGCCGGCCGATCCACATGCGCAGCGTGCCGTCGGCGCCTCGCACCAGACCGTTGAGATGGACCGCGCGGCTGGTGAGGCCGAGCGGGCGGAAGGCGGCGCGCTCCAGTTCGAACAGCGGGGTGCCGTCGAGGCGGAACGCGGTGAAGTTCTCGTTGCGCCAGCCGTTGAGCCAGCCGGCCTGCTGCCAGCGCTGCGCCGCGGCGGCGAGCTCGCGGCTGAAGTGGGCGTAGTCGCCCGCCAGGGTACAGGACAGGCCGCGCTCGCTGGCGACGAACAGCGCCGCTTCGCTGGCGAGCAGGCGTTCGCACCAGGCGGCGTTGACGCTGCCCAGCACCTCGCCGTCGATGGCGAGTTCGGTAAAGGCCGATCGGTCGTAGCGGGTGACGCCGGACAGGTAGTCCAGCACGGCTTCCACTTGCATGGGTCCTCCATGACGCTGTTGTGGTCGAAACAGCCCGCCATGTTACGGAAGTTTCAAGCAGTTGGCTCGGATTTCTGCACGGTTCGACGCGCCACGGCGCCTCTCTTCCACCGGCCCCGGCCCAAGAACCTGTTCACGACCTGTCTCGAGCAGCCCTCAGCGGGATGAAGAGCAGCGCAGGAACTGGAATGTACAAGTAGTACATGAGGATTCCTGATCGCTGAGCGATAGATTCGCACGCAGTGCACATGAGCCGCGATCAGGGGTGCGCCGCAAGATCGGGAACCGGTTCTCAGCCCTCGGCGAGGCGCTCGGCCAAGCCGGAGGCGCGCTCGGGGGCGCGCTCCAGGGCGGCGCTCCACACCGCGGCGCTGCCCTGCACCGCGAACTCGCGGCGCGCGCGCGTGATCGCGGTGTAGACCAGGGCGCGGTTGAGGCTGGCCGAAGCCGCCTCGGGCAGCGCCAGCCAGACGCGCTCGAACTCCGAGCCCTGGCTCTTGTGCACGGTCATGGCGAACACCGTCTGGTGCGCCGGCAGCCGCCCCGGCGCGATCTCGCGCCAGCCGCCGTCGGCGCTGGGAAAGGCCACGCGCAGGCCGTCGGCGCGCGGCACCGTGAAGCCGATGTCGCCGTTGAACAGGCCGATGCCGTAGTCGTTCTCGGTGATCATCAGCGGCCGGCCGGGATAGTTGTCGCGCTCCGGCGACTTGCGCCCGGCGGCTTCCAGCCGCGCCTCGACGGCGCGGTTGCAGGCGTCGACCTGGCGCCGCTCCGCCGCCAGCACCATGAAGCGGCCGAACTCGCGTTGCAGCTCATCCGGCGCGGCACCGGCGGCGACCGCGGCGAAGTAGCCCTGGCGCGCCTGCCACAGCCCCTCGGCCAGATCGCCGGGCTGCCAGGCGACGTCGGGACAGGTGTCGTCGTCGAGCACGGCGAGCGCCCGGGCGGCGTCGCCGGCATTGACCGCGCGCGCCAGCGCGCCGATGCCGCTGTCGGCGGCGAAGCGGTGGCTATGCGTCAGCAGCACCACGCTGTCGGCCAGCGCGTGCGGCGCGGTAGCGAGCCCGTCCGGCAGCGCGCCGCAGGCCCGGGCGAGCCAGGCCAGCGTGTCCGGGCGGTAGCTCACCGTCTGGCACAACTCGCCCAGCACCGCGCCGGGGTCGACCGAGGCGAGCTGGTCGCGGTCGCCCAGCAGGATCAATCGCGCGTGCGGCGGCAGCGCGTCGAGCGTCTTGGCCATCAGCGCGAGGTCGATCATCGACGCCTCGTCCACCACCAGCACGTCGAGCGGCAGCGGATGGCCGGCGTGGTGGCGCGGCGTGGCGAGCCCGGGGCGCAGGCCCAGCAGGCGGTGCAGCGTCTGCGCGCTGTCGGGCAACTGGCGCCGCACCGCGGAGTCGAGCGCGAGCTGCGCGCTGGCCCCCTGCACCGATTCGGTCAGGCGTGCCGCCGCCTTGCCGGTGGGGGCCGCCATCGCCATCGCCAGCGGGCGCGGCGACAGTTCGGCCAGCGCCGCCAAGAGGCGCACCACGGTGGTGGTCTTGCCGGTGCCGGGGCCGCCGGAGATCACCACCAGGCGTTGCCGCAACGCCAGCGCCGCAGCCAGCTTCTGGCGGTCCGGCTGCGCCGGGTCGGCGGTGGGGAACAGCCGCGCCAGCACGGCGGCGAGGCGCGCCGCGTCGACGTCGAAGGGGGCGGCGGCTAGCGCGGCAAGACGGCGCGCCAGGCGCTCCTCGTCGTGCCAGTGGCGCGCGAAATAGAGCCGGCCGGCCCGGTCGAGGATCAGCGGCGCGTAGTCGCCGGGCCGCCCCACCAGCGGCGAGGCCGGCAGGCGGGCGGCGCGCGCGCCCAACGGCAGGCAGACGTGGCCGGCCTGGTTGGCGGCGGCGAGCTGCTCCACCAGCGCCGCCAGCTCGGCGCCGGCGGCGGGGTCGAGCCGGGCGAACAGCGGCAGCAGCTGGGCGACAAGCGGATTGTCGGACGGAGTCGGGGTCATGGGGCGTCAATCGTGCTCGGGTTTGTCGTTGCCATTCTTGTGCTCGCCGTTCTTGCCGCCGCCCTTGCCCTGCTTGCCGTTTTCCAGGCGCGCTTCCAGCGCGTCGCACACGGTACGCAGCACCTTCAGGCGGGCGAAGTACTTGTTGTTGGCCTCCACCAGCGTCCACGGCGCCTGGCTGGTGCTGGTACGGTCGATCATGTCGCACACCGCGCGCTTGTAGTCGTCCCAGCGCTCGCGGTTGCGCCAGTCCTCGTCGGTGATCTTGAAGCGCTTGAAGCCGGTTTCCTCGCGTGCCTGGAAGCGCTTGAGCTGCTCCTCCGGGCTGATGGCGAGCCAGAACTTGAGCACGATGGCGCCGTTTTCGGCCAACTGGTGCTCGAAGTCGTTGATCTCGTAGTAGGCGCGCATCCAGTCGGCTTCGGCGGCGAAGCCCTCGACCCGTTCCACCAGCACGCGGCCGTACCAGCTGCGGTCGAAGATGGTGCTGCGGCCCTTGCCCGGCACGTGGCGCCAGAAACGCCACAGCCAGGGCTGGGCGCGTTCTTCCTCGGTGGGCGCGGCCACCGGCACCACGCGGTAGCGGCGCGCGTCGAGCGCCTGGGTGATGCGGCGGATGCTGCCGCCCTTGCCCGCCGCGTCGTTGCCCTCGAACACCAGCACCAGCGAGTGGTGGGCAAAGCGCGGATGGCGCGTCAGGCGGTTGAGGCGGCCCTGCAGTTCTTCCAGCTTCACCAGGTAGTCGTCCTTGGACAGCGCCTGGTCGAGCGCCAGCGTCTCCAGCAGCAGCTTGTTGTCGAGCGGCGGCACGATCGGCGCGCTCTCGCTGCGCGCCAGGTAGGGGTGGTCGAGCTGCAGGCGCTGGCGCAGCGCGGCCAGCAGCACCTGGCCCACGGTGAGGCTGCGGTAATTGGCATCCTGGCCGTCGATCATCACCCACGGCGCGTAGGCGGTGTTGGACAGCCGGATCATGTGCTCGGCGCTCTTCCTGATCTCCGCGTACTGCTCGTAGTGCTGCCAGTCGCCGGGGCTGACGCGCCAGGCGGTGGCCGGGTCTTTCTCCAGCGTCTTCAGCCGCTTCTTCTGCTGCTCGCGCGTCAGGTGGAACCAGAACTTGATGATCAGCGTGCCGTCGTTGGCGAGCATGTGCTCGAGACGCTGCACCTCGGAGATCTGGCGGTCGAAGCGGTCCTTGCTGCTGTTGCCGTCGAGATAGTCGAACATCGCGTCCGAGTAGTAGGAACCGAAGAAGATGCCGAGCCGCCCCTTGGGCGGCAGCTCGCGCCAGTAACGCCACATCCACGGCCGCGCGCGCGCCTCGTCGTTGGGCTGGTCGAAGGCCACGGTGTCGATCAGGCGCGGGTCGAGCCACTCGTTGAGCAGGTTGAGCGTCTCGCCGCGCCCGGCGCCGTCGATGCCGTGGATCAGCACCAGCACCGGGAAGTCGCCCTTTTCCTTGAGTTCGTACTGCACGTCGAGCAGCGCCTCGCGCAGGGCCGGCAGCGCCGCCTTGTAGCTGTCCTTGTCGATGCTGTGGCCGATTTCCGCCGATTCGAACATGAGATGGTTTTCCTTTTCTTCCTATGCGCTCAGGCGAACAGCGCGTCCAGTCGTTCTATCAGCCGCTCGCCCGGCAGATCGCGCCACACCCCGCCGCCTTCGGGAGTCAGCCCGCGCAGGTAGAGGTAGCGCACGCCGCCGAAACATTGACCGAAATCGAGGCCGCGCACCGCGAGGTAGCGCCTGAGCGCCACGCAGTACAGCAGGTATTGCAGGTAATAGTGTTCGCGTGCCACCGAGGCCAGCAGGGCCTCGCGGTGGTAGGCGGCCTCGTCGTGGCCGAGGTGGTTGGACTTGTAATCGACCAGGTACCAGCGCCCGTTCGCCTCGCACACCAGGTCGATGAAACCCTTGAGGTAGCCGACCACGCGGTAGAAGTCGAGCGCGGCGGCGGCGTCGCGCAGGGGCGCGGCGAGGCCGTTGGCCGGGTCGGTCAGCACCTCAACCAGCGCCGCGACGTCGAGGCGCGTCACCGGCAGGGTGAATTCCAGCTCCACCAGACGCCGCCCGGCCGGCACGTCGGCGAGGCGCACGCCGTCGTCCAGCGGCACCGCGAGCGTGCGGCGCAGCATGTCGAGCGCGGCGTCCTGCCAGTGCAGGGCGAAGCCGGCGCGTTCCAGTTGCTCGACGGCGGCGGCGCGCAGCGTGTCGTCATCCGCGGCGAAGTCGACGCGTTCCAGCATGGCGTGCAGGCAGGTGCCGGCGCGCGCGCCGCGCGGGAAGGCGAAGCGGTCGAGGCGCGCCGCGCCTTCTTCGGCCAACGTCAGCGCGCCGCGGTCGTGGTCGGGCGCCTCGGCCTGGGGCGGCGCGGCGTGCGCGGCGGCGGTGAGCGAGGTGAAGCTGGCGACGCGCCACGGCGTGTAGAGCTTGCGCGTGAAGGGCTGCGCGGCGAGCGCGGCCTCGGCGTGTTCCGGCGGCGCCAGGCGCAGCGTGAGCGGGCTGGCGTCGAGGCGGCCGATCTCGCCGGCATGGGCGGCGAGCAGCGTCGCCAGGTCGGCCTCCAGCGTGGCCGGGTTGAGGGCGAGCTGTTCCAGCTCGGGCAGGGTGCGGCTGTCGCGGCCGTGCAGCAGCCACGACAGCGCCGCGGTGGCCATGCCCTGCACCCAGCCCCAGGCCAGGTACTGGCGGTACTGGGCGCGCGTCAGCGCCACGTACAACAGGCGCAGCTTTTCCGCCAGGGTTTCGCTGCGGGCGAGCAGGCGCACGTCGTCGCCGGCAACGCTGTCGGGCGCCAGCCACGAGGCGCCGTCGCGGCGGAAGCGCCAGAACGCGGGGTCCTTGGCGTCGAGCTTGCCGTCCCACAGGAAGGGGCAGAACACCACCGGGTACTGCAGGCCCTTGGAGGTGTGGATGGTGACGATCTTGACCAGCGCGGCATCGCTCTCGAGGCGCAGCAGCGCTTCCTCGCCGCCGGGCGGATCGGCCACGCGGCCCTCGAACCAGGCCAGCAGCGGCGCCATGCCCTGGCGCTCCTCGCTCTCGCGTTGCAGCAGCTCGGCGAGGTGCGCGAGGTTGGTGAGGCGGCGCTCGCCGTCGGGCAGCGGCAGCAACCTTTCGGCCAACCTTTCGCGCCCGAAGAAGCCGCGCCACGCCGCCATGAAGCCGTGTTCGCGCCAGCGCCGGTGGTCCTCGGCATTGGCGGCGAGCTGCGCTTCCCAGACCGGCTCGTCGTCGACGCGCGCCAGCAACCGGGCGGCGTCGAGCCCGAACAGCTCGCTGGCGAACGCGCTCCTCAACCGCCCCTCGCTGGCCGGCTCGGCCCAGGCGCGCAGCAGCGCCAGCAGGTCCTGCGCCTCGGCGCTGGCGAACACGCTCTCCTGCGTCAGCGCCACGCTGGGCACGCCGCGCTCGGACAATGCCTGGCGCACGCGCTCGCCCTGGCGGTGGGTGGCGACCAGCACCGCGATGTCGCCGCCGACCAGAGCGCGCTCGCGGTTCTCGCCGACCAGCCGCGCCCGCCCCTGCCCGGCCAGCGTCAGCAGGCGCACGATCTCGTCGGCGCCGGCCTCGGCCGCCGTGTCCATCGCCAGTTGCTTGCTGGCCCCCTTGGATGTGGTGGAGAAGTCCAGCCACTGGAAGGTGAGCGGCGCGCGCCCGTCGTCCACCTCCAGGCGCCAGCCGGAGGACGGCGCGGCGCGCACCGCCGGGTAGTCGATATCGGCCAGCACGAACGGCTGCTCGCGCGCGAACAGCGCGTTCACCGCCGCCACCAGCGGTTCGGCCGAGCGGCGGTTGGTGTCGAGGGTGTAGTGGGAGGCGGCGTCGTCGCGCGCGCTGAGGTAGGCGAAGATGTCGGCGCCGCGGAAGCTGTAGATCGCCTGCTTGGGGTCGCCGACCAGGAACAGCGGGCAGTCGCGCCCGACGAAGCAGGCGCGGAAGATGCTGTACTGCACCGGGTCGGTGTCCTGGAATTCGTCGATCAGCGCGACCTTGAAGCTGCGCGCCACGTGCTCGGCCAAGAGCGGCCCGCTGTCCGGGTGTTCCAGCGCGGCGGCGAGGTCGGTCAAGAGGTCGTCGAAGCTGCGCGTGCGTTCGCTGGCGCGGCGCCGCGCCAGTTCGGCGTCGACCCAGGCGATCAGCTCCAGCTTGAGCGCGGCGACGTGCGCCGCGACGTTGGCCAGGTGCGCGTCCCAGGCGCCGAGCCAGGCGGCCACGGCGTCGAACAGCGGGTGCGCCGGCGCGGCGTAACCCTTCTTCATGCCCTTGGCGAGCGCGGGCGGGGTGAGCTTGTCGAGGCGCTTGCGGTCGTCGTTCGAGAGCAGCGGCAGGCCGCTGTCGGCGGTCCATTGCCGCAGCCGCCGCACCAGCGTCTGCTGCTGCGCCGGGCCATAGATATTGGCCTTGAAGCCCTCGGTGGCGGCGAGCAGCTCGAGACCGCCCCGCACCAGCTCGGTGTCGCCGGCCAGGCGCTGCCAGGCGGCGTCGGCCGCGGCGAGCGAATCAGCCAGCGGCGTCAGCGCCGGCGCCAGGTTGCGCAGGTAGGGCTTGGCGAGGAAGGGGCGCACTTGGGCGAGCCAGCTGTCCGGGGTCTCGCCGGCTTCGGCCAGCACCCGCGCCAGGAGCGCGTCGGCCACCACGCGGCGGCGCCAGAAGTCGTCCACCACCTCGGTCAGGCGTTCGGCGTCGTCGGCGATCAGCTCGGCGGTGAAGGTCTGGCCGCTCTCGAAGGCGGCGTCGGTCAGCACGCGCTGGCAGAAGCCGTGGATGGTATAGATGGCGGCGGCGTCGAAGCCGGTGATGGCGGCGCCGAGGCGCTGGCGCGCCAGTTCACGCGCGGCCGGCTCGGCGAAGCGCTGCGCCATGGCCAGCAGGAAGCCGTCGCGCGTCGGCGCGCCGTCGAGCACCGCGGCCAGTTCAGCCAGGCGATGGCGCAGCCGCTCGCGCAACTCGGCGGTGGCGGCCTTGGTGTAGGTCACCACCAGGATCTGTTCGATGTTCGGCGGCGGCGCGCCGTCGCGCTCTTCCAGCAGCAGGCGGGTATACAGCGCGGCGATGGTCCAGGTCTTGCCGGTACCCGCCGAGGCTTCGATCAGGTTGACGCCGGAGAGCGCGCAGTGCAGCGCGTCGAGGGGCTGGGCGATCATGCTTGGTCTCCTTCCGCCGCGCCCAGCAGGCGTATGGCCAGCGGCAGCAGCAGGGTGTCGGCCAGCTGCGCGAACAGCGGCTCGGCCAGCGGGTCGAGATGGCGGAAGGCGAGGCGGATCGCCGCCTCGTCCTTCTGCGGGGTCTTGCCGTCGTAGGCCGGGTCCCACTCCGCCTGCGCCTTGGCCAGTGCCGCCTCGGGCTGGTCGGGCTTCTCGACCTGGCTCCTGGCGTAGGCCCAGCTGGTGCGGGCGAAGAACGGCAGCGGCTGGCGCTGGCCCTGCTGCCAGCGCGCCAGCCACGGTCGCAGCAGCTCGGCGGCGTCGGGCTCGTCGCAGAGTTCGTGTACCCCTTCCTCGTCGTACAAGGCCGAGTACGGCGCCACCCCGGCCGGGCGTGCCGTACACAATACCAGATGGCTCAGCCACAGCTCGATCAGCTCGCCGGCGTAGGCCTTGCGCGCCACCACGCGCAGCAGGCCGGCGTCGCGCAGGCCGGACAGTTCGCCCACCAGCGTCACGCCGTCCAGCATCAGCTCGACGCTCTCCGGCGCGCGCAGCGGCTGCGCCAGTTCCGGCGGCAGGCGGCGCGCGAAGCGCACGCTGGCGGTGGTTTCCTCGGCGAGCCAGGCCTGCCCCAGCGCCGCCGGCGGCAGCAGGCCGGCGCCGACCAGCTTGTCCTTGACCGGGGCCAGCGGACGCGACGCCAGCAGCGCGCCGACCAGCTCGCGCCGCAGCGTCTCGCGCGTGTCGCGCTCGACGGTGAACGGTTCGCGCACCGGCACGTCCTCGGCGCTGCCGGCGAGCTTGACGCCGAGCCGGTCGGCCAGCCAGGCGCGCGCCGGGTGGCGCCAGAAGCGCAGCAGCTCGTCGAGGCGCAGCACCGTGGCGTCGCCGCCCGGCAGCGCCACGGCGAACGGCGCCGGCTCGTGGCGCGGGGCGGCGAGCGCGGCGGCGTAGCTCGGCTCGAAGCTGTGGCGGCGCGGGTCGCTGCCGTCGAAGGCGGCGCGCGCGAACGGCTGCAGCGGGTGCTGCACCACCTCGACGGCGCAGCCGGCCATCCTGGCCAGGGTGTCGAGCAGCTCGGCCACCAGCGGCGACGGCGGCAGCGGCTCATCGGTGCGCACCGAGCGCCCGACCCAGGACAGGTAGAGCGCCTCGCGCGCCGACAGCAGCGCCTCGAGGAACAGGTAGCGGTCGTCGAAACGGCGCGAGCGGTCGCCGCGGCGCGGGTGGCGCGCCACCAGGTCGAAGCTGACCGGGCGCTCGTCGCGCGGGTAGGCGCCGTCGTTCATGCCGATCAGGCACAGCACGCGAAACGGGATCGAGCGCATCGGCACCATGGCGCAGAAGGTGACGCCACCGGCGAGAAAGCCGGAAGGTGCCGACAGCGTCAGGCGCCGCGTCAGCCAGTCGCGCACCACCGCGAGCCCGACCGGGGCGTCGAAGGCGGCGAGTTGGGCGTCCTCGGCGAGTTCGGCCAGGGCGTCGAACAGCAGCGTCAGCGCCGCCTCGCCGGCCTCGTCCACGGCGAACAGCGCCTCCACCACCCCTTGCAGCCGCGCGCGCCAGACGGCGGGGCTGGCCGGCTCGGCCCAGGCGCGCGCGCAGCCGTCGAGCACGTCGAACAGTTGGCCGAAGCGCGCCAGCGTCTCGGCCAGTTGCCCTTCCGCGCCGGCCGCCGGCAGCAGGCCGCCGAACAAGGGCGAGGCGTCGCCCGCCAGCGCAGGCGGCAGCACCGTGCCCAGCAGCAAGCGGTCGAGCCCCCAGCGCCAGGTGTAGAGCGGGTCGGCCGGCAGCCCGAGCGCCGCCTTGTGCGCGGCGTCGCGCCCCCAGCGGATGCCGGATTCGCGCACCCATTGCTGCAGCAGCGGCACCTCGGCGTCGGCAAGGCCGAAGCGCGCCAGCAGCGCGTCGCAGTCCAGCAGCGCCAGCACCGCGTCGGCGCCGAAACGCGAGTCGGCCAGCCGCAGCACCGCGGCGAAGGTGGCCAACAGCGGCTCCTCGCGCTCGATGCGGCGGTCGGCGACGGTGTAGGGGATGTTGGGCGCGTCGTCACGTTGGCCGAACACCGCGTCGATGTAGGGCGCGTAGGCGTTGATGTCCGGCGTCAGCACCGCGACGTCGGCCGGGGTCAGCGTCGGGTCGGCGGCGAAGCGCGCCAAGAGGCGGTCCTTCAGCACCTCCAGCTCGCGCATCGGGCTGTGCACGGCGTTGAGCTCGATCGAGCGGTCGCCGGGGGCCGCCGGTGCGGGCGTCGCGCCGGGCGGGGTCAGCGTCAGGATGTCGCGCTGCAACCGTGCGAGCAGGGTGTCGCCGTGCGGTTCGAGGAACAGCGGGTGGCCCTCGGGCATCTCCTCGGCGATCTGGTCGAAAAAGTCCCGTCCCTGCTTGCCGAGCGAGGCCAGCAGCGGGTGGTCGTCGTGCGCCGCCATGCCCTGCTGGAACAGCTTGAGCTGGCCGCGCGCGTCGACGATGTCGCCCCAGTAAGCCTCGCAGGGGTTGAGCAGGAACACGCAGACGTCGGTCAGCGCCGCCAGGCGCTTGATCATGGCCAGGTACATCGGCGCCAGGCTGGCGATGCCGAACAGGCTGACGCGCTCCGGCAGGTGCTCCGGGCGCAGCCCGCCGAGGAAGTCGTCGAGCAGGCGCACGCGGTGGCGGCCGGGGTCGGCTTCGGCCAACCTTTGCCACAACACCGCCTGCCACGCCTCGTCCTCGCCCAAGTCCAACAGCTCGCCGCGCTCCCAGGCGCGGATCCAGTCGGGGCGGAACACCAGGTACTGGTCGAAGATGTCGGCAATCTTGCCGGCCAGCTCGAAGCCCGCCGCCTCGCCGCCCTCCAGGTAGCGCACCAGCGGCGTGAACGGCGCGCCGTGCAAGGTCGGCAACAGTTCCAGCAGCCGCCACTGCAGCACCTCGGGCGCGAACGACGACTTGCGCGGCAGCCCCGGCAGCACCGCCTGCATCAGGCGCCAGGCGAAGGCCGCCGGCAGCACGAAGTCGAGGTTGGCGGCGATGCCGGCGCGCCCGGCCAGCTCCAGCGTCAGCCAGCGCCCCATGCCGCGGCTCTGCACCAGCACCGTCTCCGGCTGGAACGGGTCGGACAGGGGCATGGCACGGCTCATGCCGGTGAACAGTTCCCCCAGCGCTTCGAGACGGTTGGACTGGTAGAGGTGCAGCATGGCGATGACGGATGCTTGGAAAAGAAGGTATTCAGTGTACCATCCGGGAACCGCCGCTCCGTGCCTGCGTCACAACGCAGTCACCAGAACCTCATTCCAGTAGGCGAGCGAGCCAAAGCCGCTTGAGTGCCGCCGAAGCGCAGGAACCGGAATGGACACCGAGTCCATGAGGATTCCTGATCGCTGAGCAAATCGCTACGATGGATTTGCGCGCAGTACCGCCGACACTCAAGATGCCAGGGCAGCGCCGCCTCATGCGGGAAAAAACATGCCGACCTACACCCTCATCAAGCACGCCCACATGGGCTGCGCCTACCTCTCCATCCTGCTGTTCACCGTGCGCGGCGGGCTGATGCTGGCCGATTCGCCGCTGCTGCGCGCCAAGCCGCTGCGCATCCTGCCGCACGTGGTCGACACCCTGCTGCTGACGCTGGGCATCACGCTCGCCGTACTCGCCCACTTCCTGCCCACCCAGCAGGACTGGCTGATGGCCAAGATCGTGCTGCTGCTGGTCTACATCGGGCTCGGCACCGTGGCGCTCAAGCGCGGCCGCACCAAGGCCATCCGCACCACGGCCTTCGCCGCCGCGCTCGCCACCGTGCTGTGGATCGTGCTGATCGCCAAGACCAAGATGATCTGGCCGTTGTAATCCCCCCGCTTCGGCCGACCAAAGCCGGACAGGCCAACGGAGCACCTGTCCCGGAAGCGTAGGATGGGCGAAGCAAAGCGAAACCCATCGGCCGATACCGATGGGTGCCGTCACGGACGGAGCAAGCTAGCGCAGCGTTGTTAAGGAATGCCTCCTGCCACGCACTCTTCACCTCGCCATGGGCCGCTTGCCTCAGAGCGCGAACCGGTTTCGCGCCCTGTTTCGGTCAACCGCGACAAACGGGTTGGCCGAAGCTTGACCCAAAGCAATGGCCCCGCCGCCCCACTCTGCTACTGTCCCCCGGTTTACGTTTCCTGGCGTTAACCGATCATGACCCTGCCCGAACTGGTGTGCCCCGCCGGCAGTCTCCCCGCCCTCAAGGCGGCGGTCGACAACGGCGCCGATACCGTCTACTTCGGCCTGAAGAACGACACCAACGCCCGCAACTTCGCCGGGCTCAACTTCGACGACAAGAGCGCCCGCGCCGGCATCGACTACGCCCGCGCGCGCGGTCGCAAGGTGCTGATGGCGATCAACACCTACGCCCAGGGCGGCAACGTGTCGCGCTGGCACCGCGCCATCGACGAGGCCGCCGACCTCGACGTCGACGCCGTGATCCTGGCCGACCTCGGCCTGATGGACTACGCCGTGCGCCGCCACCCCGAGCTGCGCCTGCACCTGTCGGTGCAGGGCTCGGCCACCAACTACGAAGCCGTCAACCTGGCGCGCGAGCTGTTCGGCATCCGCCGCGCCGTGCTGCCGCGCGTGCTGACGCTCGACCAGGTGCGCCACGTCATCGAGCACACCGACGTTGAGATCGAGGTGTTCGGCTTCGGCAGCCTGTGCGTGATGGTGGAAGGCCGCTGCCTGCTGTCGTCCTACGCCACCGGCGAATCCCCCAACACCCATGGCGTGTGCTCGCCCGCCAAGCACGTGCGCTGGGAGCACGGCGAGACCTCGCTCGACGCGCGCCTGGGCGGCGTGCTGATCGACCAGTACGGCAAGGACGAACCGGCCGGCTACCCGACGCTGTGCAAGGGCCGCTTCGCGGTGCAGGGCGACACCTACTACGCGCTGGAAGAACCCACCAGCCTCAACGTGATGGCCATGCTGCCGCAGATCATCGACATCGGCGTGGCGGCGATCAAGGTCGAAGGCCGCCAGCGCAGCCCCGCCTACGTCAGCCAGGTGACGCGCACGCTGCGCGCCGCGCTCGACGCCGCCGGACGCGAAGCGCAACGCTTCAGCGTGCGTCCGGCCTGGCAACAGGAACTGGGCCGGCTGTCGGAAGGCCAGCAGCAGACGCTGGGCGCCTACAACCGCCCGTGGAAATGATGGAACCGACGACCATGACCTCCCTGAATCTCAAGCTCACCCTCGGACCGGTGCTGTTCTTCTGGTCGCGCGACGAAATCTTCAACTTCTACAGCGAGGCCGCGGCCTGGCCGGTCGACACCATCTACCTGGGCGAAGTGGTGTGCTCGCGCCGCCAGCAGCTGCGCACCCAGGACTGGATCGGCCTGGCACACGACCTGGCCGACGCCGGCAAGGAAGCCGTGCTGTCGAGCCAGGCGCTCCTGGAGAGCGAATCCGACCTCAAGCGCCTCAGGAAGCTAATCGACAACGGCCGCGTGCGCATCGAGGCCAACGACCTCGGCGCGGCACGGCTGGCACGCGAGCAGCGCCTGCCCTTCGTCGCCGGCCCGCACCTCAACATCTATAACGGCGAGACGCTGGCGCTGATGCAGCGCCTCGGCGCCTACCGCTGGCTGCCGCCGGTGGAAATGGACCGCGCCACGCTGGCCGAGGTGCTGCAACACGCCCCGGCGATCGAGACCGAAGTGTTCGCCTGGGGCAAGCTGCCGCTGGCGTTCTCGGCACGCTGCTTCACCGCGCGCCATTACAACCTCAACAAGGACGACTGCCAGTTCCGCTGCCTCGACCACCCGGACGGCCTCACGCTGACCACGCGCGACGGTCAGGATTTCCTCACCATCAACGGCATCCAGACTATGTCGGCCGGCTGCCAGTCGCTACTGCCGCACCTGGCGGGCATGGCCGCCGCCGGCGTCACTGCGGTGCGCGTCAGCCCGCAGGCACAGCACTGCGCCGAGGTGGTGCAGGCGTTCCGTGCCGTCATCGACGGCCAAGCCGCCGCCAGCGAGCTGCTCTCCGGGCTCGCGGCAAAGAGCCGGGACCCGCTAGTCGACGGTTACTGGCTGGGCCAGCCCGGCATCGTCAACACCCAGGGAGCCAATCATGCGCGTGCCTGAACTGACCGTCCCCACCCGTCTCGCCCGCCTGCTGGGCCGGCTTCCGGCCACCCCGCCGGCCTGGCTTCTGGTAACCAGCCTCAACCAGCTGGTCAAGCGCGGCGTGCTGCCCGCCGACATGGAACTCCTGGCTGAGCGTCGCTTCGAGGTGCGCCTCGTCGACGCCGGCGTGAGCCTGCGCTTCGCCGCCGACAGCCGCCGCTTCCTCCTCGACCGCCAGCCCGGCGAGCCCGACCTGCGCCTGTCGGCCAATGTCGCCGACTTCGCGCGCATGATGCTGCGCGAGGAAGACCCGGACACGCTGTTCTTCAACCGCAAGCTGAGCATCGAAGGCGACACCGAGCTCGGCCTCATCGTCAAGAACCTGCTCGACAGCGTCGACTGGCACGAAACCCCGCTCGCGCGCTTCATGGCGAGCTGAGCCTAGCCCATCTCCCCCGGAGACGCCGCTGACGACGGCGTCTCCCTCCCCTCCCGCGCACACGCCAGAGAAACAATCACTGGTTAAAACGCCTCGCCTTGCTATGCTCAAAGCATGCCCGGCTCGCGAGGGGGGCGCATCTCCGTGCCCCCCTCTCCCGGATCCGACCACGGCCAACGGCGCAGCGGACACTGCGCGGCCCGGACACGAGGTGCGCCATGCCTTTTCCGAAGCGACTCACCGGCCTGCTGCCCGACCCGGGAATGCTGCGCGGCATCCTGCTCCCCGTTGCCCTGCTGTTCTTCCTGACGGCCGGCAGCTCGCTGCTGGTCGCCAACCTGATCGCCCATCAGGACGACAACCTCGCCCGCCAGCGTTTCGATCACCAGGCCGGCCAAGTCGAAGCCGCCATCAACGAACGCATGCAGTCCTACCACCTGGTGCTGCACGGCGTGGTCGGCCTGTTCCAGGCCAGCGGCGACGTCAGCCGGCAAGAATTCAACGACTATCTCGCCACGCTGCAGCTGAGCCAGCACTACCCCGGCCTGGCGTCCCTCGGCTACGTGGACCGGCTCGCCCCGGCCGAGCTGCCGTCCTACCTGAGCCGCATGCAGCAGGAGCGGCCGGATTTCCGTCTGCATCCGGACTCTCCGCGCGCCGGCTACACCGCCATCCGCTACCTCTACCCCCCGACGCCGCGCAACGAAACCGCGCTGGGGTTCGACATGTACACCGAAACGACGCGACGTAACGCCATGATCCAGGCGCTCGACAGCGGCGCACCGGCCGTGACCGGCAAGGTCGCGCCGCTGCTGCAGAGTACCCCGAAAGATACCAACGTCTTCCTGATGTACTGGCCGGTGTACCGCAAGGGCGCCGCGCAGGGCAGCGTCGAGGCGCGCCGCGCCGCGTTGCAGGGCTGGGTATTCGCCACCTTCCGCATGGGCGACCTGATGCTGGGCATTTTCGGCGATGGCACTCCCCAGCTGAACCTGCGCATCTACGACGGCAACGAGGCCACCCCCGCCAGCCTGATGTACAGCACCGGACGCCAGAACACCGGCCGCTACCATGTGCAACGCCACTACCGGCTGGGTGGCCGCCCCTGGCTGCTCGACATCGCCAGCGCCCCCGAACTCGACCGCAGCGTGGCCAGCACGCGCTACCTGTGGGTGATGGGCCTGGGCCTCCTGGCCAGCCTGCTGCTGAGCGTGTTCATCGGCAGCATCCTGTTCGCCCGCCGCCGCGAAGCCGCCATCAGCGACGCCAGTGCCGCCGCCGCCAAGAAACGCGAAGAACACTTCCGCGCCGTGATCCAGTCGGCGCCCAACGCCATGCTGGCGGTGGATCAGCAGGGCTTCATCACCATGAGCAACCCCGCCGCCGTGCGCTATTTCGGCTACTCGCCGGAAGAGCTGCAGGGCAAGAGCATCGAGATGCTGCTGCCGGAACGCTTCCGCAAGCATCACCCGATGCTGCGCCAGGCCTTCAAGGCCGACTCCAAGCCGCGCCAGATGGGCGAAGGGCGCGAGCTGTTCGCGCTGTGCAAGGACGGGAGGGAAATCCCGGTCGAGATCGGGCTCTCCACCATGCTCACCGAGGAAGGCGTGCAGACGGTGTGCTCCATCATCGACATCTCCGAACGCAAGCTCTCCGAGCTGCGCCTGCGCGAACAGGCCGAGCAGATCTCGCGCGCCAACCGCTACAAGACCGAATTCCTGGCCACCATGTCGCACGAGCTGCGCACCCCGCTCAACAGCATCCTGATCCTCGCCGACCAGCTGGCGGAAAACCGCCAGGGCAACCTCACCGCCAAGCAGGTGGAGCACGCCACCATCATCAACCGCTCCGGCAAGGACCTGCTGGCGCTGATCAACGACATTCTCGACCTGTCCAAGATCGAAGCCGGACGCATGACGCTCAACCGCGAAAAGGTGCTGGTGAACGACCTGATCACCACGCTGCGCCAGAATTTTCTGCCGGTGGCGGAAAACCGCCAGCTGACGTTCCAGACCACCAAGGAAGACAGTGCCGGCGACGTGTTGATCACCGACGCCACGCGGCTGTTCCAGATCCTGAAAAACCTGCTGTCCAATGCCTTCAAGTTCACCGACCATGGTTCGGTGCACCTGCGCGTCTACCAGCCGCAGAGCGTGCCGCCCGGCATGGACAGCCTGCCGCAACACACCCTGGCCATCGCCGTCACCGATACCGGCTGCGGCATGCCGTCCGACAAGCTGGACCGCATCTTCGAGGCCTTCGAACAGCTCGAACAGGGCAGCAAACGCCAATTCGGCGGCAGCGGCCTCGGGCTCAGCATCTCGCGCCAGCTGGCCCACCTCCTGGGCGGCACGATCGACGTGCGCAGCGAACTCGGGCTCGGCAGCACCTTCGTGCTGTACCTGCCGGTGCATCCGGCCGGCGGTGGCGTGAAGGAAGTCACGCTGCCGCCGGAACCGCATGTCGTGATCCCCCCGGCCAAGGCCAGCAGCCGCAGCGACGTGCTGGTGGTGGAGGACGACCAGCAATTCGCGCGCATCATCATGAACAAGGCGATGGAGTCGGGCTTCAAGACGCGCATCGCCAGCACCGGCATCGAGGCCTTGCAGGAAATGCGCCAGCACCCGCCGGCCGCCTTCATCCTCGACATCCTGCTGCCCGACATGAACGGCTGGGAGCTGCTGCGCCAGGTGCGGGGCACTCCCGCCACGCGGCATGCCCCGGTCCACATCATCTCCTGTCTCGACCGCAGCGAGCTGCACGAGCAGCTCGACATCCAGGACTACCTGGTCAAGCCGGTCGACCAGAGCACCCTGGCGCGGGTGTTCCGCGAACTGCACGCCGAGCTGGGCCACCGTCCGGGACAGGTGCTGCTGGTCGAAGACAACCTGGTGGAACGGGAGCACTACCAAGCCCTGATCGAGCAGCTGGGCGGCACGCCGCAGTGCTGCGGCAACGTGCTCGAGGCCAAGAACCTGCTGCTGCAGCAGACGTTCGCCTGCGCCGTGATCGACCTCAACCTGCCCGGCGGCAGCGGCTTCGAGCTGCTGCAGTGGATCAGCAGCCAGCCCGGCCTCAGCCAGCTGCGCATCATCATCAACACCGGCATGGATCTCGACCGCGACACCCTGCAGGCGATGAACGAATACAGCGCCGTGGTGCTCACCAAGGGCGCTGCCAACGAACTCAAGCTGTCGTACGCCATCCGCACCTTCCTCGATCAGGTGTCCGACCCGGCAGGCAAGGCCGCGGCGGGCAACACCGCAAACCGGGAGCGCGCCACGCTGCTGCTGGTGGACGACGACATCCGCAACATCTATGCCATGAGCAGCGTACTGGAAGAGCGCCAGTTCAACGTGCTGACGGCCATCAACGGCGAAGAAGCCCTGACCCAGATCGAACAGAACCCGGGCATTCAGCTCGTGCTGATGGACATGGCGATGCCGGTGCTGGACGGCTATGAAACCACCCGCCGCCTGCGCAGCGAACTGCGTTTCGAGCGGCCGATCATCGCGGTCACCGCCTACGCGATGAAGGACGACAAGGCCAAATGCCTGCAAGCCGGCACCAACGACTACCTGCCCAAGCCGGTAGACAGCAAGGAACTGCTTAGGATGATCGACCAATGGCTCACGCAGACCTGATCGCCCCCCGCCACGATACCGGAACCCCCGCCGCCGCCGCCAAATCGGAACGACTGCCGGTCGTGCTGTCGATCGACGACAAGGCGGTCAATCTGCGTGTCATCGAAGTGGTACTGGAGCCCCTGCCCTGCCAGGTGGTGTCGCTCGGCTCGGGAGAGGAGGCGCTCAAGTACCTGCTCACCCAGCCGGTATCGGTCATCCTGCTCGACGTCTCGATGCCCGGCATGGACGGCTACGAAGTGGCGATGCTGATCCGCGGCCGGCGCCAGACCCGCAGCACCCCCATCCTGTTCATCACCGCGGCGATGTGCGAAGAACAGGACATCCAGCGCGGCTACAGCTGCGGCGCCATCGACTACCTGGTCAAGCCGTTCGATCCGCTGACCCTGCGCAGCAAGGTGCGCCTCCTGCTGGAGTACGACCAGCAGAAACGGCAGCTGCTGAGCGCCTACCAGCGGCTCGATGAACAGCGCGACTACTACCAATCGCTGCTGAGCTCCGCCGGCGAGGGCGTCATCGGCGTCAGCCCCGATGGCATCGTCCGCTTCGCCAACCCCGCCACCCAGAACCTGCTCGGCATGTCGGCCGAACACCTGGTCGGCTACCCGATACAGCAGCTGTTCCACGAGAGCGACCGGGCAACCGACTGGGACAGCAGCCCGTTCGCCATCGCCTGCCGCGACAATGTCGAAGTGCTGCACGAGGAAACCACGCTGTACCCGCCGGGCCGGCCGCCGCTGCCGGTATCGCTGCGCTGCTCGCCGATGGGCGGGCAGCAACAGGGACTGGTGGTGATCTTCCGCGACATCCGCCAGCAGCTGGAAACCGAGAGCCAGTTGCGCCAGCAAGCCCTGACCGACTATCTGACCGGGCTGCTCAACCGCAACGGCTTCACCATCATGCTGGAAAAAGTGCTGAGCCACGCCGAGCGCTCGCACCAGGGGCTGGGACTGCTGTTTCTCGACCTCGACCGCTTCAAGGAAATCAACGACCGTCTCGGCCACAAGGTCGGCGACATCGTGCTGCAGCAGGTGGCCGAGCGGCTGCGCGGTTGTCTGCGCCGCGAGGACCACATCGCCCGGCTAGGCGGCGACGAGTTCATCATCATTCTGGAGCAGCTGGAGAGTCCCGACCGCGCCGCCTACAGCGCCCAGCGCATCATTGCGGCGCTGGAGCCGCCGCTGCAGATCGACGACGACGCCCTCACGGTCCGGGCCAGCATCGGCATTGCCACCTACCCTGACTGCGGCCGCACCGTCACCAGCCTGATCGAGGCCGCCGACGTGGCGATGTACCGCGCCAAAGAGGACGGGCATCACCTCTACCACTTCTTCACCACGGAAATGAACCAGCGCGTCCAGGAACGGCTGCGCCGCGAGCAGCAGCTGCGGCAGGCCCTCGTCGAGCAGCAGCTGTTCCTGCTCTACCAGCCACAACAGGACCTGCACAACGGGCGGCTGGTCGGGATCGAAGCGCTGCTGCGCTGGCAGCCACCGGGACAGCCGGTGCAGCCAGCGGGGGCCTTCCTGCCGCTGCTGGAAGAAAGCGGCCTGATCATGGCGTTTGGTGAGCGCAGTATCGAACTGGCCTGTCGCCAGCGGGCGGCCTGGCTGGTGGAGGGCTGGCTCGACAGCGCCTGCCCGCTCTCGATCAACCTGTCGGCCCGCCAGCTGGCCGACGACAAGCTGCCCGGCAAACTGGACTACATGCTGAAACACTACGGCATTCCGCCGGCGTTGATCGAGCTGGAGTTCCACGAAGCAGCGCTCGACCAGCACAACACCAAGGTCATCGAAAACCTGCACTGCCTGGGCATGATGGGACTACGGCTGGCGCTGGACGACTTCGGCAGCGAACTGGGCGAACTCGCCATCCTGCGCCGCTTCCCGATCAGCACGCTGAAGATCGGACAGGCGCTGGTCAAGACCCTGGCCGACTCGCCGCGCGATCAGGCCATCATCACGGCTACCGCGCAGCTCACGCGGGCGCTGGGCATCCGGCTCCTGGCCGCCGGCGTCGAGACACCGGCCCAGCGCGAGCTGCTGCAGAAGCTGGGCATCCCGGCGGCGCAGGGCCACTCCATCGCCAAGCCGATGACACCGGGAGAGTTGGCGGCACGTTTCGACCGGCGCTGACGACCTACCCCAGGGCTTCGGAAGGACCTGTCCGCGCCTCAGGGGTTCGGCGGCATGCCATGCCGCGCGCCACACGGCTCGCACAGGCCTGGCCGCGTACCGGGCAGGCCATGGCAGCAGGCAGGACGGCGTCACATCCCGAGCCGGTCGCGCAGGCTGTAATACCATGCCCCCATCGTCAGCATCGGCACGCGGAACAGCCGCCCGCCGGGGAAGGGGTAATGCGGCAGACGGGCGAAGGCGTCGAAGCGTTCGCTCTGGCCGCGAATCGCCTCCGACAGCAGGCGGCCGGCGAGATGGGTGTAGGTCACGCCGTGGCCGCTGCAGCCCTGCGAGTAGTAGATGTTGTTGCCGAGGCGGCCGGCCTGCGGCAGGCGCGACAGCGTCAGCGAGAAGTTGCCGGTCCAGCCGAACTCGATCTTGACGTCTTCCAGCTGCGGGAAAGTCTTGAGCATCTTGGGGCGGATCAGGCGCACGATCTCGCCCGGGTCGCGTGCGCCGTACACCGTGCCGCCGCCGTACAGCAGGCGCTTGTCGGCGGTCAGGCGGTAGTAATCCAGCAGGAAATTGCAGTCCTCGACGCAGTGGTCGCCCGGCAGCAGCGCGTGCGCCAGCTCGGCCGGCAGCGGCTCGGTGGTGATCACCTGGGTGCCGCACGGCAGCGTCTTTTCGGCCAACTCGGGCAGCAGATTGCCGAGATAGGCATTGCCCGCCACGATCACGAAACGCGCGCTCACCTGGCCTTCGGCGGTACGCACCACGGCCGGTTCCGCACGCTCCACGCTCAGCACCGCCGACTGCTCGAAAATCTGCCCGCCCAGCGACTCCAGCGCCGCCGCCTCGCCCAAGGCCAGGTTGAGCGGGTGGAGGTGGCCGCCCCAGTTGTCGAGCAGCGCGCCGACGTACTGCGCGGTGCCGACGATATCCTTCATGCCGGCCTGATCGATGAGCCGCAGTCCGGTGTGGCCGAAGCGCTCCCACAAACGCTGCTTGCCCTCCAGTTCATCGAGCTGCTTGCCGGTCAGGGCGGCGAACACATTGCCCTGCTTCAGGTCGCACCGGATGCCGTACTTGGCGACCCGCTCGCGGATGATGCTGCCGCCCTCGAACGCCATACTCCCCAGCGCGGCGGCGGCGGCCTTGCCGTGGCGGCGCTCGATCACGTCCAGGTCGCGGCTGTAGCTGTTGACGATCTGTCCGCCATTGCGTCCGGAGGCACCCCAGCCGACCCGTGCCGCCTCCAGCACCATGACCCGGTAACCGTGCTCGGCCAGGTGCAGCGCCGCCGACAGGCCGGTGTAGCCGGCCCCGATCACGCACACGTCGCAGTGATGCGCGCCGCGCAGTACGGGACGATCCGGCGCCGGGTTGCGCGAGGCGGCGTAGTAGGAATGGGTGTGTTCGAGAGGACGGTCCATGGTGCACCTGTTGCAATCGTTTTCCGGACGGGCCGCGGAAGAGCCACCCGCCTGTCATCACGATACACGCGTCGAAAATACTCGACAATGCGGGCTTGGCCGTTGGCCACGGGCAGAAAAAAGCCCGGCCAGGCCGGGCGTGCGATCGGGCTGGCGCGTCGGCTCAGTGCTGCGCCGCCTCGCGCTTGGCAGTCAGGTCCAGACCGGGGAGATCGGCGACGATGTCGGGATGTTCGGCCAGTTTCTCCGCCACATAGTCGACAAAGACCCGGGTGCGCGGAGCGATGTGCTCGCGGTGCGGGAAGCAGATGTAGATCGAACGTTCCAGCGAGATGAAGTCGGTCAGCACTGCCTCCAGTTCGCCGCTGCGCAGGTAGGGCATTGCCTCGTGACCCGGCACCTGCGCCACGCCGAAGCCCAGGCGTGCCATTTCGCACACCGCCTCGATGTCGTTCAGGGTATAGATGCCGTTGACCTCGAGCGGGATACGCTCGCCGTCGCGCTCGAACTCCCACTTGCACAGTCGGCCGGAAGTCGGGAACTGGTAGTTGATGCAGTTGTGGTTGGCCAGGTCGTCGGGTTTCTGCGGACGGCCGTTCTTGTTCCAGTATTCGGGCGCCGCCACGGTGTAGAGCGGCAGTTGCGCCAGGTGGCGCGCCGACAGGCGCGAGTCCGGCATCATGCCGACGCGCACGCCGACGTCGTAGCCGTCCTCGATCAGGTCGCTGAAATGGTCGTCGAGGCCGAAGAACACGCGGATCTTGGGGTGACGCTGGCAAAACTCGCCCATCAGCGGCAGGATGAAGTGCCGGCCGAAGGAGTTGGGCAGGCTGATGCGCAGGTGCCCGGCCGGCTCGTCGCGGCTCGCCTTGAGCTGGTTGATGGCCGCGTCCAGATTGTTCACCGGGCCGCGACATTGCGCGTAGAAGCGCCGGCCGTCCTCGGTCAGCGTCAGCTGGCGCGTGGTGCGGTTGAACAGGCGGACTTCCAGTTCCTGTTCGAGCCGGGCGATACTCTGGCTGATGGCGGCGGGAGAGACGCCGAGCTTGCGCGCCGCGTCGGAGAAACTGCCGTTTTCGGCGGTGGTCATAAAGACCATCAGTGCCTTCAAGGTATCCATGCGCTACGGATTCCATGGTAGGGCCGGCCCCTGCGGGCCCCGGGCGGGATCGTCCGGCGTCGAGCTGAGGGGCTGACGAAAATTGATTGGGTATTTCTTTAAAAAGGTTACACCATTCTTTGAAAACAATGAAGATTGAAATGATTTGTGCCAGCTCAAGCCCGGCACACCTCACCTGCGCTACGATTACGGCATGAACTTCCTCCGCCCCTTGCTGCTGCTGGTGCTGACCGTGTGGCTGGCCTTGCCGCTCTCCACCCTGGCGCAAAGCGTACCGCCAGAAGCATGCCATGGCAGCACCGCCGCACCCTGCATGGCGGCGGCTGACGCCGGCTGCCGCCACCGGGCGCTGCCATCCGATGCGCCAGCGTGCTGTCATTTTTACGCAACAGCTGCCCATGCCGATGTCGGAGAAGTACGGCGGGTCTCGCCCGGGGCGGTGCAGGTGGGACACGAACGCGGCGGGGAGGCGCAGTTCATCCCGCCGGTGGCCACCCGCCCCCCGGTCGCCTGAGCAGGCAAGCGAATCCCGCACGCGGCGGCCCGCCACCGGGCCGCCAGGTTCTCCCTCTCAGGACAGCTATCGACCATGAATACTCCGCAACGACTCGCCGTGATCGGCGCACTGATCTTCTCCGGCCACGCTCTGGCCGCCCAGGGCACGCTGTACAAGGACCCCAACTGCGGCTGCTGCACGGCCTGGGCCGAGCACCTGCAAGGCAAGGGCATCACGCTGCAGGTGGAGCCGAGCCGCGAACTCGCCAGCGTGCGTTCGCGCTTCGGCGTCCCCTCGGACATGGGCGCCTGCCATACCGCGCGCATCGGCGGCTACACCTTCGAAGGCCATGTGCCGGCCGACCTGGTGCAGAAGGTGCTGCACGACAAGCCGAAGAACCTCGTCGGCCTCGCCGTGCCCGGTATGCCGCCGGGCAGCCCGGGCATGGAGGGCATGGGCAAGGTGGCGTACAAGGTGTACGCCTTCGACAAGACGGGGAAACGCTTCGTCTACGCCGAGCGCTGAGAACCTGAGCACGATCCTACTGCGCGTCCCTGATCGGGGCTCATGTACTGCTCGAAATCCTCATGTACTCCAGTACATTCCGGTTTCTGCGCTGCTCTTCACCCCGCTGAGGGCCGCTCGCAACAGATCGTGAACAGGTTCTGAGCTTGTTTGCAGGATGGGTGAAGGCATTCAATGCTGAAGCCCATCGATATCGACCTATGGCTTGCGCTCCGCCCCACCCGCCCTGCCGGTCACACCCCAAAAGGCACAGCATGCTGTGCCTTTTTCATTTCGTCGACACAACATGATGCGGTTTACCGCTTGATCCACGTCAAGGGATTCCCGCATCGGGCACCCGAGCGTCATTCCACCATTTATAGTGCACCTCAACGAAACAAACACCATATGTTGAGCCATGACTGAAGCAGCCCGTCTTTCTGACCACCCTGTCGCCCCTGTCGACGCCGTCGCCGCCATCGACGAATACCTAAGCCGCGCCGACTGGCGCGTGCAAGCCAACGCCAACCAGGGCTATAGCTTGGGCGGGCTGATTCTCAACGTGGCCGGCAAGGTGACCGCCAACTACTGGCTCGCCAAGGTGTTCAGCGCCGAGGCCGCCCGCGCGCACCGCGAGGGCGACTTCCACATCCACGATCTGGACATGCTCTCCGGCTACTGCGCCGGCTGGTCGCTGCGCACCTTGCTGCAAATGGGTTTCAACGGCGTACCGGGCAAGGTGGAATCGCAGCCGCCGCGCCACCTGTCGTCGGCCTGCGGCCAAATCGTCAATTTCCTCGGCACGCTGCAGAACGAATGGGCCGGAGCGCAGGCGTTCAGCTCCTTCGATACCTACCTGGCGCCGTTCGTGAAAAAGGACGGTCTCTCCTACGAGCAGGTCAAGCAGAGCATCCAGGAGCTGATCTACAACCTCAACGTGCCGAGCCGCTGGGGCACGCAGACACCGTTCACCAACCTCACCTTCGACTGGCTGTGTCCGGAAGACCTGCGCGAGCAAATCCCGCTGATCGGCGGCGAGGAGATGCCGTTCACCTACGGCGACTGCGCGCGCGAGATGGCGCTGATCAACCGCGCCTACATCGAGGTGATGCTGGAGGGCGACGCCAAGGGGCGGGTGTTCACCTTCCCGATCCCGACCTACAACATCACCAAGGATTTCGACTGGTACGGCGAGAACACCGATCTGCTGTTCGCGATGACCGCCAAGTATGGCCTGCCCTACTTCCAGAACTTCGTGAACTCCGACCTCGAACCGCACATGGTGCGCAGCATGTGCTGCCGCCTGCAGCTCGACCTGCGCGAACTGTTGAAGCGCGGCAACGGCCTGTTCGGCAGCGCCGAGCAGACCGGCTCGGTGGGCGTGGTGACGCTCAACTGCGCGCGCCTGGGCTACCGCTTCAAGGGCGACCTGCCCGGCCTGCTGGCGGAAACCGACCGCCTGATGGCGCTGGCGCGCGACACGCTGGAGGAGAAGCGCCGCGTGGTGCAGGGCCTGATCGACGAGGGCCTCTACCCCTACACCAAGCGCTTCCTGGGCTCGCTGCGCAACCACTTCAGCACGGTGGGGGTGAACGGCATCAACGAGATGATCCGCAACTTCAGCGCCGACCGTGACGACATCACCAGCGCCTGGGGGCACGATTTCGCCTGCCGCTACCTCGACCACATCCGTGAGCAGATGCTGGCGTTCCAGGAACAGACCGGCCATCTCTACAACCTGGAGGCGACGCCGGCGGAAGGCACCACCTACCGCTTCGCCAAGGAAGACCGCAAACGCTTTGCCGACATCCTGCAGGCCGGCACGGCCGAGCAGCCCTACTACACCAACTCCAGCCAGCTGCCGGTGGGCTTCACCGACGACCCGTTCGAAGCGCTGACGCGGCAGGAGGCGCTGCAGCGCAAGTACACCGGCGGCACCGTGCTGCACCTCTACATGAGCGAGGCGGTGTCGAGCCCGGAGGCCTGCCGCCAACTGGTGAAACGCGCGCTGGCGGGGTTCCGCCTGCCCTACATCACCATCACGCCGACCTTCTCGATCTGCCCGAAGCACGGCTACCTGTCGGGACACCACGAGTTCTGCCCGCGCTGCGACGCGGAGCTGCTGGCGGAGAAGCGGCGCAGACAGGGTTAACGCACCATGCCCCCGGCTTCGGCCAACCTTTTGACTCTTTTAGAAAGGCAACACCATGAGCAATCTGTCCGAACAACGCCATCTCGACACCGTGCTGGACAACAACGAACGCACCCGTTGCGAGGTGTGGACCCGCGTGATGGGCTACCACCGTCCGGTGGCGGCGTTCAACATCGGCAAACAGGGCGAGTTCAACGAACGCCTGCACTTCGATGAGCGTGAAGCCGGCTGAGGCGGCGCGCATCGGCGGACTGGAGCCGTTCTCGGCCTGCGACTGGCCGGGCAAGCTCACGGCGGTGGTGTTCCTCGCCGGCTGCCCATGGCGCTGCGGCTACTGCCACAACCCGCAGCTATGGCGGCGCCGCGACGGCAAGACCGACTGGCCGGCGCTGCGCGAGTGGCTGGCGAGCCGCCGTGGCCTGCTCGACGGCGTGGTGTTCTCGGGCGGCGAGCCGCTGGCCGAGGCGGCTCTGCCGGCGCTGCTGGCCGAGGTGCGCGCACTCGGCTTCGCCACCGGGCTGCACAGCGGCGGGGCGTACCCGGCCAGGTTGGCCGAAGCGCTGCCGCTGCTAGACTGGGTCGGTTTCGACGTGAAAACGGAGTGGGCCGACTACGATGCGCTCACCGGCGTGCCCGGCAGCGGCCGCGCCGCGCGCCGCAGCCTTGAGCTGCTGCTGGCCAGCGGCGTCGCCTACGAGTGCCGCACCTCGATCCACCCGCACTGGCACGATGAAACGGTGCTGGCCCGGCTCGCCGACGAGCTGGCGACGCACGGCGTGCGCCATTACCGCTGGCAGGCGATCCGCCCGCCCGCCCCGCTGCCGACGCCGTGGCCCGCCGGCTGGCCCGGCAATCACCATGACATCGCGCTGCGCTTTGCCGATTTCACCTTCCGCCAGCATTGAAACCGGGGAGAACACGGCGGGGCCGGGTCTTCCTTGACTCCGATCAAAGCCCCGCCACCCCGCCTCCCTACAATGTGAGCCTTTCCCCGCAGCCAGAACCCACCCACCATGACCCAACCGTTTTCCCCCCTCGTGATCCGCGGCCGTAGCCTCCTGCCCATCGTGCAGGGCGGCATGGGTGTCGGCGTGTCCGCCAAGAGCCTGGCCGGCGCCGTGGCCCGTGCCGGCGGCGTCGGCACCATCGCCAGCGTCGACCTGCGCCACCTGCACCCCGACCTGATGGCACAGAGCGAACGCGCCGGCGGCGCCGACGAGCTCAACCGCCTCAACCTGATCGCGCTCGACCGCGAGGTGAAGGGCGCGCTGGCCAACGCCGACGGCCAGGGCCTGGTCGCCGTCAACGTGATGAAGGCGGTCGACGCCCACGCCGACTATGTGCGCCAGGCTTGCGAGTCGGGCGCGCACGCGGTGGTGATGGGCGCCGGCCTGCCGCTCGATCTGCCGGAGATGACCGCCGAGTATCCGGACGTGGCGCTGATCCCGATCCTGTCCGAGGCACGCGGCATCGGCATCGTGCTCAAGCGTTGGATGAAGAAGAACCGCCTGCCCGACGCCATCGTCATCGAACATCCCAAACATGCCGGCGGCCACCTCGGTGCGGCGCGTCTCGACGACATCGCCGACGCCAAGTTCGACTTCAAGCGCGTGCTGGACGAGACCTTCGCACTGTTCCAGTCGCTGGGACTCGAGCGCGAGCAGATTCCGCTCATCGTCGCCGGCGGCGTCAACAGCCACGAGAAGGTGCAGACCTACCTCAACGACTACGGCGCGGCGGCGGTGCAGATCGGCACCGCCTTCGCCGTGACCGCGGAAGGTGACGCCCACCCGCAGTTCAAGCAGACCCTGGCCGGCGCCCGCGCCGAGGACATCGTCGAATTCGTCAGCGTAGCCGGGCTGCCGGCGCGCGGGGTGCTGACGCCGTGGCTGAAGAGCTACCTCAAGCGCCTCGACAAGTTGCAGGCCAACGCCAAGGCCGACCCGCGCCGCTGCACCCAGGCGCTCAACTGCCTGTCGGTGTGCGGCCTGCGCGACGGGCTCGCCAAGGTCGGGCAGTTCTGCATCGACCTCAAGCTGGCCGCCGCCTTCCGCGGCGAGGTGAGCAAGGGGCTGTTCTTCCGCGGCGCCGAGCCGCTGCCGTTCGGCGACGCCATCAAGAGCGTGCAGGAGACCATCCATTACTTCTTGCACGGCGAGAAGCCGGCCGGTCTGGCGCCGGCCTGAACGTCCGCGTCGCCTGCGACCAAAGCCCCGGCTGCCCTCGGCCGGGGCTTTTTGTTACAGTGATGTTCACTATCGCGTTTTCTGCCCTGCCATGACAGCCTTTACCAGTTGCAACCCCGCCAACGGCGAGGTGGTGTTCACCCGTCCCGCCTGGCCCGAAGACAAACTCGCCGACGCCGTCGCCCGGCTCAAGACCGCGCAGTACCCCTGGGCGCGCCTGACCGTGGCCCAGCGCGCCGAACGGCTGCTGAAGCTGGCCGACGCCCTCACCGCCGAGCGCGTGGCGCTGGCCGACCTGGTGACGCTGGAAGTCGGCAAGCTCACCGCCGAGTGCCTGGCCGAAATCGACAAATCGGTGCAGCTGATCCGCTACTACGCCGAGCTGGCGCCGGGGCTGTTGGCCGCCAAGACCATTCCCACCCAGGCCAGCCACAGCGGCGTGGCGTTCGAGCCCTTGGGCCTGGTGCTGGCGGTGATGCCGTGGAACTACCCGATCTGGCAGGTGCTGCGCTTCGCCGTGCCGGCGCTGATGGCCGGCAACGCCTGTCTGGTGAAGCCGGCGCCGTCGGTGCCGCAAAGCACGCAGAAGCTGCTCGACATCGTCGCTTCGGCCAACCTCGCGGTGCTGGACGCGGCCTGGATCGAGCACGACCAGGTCGAGGACGCGATCAAGGCCGCCGACGCGGTGGCGTTCACCGGGTCCACCAATACCGGCCGCGTCATCGCCAGCCTGGCCGGGCGCCACCTCAAGAAGACCGTGCTGGAGCTGGGCGGCAGCAACCCCTTCATCGTGCTGGCCGACGCCGACATCGAGACAGCGGCGCGCGAAGCCTGCCACTCGCGCTTCCGCGATGCCGGCCAGAGCTGCAACGCCGCCAAGCGCATGATCGTGGTGCCCGAGATCGCCGACGCCTTCGTCGACGCCTTTCTCGCCGAGACCGCCCGGCTGATCCCCGGCGACCCGCGCCATCGGGCCACCACGCTGGCGCCGCTGACGCGCGCCGACCTGCGCGAGGCGCTGCACGCCCAGGTGCTGGACGCCACCGCCAACGGCGCCGCCCTGCTCCGCGGCGGCCAGATGCCGCACGGCGCCGGCTTCTACTACCCGGCCACCGTGCTCGACCACGTCAACCCGGCCTGCCGCGTCTACCACGAGGAAGTGTTCGGCCCGGTGGCCAGCATCCTGCGCGCGCGCGACGAGGCCGACGCCATCCGCCTGGCCAACGACACCCCCTTCGGCCTCGGCGCCTCGATCTACACCGCCGACACCGAGCGCGGCTGGACGCTGGCGCGCGACATCGAGGCCGGCAGCGTCTACCTCAACCGCCACACCAGCTCCGACCTGCGCCTGCCCTTCGGCGGCGTCAAGGCCTCCGGCTACGGCCGCGAGCTGTCGGAATTCGGGCTCTACGAGTTCGTCAACGTCAAGACCTACTGGCAGAAGTGACGCCGGCGGGCACGTCATCCACCCACAGCGCGGCGCACACCCCGCCGCCCTTTCGAACGGACCCCGATGAGCACCCTTACCCTGTACGGCAACCGCTTTTCCGGCCATAGCTACAAAGTCCGCCTGGCACTGATGCTGGGCGACGTCTCGCACGAATACCGCCACGTCGATCTGGCCGCGCCGCGCGCCGAGCGCCCGGACGACTTCCGCGCCGCCAGCCGCTGGGACGAGGTGCCGGCGCTGGTGGTGGACGGCGTGGCCATGGTGCAGTCCAACGCCATCCTGCAATGGCTGGCCGAGAGCGAGGGCGTGCTGGCCGGCCGCCCCGGCGAGCGCCAGGGCATCCGCGAATGGCTGGGCTGGGAAGCCAACCGCATCGGCCTGTCGGTACCCAACCTGCGCTATTACCGCCGCTTCGCCAGCGTCCCGGCCGAGGTGGAAGCCTGGCTGGAACTGCGCGCCTGCGCCGATCTCGCGGTGCTGGATGCCCAGCTCGCCCGCCAGCCCTTCCTGCTGGAGAGCGGCGCGACCATCGCCGACCTCAGCACCAGCGCCTACCTGTGGTGGCTGGACGAGGCCGGGCTCAGCGTCAAGGACTGGCCGCACGTCGCCGCCTGGCTCGGGCGCCTCGCCGCGCTGCCCGGCTGGCAGCATCCGGACCAACTGATGGCGCCGGACATCCCCGACTGAGGTCCGCCATGAACGACTTCCTCGCCCGGCTGGCCGGCGTCATCGGTTCGACCAACCTGCTCACCGCCGAGGCCGACTGCGCGCGCTACGCCACCGACCAGCGCGGCCGCTACCACGGCCGGCCGCTGGCGGTGGCGCGCCCCGGCTCCAGCGCCGAGGTAGCCGCCCTGGTGCGGCTGGCGCGCCAACACCGGGTCGCCATCGTGCCGCAGGGCGGCAACACCTCCACCTGCGGCGGCGCCACGCCGGACGCCTCCGGCCGCCAGTTGCTGGTGGCGCTGGAGCGCCTCAACCGCGTGCGCGCGCTCGACGCCGCCAACCACAGCCTCACCGTCGAGGCCGGCATGACGCTGGCGGCGGTGCAGCAGGCGGCGGCCGACGCCGACCGGCTGTTCCCGCTGTCGCTGGCCTCGGAGGGCAGCTGCCAGATCGGCGGCAACCTCTCCACCAACGCCGGCGGGCTCGCGGTGCTGCGCTACGGCACCATGCGCGAGCTGACGCTGGGGCTGGAAGTGGTGCTGCCGGACGGGCAGGTCCTCAACGCGCTGTCCGGGTTGAGGAAGGACACCAGCGGGCTGGATGTGAAGCAGCTCTTCATCGGCGCCGAAGGCCAGCTCGGCCTGATCACCGCCGCCACGCTCAAGCTGTTCGCGCGCCCCACCGCGCACGCCACCGCGCTGGTCGGTGTCCGGGACGCCGCCAGCGCCATCGCCTGGCTCAACGCGCTGAAGGACGCCTTCGGCGACCGCCTCACCACCTTCGAGATCCTGTCCGAGGTGTGCCAGAACCTGCTGGCCCACTACCACCCCGGCCAGCTGCCATTCACCGCGCCCTGGGCACTGTTGATCGAGCTCTCCGACAGCGGCGACTCGGCCGAACTGAGCGAGCGGCTGGTGGCCTGGCTCGCGGAACAGGACATGCTGGACGGCGTGGTGGCGCAGAGCGAGACGGAGCGGCAGAAGCTGTGGCAGCTGCGCGAGGCGATGTCCGAGACGCAGAAGCGCGACGGCCCCAGCATCAAGCACGACATCGGCGTGCCGAGTTCGGCCATCCCGGTCTTCCTCGACGAGGCCCGCGCGGCGCTGGCGGCCGCCTTCCCCGGCGTGCGCGTGGTCGCCTTCGGCCACGCCGGCGACGGCAACCTGCACTACAACGTCAGCCACACCCGCCCGGGCAACGCCGAGCTGTTCGCCGACGAGCCGCGCGTCAACGAGATCGTCTACGACCTGGTCTACCGCCATGCCGGCACCCTGGCCGCCGAACACGGCATCGGCCAGCTCAAGCCGCACTGGCTGGCGCGCTACAAGGACCCGGTGGCGCTCGCCCTGATGAAGACCATCAAGCAGGCGCTCGATCCGGATGGCCTGATGAACCCGGGGCGCTGGCTGTAGCACGGCCGAAGACGGGCGGGAGGCACCGTCGTCATGCGCCGCTTGCCGTATCGTCTAGCATGAAAACGGATGACACCCCGCCAGGCAGACACCGACAGGAGCCGCCGATGCACCGCCACCGCATCAACGCCTACGTCTTGCTACTCGGCCTGCAGGCCGGCGCCGGCCCCCTGCACGCCGGCGAGTTGGTGATCAACTTCGATACCGGCAGCCCGCCCACCATGTACGCCGGCCCCCACGGCGAAGCGCGAGGCATCTATCCCGCCATCCTGCGCCGCGCCTTCGAGCGCATGGGCGAGAAGGTCGCCATCCGGGCTCGTCCGTTCAACCGGCTCATGGCCGAGTTCCTGGACGGCCACGCCGCCGTCGGCAGCCTGGTGCACTCGCCCAGCCGCGACCTCAGCGGCGATTTCAGCAGCCCCTACTTCACCGAGAACGTCGCGGTCTATTACGATGCCGGCCGCTGGAGCGGCTTTCGCTACGACGGCCCGGCAAGCCTGACAGGCTACCGCGTCGGCGTGATACGCGGCTGGTCGTACGGCGCGGCGTTCGACCAGCTGCGCCACGAGGGCAGCGTCGAGGTGGAAGAGGTGGAGTCCGACGCGCAAAACTTCAGCAAGCTGGCGTGCGGGCGGCTGGATTTCGTGCTGGCGCCGGAACTGGCCGGCAAGAAGCTGCTCGATCAGCCGCGCTATGCCGGCATCGTCGCGGCGCCGAACTACCTGGTCTCGGTCGGCATCAATCTGGCGATCAACAAGCAGGCAGGCCAGCGCGAGCTGCTCAGGCGCTTCGACAGCGCCATCGCCGAGATGCGCCAGCGCCGGGAAATCGAGTCGATCGTCACTGCGGAGCTGCAGCGCGCGCCGCTCAGGAACGAACGGCCGTCCTGCGTCAAACCGCAATGAACCCTGCCGGCGTCAGCGCGCCGCCGGCTTTCTCAGCACGATCTTGAATTCCGCCTCGTACGGCGGCACATGGCATTCCACGATGTCGGGCGGGGCCACCTGCAAGTGCAGGCCCACCACGTCGGCATGGAGCGGCAGGCGCGTGACGTGGCGGTCGGCCAGCATGGCGGCGTAGATCGCCGCCGGTTGCTTGCGCGCCAGGTACTCGACGGCGCGCAGCAGCGAGTGGCCGGTATAGAGCACATCGTCCACCACCAGCAGCGCGTAGCCCGCCAGGTCCAGGCTGGCGTGCGCGGCGTTCTCGGTGAACTGCGTTTCCGGATGCAGCAGCGTCAGGTCGTCGGCGTAGCGCTTGATCGACAGGTCGAGCCGCAGCGGCGGTGCCAGCCGGTACTGCGTCACCAGCGCGGCGGTGAGGCGCTCGGCCAGCGGCGCGCCGCGCCGCAGCACCCCGATCACCGCCACCCGCTCGTGACCGGACAGCAGCTGCGCCGCCCGGCGCGCCATGTCGGCGATCACCAGCTCCAGTTGCGCGCTGTCGTACAGGCAGGGATCGGGGAGCGGTGCGGATTCCATGCGGGGTTTCCTTGTGCGGGTCCGGGGGGGCGGCGCGGGTGCCGGGCGGTGCGACGGGACATGCCCGGCGGCCGCCTACTGTTACCGGTATAGCAAGTGGGCGAGCACGCGGCGGACGGCTTCGGCCAACCTTTGCCACCCCGCCCGTTGCCAGGCGCGGCATTTCTTGCTGTGATGGCGCACGCAACCCTGGCCGTGGCTCAGCGGTCGAATTCAAAAGCAAGGGCCGGAGTGCGGTGCGGTGCCCGCGCCGCTAGCATCACGGTCATCCCCTGCCTTGTCGAAAGGAGCGCGTCGTGAACGCCGCAACCAAAAACGCCGAACTCGCCGCCGCCACCGAGCGCGACCCGCGCTGGGCCGCGGTGCTGGCACGCGACCCACAGGCCGACGGCACCTTCTACTACGCGGTCCGGACCACCGGCGTGTACTGCCGGCCGTCGTGCGCGGCGCGCCGGGCGCGGCCGGAGAACGTGTGCTTTTACGCTCGCCGCGAAGACGCCGAACGCGCCGGCTTCCGTCCCTGCCGGCGCTGCCAGCCCGACCAGCCGAGCCGCGCCGAACAGCACGCGGCCAAGGTCACCGCGGCCTGCCGCCTGCTCGACGCCATGGACGACGCGCCGAGCCTGGCGCAACTCGCGCAGCGCGTCGGCCTCAGCGCCTTCCACTTCCATCGCGTGTTCAAGCAGATCACCGGCCTCACGCCCAAGCAGTACGCCGCGGCGCAACGCGAACGGCGCGTGCGCGCGCAGCTGGCCACCAGCGGCACGGTGACCGACGCCATCTACGACGCCGGCTACCACGCCAACAGCCGCTTCTACGAAACCGCCGACGCGGTGCTCGGCATGACGCCGAGCGCCTACCGCGCCGGCGGCGCCAACGCCCGCATCCGCTTCGCTATCGCCCAGTGCTCGCTCGGCGCCATCCTGGTGGCGCAGAGCGAACGCGGCGTGTGCGCCATCCTGATGGGCGACGACCCCGACGCCCTGGCGCGCGACCTGCAGGACCGCTTCCCGCGCGCCGAACTGATCGGCGGCGACGCCGGCTTCGAACAACTGGTAGCCCGGGTGGTGGGCTTCGTCGAGGCCCCGGCGCTCGGCCTCGACCTGCCGCTCGACCTGCGCGGCACCGCGTTCCAGCGCCGCGTCTGGCAAGCGCTGCGCGAGATTCCCCCCGGCAGCACTGCCAGCTACACCGAGATCGCGCAGCGCATCGGCGCCCCCAAGGCGGTGCGCGCCGTGGCCGGCGCCTGCGCCGCCAACGCGCTGGCGGTCGCCATCCCCTGCCACCGCGTGGTGCGCACCGACGGCAGCCTGTCCGGCTACCGCTGGGGCGTGGAGCGCAAGCGCGCGCTGCTGGAGCGCGAAGCGCAGCAGCGGAGTAGCGGCGGGGAGGAGCGCTCCGAGCCATGACTTTCGACCTGTTCGGCGACGAGCCCCCGCGCTGGCGCGAGGAACTGGCGCCGGGCGCCGTGGTGTTGCGCGGCTTCGCCCTGCCCCATGTCGATGCCCTGCTCGCCGCGCTGGGCGACGTCACCGCCGTGGCGCCGTTCCGCCAGATGATCACGCCGGGCGGCTATCGCATGTCGGTGACGATGAGCGGCTGCGGCCGCTACGGCTGGGTCAGCGACCGCAGCGGCTACCGCTACGACCCGCTCGACCCCACCACCAGCCAGCCCTGGCCGGCCATGCCGGAGAGCTTCCGCCTGCTCGCCCGCGACGCCGCCGCCGAGGCCGGCTTCCCCGGCTACGAGCCGGATGCCTGCCTGATCAACCGCTACGTCCCCGGTTCGCGCTTGTCTTTACACCAGGACAAGGACGAGCGCGACCAGATCGCCCCCATCGTCTCGGTCTCGCTCGGCCTGCCGGCGCTGTTCCTGTTCGGCGGCCTACGGCGCGAGGACAAGACGCAGCGCATCCCGCTGGCGCACGGCGACGTGGTGGTGTGGGGCGGCCCGGCGCGGCTGCGCTACCACGGCGTGCTGCCGCTCAAGGAAGGCGTCCATCCCTTGCTGGGGGAGCAACGCATCAATCTGACGTTTCGGAAGGTGAGGTAGCGGGAAGAGTTGTTCGGCCAACGTTGAGGGAAGGAAACCGACCGACAGGGGACAAGGCACGCCCATCGTGTATTCGCGGGTCATAACAAAAACGCTTTTGTCATAAATGCCGTTGTGGCAAGCTTTCCGCCAGGGATACTGTCGCCTACGTTGAGGTGGCAACACCCTTGATCAGGTATTTGCCGGCGGCCAATCCGCCGTTGGAGCCCGCCTGCCATCGGCCATCGCTTCCATTTCCCCCCAAGGAGTAGCGCCATGCAAGAAACCACCGCCCTGCTCGGCATCGCCACGACCCTTGCCATCGGAGCGGCCAGCCCAGGCCCGAGCTTCGTCATGGTCGCTCGCACCGCCGTTTCTTCGTCACGAGCGGACGGCATCGGTGCCGCCCTCGGAATGGGCATCGGCGGACTCGCCTTTGCCTCGGCCGCTTTGCTCGGGCTGCACGGCCTGCTGCTTGCGGTTCCGTCACTGTATGAGATTCTCAAGGTGGCCGGGGGGCTGTACCTTGCCTACCTCGGGCTCCGTATCTGGCTTGGCGCCCGGAAGCCCCTCATCAGCGGTACCATCGACTCGACCGCCCGCACCACCACCGTGCGCTCCTTTGTTCTGGGGCTCACCACACAGGTGAGCAACCCCAAGACAGCCATAGTGTACGCCAGCGTCTTTGCCGCCTTCCTTCCCGCCGCCTCATCACGGGCATTCGATCTCGGCGTGGCGGGCCTCGTCTTTATCATCGAGGCCGGCTGGTACACCCTGGTCGCCCTGGCCCTCTCCTCGGCACGGCCACGCAGCATCTACTTGCGCTACAAGGCTTGGCTCGACCGAGCCACCGGCGGCGTCATGGTTGCACTGGGCATCAAGCTCATTTCCTCAGTGCCGCGTGCATGAGCCAGCAGGCATGGCCTCAGCCGCAAAAAAAATCCCCCGGGGATCGCTCCGCAGGGGCCAACACGAGGAAGAAACACCTCGCCAGAGCTTATCCGGCGGCGATGTTTCGAGGGGCTAACACACAAAAGCCTGAGCTCTTAGGTGCGCGAAACAATCTAGCGTAAAAGCTCTAGTTCGTCCAATGTTTAATCAGTCTAAACATATGCCGGCAAGCTGGAGCCAGGGCACGGCGCGCGCCGTACCAGCCCGTAAAGGAGGGGGGGATGCGCCGGCCCCGGGCGGGAACTCGGCGCTGGATCGGTTGCACCGGCTAGTTCTTCACCGGCTTCTTGGCCAGCATGCGCTGCAGCGTGCGGCGGTGCATGTTGAGGGCGCGCGCGGTGGCCGAGACGTTGCCGTCGTGCTCGGCCAGCACGCGCTGCAGGTGCTCCCAGGTGACGCGCTTGAGCGACATCGGCTGCGGCGCGAGCGGCAGTTCGGGGTTGGCCGAGACCTGCTCGAAGGCGGCGAGGATGTCGTCCACCGTGGCCGGCTTGGCGAGGTACTGCACTGCGCCGAGCTTGGTGGCCTCGACCGCGGTGGCGATGCTGGCGTAACCGGTCAGCACCACCACGGCGGCGGCCGGCCAGCGCTGGCGCAACAGCGGCAACAGCCGCAGGCCGCTGTCGCCGCCCAGGTTGAGGTCGAGCACGATGCGCGTGGGCGGGGCGTCCGCCACGGCCAGCGCCGCCTCGGCCGAGTGCGCCACCGCCACGACGTGGCCGCGCCGCGTCAGCGAGCGCGCCAGCACCGCGCTGAAGGCCTCGTCGTCGTCGATCAGCAAGATGGCTTCGTTCATATCCCCTCCTTCGCCCGCTGCAGCGGCAGCGTCACCCGCGCGTGCACCCCGCCCTGGGCGCGGTTGGTCAGTTCCAGCGAGCCCGACAGGCGCGCCAGCGTGGCGTGCGACAGCAACATGCCGATGCCGAGCCCGGCCGGCTTGTCGGAGTCGAGCGGCGTCAGCCCGGCACGGCGCAGTTGCGCGGCGCTGAGGCAGCCCTGGCGGTTGACGATGTCGAGCTGCAGCGCCTCGCCCTGCAGCTGCGCGCTCACCGTCACCTCGCCGCCGCCGGCCTCGGCGGCGTTGTTGATCAGGTTGAAGAAGGCCGGCCAGAACACCGGTTCCAGCAGCACGAGCGGGTCGTCGCCGGGCGGCGGCTGCCAGTCGAGCCGGACGTCGGGACGCAGGCTGCGCCAGCCGTCGAGGCGCTCGGCCAGGGTGGCGAACAAGGGCTGCGCGGCGGGGGCAGGTTCGGCGCCGAGCTTGAGGCGCGCCAGCGCGTCGCGGCACACCGCCAATTGACGCCGCATCAGCGGCAGGTCTTCGGCTAACCCAGGGGTGGCACCGTGGCTCTCGTTCAGCTCGTCCACCAGCAGCGTCAGCGTGTTGAGCGGGGTGGACAGCGAATGTGCCGCGCCCGCTGCCTGCATGCCGACCGCCACTAGCTGCTCGTCGCGCAGCTGGGTTTCGCGCGCGGCGTCGAGTTCGGCCTCGCGCTCGGCCAAGAGCCGCGACAGGTAGGAAACATAGGCGGTGATCAGGCAGGCCGACACGGCAAAGGTCAGCCACATGCCGATGATGTGCAGGTTGAAGGCGATGGCCGGCTCTCCGAACTCCGGCAGCGGCAGGTGCCAGAAGATCAGCAAGCCGTAGAGCAGCATCGCCAGCGCGGCGAGCAGCCAGGCAAAGACACCCGGCGCAATCAGCGCGGCAAACAGCACCGGGGGCAGAAACAGCGAGCCCAGCGGATTGGCCGCGCCGCCGGTCAGCCACAGCAGTGCCGCCAGCACCAGCACGTCGGCCAACAGCCCCAGCCGGAGAATCCGCGCCGGACTGCCGCCGCGAACCAGCCCGTAGTCCAGCGCCAGGTTGAGCAGCAGCAGGCCGCACAGCCCTGCCAGCAGCGGCATCCAGGGCATCACCACGCCGGTCAGCGCGCAACCGAGCATGGCCAGTATCGACAGCAGCAGCATGATGCGCCGCACCAGCGACAGGCGCCGGGCGGCACGCAACAGATCAGGCGAAAACAGGGTGCGGGGGACGCGCGTGGGGTTCATGGCCGCACTTTACCACCGCACGCCGCCGCCCGGCTGCGGCAGATTGCCGCATTGAGTATCCCGCTCCGGTTTCGTTTGCTCTGGATCATCTTATGCGATTCAGAGGCGGCAGAAACACGCGATGACTCATGCCGTGACTTTTGCCATAACCTTACTCTGTCTCTCTAGACATGAAATAAGCGATAAAAAGCGAGTTGATCATTAGTAAAATAATCATCACTGCAATTGAAATTAAAGGAGAAAAGAAGTAGCGCCCGGTCAAAATCCCACGCATCAGGTCAACGCCATAGGCTGCCGGGTTTAATCTGGCAAACATCAGCACCCACGGCGGGACCAAATCCAAAGCGTATAGCCCCCCCGACAAGAAGAACATGGGCAACAACAGTGCATTTGATATGACAGGAAAGACCATCACCGACCGAAAAGGCATGGCAATAACCAGGCCCAAGGCGGAAAAAACCATGGCGCAGAGCAGCATGCTCGACATCAACTGCAGCAGCACATGCGCAGAAAAGCCCACCCCGACATAGGGTGCGAATGGCAACAGCAGCAAACCTTGGGCGAGCGCGACAAGTGCACCAGCCACTATTCTGGCCAATCCAATGGTAGAACGGCGTACCGGGGAAACCAGCAAGGCGCGGAAATAACCGACCTGACGGTCATGCACAATGCTGACCGCGGCGGAACAGGCCGTGAACATGAGCGTCAACGCGACAATGCCAGGGAAAATGTAGGCCTGGTAATAGCCCGCCTCGGCAAAAGTACCGCCACTCAGGCCAGCCCCCAGCACAAATAGATAGAGAAGCGGCTGCACCAGGCTGAAGACAATGCGCCATGGGTTGAGCCAGAAACGCTTCAGATCCAACTGAATGATGCTGAGCAAGCCGTTCAAGGCCTGCACTCCTGGACGGCGGGGACAAACAGCGACTCCAGGCTTGGCGGCAGGACATCCGCTCGCCGCATGGCACACGGCAAGCTGGCGATGAGCCCAGGCAGGACGGTGCCGCTATCAGAACAGCTCAGCAATAGCCGGGTGCCATGCTGTACCACGTTATGCCCCTGTTGTTGCAAACAGGTCATGGCTAATGGAATATCCTCGACCTCAAGAGACAACTGCGTCCCCCCGGCCTTGCTCAATAAGGCCTGCGGGCTGTCGGAGGCAATCAGGCGGCCAGCCTGCAACATCCCGATCCGTTCCGCCTGCATGGCCTCTTCCAGATAATGCGTGGCATAGAACACCGTGCAGCCCTGCTGCTGCAAGCCGCGCACATCCCGCCAGAATGCCTGTCTTACCAGCACATCCAGCCCTTGTGTCGCCTCGTCCAGCAGTAACACGCGTGGCTCGGCCAGGCAGGCGCGCAATAATTCCAGCCGGCGCTGCTGGCCGCCAGACAATCGCTGCACCGGGACGTGTGCCAAATCCTCCATCTGGCTTTGCACCAGCAGATCCATGCAACGCCGCTGCGCCCTCTGTGTAGACAAGCCATAGCAACGCGCAATCAGGCATAAATTGTCCCAGGCAGATAGGCGTGGTTTCAATGCCGCCCCCTGGAATACCACGCCGATACAGCGCCGCACGGCAGTGGCTGCCGTGACCGTATCATGGCCCAAAAGACGAATGCGGCCCCTGCTGGGCCGCAGCAAGGTGCTCAGCAAGGAAAGCAAGGTGGGCTTTCCCGCTGCATTCGGCCCCTGCTGGGCAAACATCTCACCCGAGCGCACCTCCAGCTCCAGGTCCGACAGAACCTGGCGCCCGCACCGTTGCTGGCTCAATGCCTCGATACGAATCGCCTCCATCACTCCGCCTTGGTCGGCAATACCAGCAGGTGCACGACGGGCTTGGGCTGCCTCCAATGGATGCGAGCGGCCATCTGATGCGTTGCCCAGACCTGCCCGGCCGCATCCACCAACAACAGTTTGTTCACGCCACTGGCACGCGCCTGCCTGCCGGCCTCTCCCGGTCCGGTAATGAAAGGCGCTTTGCTGGCGCCGTCAGACAATGCCCCGGCATGGGGAGCCGGATCAGCAAGCACCGTGACCGATTGACTGGCCTGCGCGGGGTATCCGGTATGGGGGTCGATGATGTGGCAGTAGCGCACGCCACCGGCACGGAAATAGCGATAGTAATCGCCACTGGTGCCGATCGCCTCGCCGTCGCGCAGTGCAATGCAATGCAATGCAATGCAATGCAATGCAATGCTGCCCAGCATGCCCGCGCGGCGCGGATGCTGCAGGCCAACAGTCCATGCCTCACCCTCCTTGTCGCCCAGCGCCATCAGATTGCCTCCGACATCAATCAAGGCATTACGCACGCCATGGCTTTTCAGCAAGGCCGCCGCCTCGTCCAGCGCCCAGCCCTTGGCAAACCCGCCCAGATCCACCATGACCGCCCGGTTACGGCTGTTCACTACGCCGTTGGCGGCGATATCCAAGTCGGCCAGGCTAGGCTGACGTTGGCGCCATGTCTCGATCTCCGCGGCAACAGGCGGCTGCCTGCCGTCGAATTGGTCGGCCTCGAAACCCCACAGCTTGACCAGATGACTGATGCCGGGATCAAACAGGCCACCGCTGGCCATGGACAGGGCCCGCGCCTCCCGCAGGATGGCTGCCAGTCGCGGCGATGCCTGAAACGGCTGGCCAGCGGCAATCGCCGCATTCAGCCGCATGACTTCCGAAGGCTGCCAGGCGTGCAGCTGCTTGTGCATCTGGTCGAACAGGCCAAACACGGCATTGGTTTCCACCCTGGCCTGATCCGCCGACACCTCGGCCAGCACCAACTGCACCTGGGTGCCAAACACGGAATCACCCTGGGCAAATACCGCCGGCGGGCGCAGGCTCAGCCAGCTCAACAGGCCTATTCCCAGCAGGGCCACCCTTTCCAGCGCCTGCGCCGGGGATTCTTGACCGTCAAGACGTCTTACCTGGCTGTGTTGCGACTCCGGGGGCCACGGCTACCGGCTTGATGGGAATAAAATGCCCACCGCCATCGATGGCGGTCAGGGGCTGCCCGGCCTTGAGGCGCCGCTTGCGCTCCTGCGACAGGGGAGGGCAGCTATGCGCATCGTAGTACATCACCATGCAATCCAGGCACTGCAAACACTCCTTCGAATCAATCCGACCTTGCGGATCGATGGCTTGCGAGCCGCAGCCAACGGCACAGGCATGACAGCTGGTGCACTCCGGCTTTCTTCGCAGTTTGAGAAAGCTTAGCCAGGATGGCAGCGCCAGGCCGGCGCCCAAAGGGCAGAGATACTTGCAGAAGGGGCGCTCTATCAGCAGCGACAGGCTGATCAGTACACCCCAGAACAACACGAATGGCCAGCTGCGATTCCACACCCCCACCAGGAAGGTGGTCTTGAATGGCTCCACTTCCGCCAGTTTCTCCGCCTGACTCATGGAGAAGAACGAGACCAACAGCAAGACGAAGAAGATGACATATTTCAGCCAGCGCAGTTTATGGTGCCAATGCGCGGGCAGCTTTCTTTGCAGGGACGCCAGACCGATGGTGCCGGCCAGCTTGTACAGTAGTTCGGACAGCGAGCCGAACGGACACATCCAGCCGCAGAATACGCCACGCCCCCATAGCAGGGTGCTAGGAATGATGATGCACCAGAACAGGAAGATGAAAGGGTCGCTCAGGAATAGGGACCAGCTCCAGCCTGCCATCAGCGAGTGGAAGAAGGTCATCACCTGGGTAATCGACGGTTGTGCCATTTCACCGAAGCCGACAAAGCCGATGGCAAACAGCCAACTCGCCGTCTTGGGCCAAGACACCCAACGCTTGTCTTGCCGCCGTGCCTTGCGCACCCAGACATCGCGACTGATGAAAAAGCCCAGCACCAAGGCAATCCAGCCGCCAAACAGCACCACCTCCCAACCCTTTTCCCGCCAAATCTTGTGCCATACCGGTTCCGGCAGAACGACCGTTGGTCGGCCACCGATCAGCATACTGGCCGGCAACCAGTAATTGGTTGCGAACGCAGCAAAGGTCTTGCTCCCGGTTTCCTGATCCTCCTTGTTGGCCAGGAAGGTGAATTGCCAGGGATAGGCGGCGCTGAAGCTCTTGCTACGCAGGATAAAAATGCCAGACTCATGAAAATCCGGAGCCCCGGCGGCCCGGATGCTATACAAATTGAGATAGTCGGTATCCCGGAACGTGAAGGCATCCAGATCCTGCCGTACCTGGATGCGGTCATACAGACCGCCACGGACGAAACCCGAGCCTTTGAACGACCCCGTCCCGTTAGCGACCACGAACAGGGCATGCTCATTCGGCTTGAGTGACTGTATCAGGTGCTGATACCCCTCCTCCCCCAGGATGCTACGACCGATTACCGGAGCATTGAGATAGCCGAAATACAGATCCAGGTAAGGACCGCTGCCACTGGTGCCAATATCGGCCTGCTGCAGCTGGAAATGCTGAACACTGCCGTCAGCCAGCAGGTCGGCCCAACTGCGCGGACTGGCGCCATTCACGAATTTTGCCTGCGGCCGTTCTTGCGCCTTGATGATGCCAACCTGTCTTGCCACCTCGTAGACGCAGCGAGCGATAAGCTGGTTTTCTGCAATCACCGTCACGGTGGCGCCTGAAATCGCATCCATACCCTGGCCGTCGGTGCCACTCTTGCCAATTTCGAATTTGCTGCCCGCCAGACGGCCGACGTACTGATGAAGATAGGCCAGCAGCTTAGACTCAGGAATGCCTACCAGCAGAATGGGTTCGCTATGTTTCAGCACCCGCACCCCGGTAATGCGTCCGTGCGTATCCATCCCTATCAGCGTCACAATCGGCTTGCCGGAATACCCTGCCGTATCCACGATATCTGTCGACAGAAAGACATAGCCCTTCAACTGCCGTGCCTGGCCGCTGGCCTGATAAGCCTCCACATACGGTGGCTGTCCCTTCCTCACGGAAAAGGAGTTCGCCCCGGGTATTACACCGGCACAATCCACCCAGCGACACATATCCGGATCGGATGATAATGCGGCAGGCAACTCGCGCTCATAGCTGGAAGCGGAAGCGGAAGCTCCCAACGAACATCCCAGCAGCAAAACCGCCATCAGCATCCTGAAGATTACAAACATGAACCCCACCCTTCCCTATTGACCATTGTGCCGCTTCGATACCCCGGCCTAGCGCTGCCCGCAAACAAGCGGCAATAACGAAAAGGAAGGGGAAATGCCTTGCCAGCGCATCCGTGACAGCGCTTCCGGAGACAACCACATGACCCCCTCGCCCCCCACCAGCCATGCAGCGGCAGAACGCACATGCCCGGACACCCCAGTCAGCACAGACAATAAAAAATGCGCCACCGCTGCGAACTCCGCAGCCTGGCGCATGATCGACTCACTGAGATGACGGGCTTACCGTTGCGGCATATCCACCAGAACAAGCCTGACTGGCAGTCCACCCATCTGATACGGCACTTCTACTACAAGCAAGCGAGCAGCATCTCGATTCGGTGCAATACTGACCAATGTCATTGGTGCCGGCAATGGCAGGCAATAGCAAGCAAGCACCCGCAACCGCCCTTGCCACCACACCACCTCACTCATCAACTAGGAATACATTAACTCGCTTTAGATACCATGTAATCCACGGCCGACTTGACCTCTGCGTCGCTCAGGCTGGGGTTGCCGCCATGGGCCGGCATCGCCCCTTTTTGGCCGGTAAAACCTTCCAGAGCATGCTTGTACAAGGTGTCTTTGCCCTGTGCTATGCGTGGTGCCCAGTCTTCCTTGCTCCCCACCATAGGCGCACCGGCAGCCCCGGTTTGATGGCACATAGAACAAACCGATTTGAAGACCTTCTCACCACCCGCATTCGACACGGAGGCAGCACTGCTTACCGCAGTTGCCGCAGCGGGAGCACTGGCAACTGCCGCCGGTGCGGCATTACCCGCCTCGGCCGCCTTCCCTTCACTCTTGCCACAAGCACTCAACGCCAGCGGCAGTACGCAGCAGGCAACAATCCATTTTGCATTAATCATTTCAACCTTCCTACCGAACAAATATTTGATATTGACAATAACAATTCATACCGACAATCGACTTGATTCCAATCAAGTCACAAAAAAAAGCCACCTCTTTATCTGGTGGCTTTCCGTATTCACCTGGCAGTCAGGCAGGCTCGGCATCCAACAAGGGATTCTGTTGCAGCAACTTCAATAAGCGATTGGCATTTTCCCATGGGGTTTGCCCTGGCATCGAAACCGGATCGGCGAGAACCTGGCCATCCACACCATGCAAATGGTTAGGGAAAGTCGCCAATTCCGGATGCAACGGAGCAGTATCGATTCTTAATTCGGCATCGCCCCAACGCCAGTTAAATGAATATTGTGCTTCGTCTAGAAAGCGCAATTCCGCACTCACTCCATTGGGCAAATGAACCAACAGCGCATCCTGATGCAATTCGACGACCGCATCCAGTTCGCCTTCTATTTGTTCCTTAAGATGCAAATGCAGCATCGCTTTCATCCCTTCCATTTAGAACGGCTTTCAATTGCTGACGAACCGCCTCACGTTCCGTCAACAATATCGACGCACTCAGATAATGCTCATAAGCCGGATGCTCGGGTAAATCTCCACAACGAATCTTATCCAGTAATACAGACTCGTCCTCGAGCTGATATTGATCCAGCAGGGACTTTCTGTTTTCGCGTAAATAAAAGCTCAGGCGGCTCAGCGCTTCAATCTGCTGGGCCGTATCTTCAGGCAAATTGTCATAAAAATTAGTCACACTCGGCTCCTACATCATCTTGTCTTTGACCACACCGCCATCCAATTCCGCCATCTCGGGCCGAATCTGCGCAAATGAGTAAACCTTGCCCCCTTCTTTGGCCGCGAAAGCCCGTGCTGCTGCCTCACTGGCAAAGGATGCGAAAGTCTGCCCCATGGAACCGGTTCGCTTAGAACCCACTACGTAGAAAGCGCTCTTGGCATCAATCCAATTCCCGACCGGCTTGTCCCAATCGGCCAACGCCATGTCCTGCACATAAACGCCCTGAATCTTGCGTTGCTGCTCCGGCCGCAGATAAACAGCAAACAGCTCAATGGTATCGCAAAAGAAATCCGGAGCGCCCTGTTCGTACTGGATCTGCCCTTTGGGCCCCGGATAATCCATCAGGCTCATGCCATCCAGACTGCAGCTCGTATTTTTATCAATAGGCACGGGGTGTCCCGCAGCCACCGTACTTTGTTGACAGGCAGCCAGCAAGGGCGTGGCAAGCAGCAAGCCCAGGCAGCAACGACGTGAAAGCATAGGATTCATCGATGAAATCTCCAGGTGGCAAGCCCCAGTGGCAGCACTATCCAGCCACACATGATGCTGCCCAGCAGCAGCGGGTTCGCCAGATGAGCCGGAAAAATGCTGGTCAGACCAAACATGATGCGCACATCATCCGTACCAAAAATATTCAGGATCCGGAAGATATCCGCAGGATTGAGCAGCAGCAGGTAGGGAAACAGGGGACCGGCGACATCGCCACCACTCACCACCAGCGCTCCCAGCAGCAGTAGATCAAACACCAAGACAAAAAAGAACCACAGCGCAATGGCGATACCACTGGCCTGGGCGCGATCTACCGCGAACACCGAAATGGATACGGCCAGACTGAGAAAGGCCCAGCCCAGCAACACCGCACTGAGCATGAAGCCTGCATAGTGATAGAGCGCCTCTACCGGTAATTGAATGCCAATCATTGCACCCACCACGCCAAACCCCAGCAAAGTGGAAAGAGTCAAGGCACCAGCGAGGCCCAGGTATTTACCCAGTAACAGCTCCAAGCGGGTAATCGGCATGGCCAGCAGCAGATCCAGCGACCCTCGCTCCCTCTCACCGACAATGGCATCAAAGCCGAGAATCAGCGCAATCAGAGGCAAAAGATAGATCACCAGGCTAACTAGGCTGGCAATGGTGGCTTCGATATTCTGCATCCCGACCGTGCCCTGTGAAGCAGCACCGAAATAGGTGATGATGAAAGCGAATGCAGTAAAAACCAGAGTTACCGCTAATACCCAACGATTGCGGATACGGTCCCGGAACTCCTTGCCTGCCATGGCGGAAATCTGCCCAAAATCAATACCGATACTCATGGCGCTACTCCGCGTAACCCAAAAAAACATCTTCCAATGATGGCTCTCTCACCTGCAGGTCCAGCACCAGATCGGGCAGATTCGCCAGTCTTGCCAAAACGGCCATTTTGACATCCCGCGAGCAAATCAGCGTTAGCTGTCCCCCCTCCTGCTCCAACCGATAGCCACCGCCTGCCTGCAGATGAGTCCGTAATTGCTCTGCGCCCCCATCGGCCAACCGCAGCAGGATGCGTAACGGCAACTCGGTCTCCTGACGCAAGGCCTGCAAATTGCCGCAAGCCTGAATCTTGCCGCAACGCATGATGGCCAGCCGGTCAACCCGCTCCTGGATTTCCGCCAGGATGTGCGAGGTAATGACAATCGTCACCCCCTCATCCTGCTTGTCACGCAGCAGTTGATAGAATTCGCGCACCCCCTCCGGATCGAGTCCATTGGTCGGCTCATCCAAGAACAGTAACCGCGGTCGCCCCAGCAGAGCCTGAGCAAAACCAAGCCGTTGGCGCATCCCTTTCGAATAGCCCCTGACCCGCTGCCGCGCCACTGCCGCCAGCCCCACCGTGGCCAGCACGCCGGGACACTCCTCCGCCGGCACACCTTTGAGCCGGGCAAAGAACTGCAGCGTTTCCAGCCCGGTCAGATTGTCATACAGCACAATATTCTCAGGCAGATAACCCAGACTTCGCCGAATCTGGCGAAAACCGCCGCCGCGCACAGCCTGGCCACCGATATGGATGGAGCCTGCGGATACCGGAATAAGGCCCAGCATCATCTTGAACAGAGTGCTTTTTCCCGCGCCGTTGTGCCCGATGAGGCCAAACAACTCACCGCTGCCTATGGTCAAATCCACGCCATCCACTGCGCAGTTCGGGCCATAGCGTTTGATCACCTTCCGCATTTCAATCATGGGCTTTTCCAATCCATTGACTCCAGCCGGGACGCATCGGGCGCATGCGCGGCTTTTCATCCAGCACGCTGGGCGCACGCAGCAGGGGAAACTGCTGTGCAATCAGCCGCAGCGTCTGGATCGCCGGGCTATTCAACAGCAGTTTTACCGTTGGCATCTTCCACATCAACCTATCCACCACGTCATTGGCCGCATAGGGCACATCACCTACCCCGTCGCCATTGCGGTCCCACCCGGCGTAATTGCTCCAATAGTTGCCGAGCCATGATACATCCCGGCTTGCAACATAACGAATTTGCTCGTGATTATTGATAAAGTCGTTATGCATCACTTTATTCTTAAAGGAACCCGCTGAAAGATGGACTCCTACCGCATTGTCTGTCACCAGATTATTGTGTATTACATTATATTCTGCATCATAAATAAAAAATCCGCGTTGATTTCCAGAGACGACATTATTTTCAATAATGGAATCCTGAATGGTACGCAACATGATGCCGTGGTCGGTATTACCCCATGCCTTGTTATTGCGGACAATAATATTCCGCGTCTCCATTAAGGCCAAACCACCACGATTATGATAGGATTCGTTGTTTTCCCAGACATTGAAATAAGAATTCATATAATGCGTACCGTAGCGCACGTTATGAATTTTATTGCCGCTAAATACGGCATGATGCGAAACATCCACATAGATGCCATCGCGGGTGAAACTGATTTTATTATTCAGGATGCGAGCGCCTGTAGTGTTGTAAATCTGAATACCATTGCCGCGCTGTGGAGATTGGAAATCGCGCTTTCCAGTAATCAAATTACTACTCACTTCCACATCTTTGGCTTTTTCAATCCACAAGCCAAACAGGCTATAACTGATATCGCAATCATGCACGACGGCACGATCTGCGCCAGGCTGAACATAGACCCCGGCATTCTGAGCCCCAAGATCGGCCCCACTGCCGGTAATAATGAATCCCTCTATCCTAACGTCCGGCGCAATAATGCGAATTACATCGCCAGATTGCTCGCCGCTTAGCAGGGGACGGTCGACACCCTTGAGGGTAAGTGGCTTATCAATCCGCAAATGCTCGCGATAAATGCCCCGACGGACCTCCACCGTATCGCCCGGCCTAGCTGCTGCAACAGCCGCGGCAATCGATTGGCCTGGCAGCACCTGCAAGGTATTAGCCCCAGCCGCCATCGACAAGGCCAGCAGAACAACAGCTCTTAGCTGAAGCCAAATACTGATGTCAGGCACAAGCACTCTCCAAACAACACAATAACAGACGAAAAAAAGGGGAGTCTTGCGACTCCCCAGAGCTCGTCGCGATAAAACCGTAAAACGAAAAGATCAAGCCTCGACCAGCATCCTGGAACGCATTTCCAGATGCAGGGCATGGCAGAAGTTGGTGCAATAGCACCAGAATACCCCCGGCTTGTCCGCAATAAACGTAACCGACTTGGTATCCTGCGGATGAATAACAAAGTTGATATTGTATTTGGGGATAGCAAAACCGTGGGTCAGGTCTTCCACCTTATCCAGGTTGGTCACGATAATCGTGACTTCATCCCCTTTCTTGACGCGCCACTCGCGCAGGCCATAAGCCGGGGCCTGGGAAGTCAGATACACCGTGACCTTCTTGCCCTTGCGCTCGACACGACTGTCCTTGACGTTCTTCACCGCCAGCGGGAATTCATCCAGGTTATAGATCTGCCGGGTCTTGATGATGTCACGACGCACCATGATGGAATCATGCGGTTCGGGATAGGCGGAATGGTCGGAAACCAGCTGCATTTTCTCGCCACTGATATCGATCAGCTGCGCCGTTTCCGGATGCAGCGGCCCTACAGGCAGGAAGCGATCCTTGGAGAACTTGTTATCGGACAGGAAGAATTTGCCATCCGGTTCCTTGGTTTCCCCCATGGAGGTGAAGCCGTGACCCGGCTGGTAATGGACGTCGATACGATCAAGCACCGGCTTGGCGCTCTTGTCGCCCTTGAATGCCTTCATCGCGGCATCGAGGTTCCACTTTACGATCTGGCTATCCAGGAAGAGCGTGGTATAGGCGTTGCCCTTGCCATCAAAGCCGGTATGCAATGGCCCCAGCCCGATTTCCGGCTCGGCAACGACCGTATCGCGCGGCTCTTTCAACTGGCCATCAAACCATTTCAATACCAGGTCATGCTGAATCAGTGTTGCCGTCGGCGACAATTTGCCAGAGCAGACGTAATACTTGCCATCCGGCGAGACATTCACGCCGTGCGGGTTTTTCGGCACCGGCACATAGCAAGTCAATGCCGTCTTCGGATCTTTATTAGCCGCCTTGGTGCCATCGACCACTGGAACCTTGGAGTCACCGATGTGGAACACTTTACCGGCTTTAACTGCGGCTTCAATACGCGCCACATTGAAGAAGACGCAGGAGTCGCGCTCGGCCGACATCATGTCTTCGTAATGGACACCACTCTCGGTATTGTATTGATTGGAGCAGGTCAGCTTACCATCATACGAAGTCGCCACCAGGTCCATATTGCCGTCGACCTTGCACTGCCAGCGCACTTCCATGGTCTCGGAGTCGACGCAGGTGAACAGCGCGCCGTATTTCTCCGGCGATTCGAGGTCGCGGCCGTCGTTCGGGTGCGGGATGTGGAATTCGCTACCGCAGAACACGCGCGTGGTGTGGTTGATACCTTGGTCCAGCGGATCGCGTTTATCCGGGAATACACCATGGAAGCCTTGCACATTCGGCAGCTCGAGAATGTGATCGCATTCCATCGTATCCAGTCGCACTCGAGCCAACCGGCCATTGATCTTATCGTTTACAAAGATGTATTTTCCATCATACGTCCCATCCTTGTAACTCATATGCACATGGTGCGTATCGCCAGTAAAATACTTCAAACTGCCATCTGGCTTGGTCCCCATGATTTTTTTCGACTCATTAGTGATGCCCCAACCCACCATGCAGTCGATATTGAAAATAGGAATTCGTTTAATTTCGCGGCCGGAAGGAATACCCAGTACACGAATTTCACCAGAGTGCCCGCCACTGGAAAAGGCGTAATAAGTATCTAGGTCACCAGGATGGACTTCGTACTTACCATAATCGACAGCAGGAGCGCCCTTGGTTCCAGAAGCATTGCTAGCGGCGGTGGTTGCGGCAGTGGCCTCCGGTTTATTGCAACCGGCCAGCCCCAAGGAAATACCTGCACCAGCAAGACCGGCAATGGCTGTCGTGCCTAGAAAACGCCGACGTCCCAAGTCAGGATTCAGAGATTCTTCTGACTTACCAATTGAATTGGTCATAATCACTTTCTCTTAAAAGAAGTAAGTTGACTCAACCCCGCTCTAATTCCCGACGAGAGCAATTCTATCTAGGGAAAATCAAGCAAGGGCGCGGCAAATTGTCGCAGGGTTCAATACTATGCAAGCGTTAACCCAAGCTGCTTGACGGACGTCAACCAATTGACAGCTCCATTGAAAGCAAAGCAAAAATCATGTAAAACACCCCCATCAGGGTGGCCAAACGATTATTGCCCTTGATTTGCATCAATAATTCTCGATTGCCGATTATCGATTCTTACAGCCGTAACCTGGCGGACTATTGAATCAGGCTGACCATCATTACCCTTAGGGCATGCCGCCCGTCATAACCCATACAAGGAACCCGGCCAGCACTACGCTCACTACGGCCGGTGGTACGGTGGGCACTCCGGTGAAATGCACGTGCTTGGCATGCCGTCAGGCCGTGAAGTCAAGCGCACCCCGGTGTTCAACATGGACAGCAACAAGATGACCATCCACATCGCCTCGCCGGCGCCGGCATACAGTCTGGGGGGAATTCAAGATGGAGAAGGGCGACGAGGTAATGGCGATCCTGACCTCGACAAGTGGAAGACCTGACCTACGGCTTCGCGGCATCCAAGTACAACGTCAACTTCATCGTCAACCCGCAGGAGACCAAGTCGGTCACCTTCAAGGCAGACAAGCCGGGCATTTACTGGTGCTACTGCACCCACTTCTGCCACGCGCGGCACCTGGAGATGCGCTCGCGCCTGATCGTCGAGCGCTGATCCGGCACTCACCCCTTGCAACGAAGCGTTTCGGGAAGGCCTGCGGCCTTCCCGCTTTTTTTTTGCCGCGCCGCCCGCTCAGTGCGGCGCCGGCTGCGCCGGTTTTTCCACCGGCAGTCCCGCCGCCACCCAATCGTCGAAACCGCCGGCGATGGAACGCACCGTGCTATAGCCCATCTGCAGCAGCGACAGCGCCGCCAACGCGGCGCAATTGCTGGTCTGGCAATACAGCAGCACCGGGCGCTGGCGCTTGGCCCACTCCGGCACCGCCTCCAGCCTGAATTCCAGCACGCCGCGCGGCAGGTTGAGCGCGCCGGGCACATGTCCGGCGGCGTACTCCGCCGGCTCGCGCACGTCCACCACCAGCACGCCGTCCGGCCGCCACGTCGCCGCCTCGGCCAGCGGCAGCTCGACGATGCGGCTACGCGCCTCCCGCACCAGATCGTGTGCGCTTCTCATCGCTTCGTCCTCTCGGCTTGTGAGGGAGGAGGTTCTCGATCACAACCTGAATGATAGCCAGCGGCGGCGCCGCTCGCCGCCCGGGACAGGCCCGAGCACGCAAGGGCAAAGAAAACGGCCCACGCCGGGGCGTGGGCCAAACACTTGGAGCGGGGTGGCGAACCCCGAGTACCGACAGCTTAGTACGCGCTGGCGAGGCCGGGAATGCGACCGATTGCCGCAGCCACCGGCACCAGGTTGGCCGAAGCCTCAGGCACGCACCAGGCGCGCGATCAGCCCGCCCTCGGGGTGGTTTTCCAGCTCCAACGCGAGGCCGTGCAGTTCCGCCACGCGCTCGACGATGGAGAGCCCGAGGCCGCTGCCGGGCTGGCTCTGCCCCGGCGGGCGGAAGAAGCGCTCGCGCACCCGCTCCAGCCATTCGGCGGAAATGCCCGGACCGGTGTCGCGCACCGCGACGTGGTCGGCGGCCAGCACCAGCGTCACCGTGGCGCCGTCCGGCGAGTAGCGGATGGCGTTGTCGAGCAGGTTGCGCAGCAGCAGCCCGACCAGGGTTTCGTCGCCGGAAAGCGGCAGCACCTCGGCGTCGGGGACGCTCTGCTGCAGTTCGACGCCAATGCCGCGCTCCGCGGCGACGTGCCGGGCCTCCTCCAGTGCCCGCGCGGCGATCGCCTGCCAGCGCAGCGGGGCGAGGTGGGCCGGGGTCTGCAGCGGGTCGAGCCGCGACAGCGCCAGCAGTTGCTCGGTCAGCCGCGTGGCGCGGTCGATGCCGAGCGTGAGCTGCCCCAGGGCGTGCTGCCGTGCCTTGGTGGTGGTGCTCAGCTGCGCCACCTCGGCCTGGACCCGCAACGCCGCCAGCGGGGTGCGCAATTCGTGCGCGGCATCGGCGGTGAAACGGCGTTCGCGCGACAGCATCTCGGCGCCGCGCGCGATCAGCCCGTTCATGCCGTCGATCAGCGGCGTCAGTTCCGAGGGCACCGCGCGCGACAGCGGGGTCGGGTCGTCCGGGGTGCGGTGCTGCAGTTCCTCGCGTACCCGTTCCAGCGGCGCCAGCCCCCGTGCCACGCTGCGCCACAACAGGATCAGCAATACCGGCACCATCAACAGCCAGGGCAGCCATTGCGCCACGAGCAGGCCGCGCACCACCTCCCAGCGCTCCTTGAGCTCCTGGGCCACCGCCACGCTGTAGTGGGCGTCGCTGAGATAGAACACGCGCCAGTGCTTGCCTTCTTCGGTATCGAGCGTCAGGAAGCCGGAATACCCCGGATGGGGACTCAAGGCCAAGCCTTCGCCGTCGCTCATCAACAGTTCGCCGCCGGCGTTCCACACCGCCAGCGCCATGTGGTCGACCTCGCCCTCCTCACCGTGCTCGTAGGGCGGAGCGGGTCGGGTAAAGGCGCGCGAGGAATAGAGCAGCTGCTGGGCGAACAGGCGCTGCTGGCCGTCGTACTGCTCGTTGACCTCGTGCCAGGCGGCGTAGCCGGAGATGCCGGTGGCCACCAGCCACACCAGCGGCACCACCAGCATGATCATGCGCATCAGCCGGCCGCGCAGGCTCGGCGGTGTCTTCACTCCTCGTCCCCCAGGGTGTAGCCGATGCCGCGCACGGTCTTGATGAAGCCGCTGCCGAGCTTCTTGCGCAGATGGTGCACATGCACCTCGACCGCGTTGCTGTCGAGTTCCTGGCCCCAGCCGTACAACTTCTCCTCGATCAGGCTGCGCGGCAGCACGCGCCCCTTGCTGACCAGCAGCAGCTCGAGCAGCGCCAGCTCGCGCGCGGTCAGCTCCAGCGGCTCGCCGGACAGGGTGGCGCGGCGCGCCACCGGGTCGAAGCTGAGCGCGCCGTGCAGGTAGAGCGGCCCGCTCTGGCCGTGGCGGCGGCGGATCAGGGCGCGCAGCCGCGCCGCCACCTCGGCCAGCGCGAACGGCTTGACCAGGTAGTCGTCGGCACCGGCGTCGAGCCCCTTGAGCCGTTCCGGCAGCGCGTCGCGCGCGGTCAGGATCAGCACCGGTTCGCTGCGCCCGGCGCGGCGCCAGGCGGCCAGCACCTCCATGCCGTCGAGGCCGGGCAGGCCGAGATCGAGGATCACGGCGTCGAAAGGCGCGCCGGAGAGCGCCGCCAGGCCCGACTTGCCGTCGCGGAACCAGTCCACCACGAAGCCCAGCTGGCCGAGCCCGGCCTTGAGGCCGTCGGCGATCATGTCGTCGTCTTCAATCAGCAGAATGCGCATGGCGTGCTCCGTCGCAAGGGTGGTCCATCAGACGCATCAGCGTGCACTGTCGCGCACCGGGCGCACCTTGATCCCGGTCACCATGGCGCGCACCAGGTTGACGCGCGAGAGCCGGCTCATCAGCAGCGCCGCCAGCACGTGCAGGCCGACGCACGCGGTCAGGGTGTTGGCCAGCGCCTCGTGCAGGTTCTCCAGCCACTCCTCGCCCCAGTAGGCGTCGGTGCCCATCAGGTAGCCGGTCACGCCGAGCGCCAGCACCAGCGCCATCAGCGCCAGCATCATCAGCGCGCCCAGCGGGTTGTGGCCGGGGTGGTGGTCGTCCCGCCCTTGGCGCAGCAGGCGCCAGTGTTCGGCCAACCTGGACGGGGTCGGGAAGAAGTCGGCGAAGCGCGCGTGGCGGCTGCCGATGAAGCCCCACCCGATGCGCGCCAGCACCAGCGCGGCGGCGGCGTAGCCGACCCAGCGGTGCGGCGGATCGCCCTCCTCCAGCAGCAACAGATTGGCCAGGATGCACGCGGCCAGGGCCCAGTGGAAAAAGCGCACGAAACGATCCCATACCCTGATGGTTTCGTACTGTACGGTGTGGTTCATGCTCGGCTCCCCACAAACAAAAAGGCCGCAGGCGCGGCCGGGGTGTGATCCGTCTTGCGGACTCAATCCTGGATTTCGCTCTTCACCGGCTTGCCGGAGACGGTATCGTAGTAGATTTCCACTTTCTTGCCGTCCTTGTTCTTGCCGTAGAGCTCGTAGCAGTTGCCGTCCACCTTGAATTTCTTGATCTGGTAGCCTTCTTTCACCAGCTTCTGCTTGAAATCGGCTTCCTTGATCCACTGCTCCTTGGGATGCTGCTCGCACTTGGCGGCGGCAAAGGCGGCAGGCGCGGCGACGGCGGCGATCAGGGCGGGCAGAACCAGTTTTTTCATGACAGTTTCCTCGAGTTGACGGTGGGGGGTAACGACGTGATGGCAGCCATTTAAGCCACCGCAACTTAACCGCACATTAATCGCGGCCATTATCCCGCCACTGTGGCGCGGCTGTCACACAGCCGTCACCGGACGCTCACCGCGACGTCATGTTGGCGCGGCACCATCGGGGTGTCTTCCGGACCGGGATACCGCCACATGTCGCCCACACTCCAGCAAACCGCCCCCCGCCGCTACCGCGCCATCTGGATTTCGGACGTGCACCTCGGCACCTCCGGCTGCCGCGCCGAACACCTGCTCGACTTCCTGCGCCACCACGACGCCGACTACCTCTACCTGGTCGGCGACATCGTCGACGGCTGGCAGCTGCGCAAATCCTGGTACTGGAAGCAGAGCCACAACGACGTGGTGCAGAAGATCCTGCGCAAGGCGCGCAAGGGCACCCGCGTGGTGTACGTGCCAGGCAACCACGACGAGGCCGCGCGCCAGTACGGCGGACTCGACTTCGGCGGCATCGCGATCCGCCAGGAGGCCGAACACCACACCGCCGACGGCAAGCGCCTGCTGGTGATCCACGGCGACGAGTTCGACGGCGTGATCCAGTACGCCAAGTGGCTGGCCTATCTCGGCGACAACCTGTACACGCTGATTTTGCAGCTCAACCGCGGCTACAACTGGGTGCGCAGCCAGCTCGGCCTGCCCTACTGGTCGCTGTCGCAATACCTCAAGCACAAGGTGAAGAACGCGGTGAACTTCATCAGCGACTTCGAACAGCTGCTGGCCGGCGAGGCGCGCCGGCGCGGCTTCGACGGCGTGGTGTGCGGCCACATCCACAAGGCCGAGGTGAAGGACATCGACGGCGTGCTGTACGGCAACTGCGGCGACTGGGTGGAGAGCCTGTCAGCGCTGGTGGAGCACGCCGACGGCCGGCTCGAAGTGGTGTACTGGACCCAACTGCTCGGCAAGCCCGCCCAGGCCGCCCACAGCACCGAAGCCGCGGCTTCGGCCAACCTTGAACCCGCCCCGGAGGCCACATGCGCATCCTGATCGTCACCGACGCCTGGCAGCCCCAGATCAACGGCGTGGTCCGCACGCTGACCGAGACCGTACGCGAACTCGAAGGTTTCGGCCACGACGTGGAAATGATCACGCCACTCGAGTTCCGCACCCTGCCGTGCCCGACCTACCCCGACATCCGCCTGTCGCTGCGCCCCTACCGCGGCGTCGCGGCGCGCATCGCCGGCTTCGCCCCGCACGCCGTCCACATCGCCACCGAAGGCCCGCTCGGGCTGGCGGCACGGCGCTACTGCCTGCGCCACGGCCTGGCCTTCACCACCGCCTACCACACCCGCTTCCCCGAATACATCCAGGCGCGCAGCCGGCTGCCGCTGGGCATCAGCTACGCCTGGATGCGCCGCTTCCACAACGCCGCGCGCGCCGTGATGGTGCCGACCCCGTCGATCGCCGCCGACCTCACCGCGCGCGGCTTCACCAACGTGGTGCTGTGGAGCCGCGGCGTCGACACCACGCTGTTCACCCCGGGCGAGCGCGACCGGCTCGACGAATCGGCCCCGCCGCGCTTCGTCTACATCGGCCGGGTGGCGGTGGAAAAAAACATCGAGGCCTTCCTCAAGCTCGACCTGCCGGGATCGAAATGGGTGGTGGGCGACGGCCCGCTGCTGGCGCGGCTGAAAAAGGACTACCCCGAGGTGTACTTCGCCGGGGTGTTCCCGCAGCACGAGTTGGCACGCTTCTACCGCGCCGGCGACGTGTTCGTGTTCCCCAGCCTCACCGACACCTTCGGCCTGGTGCTGCTGGAAGCGATGGCGTGCGGCACGCCGGTGGCGGCCTACCCGGTGGCCGGACCGCTCGACGTGATCGGCGACAGCGGCGCCGGCATACTCGACCACGACCTGCGCCAGGCCTGCCTGCAGGCGCTGCAGATCGACCGTGCCCACGTGCGCCGGGTGGCGGAAGGCTACTCGTGGACGGCGGCGGCGTGCCAGTTCGAACGCCACCTGCACCCCAACGCCGCCGGCCTGGCGCAGCCACAGCAGGCGCTTAGCGAAAGCCGTTAAAAGAACTTGCCCCAGCCGTAACGAGGACTATAGTGAGTACAGGACATCACAAGGAGGGCAGCGGATGCGTCATCGGCTAGAAATCGGTTGCTTTGCCTTGTTTCATCGCGCCCTGCAAAAAGCGGGCAGTGCCGGTCGGCACTAAAATCGGACCGGCTTCATTCTGCCCAAGGGTGCTACCAGCATCGCTTCCCGATGCAGGAACCCCGAAACAACCGGTTATGCCCAGGCGTTTAATCGAGAGAAAGAACAGACGACTTAATCCAGCAGTCAAGGAATGAGGTTGCCGGTAAAGCAGCCGCATTTCGGGATGCCCGAAAGGGTTTGTCGAAACCGCTTCCAATGTAGCCAGATGTTCCGTTTGGAAGCATGGTGTTGTTGACCGTTCTTTATCCCTTTATACCGTTTTGGCAGGTAGACCTCGCTCACACTCCCCCCTCAGTGCATGAGGGCTTGGGTGTGAGGCAGTTAAGGTGTGGAGTAGCAGTAACATCATCGTTGACTGTTTCATTGTGTATCCACTGATCTTTACGTCGTAGCAGAGGGCGCACCCACAGGGGCGCCCTCTTCCGTTTTCTCCCGTCCTTGCCCCGGCCCCATCGCACCCGCTTGACCCAGCGCAAGCTCCGCCCCCTTTTGTCTTGCCCTTCCCCCCGCGCGCGCTAAGGTGGAGAGAGACAAACCGAGCGGAGAACACCATGCGACAAAAACACTGGTTGAGCGGCCTTTGCGCCCTGCTGCTGGCGGCCTCGGTCGGGGCACAGCCCTGGCAGGCCGGCCCCGACAACACCCCGGGCTGGAAGATGATGACGCCCGAGGAGCGCAGCGAGCACATCAAGACCATGCACTCCTTCACATCGCTGGAGGCCTGTCAGACCTACCTCAAGCAGCACCGCGACCAGATGCAGCAGCGCGCCAAAAGCCGCCACATGCGCAGCCTGGGCCGGATGCGGCACGACCCATGCCAGCAGATGAAAGCGATGGGGCAGTTCAAACCCGCCCCCTGACCCCGGCGCTCAGCGCCAGCGCGCCGACGGCGGCAGCGGAATGAACTCGGTCTCGCCCGGCACCGCCGGGAAGCGGCCCTGCTCCCAGTCGTCGCGCGCGGCGATGATGGCCTCGCGGCGGCTGGAGACGAAATTCCAGTGCAGGTAGCGCGGGCCGTCGAGCGGCTCGCCGCCCAACAGCATCAGCCGCGCCTCCTCGCCCGCCTGCAGCCGCACCGTCACTCCCGGCTCCAGCACCGCCAGCTGGCCGGCCTCGACGCGGGTTCCGTCCAGCGTCAGCCCGCCGGACACCACGTACACCGCGCGCTCCTCGGCCACGGCGTCCAGCGACCACGCCGCCCCGGCGGCCAGCCGTGCCGCCGCGAACAGCGTGCCGGAATAGCAGTGCACCGGCGAACGCAGACCGAACGCCTCGCCCATCAGCAGGTGCAGCCAGACACCGTCGGCCTCCTGCTGCGGCAGTTGCGGTTCCGGGTAGTGGCGGAACTCCGGCGCCATGTCTTCCAGCGCCTTGGGCAGCGCCAGCCACATCTGCATGCCCTCGACCGCCACGCCTTCTGCCCGGATATCCTCCGGCACCCGCTCGGAATGGACGATGCCGCGCCCGGCCGCCATCAGGTTGACCGCACCCGGCTCGATGCGCTGCACGCTGCCCAGGCTGTCGCGATGCATCATCGCCCCGGAAAACAGGTAGGTCACCGTGGCGAGCCCGATATGCGGGTGCGGCCGCACGTCGCCGGCGGTGGTGGCCGCGGCAAAATGCGCCGGGCCCATGTGGTCGAGAAACACGAACGGCCCGACCGCCTGCGTCACGGGGGCCGGCAGCAGGCGCTGTACCGGAAAGCCGATATCGGCGACGGCGGGGTCGATCAGGTAACGAATGGCACTCATGGCATTTTCCCTTCCGTATGACGGATCAAGAGCCCGTTCCAGCAGGCGGACGAGCCAAAGCAGCGTGAGGGCCGCCGGTGCACGGCAACCGGCATGGCCACGGCGGACATGAGGAGTCCGTAGCGCTGGGCGGATCACTGCCAACACTCACGCTGCAAAGGCGCCGCCGCATGATGTCAATGGCATAGGCTAAAAGCGGCCGTGGCGGAAATCGTCGATGGCCGCCTCGACTTCCTCGCGGCTGTTCATCACGAACGGCCCCCACTGCGCGATCGGCTCGTGCAGCGGATGGCCGGCCACCACCAGCAGGCGGGCGCCAGCGGCGCTGGAGAGCGCCACCCCCTCGCGTCCCGGATGGTTGTCGAGGATCGCCATCTGCCGCTCGTGCACCTCGCGGCCGTGGCCACCGACACCGGCCGTACCCTGGTAGACGTAGACGAAGGCATTGTGACCGTCCGCGATCGCCACCTCGTGCATGCAGCCGGCAGGCAAGTGGATGTCGAGGTAGAGCGGCAGCGTCACCGGCCGCTCCACCGCCCCGGCCACGCCGTCGGCGGCACCGGCGATCACCTGCACCTCGGCGCCGCTGGCGGCGGTATAGCGCGGGATCGCCTCGGCCGGAATGTCGCGGTAGCCCGGCGTGGTCATCTTCTGCTGCGACGGCAGGTTCAGCCACAGCTGGAAGCCGTGCATCAGGCCGTCCTCCTGCTCCGGCAGCTCGGAGTGCACGATGCCGCGCCCGGCGGTCATCCACTGCACCCCGCCCGAGGCCAGCACACCTTCCCCACCGCTGCTGTCACGGTGGCGCATGCGCCCGGCCAGCATGTAGGTCACCGTCTCGAAGCCGCGGTGCGGATGGTCCGGAAAACCGGCGATGTAGTCGTTCGGATCGTCCGAGCGGAACTCGTCCAGCATCAGGAAGGGGTCGAGGCGGTGCTGCAGATCCTGCGTCAGCACGCGCAGCAACTTGACACCGGCGCCATCGGACACCGCCATCCCCTGCACCAGCCGCTCGACGTCGCGGCTGGCAAACGTGGTGGAAATCATCGATCTATACCTCAAGCAATAACGGGATCAACGTGCCGACTTGGCGGCGCCCAGCGCCCCCGGGAACGCCAGCAACAGCAGGCCGCCGGTGATCGACAGGTTCTTCATGAACATGATCATCTGGATCTGATCGGCAAAATGGGTGTGGAAGATCAGCGCCGACACCAGGGTGAAGCCGGCCAGGGCCAGGGCCACCCAGCGCGTGAACAAGCCGGCCACCAAGAGCAGGCCACCGCCCAGCTCCACCAGGATCACCAGCGGCAGCAGCGCCCCCGGCACCCCCATCGCCTGCATGTAGCCTTGGGTTCCGGCGTAGCCGGTAATCTTGCCGAAGCCGGAAATGATGAAGAGCTGCGCCAGCAGCACGCGGGAGGCGATCAGAGCCAGTTTATCCATGACATTCTCCTGTGGGGGGTCAAGCACGGAGACATTCCGTGTTGGTGTGCTGCATTATTGGCATGATTTTTTTGATTAAAAAGCGCAAAATTAAGCTCAGAAACAACCAAATTTTCGATATATGAATTTTCCCCGTACCTCGCTGGAACAATGGCGCGTACTGCAGGCCATCGTCGAACACGGCGGTTTCGCCCAGGCCGCCAGCGCGCTGAACCGCAGCCAGTCGGCCGTCAGCTACAACGTGGCGCGGCTGCAGGAGCAGCTCGGCGTCGGTCTGCTGGAGGCGGAAGGACGGCGCATGAAGCTGACCGCCGCCGGCGCTGCGCTGCTGCGCGAGGCGACCCCGCTGATCGAGGCCGCGCTGCGGCTGGAGGCACGCGCCCGCGCACTGGATGCCGGCTGGGAGGCCGAGGTGCGGCTGGCGGTGGACAGCCTGTTCCCCACCGACGCCTTGCTGTGCGCCCTGGCCGGTTTCGCCGGCCACTGTCCCGACACCCGGCTGCAGGTGCACGAGGTGGTGATGTCCGGCGCCGACGACGCGCTCTACGCCGGCGCGGTGGAGCTCGCCATCGTCACCCGCGTTCCCAGCGGTTTCATGGGCGACTGGCTGATGGACGCCACCTTCATCGCCGTGGCCGCTCCCGGGCACCCCCTCCTGGCGGCGGGGCAGCCACTGGGCGAGGACGACCTGCGCCGCTACCCGCAAGTGGTGGTGCGCGACTCCGGCACGCGCCAGCCGCGCGACGAAGGGTGGCTCGGCGCCAGCCAGCGCTGGACCGTGAGCAGCCCGCACACCGCACTCGACGTGGTCAGCGCCGGTCTGGCCTATGGCTGGCTGCCGGAACACCGCATTCGCCAGCCGCTCGCCCACGGCCTGCTGCGCCCGCTACCGCTGGCGCAGGGGCAGCAGCGCAAGAGTTCGCTCTACCTGGTCAACGCCGCGGCCGAGGCGGCCGGGCCGGCCACGCGCTATCTCGCCGAGGGCTTGCGCCAGGCGGTGCAGCAGCACCTGCAACAACAACTACAACAGGTTCCCTCCACGCAACAAAACAGCGACATGGCATAAGCACCACGATTCACCACTTTGTCGGCAATATCCCGCCCGGAAACGGCAAAAATTCGTGGAAAAACTGACATATATCATTTTTCTATAAAAACATAAGATATCAGTACAAAACAGTTATAGCGCAAAGGTGTAGAATGCCGCTCATTCTTCTCTTCATGTTTTGACGGACTGGCACATGGCGACTCTGACTTCCGAAAAAGTCCTTAGCGTTCACCACTGGAACGACACCCTTTTCAGCTTCACCTGCACCCGCGATCCGGGCCTGCGCTTCATCAACGGTCAGTTCGTGATGATCGGCCTGGAAGTCAACGGCAAGCCGCTGATCCGTGCCTACTCCGTCGCCAGCGCCAACTGGGAAGAGCACCTCGAGTTCTACTCGATCAAGGTGCCGAACGGCCCGCTGACCTCGCGCCTGCAAGGCATCAAGCCGGGCGACAGCGTGGTGATCTCCGGCAAGCCGACCGGCACCCTGGTGCAGGACAACCTGCTGCCGGACGCCAAGAACCTGTACCTGTTGTCCACCGGTACCGGTCTGGCCCCGTTCATGTCCATCATCAAGGACCCGGAAGTCTACGACCGCTACGAAAAGATCGTGCTGATCCACGGCGTGCGCTGGGTGAGCGAGCTGGGCTACTACGACTACATCACCAAGGAACTGCCGGAGCACGAATACCTAGGCGAACTGGTCAAAGAAAAGCTGATCTACTACCCGACCGTGACGCGCGAACCGTTCCACAATCAGGGCCGCCTGACCGACCTGATCCTGAACGGCAAGCTCGCCGCCGACATCGGCCTGCCGCAGCTCAACCCGCAGACCGACCGCGCCCTGCTGTGCGGCAGCCCGGCGATGCTGGAAGACACCTGCAAGCTCCTCGACAACCAGGGCTTCAAGGAATCGCCGCGCATGGGCGAACCGGGCGACTACGCCATCGAGCGCGCCTTCGTCGAGAAGTAAGCCAAATCCCTCGGGACTCCCGACAAAAACAGCCCAGCCCGGTTTACACCGGCTGGGCTGTTTTTCTTGGAACTTAATCCTCCTCCTGCTCCGCCTTGTACCCCGCCGCCAGCCGCTGCTGCACCTCCTGCGGCACGATGTCATAGTGGCTCAGCACCAGCGAGTAGGCCCCCTGCCCGGCCGTGATCGACTTGAGACGGCCGGCGTAGCCTTCCAGCTCGGCCAACGGCACCTGGCCGCGGATCAGCGTCAGCCCCTGCGCCAGCGGCTCGGTCCCGCCCACCTGGCCGCGCCGGCCGGTGAGGTCGCCCGCGAGATCGCCGAGCCGGGCCTCGGGCGCGGTAATCTCGATCGCCACGATCGGCTCCAGCACGATCGCGCCCGCCGCGCGCAGCGCCGCCAGCATCGCCCGCCGCCCGGCGGCCTGGAAGGCGACGTCCTTGGAATCGACCGAGTGGCTCTTGCCGTCGTACACCGTGACCTTCACGTCCTCCACCGGGAAACCCGCCAGCGGCCCGGCGGCCAGTACCGAGCGCACGCCTTTTTCCACCGAGGGGATGAATTGCCCCGGGATGACGCCGCCCTTCACGGCGTCGACGAATTCGAAGCCGGCGCCGCGCGGCAACGGCTCGACGCGCAGGAACACCTCGCCGAACTGGCCGGCACCGCCGCTCTGCTTCTTGTGACGATGGTGACCCTCGGCGGGCCGGGTGATGGTTTCGCGGTAGGGCACGCGCGGCGGGCGGGTCGCCACCTCCAGCTTGAAGCCGCCGGCCATGCGGTCGAGCAGGTAGCGCAGGTGCAGCTCGCCCATGGCGCGCAGCACCGTCTCGTGGGTGGCCGGGTGGTAGTCGACCTTGACGCACGGGTCCTCCGCCACCAGGCGCTGCAGCACCTCGGTGATGCGCTGCTCGTCGCCGCGCCGTTTCGGCTCGATCGCCAGGCCCTGCATCGGCACCGGGAACGCCAGCGGCTTGAGATGGATGTGATCCTCGTCGTGCGAATCGTGCAGCACCGCGTCGAACTCGATCTCGTCGACCTTGGCCACCGCGCCGAAGTCGCCGGGGATCAACCGCTCGACCTCGTCGTAGCGCTTGCCCTGCAGGCGCAGCAGGTGGCCGACCTTGAACGGCTTGCGGCCGTCGCCGACGAACAGCTGGGTATCGCGCGTCACCGTGCCCTGGTGCACGCGGAAGATGCCGAGCTTGCCGACGAAGGGGTCTATTACCACTTTGAAGACGTGGGCGAGCACGTGGCGCGCCGGGTCGGGCTCGGAACGGAAGGCCAGCGCCGCCTCGCCCTCGCCCTTGTAGAACAGCGGCGGGTTGCCCTCGGTGGGATTCGGCGCCAGCCGCGCCAGCACGTCGAGCAGCTCGGCCACGCCGGCGCCGGTCCTCGCCGAGACGAAGCAGAGCGGGATCAGGTGCCCCTCGCGCAGCGCGCGCTCCAGCGGCGCGTGCAGTTCTTCCGGGGTGACCTCGCCCTGCTCCAGGTAGCGCGCCATCAGATCCTCGTCGACCTCGACCACCTGGTCGACCAGCGCCTGGTGCGCCTCGGCCACCGACGAGAAATCGGCCGTGCCGGCCGGGTTGAAGAAACAGTCGACCACGCGGCGGGCGCCATCGGCGGGCAGGTTGAGCGGCAGCACCTCCCGACCGAAGGCCTCGCGCAGCTGGGCCAGCAAGCCCGGCAGGTCGACGCGCTCGGCGTCGATCTTGTTGACCACCAGCATGCGGCACAGGCCACGCTCCCCGGCCCACGCCATCATGCGGCGCGTGGTGAGCTCGATGCCGTTTTGCGCGTTGACCACCACCAGCGCCGTCTCCACCGCCGCCAGCGCCGGAATCGCCTGGCCGATGAAATCGGGGAAGCCGGGGGTGTCGAGCAAGCGGATTCCGGCCCCGTCGTGCTGGAAATGCACCAGCGCCGAACTCAGCGAGTGACGGTAGTCGCGCTCCAGCGGATCAAAATCGCACACCGTGTCTCCCCGTTCCACCGTCCCCGCCACGGTGATCGCGCCACTCTTGTACAGCAGCGCTTCGGCCAACGTCGTCTTGCCGCTATCGCCCTGCCCGACCAGGGCGACCGTGCGGATGGCTTCGACCGGGTAATTCGACATGACCGTCTCCTCGCATACGAATGCTCGAAGTATAGACATGTCATGGGGTGGTGCAGGCGGCGAAGGGGCAGGCACGGATTGGGGACGACAGGGAGCGGTATCGGCGTTGGCGACGCCATCTTCATGATGACAGCGCCACCAGTGACGTTACGCTTGACCGGCGCCATGCGGATCGGTGGCGATAACCCCCCTGGACGTGATGCATCCCCAATCGCTAGTCGTGCTACGGTGCCACGCCCGCTTGGAACCGAACACCACACAACTCCCTGCCAATCCGTGGCAGCATGACGGAATTCACCATCCGGAACTCTCACCGTGTCCCGTGCCGAACGTCTGCTGCAACTGATGCAAGTCTTGCGCCGCCACCGCTATCCGGTCAGCGGCGCCGCCCTGGCGGCCGAACTCGGCATCAGCCTGCGCACGCTGTATCGGGACATCGCCTCGCTACAGGCGCAAGGCGCATGCATCGAGGGTGCGCCGGGTGTCGGCTACGTGCTCCGCCCCGGCTTCCTGCTGCCGCCGCTGATGTTCTCCGAAGAGGAGATCGAGGCCCTGGTGCTGGGCTCGCGCTGGGTGGCGAAGCAGGCCGATACCCCGCTGGGCGAGGCGGCGCGCAACGTGATCGCCAAGATCGCGGCCGTGCTACCGCCCGAGCTGCGTCACGAACTCGACACCTCGGCGCTGCTGGTGGGGCCGGCCGGCCCCGCGCCGGCCGGCGAGGTGGATTTGGCCGCCATCCGCCGGGCCATCCGCAGCGAACGCAAGCTGGAAATCCGCTACCGCGACCTCCAGGACCAGGAGTCGACACGGATCGTCTGGCCTTTCGCCCTCGGCTTCTTCGAACGCGTCCGCGTCGTCGCCGCCTGGTGCGAGCTGCGCGGGGCCATCCGGCATTTCCGCACCGACCGGATCGTGAGTCTGGCGGTCTCGGAAACACGCTATCCCCGCCGCCGTCAGGCCTTGCTGCAAGCGTGGCGGCAGAGCGAAGGCATCGGCCCGTCTTAGCGCGTTCGCTACTGACAGAATCTGTCAGGGGTGGCGTCTACGATTCGTTGCAACAGGCCCGTGCCGCACGAATGGTTCGCCGGCGACGGCCTTGTCGCAGACCTTCGGAGAACCGCCATGATGCACCCCAACTTTGTGATCCTGTACGTCGACAGCCCCGCCGCGAGCGCCGCGTTCTACGCCGCATTGTTCGACCGTCAGCCCGTCGAGGCCTCCCCCACCTTCGCGCTGTTCGCCTTCGCATCCGGCGCCAAGTTCGGGCTGTGGTCGAAACACACCGTGGAGCCCGCCGCCCGCACCGGTGGCGGCGGCACCGAGCTGGCCTTCGCGCTGAGCGGCGACGAGGCCGTCGACGCCCGCCATGCCGAGTGGAGCGGGCGCGGGCTCGAGATTCTGCAAGCGCCGGTGCGCATGGACTTCGGCTATACCTTCGTCGCCCTCGATCCCGACGGGCACCGGCTGCGCGTGTTCGCCCCGAGCGCACCGTGATGCGCCGCTGCTGGATCGCCGTCGCCTCCGCCGAACATGTCCGCCGGGGCCGTGCCGAGGGCTTCATGCAGGTGTGCCACGGCAAGGGCGCACCGTTGCGCCGCCTCCGTCCGGGCGATTGGGTGGTCTACTATTCGCCCACCGAGCGCTTCGGCGGCAGCACCCCGCTCAGGGCGTTCACGGCGATCGGCACGGTGCGGGACGGCGAGCCGTATCAGGTGGACATGGGCGACGGCTTCCTGCCGTTCCGGCGCGACGTCCGCTGGCTCGCCGCGCAAGAGGCCCCGATCATGCCGCTGCTCGATCGACTGGCGTTTTCGGCGGGCAAGCGCAACTGGGGCTACCCGTTCCGCTTCGGGCTCGTCGAGCTTGCCGAGCCCGATCTGCGGCTCATCGCGGCGGCGATGGGGGCGGTTTTGGCGGAGTGAATCCCAGAGTGGGCAAGCTCGGCATGCCCACCCCGCTTGTGTTGGCAGGGTCAGATGGGCGGGAACGCGGCGAAGAATCGGCACAGCTCCCCATCCGGGATTTGTCGATCCACAAACGAGAAGCTGCCCTGCTCCTTCATCTCGACCGCTGCCTGCCGGATGAGGCCGTACGTCGCTCGCGCCAGACTGCCGCCGATGGTGATTCTCCTGACGCCCAACGCCGCCAACTGGCTGACGGAGAGCGCCGAGCCGGACAGGCCCATGACGACGGTGAGCGGGCCGTCGATGGCCTGCACCAAGGCCGCGATCACCTCCGGATCGGAGACGCCGGGCACGAACAGGCAGTCGGCTCCGGCTTCGCGGTAGCGGTTGGCGCGTTCCACCGCGGCGGCGAAGGGATCATCGACCCCCGCCAGATAACAATCGGTCCGCGCCGTGAGCGTAAAGGGCAGGCCCGAAGCATCGGCCGCTTCACGGGCGGCCCGGATACGCTCGGCGGCCAGGGCGAGGTCGAACAGCGGCGCGCTCGGCTCGCCGGTAAAGTCCTCGACGTTCCCGCCAACGGCCCCCACGGCGATGGCCTGGCGGATGGTGTCGCCGACCTGTTCCGGCTCGACGCCGTAGCCCGCCTCGAGATCGGCGCTGACGGGAAGGTCGACGGCCGCGGCGATCTGGCCGACGCGTTCTAGCATCGCCTCGCGGCTGACCGCTCCGGCGTAGTCGGGCAGCCCCAGGGAAAACGCGATGCCGGCGCTGGTGGTGGCGATGGCGGGAAACCCGAGCGACGAAAGCAGACGGGCACTGCCGGCATCCCAGGCGTTCGGCATCAGGAAGGTGCCGCTGCGGCGATGCAGTTCCTTGAAAAGCCGGGCCTTGTGGCGTTGATCCATGGGGCGTCTCCTCATCGGGCGTCGGCCCGGACACGGTTGGGACAGGGCAAGAGGCGCATGCGGATCGTGCCCCCATGGCGGGGATGACGCGCTCTTCCCTGCGTCGCAGCATGCCACAGCGCACTTCATGACAGAAGAATCCGGTGCCGCCTGCCGACGAGAGCAGATCCCATATCCACCCCGGAAAAACCAAACAGCCCAGGCGGGCCGTTTCGGGTCGCAACGTTGGCCGAAGCCTCAGTCCGCCAGCGTCAGCACCACCGGGGTGTGGTCGGACGGGCGTTCCCACTTGCGCGGGGCCTTGTCGATGACGCACTCGGTGGCGCGTGCCTTGAGCGCGTCGCTGATCAGGATGTGGTCGATGCGCAGGCCGAGGTTGCGGCGGAACATCATGGCGCGGTAGTCCCACCAGCTGTACTGCTTCTCATCCTGGTTGAACAGGCGGAACGAGTCGCTCAGGCCGAGGCCGATGAGGCGGCGGAAGGCGTCGCGCTCGGGCACCGAGCACAGCACCTTGTCCTTCCACGCGTCCGGGTCGTACACGTCGCGGTCGTCCGGCGCGATGTTGTAGTCGCCCAGCAGCGCGAGGGACGGGTGGCGCGTCAGCTCGTCGGCCACGTAGCGCTCCAGCTCGGCGAGCCAGGCCAGCTTGTACGGGTACTTGGGCGAATCGACCGCCTCGCCGTTGACGAAATAGGCGCAGATCACGCGCACGCCGCCGACGGTGGCGGCGATGACGCGACGCTGCTCGTCGTCGTAGCCGGGAATGCCCGGCACCACGTCGTCCAGGCTGTGGCCGTCGCGCACCAGGATGGCGACGCCGTTGTAGGTCTTCTGGCCCAGCCAGGCGGCGCGGTAGCCGGCGGCCTCGATGTCGGCCAGCGGAAAGGCGTCCTGGTCCATCTTCAGTTCCTGCAGGCACAGCACGTCGACCGGGGTCTCGGCCAGCCACTGCAGCACCTGCGGCAGGCGCACTTTGAGCGAGTTGACGTTCCAGGTGGCTAAACGCATCGGCAAGGTGTTCTCCAGTCAGTGCTTGTGAAAGAAATCGCCGCGAGCGGCCCTCAGCGGGGTGAAGAGCAGCGCAGGAACCGGAATGTACATGGAGTACATGAGGATTCCGAGCAGCACATGAGCCCCGATCAGGGGCGCGCAGCAGATTTATTCACAAGCTCTCAGTCATTGGGAGGGCAAAGGTAACCTCTCGCGCGGGCTTCGGCCAACCTTTTTTGGCACGGCCCTAGCCCTTGCAGCTCTGGAACAGGTCGAGCTTGGCGTCGTACACCTGGGTCTGCACCCCCAGCACCCCCAGCACCGAGTGGAACAGGTTGTCCTGCGACCAGGCCTGGTCCTTCTTCGCCGCCAGACAGCGGGCGTTGACGCCCAGTTCCTTCTGGAAGCCGTCGGAGAACCACATCACCGCCGGGATGTGCTTCTGCGCCTCCGGGGCGAACAGGTAGGGCATGCCGTGCAGGTAGACGTTGTTCTCCCCCAGCGATTCGCCGTGGTCGGAGAGGTAGATCATGCCGCTGTTGACCCCAGCGTCGGCACGCAGCAGGTCGATCAGGCCGGACAGCACGTGGTCGGTGTAGCGGATGGTGTTGTCGAAGCCGTTGACGATGTCCTGCTGGCTGCACTGGCTCAGCTCGCTGGTGCGGCACACCGGGGTGAACTGCTCGAAGCTCTTGGGGTAGCGCTTGTAGTAGGCCGGGCCGTGGCTGCCCTTCTGGTGCAGCACGATCACGCTGTCGTGCTGCAGGTTCTGCAGGCGCTCCTTGAGACCGTCGAGCAGCACGTCATCGTAGCACTCACCGTCGTCGCACAAGCCCGGCGTCTTGAGGTTGGACAGGTCTTCGTAGGCGACGCGGTTGCACACGCCCTTGCAGCCGGAATTGTTGTCGCGCCACAGGATGTCGAAGCCGGCGTGCTTGAGCACGTCGAGCAGGTTTTCACGCTTCGAGGCGGCGTCGCCGGAATACTGCTCGCGTCCCATGCCAGAGAACATGCAAGGCACCGACACCGCGGTTTCGGTGCCGCAGGAATGCACCTTGGTGAAATTCAGCAGCCCGGCCTGCTTGGCAAGCTGCGGGTTGGTATCGCGCGGGTAGCCGTTGAGCGCGAAGTGGTCGGCACGCGCGGTCTCGCCCACCACCACCACCAGCACCGTCTTGCGCTGATGTGCTGCCCAGGACGGCGCCTTCTTGGCGTCGGTGCCGAGCGGCGTCACCACCACCGGGCCGCTGTCGGCGACGTGGCGCAGGTAGCTGTTGGTGGCCTGGATGTAGTTGCTCGGCGTGACGATCAGGCGCAGCTGGCGGTTGTTGCGGAACAGCGAGGCGAAATCCTGGTAGGCGAAGAACACCACCCCCAGCAGCACCGCCACGCTCACCAGCAGCGTCACCAGCCGCACCCCCAGCTCGCGCAGCGGCGGGCGGTAGACGATCGGGGTCTTCCACAGCCACAGCGCCGGCAGCACGCCCAGCCCGAGCGCGAACAGGCCCATCTTGACGGTGAGCAGGTCGCGCGTTTCGGCCGGATCGGTCTGGAACACGTTCTGGATCATGTGCATGTCGACCATGATGCCGTACTGGTTCATGAAGTACGTGACGAAGGCCGTGCACACCAGCAGCAGCGTCATCACCGGCTTGAACACGTAGGGCCAGGCCAGCAGCGCCAGCACCAGGTTGAAGAAGGCCAGGAGGAGCACGAAGGCCTCGGCCAAGAGCACCGGACCGTGGCCGCCCAGGCCGGCGGTGATGCGGCCCATCTCGCGCCAGAACGGCACGTTGTAGAACACGATCAGCGCCAGCGAAAGCAACAGCGTCATGCGCTCGGGGCGCAGGGGTCGAAACAGGGACATGCGATCTTTATTCAAAAGTAGAGGAATCTTGGCGTGCCAGGGGCACCCGGAAAGCCGCCATACTAACGCACCTCGGCCGTCTTGGTACAAATACCCCCTATTTATCAGAGGGATGGCGTGTACGATCGCCACAAAAAAGCCCCCGCCACGACGGGGGCCAACAGACACGCCAACCCTGTCCGCAGACAGGGCCAGGGTCTGGTCGCTTGCTGCTCCGGTTGCCCTGAGAGCCTAGCTTAGAGTCGGCCGCGGCGAGTCGGTTCCGGTTGGGCGCACGGAACCTGCGGCGGGAGCCGTGCCGCGACGAAGACAGCCGCCGCGCGGCGGGCGAAATGAACGAGGGCGCGCACGCCCTCGCCTGATCATGCCGTCAGCGGGCGTCGGTGTACGTCAGACCGGCGCGATCTCGACCATGCCGGAATGGCGCAGCAGCGCGTCGATCTGCGGGTCGCGGCCGCGGAAGGCGCGGAACGACTCCAGCGCCGGACGCGAACCGCCGACGGCGAGGATTTCGTTCCAGAAGCGGCGCCCGGTGTCCGGGTTGGCGCCGCCCGCCTCCTCGAACGCGGCGTAGGCGTCGGCCGACAGCACTTCCGCCCACTTGTAGCTGTAGTAGCCCGCCGCGTAGCCGCCGGCGAAGATGTGGCCGAAGCTGTTGGGGAAGCGGTTGTATTCCGGCGGGAAGTTCACCGCCACCTCCTCGCGCACCTTGCCGAGCAGTTCCAGCCAGTTGCCGTGCTCGGCGTCGAAGGCGGTGTAGAGCAGCATGTCGAACAGCGCGAACTCGAGCTGGCGCACGGTCTGCATGCCGCTCTGGAAGTTCTTGGCGGCGAGCATCTTGTCGAACAGCTCGCGCGGCAGCGGCGCACCGGTCTCGACGTGGGCGGTCATGCCCTGCAGCACGTCCCATTCCCAGCAGAAGTTTTCCATGAACTGGGAAGGCAGTTCCACCGCGTCCCACTCCACGCCGTTGATGCCGGCCACGCCCAGCTCGTCGACCTGGGTCAGCATGTGATGCAGGCCATGGCCGAACTCGTGGAACAGCGTGGTGACCTCGTCGTGGGTGAACAGCGCCGGCTTGTCGCCGACCGGGCGGCTGAAGTTGCAGGTGAGGTAGGCCACCGGGGTCTGCAGCGCGCCGTGGCGCACGCGGCGGCCGCGCGCGTCGTCCATCCAGGCGCCGGAACGCTTGCCCTCGCGCGCGTAGAGGTCGAAGTAGAAGCTGCCGACCACGGAGCCGTCCTTGACGATGTCGAAGAAGCGCACGTCCTTGTGCCAGGTCGGCGCCTGGCTTTCCCGCACCGTCACCCCGTACAGCGTGTCGACCACGCCGAACAGCCCGGCCAGCACGCGCTGTTCCGGGAAATACTGCTTCACTTCCTGGTCGGAGAAGGCGTAACGCGCCACGCGCAGCTTCTCGGCGACGTAGGCGAGGTCCCAGGCCTCCAGCGTCTCCATCCCCAATTGCTCGCGCGCGAAGGCCTCCAGCTCGACGCGGTCGCGCAGCGCGAACGGCTTGGCGCGCTGCGCCAGGTCGCGCAGGAATGCCACCACCTGCTCCGGGGTCTCGGCCATCTTGGTGGCCAGCGACAGCTCGCCGAAGCTTGCGAAGCCCAGGAGCTGCGCCTCTTCGCGCGCCAGTTGCAGCTTCTCGCGGATCACAGGGGTGTTGTCGAGCTCGGCCGGGCCGAACTCGGAGGCGCGCATCACGTAGGCGTCGTAGAGCTGGCGGCGCAGCTCGCGGTTGTCGGCGTACTGCATCACCGGCAGATAGCAGGGGAACTGCAGGTTGAGCTTGTAGCCTTCTTCGCCCTCGGCCTTGGCCATCTCGGCCAGCATGGCGATCACATCTTCCGGCAGGCCGGACAGCTCGGCCTTGTCCGCCACCCGCAGGCTGAAGGCGTCGGTGGCGTCGAGCACGTGCTGCTCGAACTGCGCCGACAGCTCGGCGAGGCGGGTCTGGATCGCGGCGAAGCGGGTTTTCTCGGCCTCGGGCAGTTCGGCGCCGGAGAGGCGGAAGTCGCGCAGGTCGTTGGCGATGATCTTCTTCTTGGCGGCGTTGTAGCCGGCGTACTCCGGCTGCTCGGCCAGGGCCTTGAAGCGCGCGAACAGCGCCAGGTTCTGCCCCAGTTCGGTCCAGAACGCCGACACCGCCGGGATGTTGGCGTTGTAGGCTTCGCGCAATTCCGGCGTGTTGACCACGGCGTTGAGGTGGCCCACCACGCCCCAGGTGCGCGACAGTTTCTCGGTGGCGTCGGTCAGCGGTTCGACGAAGTTGTCCCAGCTCGGCGCGGCGCTCTGAGCTGTGAGCCGCGCCACGGTGGCGCGCGCGTCGGCCAGCAGTTGTTCGACGGCCGGGGTGATGTGGGCGGGGGTGATCTCGGCAAAGCGCGGCAGACCGGAGAGATCGAGCAGCGGATTCTGGCTCATGGGCGTGGCATCCTTGGACGGTTCGGCTGATGGACTCCTCGACAGCGCCTCCCCCGTGCCGGCCGGCGACACCCTCCACGGACCGTTTCGCCTGTCCCATCAAGGACATGCCATGCCGAAACGGTCCATGCGCGCCGGATCGTGCACGGAAGCTGAGGTTTTGCGAGGAGCCCCTGTATCATAATGATGGTTTTTAGATGAGGACGTTCCGATGAATCGCAATATCCGCCGCTACGACGGCCACACCCCGCAGGTTCCCGATTCCTGTTTCGTCGACCCCTCCGCCGTGGTGATCGGCGAGGTGACGCTGGGCGAACGCGCCTCGGTCTGGCCGTGCGCGGTGATCCGCGGCGACGTCAACAGCATCCATATCGGCGAGGGCAGCAACGTGCAGGACTTCGCCATGCTGCACGTCAGCCACAAGCGCGACGAGGACCCGCTGGGCGCGCCGCTGGTGATCGGCGACAACGTCACCATCGGCCACCACGTCACGCTGCACGGCTGCACCATCGGCGACGAGGTGCTGGTGGGCATCGGCAGCACCGTGCTCGACCGCGCGGTGATCCAGCACCAGGTGATGATCGGCGCCGGCAGCCTGGTGCCGCCGGGCAAGGTGCTGGAGTCGGGCCACCTGTATCTCGGCAACCCGGTGAAGCAGGTGCGCCGCCTCAGCGACAAGGAAATCGCCTTCCTGAAGTACTCAGCCGAGCACTACCAGCGCCTGGCGGTGAAACACCAGCAGGCGCTGGACGAGGCCGACGACGCAGCGGGCTAGAACCTGTTCAGGATCTGTCACGAGCGGCCCTCAGCGGGGTGAAGAGCAGCGCAGGAACCGGAATGTACAAGTAGTACATGAGGATTCCGCATCGCTGAGCGAATCCCTGCGTGCCAATCCATCGCCGAGCCAATCGAAGATTGGCACGCAATGCACATGAGCCCCGATCAGGGATCGCGCAGCAAGATCATGAATAGGTTCTAACGCGCACTGTAGCTGATGCCGTTGGGCCCCTCCCCGACGGGATGGGTGGCCACTACCTTCCGGCTGGCGGTGTCGATCACCGAGAAGGTGCCGTCCTCGAGATGGCTGACGAAGGCGTAGCCGCCGTCCTGGCTCATGGCCACGCCGTGCGCCCCGCGCCCGACCTGGATGGTGGCGAGGAGCCGGCGCGTGGCCGGGTCGATCACCGACACCCGGTTGTCCGGGGACTGCGCCGTGCCCTGGTTGGCGACGTAGAGCTGGCGCCCGTCGGGCGTGGCGAACAGCTGCACCGGCAGGCGGCCGACCGCGACCTTACCGAGCAGCCGGCGCTGCGCCCGGTCGATCACGCCCACCTTGTTTTCCGCGCTGAGCGAGACGTAGACCTGCTTCCCATCCGGGGCAAAGCCGACCTGCACCGGGGCGCGTCCCACCGCGATGCGCGCCGTCTCTTCCTGCTTGGCGACGTCGATCACCGACACGCTGTCGTCCTTCATGTTGGCGACGTACAGCTCCTTGCCGTCCGGGCTCAGGCGCAGGCCGTGCGGGTAGCGACCGGTCGGGATCGCGCCGACCCGGGCGCGGCTGGCGAGGTCGAACACCAGCACGGCGTTGGCGCCGGAATCGCTGACGAAGGCGAGCCGGCCCGCCGCGTCGCTCACCACGTGCGCCGGGTGGCTGCCGGCCGGCAACACGAAGGCCGGCCGCTCCAGATCGGCGATATCGAACACCAGCAGCTGGCCGGCGTCGCCCGCCGCGGCGTGATGGCCGGCGTGGGCGCTCATGCCCACCGCGAGCAGCCATTGCCCGTCGGGCGTGACCTGCACGTTGTGCGGCGCGATATCGAGCGCAATGGTGCGGGTGGCGCCGTCGGCCAGGTGCACCGCGCTGATCGAGCTACCGCGTTCGTTGGCGGTGAACACGGTGCCGCTCGGCGCGGCCTGGCTGATGGCGCTGGCCAGCAGCAGCGCGCCGGCCAGCAGGGTGAATCGGGGGAAAAGCATGCGTGAGACTCCGGCAAGACGGTAAAGGAACAGGGGACAGCCCGGGGCCTGCCACGGCAGACCCCAGCCTGGCTGCCGCAGCAGCGGCGACTTTGGACGGATTACGGCCGCGGCGGCATGCGCGCGTTCTCGCGGTCCATCATCATCTGCATCATCATCTGCATCATGTCCATGCGCTTCATCATCATGGTGTTGCCCGTCTGATCACCCATCATGCCCATGCCGCCGCGCGGCCCCATCATGCCGCCCATGTCCTTCATCATGCCCATGCCCTCCTGCATCAGCTTGGCCTGCTCATCCATCAGCTTCTGGCGTTCCTCGGGCGTCTTGGCGGCCAGCATCCGTTCGTGCATGTCCTGCATCCGCTTCATGTGCTCGTCCATCAGGCGGAACGACGGCCCCTGGGCCGCCGGGGGCTTGGGGGCGTCGGGCGCTTTGGCCGCCAGCAGGATGCGCGGGCTCGCCGCCGGCGCGGCGTCGGCCGGATGGTGGGTTTCGTTGGCCCAGGCGGTGCCGGCCACGAGCGGCAGGAGGGTCGAGGCGGCAACGACAATGATCTTCTTCATGGTGTGACTCCTGAGTGATGTCGGGGAAACAGCAGGGCTTGCGCACCGTGACCGGCCCGGACGGATCGGACGGCCGTGCGCCTCCCGGCCCTGGGGCGGGAAGGACGGTGAAACGGCAGGCTAGTTATTGAAGCGGTGGAAACGGATGGTGGGCGGTGGATCGCCGACGATGGTGACCTGGGCATCGGCAAGGCGCCGGGCGGGCATCGCCAGCGGCAGGCTGGCGAGGTGCACCACGCTACACAGCACCAGGATCAGCATGCCGAGCTGAAAGAGATCGGAGGCCGACGGCTTCAGCACACCGCCGAGGCTGTCCTCGCAGTGCTTGGCACAGGCCACGCGCGCGCCGGCGTCCGGGACGGCAGGAGCAGCAAGCTGGGCATGGTGCGGGTGCGCCGTCGCCGCGCTGGCCGATGCCGCCGGCTGCGGGGTGAAACACTCACCCAGCATGCCCGCCGAGAGCGAAAACAGCCATAGCGCGGCCAGCAGGCCGCACAGCAGGAGCAGGTGTTTTCGCAGGAAGGGCATCTCATCGCCTTGGCGGAGGACTGTTTTCAGCCTAGCAGGCGTGGCGCCGATAATCATTGCGGCAGATCAAGGGGGGACCGCGGGGGGCGTCATCGTCGTGTCATGCGGGCACGCTAGACTTAGTCGTCTATCATTGTGGCGTTCCCCCCATGACCCTCGTGAAACGCTTGTGGCTGACGGTGCTGTTCAGCGTCGCCAGCCTGATCCTGGTGCTGGCGCTGGCCGGCTACCAGCTCACCTCCCTGACCCGCCAGTTCGAGCACTACCGCGAACGCCAGGCGCTTTCGGCCAACCTCAACGAACTGAAGGCCGCGGTGCTGTCGCTGGCACGCGCCGACCCGCTGCTGCCGGACACCCCGCAGCGCCTGGCCGGCATCGAGGCCAGCGTGTCCCGCTTGCGCCAGCGCATCGTCCCCGCCCTGCCCGCCGCCCAGCGCCAGGCCGTCGGCGCGGCGCTGGACAAGCACTGGGGCGAATTCGCCAAGAACCTGAAGAACGCCATCACCATCGCCGAGACCGCGCCGCAGGACGCGCTGTCGATCCCCGAGCAGGCCTACCAGCTGCACATCGTGCCGCTGGTCGAGCTGATCGACGCCCGCTTGCAAGGCGAGCAGCAGGCGCTCGGCGGGGAAGAGGCGCGCATGCAGAATGCGCTGGGCGAACTGGCGATCATGGTGCTGGGGCCGATGGCGCTGGCGAGTGCCCTGGTGGTGCTGATCCAGCTGGCGCTGGCACGCCACCTCAAGCGCCAGCTCGGCGCCATGGCGCAGGCGGCCGACCGCCTCGGCGAAGGCGACCTCGGGGTGCGCCTGCCGGCGCACGGCAAGGACGAGCTGGCGCAGGCATCGGCCCGCATCAACCGTTTTCTCGACCAGCTGGGCAAACTGATCCGGGCGGTGCACGACAATGCCCAGAGCGGCGAGCGGCACAGCCGCCAGGTGCGGCTGCTGACCGCGCAGGTGGAAGAGGAAACCCGGCTGCAGGCCGCCAAGAGCGAGGACAGCCGGCTCGCGGTGGGGCTGATCGCCGAGGCTTCGGCCAACATCGCGCGCCACGTCAGCCACGCCGGCCTCGGCACCCAGGACGCCGCCAGCCGCACCGAGGACGCGCGCCGCGTCGGCGCCGCCAGCGCCGAGGCCATGGCCCTGCTGGCCGAGCGCATCCAGCACGCACTGGCCGACATGCAGGCGCTGCGCCAGTCGATCGGCGACATCTCGCAGATCAGCACGCTGATCCGCGACATCGCCGAGCAGACCAACCTGCTGGCGCTCAACGCCGCCATCGAAGCGGCACGCGCCGGCGAAGCCGGACGCGGCTTCGCCGTGGTGGCGGATGAAGTGCGCAAGCTGTCGGAACGCACCTCGGACGCCACCACGCGCATCTTCACCACGCTGCAGCAGGTCGAGAGGGCCACCCACACCCTGCAGCAGACCATGGACGAGGCACGCGGCGCCAGCGCCGAGAACACCGCGGCGCAGCAGACGCTGGGCAGCGCCCTGCTCGCCGTCGACCAGGCGCTCGCCGAGGTCAACCAGCTGATGAACGACATCGGCCAGGCCACCGAGGAACAGGGCCAGACCAGCCAGCAGATCCGCCAGTCGGGCCAGGAAGTGGCCGAGCTCGCCGCCGGCATCAACCGCCAGATGCAGGAAATCACTCCGGCCATGGAGCAACTCTCCGGCGCCGCGCGGGAACTCAATCAGAACCTGGCCTGGTTCCGCCTGGACGGACGGGCGGACACGCCCCAGCCGGACGCCGCCCTGGCGACGGCACAACCGGCCTACCTGGCCGGCTGAAACGACGGCGGCAACGAAAAAACGGGGCGAATCATCGCCCCGTTTTGCATGGTGCCTCGAACCGGCTTACAGCGCGGCCAGCGCCGCGTCGTAGTTGGGCTCGCTGCCGATCTCGGCCACCAGTTCGCTGTGCAGCACGGCGTTGTTCTCGTCCAGCACCACCACCGCGCGCGCGGTCAGGCCGGCGAGCGGGCCGCTGGCCAGCTTCACGCCCAGTGCCTCGGCGAATTCCGGATGGCGGAAGGTGGACAGGGTGGTGACGTTGTCGATGCCTTCGGCGCCGCAGAAGCGCTTCTGCGCGAACGGCAGGTCGGCCGAGATGCACAGCACCACGGTGTTGTCGCGGCCGGCGGCCTTCTCGTTGAACTTGCGCACCGACATGGCGCAGGTCGGGGTGTCGATGCTCGGGAAGATGTTGAGGATTTTCTTCTTGCCGGCAAAGGACGCCAGGCTGACTTCGGACAGGTCGGCCGCGGTCAGGGTGAAGTCGGCGGCGCTGGCGCCTTGGACCGGGAGTTGGCCGGCGACGTCGACCGGGTTGCCGCGCAGGGTTACGGTTGCCATGGTGTGCATCCTCGAAGAGTGGGTGGACGAATCCCGTAAGTGTGGGGGAACACGCCAGGATTTCAACCCCGCCGGCAACAGGGTCGGCACTGCGGCCCGACGTAAATAGCCTATTTTCCGGATGGAAAATCCCTGCTCAAGCTGGCATACTCCCGCCCCTTTCACTGGGTATGGGGATGATTTCGATCATTTTCATGACACCCGGCTGTACATATCGTTACAGAACTCAGGACGGCGCCGCTCTACAGTGCCGGACTTTCATCCAAGGCAGACCTACAAGAAACCGGCCACGATCCGGGCGCATGACGGAGCCGTACCACGGCCCCTTCCCAACACACAGACAGGAGAGTCTTCCCTTGAATCACCAGCATTCCCGCCATATCGGCCCGATCGCCCTGATGCTGACCGGTCTCGGCTCCATCATCGGCTCCGGCTGGCTGTTCGGTGCCGCGCACGCGGCGCAGATCGCCGGGCCGGCCGCCATCGTGGCCTGGCTCGTCGGCATGGTCATCATTCTGTCGATCGCCCTGAGCTACGCCGAACTGGGGGCGATGTTCCCGGAATCCGGCGGCATGGTGCGCTACGCGCGCTATTCGCACGGCTCGCTGCTCGGTTTCATCGCCGCCTGGGCCAACTGGATCGCCATCGTCGCGGTGATCCCGATCGAGGCCGAGGCCTCGGTGCAGTACATGAGCTCGTGGCCGTGGCCGTGGGCGCAGGCACTGTACCAGCACGGCGAGCTGAATCCGACCGGCCTCGGCATCGCCGCGGTGCTGGTGGTGGTGTACTTCCTGCTCAACTACTGGGGGGTGAAGCTGTTCGCCAAGGCCAACAGCGCCATCACCGTGTTCAAGCTGGTGGTGCCCGCGCTCACCGCGCTGGCGCTGATCGGCAGCGGCTTTCACAGCGGCAACCTGGGCAGCGCCACGCCGGGCGGCTTCGCCCCGTTCGGCTGGGCCAGCGTGATGACGGCGGTGGCCACCAGCGGCATCGTGTTCAGCTTCAACGGCTTCCAGAGCCCGATCAACCTGGCCGGCGAGGCGCGCAACCCGGGCAAGAGCATCCCCTTCGGCGTGATCGGCTCGATCCTGCTGGCGGCGGTGATCTACGTGCTCTTGCAGGTCGCCTTCCTCGGCGCGCTGACCCCGGCCGACCTGGCGCACGGCTGGCAGGGCATCGACTTCAGCTCGCCGTTCGCGCAGCTGGCACTGGCGTTCGGCCTGAACTGGCTGGTGATGACGCTCTACTTCGACGCCTTCGTCAGCCCGAGCGGCACCGGCGCCACCTACATGGCCACCACCTCGCGCATGATCTACGGCATGCAGAAGAACGGCACCATGCCGGCGCTGTTCGGCCACATCCACCCGCTCTACCGCATCCCGCGCGCGGCGATGTGGTTCAACCTGGCGGTGTCGTTCGTGTTCCTGTTCTTCTTCCGCGGCTGGGGCACGCTGGCGGCGGTGATCTCGGTGGCCACGGTGATCTCCTACCTCACCGGCCCGATCAGCGCGGCCTCGCTGCGCCGCGCCGCGCCGGACCTGCCGCGCCCGCTGCGCCTGGCCGGCCTGAACCTGATCGCGCCGTTCGCCTTCGTCTGCGCCTCGCTGGTGCTGTACTGGGCGCGCTGGCCGCTGACCGGCCAGATCATCTTCCTGATCGTGGCGGCGCTGCCGGTGTACTTCTGGTACCAGGCCAAGGCCGGCTGGCCGGACTTCGGCCGCGAGGTGAAGGGCGCGCTGTGGATGGTGCTGTACCTGCCGGCGCTGGCGCTGCTGTCCTACGTCGGCAGCACCGACTTCGGCGGCATCGGCCTGCTGCCGTACGGCGTGGACATGGCGGTGGTGGCGCTGATGGCACTGGGCTTCTACGCCTGGGGCGTCAACAGCGGCTGGCGCACCCGCTACCTGGAGCAGGAGCATGACGCCGCCGCGGTGGCGGCGATGCACGAAGCATCGCAGGAGAGCAAACGCGCCGGCCGCCTGGCCGGGCAGAGCGCCTGATCTCCTCCGTTTGACAAGCATGTCATAGCAAAACGGCCAGCTTCGCTGGCCGTTTTGCCGTCCGGGCTACTGGTCGTCGGGCAGTTCCAGCCCGAGCTCGGCCAGCACTTCGCGCGCCGCGCGCACCGCCTCGAGCATGGCCGGGGCGCCGGCGTAGACGGCGGAATGCAACAGCACCTCGCGCAGCTCCACCAGGCTGGCGCCGTTGTTGAGGGCACCGCGCACGTGGCCTTTCAGCTCGTGGCTGCGCCCCAACGCGGCCAGCATGGCGCAGGTGACCAGGCTGCGCGTCTTGAGGTCGATGCCCTCGCGCTGCCAGGTGCTGCCCCAGGCGTGTTCGTTGATCCAGTCCTGCACCGGGCGCGAAAAGCCGTCGAGCTTGTCCATCGCGCGCTCGACGAAGGCTTCGCCCATCACCCGGGTGCGCATCGCCCGGCCATTGTCGCGGTCTTGTTCGCTCATCGCGAAGTTCTCCTTGTATATAGTGGTGCTCAGCTCTTGGCAAAACGGGTGGACAGCAGCACGCCGGCCAGGATCGCCGCGATGCCCGCCACGTGGTAGACGCGGATCGCCTCGCCGAGAAACAGCAGCGACAGCAGTGCGCCGAACGCCGGCATCAGGTGGATGAAGGTGCCGGCCCGCGCCGCGCCGACCTGCGCCACGCCGTAGTTGTAGCAGTAGTACGCCGCCACCGAGGGCAAGGTGCCGACGTAGAGGAAGGTAGCCAGGGTGGCGGCGTTGAGCGGGGTGGTGCGCCCGCTCGCCAGCTCGGCGGCGAACAGCGGCGCGATGCCGGTGAGCCCGACCGCCACCAGCACGGTGAGGATGCCGATGCGGTCGAGCCCCGCCGGCAGGCCGCGCAGCAGCAGGGTGTAGAGCGCCCAGACGACCATCGCGCAGAACACGATGGCGTCGCCATGGTTGATGTCGAGTTCCAAGAGCCGTGCCGGCTCGCCGTGCGCGACGATCGCCAGCACGCCGAGAAACGACACCGCGATGGCGCCCGCCTGGCGCAGGGTGAGCCGGAGGCCGAAGCCCAGCGCGCCGAAGATCACGATCAGGATGGGGATGAAGGAATTCATCAGCACCGCGTTGGTGGCGGTGGTGCTCTGCAAACCGAGGTAGACCAGCGAGTTGAAGCCGCCCACCCCCAACAGACCGAGCAGCAGGATGCGGCGCCAGTGCGGCAGCCACAGCGCACGCTGGTTCCAGGCCGGGCGCAGGCCGAACGGCAGCAGCAGCACCAGGGCGATGCTCCAGCGCACGAAGGACAGGGTCATGGGCGCGACGCTGGCGTGCATGGCGCGTGCCAGCACGAAATTGCCGGCCCAGAACAGCGGGGCCAGCGTCAGCGACAGGTAGGCGAACGAGGGGGAAGAGCGGGTGGTCATCGCATGACCATGCCATGCTCCCCCTGCGGCTGGCAAGCCCCCGTCACCGTCGGCCCTCAGAGCTCTGAGCCGCGCTCGAGGAACAGTCCTTCCTGCTCGACCTTGTGCTGCCGCTCCCGGATCGCTTCGGCCAACTTCGCCAGGAGCGGCGGCAGCGTGCCGCCCTCCAGCCGCGCCAGTCGCACCGCGTCCTGCTCGGTCAGGGGCTGCGCGCCGTTGGCCAGCGTCAGTGCCTCGGCCTCCATCTTCCACGGCTGCCAGGCGCAGCCGGCCTGCTCCGCCACGGCGCCGACCAGCAGCGCGATGGCGATACCGGCCGGGTCGAGGTCGCACGCCACCTGCAGCGGCAGGCGCAGCAGCGCCAGCAGGTGGCCCACCGCCGCGCGCCAGCGCCGGTGCGGGTAGCCCGGCACCCACACGGTGAGGAAAGGCTGCGCCGTGCGCGTCAGCCCCTCGAACACGCTCAGGTTCTGCACCACACGCACCCCGCGCACGCTGCCCTGCAGCGCCGTCACCGCCAGCAGCGCCTCCGGCGCCAGCGCCACGCCCTGGCCCAGCAGGTTGGCCGAAGCCAACGGCTCGGCGCCGGCCACCAGCGTCAGCGGCCCGGACAGGAACAGGTGCGGGGTGTGCGCAGAGATGCCGCAGGCTTCCAGCTCGATGCCGTGGCCGGCGAGCCAGTCGCGGTCGCCGGCGTTGAACGCCTTGCTGCGGCCGAAGGCGTGCTGCGAGAACTGGCGCTCGCTGCCCCACTGCCCGGCGCTGAGCCAGGCGTCCAGCGCCTGCGCCAGCTTGAGGCGGCGCTCCAGCGTCGAGGTCGGCAGGCGGCTGCCGAGGCTGTCGGCAAGTCCCGCCAGCTCGGCGTTGCGCGGTTGCCAGCCGCGCCACAGCGCCACCGTTTCGGCCTGCTCGCGCGGATCGACCAGCCCGGCCAGGCTGCGCAGCCCGTACATGTCGCGCCAGCTCACCCAGAACGGTTGCAGCGGCGACTGGCGCAGGCCGGCTTCGGCGTGCAGCTCGATCTCGCACCAGCCCGCCTCCAGCAGGCGGCGCAGCAGGTCTTCGGCCAACCCCGGGTTGGCCGTGGCGGCCATCAGCGTGCTCCAGCGCACCCGGCTCGCGCGCGAGCCGAGCCAGGTGCCGATCAGCAGCGCCTCCTCGGCGCCGAGCAGCACCGGGCGCGGCTCGCCGCGCGGCGTCAACAGCAGGTTGTGGCCACGCACGCCGAGCGGGGTGCGGGCGACGTGGTCGGGGTCGATCAGGGCGAGCCAGCGGGACATGGGCGATTCCGGAAACGGGGGGGTGGAAAGGAATAGACCGGGCGGGCGGCGACGGTTTCCGCCGCCCGGCAAAAAAATCGGCCGCCCCGGGCGTGGCCAGCACGCCGGGGCGCGCGCTCAGAACCTGTCACGGCGCCGGTTCCGCGCCCTCCACCCGCCGCCGCGCCTGCAGGATCGGCGGCGCCCAGGTTTCGCCCGGGCGTTTCTTGCGCGTCGCCAGGGTCAGCTCGGACGGCGCGAAGATGTTGACGTTGTGGGTGTTGGGCGTGGTGATCAGGTACTGCGCCTCGGTGGCCTTGAGGAAGCCGGCGACGCGGTCGATGTTGAAGATGTCGAGGTGCGCGAACGGCTCGTCGATGAACACGAAGCCGGACGGGTTGGCCTCGTCCATCATCAGCGCGATGAGCAGGATCAGCGACTTCATCACCTGCTGGCCGCCGGACGCCTCGCCGTCGTTCATGCCCATCATGCCCTTCTGGTCGAAGTTGAACTTCAGCACCAGCCCGGCCTGCGCCAGCACCGCGTCGTCGTTGGCGAGCTGCGGCAACTCGACCTCGACGCCGATGCCGGCCAGCTCGCCGAGCCGGCGCACGTTCTGGCCGTAGGCGCGCACCGTGGCGCGCAGCTTGCCGATGTAGGCGGCGCGGGCGTCGTCGGTGAGCTCGCGCGAGCGGTCGACCTCGGCCTGGCGCCGGCGGCGTTCGTGATCAATCTGCGCCAGGTCGTCGACCAGCTTGTCCTTGAGCTGCAGCACGGCGTCGTCGGTCTCCCACTCGCCATTGCCCAGCCGTTCTTCCAGATAATTGAGCTGGTGGCGCGCGTCGGCGGCGCCGTCGAACTCGTCTTCCAGCGCGGCGATGCGCTCCGGCGCCAGCGCGCCGTCGGGCAGCCGCGCCGCACCCTCGCGCAGTTCGGCCAGCAGGCGGCGCAGCTGGCGGCGCGCGCCGTCTACCTCCTGACACTGCTGGCGGTAGGCGGCGAGGCTGTCCTGCTCGCGCTGGCACACCCGGTCGTGCGCCAGGCGGGCGTCGCCGTAGCGCGTGTCGGCGGCGCTCTTCTCGGCGGCGGCCTCGGCCAGCACGGCGCCGAGGCGGGCGATTTCCGCCTCCAGCGAGGCCTTGCGCGCTTCCAGCGCGGCGAACTCCTCGGCGCGGCCGTCGAGCTGGCGGATCGCGTCCATGCCGGACAGGTAGTCGGCCAGGCCGGCCGCCTCGCGCGTCGCCGCCACCAGCTGCTCCTCGTCGGCGAGGATCTGCACGTTGAGGCGCTTCAGCTCGTCGCGCAGCGCCAAGAGGCGCGACTGGCGCGCCGCCTCGCCGAAGGCGAAGTCGTGCGGGGCGACGCCGATGTGGCGCGCGCCGCGCCGTTCGCGGAAGTAGCCGTCGCGGGTGATCCAGTCGCCGTCCACGGCGGCGCCGGCACTGGCATCCTCGACGCGCGTCACGCTGTTCATCTGGCGGTAGAGCCAGTCCGGCGCCTTGGCAGAGAAGCGCACCACCTCGAGCAGGCTGCCCGGCTTGGCCGCCGGCGGGCTGGCGCGCTCCGGCACGATGAAGTGGCGATAGCGCTGGCGCTCGCCCAGCTGCCAGGCGGCGCGGCGGTCGGCGGGGTCGTCCAGCAGCACCACGTGGCGATACGGCCGCAGCAGCGCCTCGACCGCGCCCTGCCAGCGCGCATCGGTGACCTCGACCAGTTCGGACAACATGGCGTGGCCGATGCCGGCCTCGTCGAGCGCGGCGCGGAACTGGCGCACCTCGTCCGGAGCACGGCCGCGCCCCAGTTCCAGCGCCTCCAGCTGCTGCGACTTGTCCTCGCGCTGCTGCTTGAGCGCGCGCAGGCCGTCCTTCAGCGTGTCGGCGCGGTCGCGCAGGCCGGCCAGTTGCGCCGCCAGCGCCGCCGCGTCGGCACCGTATTCCTTGCCGGCCAGCGCCTGCAGGCGGTCGCGCTCCTTGAGCTGGCCGGCCACGCCGGCGTGCTCGGATTTGGCCGTCATGAAGGCGTCCTGCGCCGCTTGGCGGGCGCTTTCCGCGGCGCCGCGCGCGGCGTCGGCGGCGACCTCGGCGGCCTTGAGCCGCGCCACCAGTTCCAGCGTGTCGGCATGCTCGCCGCGCGCCCGGTTCAGCGCGTGGTAGCCGTTGCGGTAGCCGCGCCACAGCCCGGCGAACGACGCCTTGCCGTCGAGGTAGCCCAGCACCGGCAGCGCCTCGTCGCGCAGGCGGGCGATGCTGTGCTGCAGCTGGCGCCACTCCAGGTGGCGGTTGGCGCGCGTCTTCATGGTTTCGACGCGCCCTTCCAGCAGCTCTTCCTGGCGCGTCAGCGCCTCCAGTTCCAGCTCGGTGGCGCGCTGCTCCTCGCGCGCGCGCTGGTAGTTGTCGAGCACGTCCTTGTCGCCGAAGACTTGAAAGACGAGGTCGAGCAACTGGCGCGGGCTGTACTCGGTGAGCTTGTCGGTATCGCCCTGCTCCAGCGCCAGCACCTCGGCCACCGCCGGGGTCAGCCCGGCCGCTTCGAGGCGGCGGCGGTACTCCTGCACCCCGAGCCACTGCGCCTGGCCTTCGGCCAACTCCAACGCCACGTCGCCGTCGAGGATGGCGTAGTGGCGCACCCAGTCGCCGCCCTGCTTCTTGATGCGGCACAGCAGCGTCACGGTGTCGCTGACGATGGGGAAGAACGGCGTCGGGTAGAGCCCGCCGGAGGGGCGGCGCGGATTGTCGACCACGCCGCGCAGGTAGGCGAAGGCCTCGCGGTTGTTGCGCACGTAGCGCTTGTAGTCGCGCTTGCCGGAGCACTTGATCGCCAGCAGCGTGCGCATCGCGTCGAGCAGGGTGGTCTTGCCCGAGCCGTTGGGGCCGATGATGGTGACGATCTGGGCGTCGAGCGGCACCGTGAGCCGCTGCCAGAAGTCCCAGTGCACCATTTCCACCGCTTTCATCTGGAACATCAGCGCGTCTCCTCTTGCTCGAACAGCGGGCCGTCACCAGCCGCGGCGGGGTCTTCGGCCAACGTGTCGGCCTCAAGGTTGGCCGAAGCGGCGGATTCCAGCGCCTTGTCGGCCAGCGCCGCGCGCCCCTCGCGCTGGCGCAGCACCTCGGCCAGCGCGCCGTCGATGATGCGCGGCGCGAGCTGGGCGTAGTCGATCATCAGGTCCAAGAGCGGCCCCTCGTCCAGCCACTTGTTACGGCGCACCACGAAACCCAGGTTGACCAGCCGCCCGAGGTTGGCGTTGAAGCGGGTGCGGCCGCCCAGCGCCTTGCCGAAATCGGCGTAGAGCGCCTCCTCCGACACCCCGGTCGACACGGCCTCGCCGGTTTCCAGCGGCTTCTGTGCGCCGAACATGTCGTGCTGGCTGTCGCGTCCGGCCTCGACGCGGGCGATCTGGCGCTCGCGCTTGGGCAGCACGATCAGCGCCCACAGAATCACCAGCAGCGCCACGCCGTCGCGCGGCAGGCCGAGGTTGTTGTTGAGCCAGGCCTCGCCCGAGCCGAACACCGGCTCGGTCATCTCCGGCAGCAGCGCCACCGCGACGTGTTCGGCGTAGGGGTTTTCCACCAGGCGCAGGCCGACGTCGGCGAGACGACGGTCCAGCTCGCTGCGGAAGTTCTCGTCGAGCAGGGCGCGGCGCGCCAGCGCATCGGCACGCGGCAGCACGCGCTGCGCCAACAGGCGCGCGGTGAGGGTCTTGAGTTCCAGTTCCATGGCTCAGTTCGGGGTATGGGGCCGCAGCCGCGCGTCGGACAGCGCGGCCACTTCCGGGTGATCGGGTTCGATGACGGCTTCGCCGCCGGCCAGCTGCAGCGGCAGCTTGGCCAACGCGGCGACGATACTGGCGTCGCCGCGGCTTTCCGGGTCGCCGAGCAGCGACAGCAGCGACAGGCGGTAGGCGGTCTCGTTGTAGCTGTCGGCCAGCACCGCGCGCGCGATCGGCAGCTCCGCCGTGCCGCTCTCGCCCAGCTCCAGCCCGAGCTGCAGCAGCTCGTCGTACATCGCCTCGGCGGCGAACAGGCGCTCCACCTCCGGCGCGTCGGCCAGCGGCGCCGCCTCGGCGCCCGGCAGCACCGCCACGCCGGCCTTGGCGCGCTCGCGCGCCAACAGCTCGAACTCGGCCACGTCGGCCAGCTCCGGGGTGGCGAGGAAGGCCGGCTCGGGGCAGATCGACAGGCAGCCCGACAACTGCGTCGCCAGCTGGCCGACCTGCTGGCGACGCAGCCAGTCGGCGATGTCGGTCGAGGTCAGCCCGGAGCTGCCCAGGTGCACGCGCTGCGCCGCCAGCTGCGCCAGGCGCCGCTCGAAGGTGCCGGCCAGCGCCAGCATGCGGCTTTGCGCCAGCGCGATCGCCTGCGCCTGGTTCAGCGTGGCCAGGTCCAGCGTGTCGTCGGCGGTGAGGCGGCGCACCACCTCGGTCGATTTGGCCACCCAGCGCCACACCGCGTCGAGGCGATGCTGCGCGGCGCGGATACGGAACTCCGACTGCGACTCCAGCGCCGCCTCGAACTCGGCGTACAGCTCGTTGAGGCGCGCCAGCAGGTGGCGCAGCGCCTCGTCCGACACCTGCCCCACCGCCTGCCCGGCGGCGACCTGGCTGGTCAGATAGCCCAGCTCCACGTCGTCGCCGGCGAAGTCGATCATGGTGGCCAGCGCCGCCAGCGCCACGCGCGCGCCCTCGGAGAGCTGGTAGCGGCCGCCGTCGGACTCCCACACCAAGAGCTCGCCCTCGCGCAGGCGCTTCAGAATGGTGTCGAGCTTGGTCGGATTGAGGTAGGCGAAGCGCTGGGCGATCTCGGCCGGGGTCCACAGCGGCGCATCGGCGCGGTTGCCCAGCTCGCGCAGCACCAGGAGACGCAGCAGCACCTCCTCGTCACCGCCGCGAAACAGCGTGATGAAGACGGAAAGATAGGGCCAGGCGGCGGTCAGGCGATTGACCGAGGACAGGCCGTCCGGATCGATGCCGGGCTGGAAGAAATCGGAAAGCGAGTGCACGGACAATCCGGTCATGACAAAAACCGGATTGTCCGAGCGGAGGGATTACTCGTCAACGCCCGCGGTGCGGGTGATCACGTTCTGGCGCGCCGCCTTGGCCGCGGCCTTGGCTTCGGCTTCGCGCTGTTCGGCCAACTCGGCGGCGGCGCGCTCGGCCTGCCGCACGCGCTCGATGTATTCCATCATGGCGTAGGTCACCGCCTGCGTACCCTCGCCGGTCAGCGCCGACACGGTGAACACGCGCGGCGCCCCCATGTCGAACTCGAACTCGTCGTTGGGCTGCTGTTTCGGCCAACCGAAGGCCTCGAGGAAGGCGGCGATGCGCTCCTCGCGCTCGTCCTCCGCCAGCATGTCGACCTTGTTCAGCACCAGCCAGCGCGGCTTGTTGTACAGCTCCTCGTCGTACTTCTTCAGTTCCTCGACGATGGCATGCGCTTCGCGCACCGGGTCGACCTCGGGGTCGAACGGGGCGATGTCCACCACGTGCAGCAACAGGCCGGTGCGGGAGAGGTGCTTGAGGAAGCGGTGGCCGAGGCCGGCGCCTTCCGCCGCGCCTTCGATCAGGCCGGGAATGTCGGCGATGACGAAGCTGCGCGTATCCTTCATGCGCACCACGCCCAGGTTGGGGTGCAGCGTGGTGAACGGATAGTCCGCCACCTTGGGCTTGGCGGCGGACACCGCGCGGATGAAGGTCGACTTGCCGGCGTTGGGCATGCCCAACAGGCCGACGTCGGCCAGCACCTTCAGCTCGAGGCGCAGGTTGCGGCGCTCGCCCTCCTCGCCCGGCGTGCACTGGCGCGGGGCGCGGTTGGTCGACGACTTGAAGTGGATGTTACCCAAGCCGCCCTTGCCGCCGCGCGCCAGCATCACGCGCTCGCCGTGGCGCGCCAGGTCGGCTACCACCTCGTCGGTATCGGAATCGATGATCACCGTGCCCACCGGCATCTTCAGCTCGATGTCGTCGCCGCCCTTGCCGTAGCAATCGGCGCCGTGCCCCTTCTCGCCGTGCTGCGCCAGGTATTTCTTGACGAAGCGGTACTCCACCAGGGTGTTGACGTTCTCGTCGGCCACCGCGTACACGCTGCCGCCCTTGCCGCCGTCGCCGCCATCCGGCCCGCCGAACGGCACGAACTTCTCGCGGCGGAAGCTGGCCGCGCCATTGCCGCCCTTGCCGGCGATCACTTCAATACGGGCTTCATCGATAAACTTCATGGGTCCTCCAGATAAGTCCAGTGAGGAGTCAGGCGTCAACGGCCGCGGCCAGCCGCTCACGCCTCACGCCTCGTGAAAAAACAAAAAAGCCCTATCGCCAGGATAGGGCTTTTAACCGGTAGCTGACGATTACTCGCCGTCTACACCGGTGTACGGAACCACGTTCACGGTCTTGCGGCTCAGAGCACCCTTGGTGGTGAACTCTACATAGCCATCGACCTTGGCGAACAGGGTGTGGTCCTTGCCCATGCCGACGTTTTCGCCAGCGTGGAACTTGGTGCCGCGCTGACGCACGATGATGGAACCGGCCGGAATCAGTTCGCTGCCGTAAACCTTAACGCCCAGGCGTTTGGCTTCGGAGTCACGACCGTTGCGGGAGCTACCGCCTGCTTTCTTGTGTGCCATGACTGTTTACTCCTTACTTGGAAATCTCGTCGATGCGGATTTCGGTGTAGTTCTGACGGTGACCCTGGTGTTTCTGGTAGTGCTTACGACGACGCATCTTGAAGATGCGGATCTTCTCGCCACGGCCATGAGCGACCACGGTCGCCTTCACGGTCGCGCCAGCAACGCGCGGGGTGCCCACAACAACCTGTTCACCGTCAGCAATCATCAGCACTTCTTCAAGTACGATTTGGCTGTCGACGTCTGCAGGTATCTGTTCTACTTTAAGTTTTTCGCCGACGGCAACTTTGTACTGCTTGCCACCAGTTTTTACGACCGCATACATTCGCTTAGCTCCTGAATAGGGAATCCAAATTCCTGCACCAGGCACGCCCGACACAGGAAGCGGGGAATCATACTTAAGTCACTGAAACATGTCAATTTTTTTACCCGCACTACACCATGCGAGTGGTGCATGGCGGGAACAGGGGCTTTTCTGGTAACATCGGCCGGGATTTTCGGCCAACGAGCCTGTCCCAAGTTGTAGGCGAGCGAGCCAAAGCAGGTTGAGTGCCGCCAGAGCACAGGAAGCGGAATGTACAGACCGTGCATGAGCATTCCGGGCACTGCCGGCGCTCACGATGCAAAGGCGCAGCCGCCTAATCGAATGGGCTCCAAGTACAACATAAACAACCGGTTTACCATCGTGTCCACCACCCCGCTCTTCCGCTCCCTGCTCGCCGACGACATGCAAACGGTCGACCGCGTCATCCGTGCCCGCCTGCACTCCGACGTCGTCCTGATCCGCCAGGTGGCGGAATACATCATCTCCGCCGGCGGCAAGCGCCTGCGCCCGGTGCTCACGCTCTTGGCCGGCAAGGCGCTGGACTACCGCGGCGAACACCTGCACGAACTGGCGGCGATGATCGAATTCATCCACACCGCCACGCTGCTGCACGACGACGTGGTGGACGAATCCGAGCTGCGCCGCGGCCGCGAAACCGCCAACGCCCTGTTCGGCAACGCCGCCAGCGTGCTGGTCGGCGACTTCCTCTACACCCGCGCCTTCCAGATGATGGTCACCACGCGCAACATGGCCATCCTGGAAGTGATGGCCGAAGCCACCAACATCATCGCCGAAGGCGAGGTGCTGCAGCTCCTCAACATCGGCAACACCGACGTCACCGAGGCGCAGTACCTGCAGGTGATCCAGTACAAGACCGCCAAGCTGTTCGAAGCCGCGAGCCGCGTCGGCGCACTGATCGCCGCCGCCTCGCCGGAGCAGGAGAAGGCGCTGGCCGACTACGGCATGCACCTGGGCACCGCGTTCCAGATCATCGACGACGTGCTCGACTACTCCGGCGACGCCGAGACCATCGGCAAGAGCCTGGGCGACGACCTGGCCGAAGGCAAACCGACGCTGCCCCTGATCCACACCATGCGCCACGGCAGCCCGGAAGCCGCCACCACCGTGCGCGACGCCATCGAGAATGCCCGTGGCGACCGTTTCCACGAGGTACTGGCTGCGGTACAATCCTGCGGCGCGCTGGACTACGCCAAGAGCGAAGCGGTGCGTGCCGCCGAGCAGGCGGTCGCCGCCATCGCCGGCCTGCCGGACAGCCCCAGCAAGCAGGCGCTGGTCGAACTGGCCCGGCTCTCGGTCGAACGCAACAGCTGACCCCGTTTTCAGGCCGTCCCTGTAGTTAAATGGATATAACAGCCCCCTCCTAAGGGGCAGTTCCAGGTTCGATTCCTGGTGGGGGCGCCACCAAATACCGCCAAGCAAAACCAAGAAGATCGACAAAACCCGCAGAGCCTTGTGCTGTGCGGGTTTTTTCATGTCCTAACCGTTCCGACCGACACCAACAGAAACCGTCATTTTGCGGCAAACGTTTTCGCCTGCTGACGTGTCTACGCGTACCACCCCCACTCAAGCCTCGGGCAAGCCGACCAACAACAGGCGTAATGCATCCCCCCGAGCTCGCTTGATACCTGCGGATAGCCCCCCCCCCTGTGAGATCAATCGATGGCCAGGCGTGCATGCCGCCACAAGAATGACAAAAACCGAAAAATGGCCAAAATACCATGTCGAATGGGCAATTTATCGAATAGCCATCAAAACGGTGAACGTTTCGAAACCGCCTCGTAATGAATGATGTAGCATCACTGGCTTTACCATTCTGGACCGCCACAATGCGACGCCTCTTCGCTTGCATTCTGATTGCCGCCGTTTCCGCGCCGTCCCTGGCCCAGGCGCTGTCAGAGAAGGAAGCCTCTGATCTGCTCACCGTCACGGACTACTTGAATGGCGAATGCCGCAACGGCATTGGCGACGATCAGAAAACGCTGAAGGCCTGCAATATGCGCGACGTGATGTTTACCCACGTCAAGAACAATGGATGGTGCTATGGCGCCCCCATCGCGCCGACAGCAAAAGGCAAGTGGCAGCCCTGCAAGACCGCCGCAAAAAAGATCAGCCAAGCCAAGGCACCGTCACGTCAGGTTAAACCACCATCGCGTCAGGCCAAGACGCCCCGTTTAGCCCGCCGTGCAACGCCCCGCCACGTCACGTACAAGCACGCATAACGGCGGCTCCACAGACAAAAAGCGGGGCAGCACCACGCGTTTGTTGGTATATTTGCCGGTAAATTTTGAACGGCGCACACCAAGATCCTTGTCTGGCATGGCTTGCAGGCCACAGTCCGGTTTCTGGTGGGCGCCATTTCATTTCCTGCGTCCGCGCCCGGCCCTTGCGCCGCCGCGGCTTTACCGCCTGACATCATGTACGCCGATATCGACCGCACCAGCACCTGGTTCAAGTACAAGGATTCGTTGTGCAGCGACTGCATGGCCAGCTGCTGCACCATGCCGGTCGAAGTCCGACTGCCCGACCTGATCCGCATCGGCGTGGTGGACGAGTTCGAAACCGGCGAACCGCCCAAGAATATCGCCAAGCGCCTGATGAAGCAGGGCGTGATCGAGCACTTCAACTTCAAGCGCGAACTGTTCACCCTGGCGCGCCGCGCCAATGGCGACTGCCACTACCTCGACAAGCACACCCGGCGCTGCACCATCTACGCCCAGCGGCCGGACACCTGCCGCAACCATCCGCGCATCGGGCCGCGCCCGGGCTACTGCGCCTACCGCAAGAAAACCACCGCATGAGCACGCCGCAACCCAACAACCCGCTGCACGGCATCACGCTGGAAAGCATGCTGACCGAACTGGTGGCCCACTACGGCTGGGCGCGGCTGGGTGAGCTGATCGAGATTCGCTGCTTCAACCACGACCCTAGCATCAAGTCCAGCCTGACCTTTTTGCGTCGCACGCCCTGGGCACGCAGCCAGGTCGAGGCGCTGTACCTGCAGCTCAAGCGCGCTCCCGCCGCTCCGTCGGACGGCAAGGCCGGCTTCATCAAACCACGCCGCGGCTGAACACCCCGCTCCCCCGTCCCACAACTCGCGCAAAGAAAACGGCCCGCTCAGCTGCTGCCGACCGGGCCGTCACCTTCATCCTATCGCTGCCAAGGTTGGCCGAAACACCGCCCCACCCCGGCCGACACTCAGAACAGCAGCTCCTTGACGTTCTCCACCGCGTCACGCGCCGGTGGTGTCTGGCCATCACCCTGAGGCTCGGCACCGCCATTGCTGGCATCGCTGGCCGCGCTACCGCCCGGCACGGTACCGGAGTTATCCAGCCGCAACTCCGGATTGGTGTGCTGGAACTCCTCGTAGTAGTACTCGTCGCCGCCACGCAAGCCGCCTCCCGGACGCACCACCACCCCCGGCGGCGGCGGCAGATCGATCTCGGGCGCCCCCTTCAAGGCGTTGGCCATGTAGTTGATCCAGATCGGCAGCGCCGCGGTACCACCGTAACCGTAACGGCCCAGGCTGCGCGGCTGGTCGTAACCCACCCACACCACGGCAGCCAGATTCGGATTGAAGCCGGCAAACCAGGCATCGCGGAAATCGCTGGTGGTACCGGTCTTGCCCGCCAGATCCTGGCGCCCCAGCGTCATGGCCCGGTTGGCGGTCCCGAAGCGCACCACATCCTTCATCATGCTGGTCATGATGAAGGCGTTACGCGGATCGATCGCCTGCGGTGCATTCTGACCCGCCACCGTCGGCACGGTCTTGGCCAACACGCGGCCGTTCACATCCTCGATACGGTCGATGAAGTAGGAACGGGTACGATAACCGCCGTTGGCGAAGGTGGAATAGCCCTCCGCCATCTGCAGCGGCGTGGCCGAACCGGCCCCCAGCGCCATGGTCAGGTAAGCCGGGTGCTGCTTGGCGGCAAAGCCGAAGCGCTGGATGTACTGCTGGGCGTAGTCGGTGCCGATGGCCATCAGCACACGGATCGACACCAGGTTCTTCGACAGCGCCAGCGCACGGCGCATCGGGATCATGCCGGCGAACTTGCCGTCGTCGTTCTTCGGCTCCCAGCGCTGCCCGCCCAGCGCCTGCGGATCGATCGTCAGCGGCGCATCGTTGATCAGCGTCGACGGAGTGAAACCCCGCTCGATGCCGGCCGAGTAGATGAACGGCTTGAAAGTCGAACCGGGCTGGCGCCAGGCCTGGGTCACGTGGTTGAAGCTGCTGCGGTTGAAGTCGAAGCCCCCCACCAGCGACTTGATCGCGCCAGTGCGGGTATCCATCGACACGAAGGCCCCCTCCACTTCCGGCATCTGGCCGATGCTCCAGTCCCCCTTGCTCTCGGCCCGCACGCGCACGATGGCGCCCGGCCGCAGCTGCTGCGCCGGGGTCAACTTGCTGCTCAGGGCTCGGCGCGCAAACTCCAGACCGCGCCCGCTCACCGACACCTCCTGCCCGCCACGCAGATACACCTTTACCGCGCGGTTCGACGCTTCGAGCACCACGCCCGGCTGCAAGTCGCCGCTATCGTGAATCTCCGCGAGCGCCTCGTCCAGCGCCTCGATCCGGTCATCACCCTCCAGCCCGGACAGGTCGACGAACCCCTCCGGCCCGCGGTAGCTGTGGCGGCGATCGTAATCCATCAGGCCAGCACGCAGTGCGTCGTACGCCCACTGCTGATGCTTGCTGTCGATGGTGGTGAAGACCCTGAAGCCCTGGGTGTAGGCCTGGTCGCGGTAACGGTCATACATGGCCTGGCGTACCATTTCCGCCACATATTGAGCCGGCATGCTGGCTTCCGCCCCCTGCCCCGCCACGTGCAGTTTCTCCGCCAGCGCGTTGTCGTACTGTTCCTGGCTGATGAAGTTCAATTCGTGCATGCGGCGCAGCACATACTGCTGGCGCAGACGGGCCCGCGCCGGGTTCACGATCGGGTTGTACGCCGACGGCGCCTTGGGCAGGCCGGCGAGCATGGCCATTTCCGCCACACTCAAGTCTTTGATTGATTTGCCATAATAGGCCTGCGCCGCCGCGGCAAAGCCGTAAGCACGTTGCCCCAGGTAGATCTGGTTGAAATACAACTCGAGAATCTGGTCCTTGGAGAGCGCGTGCTCGATCTTGAAAGCCAGCAGCGCCTCGTTAAACTTGCGGCTAAAAGTCTTTTCACTGGAAAGGAAGAAATTTTTTGCCACCTGCATGGTGATGGTACTGGCACCAGAGCGTGCATGGCCTGATACGATATTGCCGACGGCGGCACGCATCACGCCGACATAATCGATACCGCTATGCTGATAGAATCGATCGTCCTCGGCGGCCAGCACGGCCTCCTTCATCAGCACCGGGACCTCCTGGATGCGCATGAATGAACGTCGTTCTTCGCCGAATTCGCCAATCAACTGGCCATCCGCGGCAAAGACGCGCAGCGGCATCTTCGGCCGGTAATCGGTAAGGACGTCAAGACTGGGAAGACGCGGATACGTTATGATGATTGCGATTGCCAGGCCACCTGCAGCAAGGATGGCACCACCAATAAGCAAGCCGGCAAAAATCGCAAAAATTCGTTTAAGCATGATCAGAATGGGCTTTCGCTGGAAAGCGGATTATAACGTCTTGTAAGTCAGGACAAGACACAACATTAGATTGCGATACCGTCCCGACGGATCGCCACTTAAAAATACTTGGGGCCCTCACCGATGCTATCCGACAAACTTGGATTCGGCGCCAACTGGTTGAGCCTGGTTGGATTAGGGAAATCCGGCAATGTTCCGCTGCTAGGACTGGATATCAGCAGCAGCGCCATCAAGCTGGTAGAACTTTCCCGTTCCGGCAACAGCCTGCAAATCGAGCGTTACGTCATCGAGCCCCTGCCCAAGGAAGCGATCACCGAGGGAAACATCAACAATATCGAAGGCGTGGCAGAGACCATCCGCCGCGCCTGGCAGCGCCTCGGCAGTTCGGCCCGCAACGTCGCCGTCGCCATACCCACCACCATGGCGATCTACAAGAAGATCCTGGTGCCGGCGAACCAGGCCGACGACCTCGAAGCACTGGCCGAAACCGAAGCCAACCAGATCATTCCCTTCCCGCTGGAAGAGGTCAACCTCGACTACCAGATTCTCGGCCCCTCGCCTGCCAGCGTCGACGACCTGGAAGTCCTGCTGTGCGCTGCCCGCAAGGAGAAGGTGGAAGAACGGGTAGCCGCGGCGGAAATGGCCGGACTCAAGGTCAAGATCGTCGACGTCGAGTCCTTCGCCATGATGACCGCGTTCGAGCAGATCCAGTTGCACTTGCCCGAACAAGGCCACAACCAGACCTTCGCCCTGTTCGATATCGGCAGCAGCAAGCTGCACTGCAGCGTGCTGCGCAACGGCCAGCAGATCTACTTCCGCGAACAGGCCTTTGGCGGCCAGCAGCTGACGCGCGACATCCAGCGCCGCTACGGTATCTCGTTCGACGAAGCCGAATCCGGCAAGCGCACCATGACCCTGCCCGACGGCTACGAATCCGAACTGCTGCACCCCTTCGTCGACTCGCTGGCGCAGGAAATCCAGCGTGCCCTGCAGTTCTTCTACACCACGGTCAGCGTCTCGCAATACCTGCGGGTCGACTACATCCTGCTGGCCGGCGGCTGCAGCATGTTGAGCGGGCTTGACGACACGGTGGCCGCACGCACCCAGATCAGCACCATGATCGCCAACCCCTTTACCACCATGGTGCAGTCCTCCTCCATCCGCCTGAAGGAGCTGCTGCTCGATGCCCCTTCGCTGCTGGTTGCCTGCGGCCTGGCCATGAGGAGGTTCGACTGATGATACGCATCAACCTGTTACCGCACCGCGAGCAGAGCAAGGAAGCGCACCGCCACCGCTTCCAGCTCCTCCTGGCCGCCGCCATCCTCATCGCCGGTGTGGTGGTAGCCTCGAGCTATGTAGTGCTGAACAGCCGTATCGGCCACCAACAGCATCGCAACCAGTACTTGCAGGATGCCATTGCCCAACTGGACGGCCAGATCAAGAAGATCGAGGGACTCAAGAAGGAACGCGACGAGCTGCTCGCCAGGAAACAGCTGGTCGAACAATTGCAGCAGGGTCGCAACGAGGCCACCCACATCTTTGACCAGCTGGTACGCCAGACCCCTGACGGCGTCTACCTCAGGGACTTCAGACAGACCGGCCGCAGCTTCGACCTGTCGGGCTACGCCCTGTCCGGCGCACGCGTCTCCAACTACATGCGCACTCTGGCGCAATCCACCACGTTCGACGCCCCGGTCCTGGTCGAGGTCAAGGCCGCCATCGTCAACAACCAGCGTGTCAGCGAGTTCACCTTGCGACTGGGCATGAAGGGACAAGAAGCCGCCGCACCCGCCCCAGGCAAGAAAGGAGCACGGCCATGACGCTCGACGAATTGCGCAACCTCGACCCCAAGGACATGCCGAACTGGCCGCTGCCGGCCCAGCTCGGGGCTCTGGCCGGCCTGATCGGGCTGATCGTTTTCCTCGGCTATTACCTGGTCCTGGGAGATCAGCTTGACACCCTGAACAGCGCCCAGCACAAGGAAGAACAACTCAAGCAGACCTATCTCGACAAAAAACGCCAGGCCATCAACCTCGCCGCGCTGGAACAGCAGCTGGCCGAGATCCAACGCTCGTTCGGCGCCCTGCTCAAGCAGCTCCCCAGCAAGTCCGAAATGGAATCCCTGCTGACCGAAATCAACCAGGCCGGGATCGGCCGCGGCCTGCAGTTCGAGCTGTTCCGCCCCGGCGGAGAAATCAAGTCCGCCGAAATGGCCGAGCTGCCCATCAGCATACGTCTGACCGGCAATTACAAGGAGCTGGCCTCCTTCGTCAGCGACGTCGGCCAGCTCTCGAGGATCGTCACGCTGAGCGATATCAAGCTGGCCCCCCAAGACGCCAAGGGACCGACCAGCACCCCGCGGTTGAGCATGGAAGCCACGGCCAAAACCTACCGCTCGCTGGAACCGGAAGAACGCCTCGCCGCCATCAACAAGAAAGAGGCCAAGAAATGAACAAACCTGGCTTCTTGTGTCTGCTGCTCCTCCTCGCCGGCTGTGGCAGCAACAGCACCGATGACCTCGACCGCTGGATGAACGAAGCCGGCAAGGGCCTGGCCGGCCAGATCGACCCCATCCCGATGGCACAACCCTATCAGCCCTTCGTGTACCAGGCCTTTGACCTGCGCGACCCGTTCGACCCGCAGAAATTGCTGGCCGCCAAACGCCAGAACAGTGCCAACGCGCCGGACTTCGATCGTCCGCGTGAGACGCTGGAAAACTACGACCTGGACAAACTGAAAATGGTCGGCATCCTGAAGCGCGGCGGAGTGACCTACGGCCTGATCCGCACACCGGAGAACACGGTCTACCGGGTTCAGCCTGGCAACTTCGTGGGGCCCAATTTCGGGCAGATCAAACACATCTCCGAAGCCGGAATCGAGTTGGCCGAAACAGTGGAAGACCTGAACGGTGAATGGGTACAGCGCACAACGACCATGTACCTCGTAGAACAAGGGCAGAAATAATGAACACGCATGCCATCAAACTGCTATCCGGACTGGGTCTTGCCCTCTCCTTCAGCCTGGCTCATGCCGGCGTTGCCATTACGGGGATCAACATCAGCAAAACCGACGGCAACGAACAGGTTCTTCAGCTGACTTTCGATGGTCCGGCCCCCAAGCCCAACAGTTTCGCCATCTCCAATCCCCCCAGGATCGCGCTCGACTTTGCCGATACCGAGATCAAGCTACCCAACAGCTTCACCGAACTGGGCAACCCCCTGGTTCCCTCTGCCGTTGCCATCGCCAGCAATGGCCGCGCTCGTATCGTATTGAATCTGGCCAAGAACGCCTCTTATTCCACCAAAGTCAGCAACAACACGCTGCTGATTAGCCTGAACGGCAACCTGCAAGCAGAGCAGCGGACCGCCGTCCCGCTCGACACCACCCCCGCGAGCCCGACACCAACGGCAAGCGTCGCCTACCGCACACCGCTCGCTCTCGACTTCCGGCGGGGCCATAACGGCGAGGGCCGGGTCGAGATCAACCTGCCATCGAACGATGTCCCGGTGGACATCAAACGCCAGGGCAAGAATATCGTGGTGGATATCCAGGGCAGCAACCTGCCTGCCGGCCAGGACCGCAAGCTCGACGTCACCGACTTTGGCACCCCGGTCAGCAAGATCGACGCCATGAACCAGGGCAGGAGCAGCCACATCGTCATCCAGCCACAAGGCGACTGGGACTATTCCTCGTACCAGACCGACCGCAAACTGGTGGTCGAAGTGAAGAAACTGACCCAAGATCAAAAAGCACAGAACGAGTTGGACAAGCCGGTCTACAAGGGCGACAAGCTCTCGCTCAATTTCCAGGATATCGAAGTCCGTACCGTGCTGCAGGTCATCGCCGAATTCACCGGGCTCAACATCGTCACCAGCGACTCGGTCAACGGCAAGATCACACTGCGCCTGAAAGACGTGCCATGGGATCAGGCGCTCGACCTGATCCTCGACAGCAAGGGCCTGGACAAGCGGCGTAGCGGCAACATCATCCGTATCGCCCCGCGCGAAGAGCTGTTGGCCCGGGACAAGCAGGTTTACGAGGCCAAGAACCAGCTCACCACGCTGGAACCGCTGCGTTCGGAAACCTTCGTGCTGCGTTACCGCAGCGCCGAGGATTTCAAGAAAATCCTGGAAGAAGACAGCAAGGGAGGCACCGGTAGCGGCAGCGGACGACGCAGCACCCTGCTCTCTGATCGTGGCAGCGCCCTGATCGACCCCAAAACCAACACCCTGATCATCAACGATACGACAACGGTTATCGACAAGATTCGCGACCTGATCACAAAAACCGACACCCCGGTCAAACAGGTCGTGATCGAGGCACGCATCGTCGAAGCCACCGACAACTTCAGCCGCGAACTGGGCGTCAAGCTGTCGTACGACCGAATCGGCCGTCTGAGTCTGGGCGGCAATATCGCCGGAGCCGGCAACGGCAGCCTCACCGACACCTTGGTGAATCTGCCGACCAACAGTGCGGCTACAGGGACCATCGGCGCCGTCTACAAGGCCGGTGCCAGCAACCTGATCGGCCTGGAGCTGCAGGCATTACAAACCGAAAGCCAGGGCAAGATCGTCGCCAGCCCGCGGGTGCTGACTTCCGACCGTACCGAGGCCACTATCGAGCAGGGGCAGGAGATTCCTTATCAGGAAGCCACCTCCAGCGGCGCCACCTCCACCTCGTTCAAAAAGGCGGTACTGAGCCTGAAGGTGAAGCCCCAGATTACCCCTGACAGCACCATCTTGATGGACATCCAGATCAACAACGACACCGCCGACTTCGCCAACCTGTCGAATGGGGTTCCCTCGCTCAAGACCAAAAAGGTCAATACCCAGGTGCTGGTCGAGAACGGGGGTACCGTGGTTATCGGTGGCATCTACACCCAGGACGAAAATGAAGGCCTCAGCAAGGTACCCCTGCTTGGTGACATTCCCCTGCTGGGCGCCCTGTTCCGGAGCAGGACGAAGAAAGACAACCGCACGGAGCTGCTGGTTTTCCTGACGCCACGCGTCGTCAGCGATTTCGACATAAACAGCCGCTAGGACAGCGCAGACGATCGCGCGTGCTTCCGCTACAATGCCTGCCATGGATACACTGGCAGGCAATTTTTTTCTTGTCGGACTGATGGGAGCCGGCAAGACGACGGTAGGCCGTGCGCTGGCGCGCAAAACCGGCAAGACCTTTTACGACTCCGATCACGAAATCGAGGCCAAAACGGGCGTCAAGGTCGCCACCATCTTCGAAATAGAAGGCGAGCAGCGTTTTCGTGATCGGGAGAGTTGCGCCATCGCCGAACTGGTGCAACGCGACAACATCATCCTGGCGACAGGAGGCGGAGCCATCCTGCGCCCGGAAAATCGCCAGTTGCTGAAAGACAACGGAGTCGTGATTTACCTGCGTGCCAATATCGATGACCTGTTGGCCCGAACCCAGCATGACCGCAACCGTCCCCTGCTCCAGACCGCTGACCCCAAGGCCAAGCTGGAAAGTCTGCTCAAGGAACGCGACCCGCTCTACACCGAGGTGGCGGACCTGATCGTCGACACCACCCAGCAAAACGTCAACCTGCTGGTCAGTCAACTTGAAGCACAGCTGTTCGAGCGCCAACACCGCCATCAAGACTCCCGACCATGATCACTCTAGACCTGAAGCTCCCCGACGCCCACTACCCGATCCATATCGGCCGCAACCTGCTGACGCGGACCGATCTGCTCAAGCCCCATCTGCCCATTCCCAGTGTTGCCATCGTCACCAATAGCACCGTTGCCCCGCTGTATCTGGCACCGCTGGAACAGGCACTCAAGGCGGAAGGGATTGCAACGCGCGTCGTCGTACTGCCCGATGGCGAGTCGTACAAAACCTGGGACACCCTCAACCTGATCTTTGACGCCCTGCTTTCCGGCAATTGCGAACGCAAGACCACGCTGATCGCACTCGGGGGAGGTGTCATCGGCGACATGACAGGGTTTGCCGCCGCCTGCTACCAGCGCGGGGCACCGTTTATCCAGATTCCGACCACGCTGCTCGCCCAGGTCGACTCGTCGGTCGGAGGCAAGACCGCCATCAATCATCCACTCGGCAAGAACATGATCGGGGCGTTCTACCAGCCGCGAGTGGTCATCGCCGATATGGTGCTGCTGGATACGTTATCAGACCGCGAGCTGTCTGCCGGTTTGGCCGAGGTCATCAAGTATGGCCTGCTGGGTGATGTCGAGTTTTTGGTCTGGCTGGAAAGCAACATCGAACAGCTGCGGGCCCGCGACCCCGCTTCGCTTGAATATGCCGTGAAGCGCTGCTGCGAAATGAAGGCGGAGATCGTCGGGCAGGATGAAAAGGAAAGCGGCGTGCGCGCCTTGCTGAACCTGGGCCATACCTTCGGCCACGCCATCGAGGCCGGGCTGGGGTACGGAGCCTGGCTGCACGGCGAGGCAGTGGCGGCCGGAATGGTCCTGGCTGCAGCGACCTCGCAGGAGCTGGGCTGGCTGAATGCCGCCGACGTCGAACGCGTGATCTCGCTCATCCAACGTGCCGGCCTGCCCGTCAAGGCGCCCGACCTCGGCCTGACAAACTGGCTGGAACATATGGGGCACGACAAGAAAGTCGAACAAGGCAAATTGCGCTTCGTGCTGCTGAAGCAGCTTGGCCAGGCTGTCATCAGCAGCGAGGTCAGCCATGACGTGCTGCAACGGGTGTTAAGCGGACAGAACGTCACCGCTTGAGCCACCGACACTACGAATTTCTACGGATTGATCGGCCCGGCTACTAGACTTGATAATCCTCCGACCGCTTTTAAACAGACAGGGGGAAAAGCAATGGACGTTCTGGCAGGATTGACCGCAAGTTTGGTGCTCATGGTGGCTTTCTCCCTTCTACGCAAGCTGTGGAAGGCGATCACGTATAAGCCGCCCAAGGCCCGAGGCATCGACCCCGTGGCCGAAGCCGAAGTGTTCCTCGCCTACGGTAAAACCGGCGAGGCCGTCAGGGTGCTCAAGGACGTGCTGGACGAAGATCCGGATAATATGCCGGCCAAGGTCGCGCTGCTCCGTGCCTACTCCAGCAACCGCAATGCCAAGGCTTACTCGCAGCTGGCACGCGATGTCCACGCCCGTCTTCACGGCCAACCGGTCTGGAAGACCATTCAGCAGAATGGCCGCGACCTCGACCCGGCCAACCCCTTGTTCAATGCCTGAACCTGGCTGAGCTGCAAGCTGAATCAATACAAAAAAGCCTGTCGCACCCGACAGGCTTTTGTCATTTTAAGCGGCAGTAGGCTCTAAAGAAGAGCCGCTGCCACCACTCACAGGCGCCAGTAACGCGCCCCGGCCTCCGCCAGCGCAGCCTTATCAAGCTTCCCCTTGACATCGATGATGACCGGTACGCCACGACATTGGCTCAGCCAGTCAGCAGCCGAGAACTCGGCGAACTCGTGATGTGCCACCGCAACGATCACCGCATCCGCCGGGACCAATTGCGCCATCGGCACCAGATCGACGCCATACTCGTGGTGAGCCTGGGCGGCATCGGCCTGCGGATCAGCCACCTGTACCTGGACACCGAACTCGCGCAGTTCGGTAACCACGTCGATCACGCGCGAATTACGCAGATCAGGGCAGTTTTCCTTGAAGGTCAGGCCTAGCACCGTGACGGTACTGCCGAGGATGTTGATGCCGGCATGGATCATCTCCTTGATGGTGCGCTGGGCGATGAAGGTGCCCATGCCATTGTTGATGCGGCGTCCGGCATGGATCACCTGCGGGATGTAGCCCAGTTGCTCGGCCTTGTAAGTGAGGTAGTATGGGTCGACGCCGATGCAGTGGCCGCCCACCAGCCCCGGGCGGAACGGCAGGAAGTTCCACTTGGTACCGGCCGCTTCCAGCACGTCCAGCGTGTCGATGCCCATCTTCTCGAACAGCACAGCCAGCTCGTTCATCAAGGCGATGTTGAGATCGCGCTGGGTATTCTCGATCACCTTGGAAGCCTCGGCCACCTTGATCGACGAGGCCTTGTGCACGCCGGCTGTTACCACCGAGCCATATACATCCGCGACAATCTCGAGCGTTGCCGCATCCTGACCGGAGACGACCTTCTTGATCTTGGTGAAGGTGTGTTCCTTATCGCCCGGATTGATACGCTCCGGACTGTAACCGACGGTGAAATCCACCCCGCACTTGAGACCGGACACCCGCTCCAGGATCGGTACGCAGACTTCCTCGGTCACCCCCGGATAGACGGTGGATTCGTACACCACGATCGCACCGGGACGCAGCGCCTTGGCGACACTCTCGGACGCTTTCTCTACCGGCGTCAGGTCAGGTTGATGCGCATCGTCAACGGGGGTCGGCACAGCGACGATATGAAAATCGGCCTCGGCCAGCACCGCGATGTCGTCGGTGTAGACGATATCGGCGGCAGCCAATTCCGCATCGGCCACCTCCAAGGTACGATCATGTCCGCCCCTGAGCTCAGTCAGGCGTTGCAGGTTGATGTCGAAGCCGATCACACGGCTTTTCTGGCCGAAGGCAACGGCGACAGGAAGGCCCACGTAGCCCAGGCCAACGACAGAGACTTTGCGATCCGGCACGATTCGATTCTCTCAATACGAAAAATGGGATGATTATACCCTTCCCTCTCCCAGTATTTAATGGAATGGGAAGGTCTTGCCAGTACGGCGCTATCGAACGGACACCACATTCGATGGGGGGGGCTGGTCAGGGAGCGCAAGCAGTAGTCGGTGAAAGGCAGCGGTGGCCTGCTCCACCGTGATATCCGTCACATCCTGCGATGGGGGCTGCAGCAGCTGGTACGGTTCGTTCCAGGGGCGCCAGTGGGTTGCATCACTACCGCCGAAGAAACATACGATCGGTTTTCCCAAGGCATTGGCCACGTGCATGGCCCCTCCATCGCTGCAGATCACACTGTCGCACAGGTCCAGCCCGGCCATCAGCTCGTCCAGAGAGGAGGTCACAAAAGGCAGTACAGGCAGGCCATCCAGCCGGGAAAGCAGTGTGGAGGCCTTTTCATCGTCGCCGGGGTGGGTAGGGTTATCCGCGGCGCCCGGCGCCCAGAACAGCAGGAATTCGGCGTCCAGTTCCGCATGCAATTGACGGATCAATGCTTCGAAACGCTCGACGGGCCAACGCTGGGAGGGTTTGCGTGCCGAAATATGGATACCCACCCTGAGTGGGGCACGCCCCATTGCCATACTGGCGGCCAGTCGATCCCGAGCTTGTCTGGCGGCCTTCCCGGGTACCACGATCCTGACGGCACCGGGCTGTTTGTCGACAGCCAAGGCCGAGGCCAGATGCGCCGTCGCTTCGACGTGATGGCAGGCTGACGGCAATGGGCTGACGGCATTGTCCACCTCCTGAGCGCCTTGCCCCGGTTGATAGCCCACCACAGTTTTTGCCCCGATCAGGCGGGCAAACTTGGCCGCCTGGGCCGAATAGGTCGAGCCCGCCAGAATCGCAAAATCGTACCTTTGCCGGCGCAACAAGAGGATCAATTTGAACGTCTGCCACCAAATCGCCAGTTTGGACTCGCCCGCATGGCGATGCTTAGCCTTGCGGTATATATGCACCGTATCGACCGGCTGTCCCTCCATCACTACGGGGGCATTGTAATCGTTGACCAAGAGATCGATCCGCGCATCGGGATAACCGTCACGGAGCAGCTGCAGCAGCGGCGTGGTACAGATCAAGTCGCCGATGTTGTCACGGCGGATGACAAGGACTTTCATGCAGAATCGCCAGCTGCGCCCATGGTACACGCCTGATTGGCCAGGACGGCGGCGATAAGCAGCAGCATTACAGAGCCCGCCCACAATCCGTTGGCAAAACCCGTGATCAGGTAGCACACCAACAGGGCCACCGCCGTCAGTGACAAGGTGGTATTGTCTTGAATACGGGTACCCCAAAGTCGTATGGCACACCACAATGTGCAGGACAAGAAAACCAGATATACCGAAAGGCCAAGCAAGCCGGTTTCAAATACCACCTGCAGATAAAGGTTGTGAGGGTTGGCCTTGCCATAACCCTTATCCCGGAAATAATCGTGGGCCAGCATATCCTGTCGTTCGCCTGAACCGGCCAATTTCTCGATATAGCCTTCGCTACGTGCCAGCGGTGCCAGTTTTCTCCAGCCGGGGCCATAACCCAGCAATGGGTGCTCTCGAATGAGCGAGGAAGTCACGAACCAAATGCCGCGTCGCTCCAAAAAGGAACTATCCTGCTGGTAGGTTTGCTCACTAAACGGGCTGGCATAACGGGTAACTAGGTCAGGGTGAGCCTGCGCCATGCCGACCAACCCGACCACCACGACCAATAGGCCAGTAAACAGCCATTTCCAATAACGGCCAAGCACCGCCGCCACTATCAGGCCGGCAGCGATAGCCAACAAGGGCGTCCGGCTGCCATGCAGCATCAGCGGTACCGCCTGCACCAGCAGCGCACCGCCCAACACTAAACGAAGGTAGCGCGGCAATCCCTTGTCGAACAGGAACAAGGCCGCCGTGATAGTGAAGAGGAAGGTGGCATCCAGCGCAAACCCCTTGCGGTAGGGTAACAGGGCCTGGAAATCCCCCCAGTACAAGCCAAGCAGCAGCAGGGCACGCACGGTGAATCCCGCAACAGCGGCCATCAGTAGCGGCCGCAACGCTTGCATGCTACGAATCGAACTCAATGCCATCAAGAAAACCAGCAGGTTACGGACGTGATCTTTCCAGAATTCGTGGAGATTATTGGACAGCCATGCCGGATTGACAGCCAGGCTCAGAAAAAAGACCATCGTCATGGCCAGCATGGCATATGGCACCGGCCCCGTGCTGATGGCCCAGGGTTTGCGCTTGCTCAAGCGTTGCCAAAAAAACGTCAGAACAGCCAACCAGAAAGCGATATTCATCACGGCGGTCAGACCTGTTGTAGCTGCCGCGAAGACATAGATTGCCAACAATATCGGCGTTAGGTCACCTTGATATACGCCCAATCGCCCGCCATCACGAGAAACACTAAAGAAGGAGGTCATTCCGATTTTGTCTTTCTTTGTAGAGCCACTTCAGGCAATTGATCCAATCCAGCTATGCCCAAAACACAAGCCCGTGTTCCGACCTTGCAAAAATAAGGTGCATCGAATGCATGTGAGCAGGGGGCGCATGGCTCAGGACTACGGACTACTATCGCCTGTCGCCCATCCGGTGACTGATCATCGGCATCCGCCGGGCCCATGAAATCAACCAAGGGAACGTTAAACGCATCGGCCAGGTAAGTAATACCAGAGTCGACTCCCACATAGAAATCCAGCATCTCGATCATCGCTGGCAAGTCGGCCAGCGCAAACAAACCGGCGGCGTCGATGGCGGCTCCTTTCGGCAAGACAGCAATCAATTCGGCAGAAATCGGACTATCTTCTTTCGCACCGACCAGCACCACCTGATACCCTTTTTGCAGCAAGGTTTCAGCCAGCTCTTTCAATTGCCCGACTGACAACGCCTTGAGTTTGTTCCCGCTGCTGATCCCAAGCCCGGCCCAAGCTTGCTTCTTGGCAGGCAGCAAGGTATGGGCTTTGAGACGACTCTCATTCCGGACATGGATGATTTTCCGCCCCGTCGCCGGAATACCTAGATGCTTGAGCAGATGCCACTCAGTTTCCAAGACGCTGCGACCTGCCAGATGGCACTCGCCATGGGACAACAAGGGGGCGGCCAGCCGGTAACTGAGCCCACCACCCAGATTGGGCAGGATGCTCAGTCGTCTTGATACGCCGGCCCAGAATGGCACCAGCAGAAAAGCCTGATTGGGGCTTACACAAATGGTGGTATCTACCTGTTCCCGAGTCAGTAAGCGGAAAAGGCGCCAGCGGCCGGCAAAGCCTTTGAATGCACGCGCCGGATAACGCCATACCTGATTGATATTGGGGTCGGCTTCAATCAAGGGAGCAGTCACTGGATCCGCCAGAACCGTCAGTCTGGCCGAGGGAAAACGTTTCTGGATAGCAGAAAACAAGGGGGTTGTGCAGATCATATCGCCGATTTTGGCGGTCTGAATCAGCAGGATATGGGCTGGCTCCCGCTTCCGGGTCAGCAGCAAGCGGAGGGCCAGCAGGGGCGACGCAAACCAGGTCAATAACAGGAAGAGCACCTTAGCACTCCATAGCGGCGGCCAGCACGCGTTCAACACCATCCACATAGGCGCGGATGGTGTACTGCCGGGTCACGATCGCTCGCCCTTGCTCGCCCAGTTGACGACGGCGTTGCGGTTCGCTCAACAGTTGCTGCATGGCACAGAACAAGGCATGGCTGTCGGCATAGGGAACGAGCAGCCCACTTTGCTGATCGGCCACCAGTTCGCGCGAGCCGACGACGTTGGACGCGATGGCGGGTTTGGCCAGCAGCATGGCTTCGAGCAGGACTCTGGGCAGCCCTTCGCTCTGCGACGCCAGCAGACAAACATCCATCGCCGCGACGAAAGGCAACGGTGCCGGCTGGAAACCGGTAAAGATCACCCGGTCGGCGACACCCAGCTGCTCGGCCAGCGTCTGTAACTCGGCGCGCTGCGGACCATCGCCCACCAACAAGATGCGGAAAGGCGTCTTTGCCGCATTCAGCTTGCTGGCGGCCTCCAGGACATAACGGATGCCCTTGCGCTCGATCAGCGACCCCACCGCGCCAAACACCACCTCCTGTTCACCGATGCCATACTGACTGCGTACAGCCTGACCATCCGGCAGCGGCTGGTCGGGATCGATGCCGTTGAATACCGGCAGGCATTTGGCAGGCTCGACACCAGCCTGCAGCAAGGCGTTGACCACACCATTGGATACGCCGATGACCTTACGGGCCACCCGGTTGACGAGCCGGGAAGTGGCTGCATCCATCACCGGTTCGATGCGACAGTGCTGCACCACCGGGATGCCGACAGTCTCGGCCGCCAGATAGCCTTCGATGTTCGAGCGCGGCTGGTTGTTCATGTAAAGCAGATCGTAACCGCCGCTCTGCAACTCACGGGTCAGTCGGTCGACGTTGGGACGGATGCGCCACGCTTGTTCGACCCGGGCGACCCAGCGTTCACGCGTCGGCTTGTGCCAGACCAGCACTCCACGCCCCAACTCCTTGGCGAGCTTCGCCCACAGCGGCTGGCGTCGCTGCGGCAGCAGCTTGAGTTCGATGCCGATCTTGGCCAGCTCCCGGCCAAGACTGCTGTCCTTGCCTTTGGGGTAGTCATGATAGAACAGGCAGGTCACGTGGAAGCGTTGACGGTCGATGCGCTTGAGCAGTTCGAACATGCTGTTGGTGCCGCCACCCCACTCCTTGCCGGTATCCAACAGCAGAATACGTTTTTGTGTCATGCCAGACTCTCAGCAGCAAGTCCCGATTTGGCAGCGTGTTGCCGACAGGCGTCGAAGACTTCCGTCACGGTGATATTGTCCATGCAGGGTGGCGCGGTATAGTGGCAGCGCTTGCCCAGACAAGGTTCGCAAGTACGCCACTTCTGAATCACGATGTGGCGCTCCAGATCCGCGCTTGGCCCGGAACGGGACCAGTGTGCGGCGGCGAACAGGCCGACGATCGGCGTGCCGACCGCCAACGCCAGATGCATGATGCCGGTGTCCGGCGTCACCAGCCAGGCAAAGCGCTGCACCAGTGCCGGCATGTCCGTCAGTTTGACTTCGCCCGCCGTGACCGCCACGCGTTCATCGCCGATGGCCTGCGCCACCTGCTCGGCCAAGCCGCGCTCCTGTGGCGAGCCGGTAATCACGATTCGTAGCTCGGGGTACGCTACCAGCAGTTGCCGGCCCAGTTCGGCGTAACGCTCGGGCCGCCAGCGCCGGCTGGCGGTCGAGGCGCCGACCTGGAATCCCGCGACGGGTACGCCATCGGCAATGCCGTGCTTGCCCGCCAGGAAATCGCTCACCGACTGGCGTGCGGCATCGCTTACCGGCATCACCATATGGCGGTCGAGACCCGTCGCACCGGCGGCATGCGCGACCGCCAGGCGCTGATCGATACCGTGCGGGAAATCGTCCCAGCCCTTGACCGGTTCGGTATTGCTCAGCAGGAAACGGAAACGGTTGTTGTTGGGCCACTTGAAACGCCAGCGCGCCCCACTCAGATAAGCCAGCGGAGTGGCCTGTGGCTCGTTGCCGTGCAGAATGGCGACCAGATCGAAACGCTCGCGGCGCAGCGCCCGCGCCAGGCGGAAGAAACGGCGATAGCCGCCGGGATACGCGATAGTGCCGTCGATATCGGGGTTGCTTGCGAACAGCCCTTGGTAGGGCGCATTGACCAGCAGCACGATGTGCGCCGCCGGATAGGCTTGGCGCAGACTGCGGATGGCAGGTGTCGACAGCAGCGTGTCGCCAATCGCCGTGGACGAGATCACCAGGATGCGGGCAATGGCCGGCGTACCTAGTTCAGCAGGATCGGGATGGCGCCGGTCGAAATGCCGGATCAACCCGAGGCCGCTCTCGAGCAAGGCTTCACGGATGCGGGTGCCCATCGTCACTTTCCCCGCAGACGCACGTAGAGCCCGCCCAGCAACGGTCGACGGTAAATGGCCATACGCCGGGCAAACCAGCCGTCATCGGCCTCCTTGGTGACGATGCGGCCGATCCGTCGCGGGTCGGTCGTGGCGGTATTGATATGCTTGTCGACGGTATACAGATGGCGAAACCCGGCCGCCCGCGCCACGTCCAGATAATCGTCGTCGAAATAGCCCTGCGGCCAGCACAGGTGGTCGCTGACACCGCCCAGCCGTTCGGTGAGCGTGCGGCGCGAGGTGGCGAGGTCTTCGGCCAACCTGTCGCGCTTCTCGGCGGCACTGGCGCACAGCTTGTCCCAGCGGGCATGGCTGTGGGTGTGACTGTGGAATTCGAAGGTACCGGCGGCGCGGGCGGCCTCGATCTCGCTCCAGCGCATCATCACGGTGTCGGCCCTGCCCTCGTCCACCGCGCGCTTGCAGGCCTTGTGGTCGGGGGTGTCGGGCAGCGCCTGGCCGCTGGCGGCGTGCGGGCGCACCGCGCCGTCGCCAATCCAGCCGGTGATGGTGAACAGCGTGGCACGTTGGCCGAAGCGTTCCAGCACGGGATGGGCGTATACCCAGTTGTCGAGGTAGCCGTCGTCGAAGGTGACCAGCACGCTCTTGTCCGGCACCGGGCGGCCGGCGAGAAAGCCGGCGAAGTCGCCGGTGCTCAGGGTGGTCCAGCCGTGCTCGGCCAGCCAGCGCATCTGCGCTTCGAAGGTGGCCGGCGACACCGTCACCAGGCCCTTGCTGGGGCTGACGTGGTGGTACATCAGCACCGGTACGGCGCGGGCCGGTTTCATCGCTTGCCCCTCGCGGCCAGCAAGCGGCGGTACAGCGCCAGCATGTCGCGGCACATGGTGTCGACGTGGAACACCGACGACACCAGCTCGCGGCTGCGCGCGGCCATGCGGGAGTGCAACGGGTCGTCGCCGAGCAGGCGGATCACCGCGGCGGCCAGGCTGGCCACGTCGTCCGGCTCGATCAGCAGGCCGTTGTCGTCGTGACGCACCACCTCCGGCACGCCGTCGACGCGGGTGCCGATCACCGGCAGGCCCATCGCCATCGCCTCGATGAAGGAGGTGCCGAGCGCCTCCTGCTCGGTCGGCAGCAGGAACAGGTCGCAGCCGGCCAGCACGTTGGCGATGTCGCGGCGCAGGCCCAGCAGGTGGAAGCGCTCGTTCAATCCGGCGGCGGCGATCTGCGCCTTCAGGTTGTCCAGCTGCGGCCCGTCGCCGGCGAATACGAAGTGCGCGTCGGGGCAGGCAGCGAGGATGGCCGGTGCGGCCTCGACGATGCGCTGGTGGCCCTTCTTCTTGCGCAGGATGGCGACGGTGCCGACCAGCTTCGCGCTGTCCGGCAGCCCCAGTTCGGCACGCAACGTGGACGCGCCGTCCAGCACCATCGCTTCCGGGTCGATGCCGGTATAGATGGTGCCGATGCGGTGCTGCGGCACCCCCTCGCCCTCAAGGTAGCGGCGCACATGCTCGCTGACGCTGACCACGTAGTGCGGCAGCGTGGTGTAGGTGAAACGCGAGGTGATCGGCAAGGCCAGATGGCGCGTGCGCACCACCAGCCGTCCGGCCATGCGGCCGGCCAGCCCACCGAGGATGCTGTCGCGTCCGCTGTGGGTGTTGACCACGTCCACCCGCTCACGGCGCATCAAGGCGGCCAGTTTGGCAACGGCGGCGAGATCGACACCGTTGCGCATGCGCACCTCGAATACCTCGAAGCCGGCTTCGCGCGCCCGCACGGCGAACTTGGCGCCGGGCTGGCAGGCCAGCAGCAGGCGCTGGCCGAGCTTGCGCAAGCCCACCATTTCCTTGAAGGTACGGTGCTCCTGCCCGCCCCAGCCGAGCGAGGACTCGGTGTGCAGGATGGTCAGCCGCTCAGCCATGCTGCGGCTCCTTGAACTGCATGCGGTGCAGGTTGGCGTAGAGGCCGTCGTGGGCGATCAGCTCGCCATGGCTGCCGACCTCGGCCACCCGCCCCTGGTGCATCACCACGATGCGGTCGGCGCTCTCGATGGTGGAGAGGCGGTGCGCGATGACGATGGTGGTGCGATTCTGCATCAGGCGCTCCAGCGCCGCCTGCACCAGCCGTTCGGACTGGGTGTCGAGCGCGCTGGTGGCCTCGTCGAGGATCAGGATCGGCGCGTTCTTCAGCAGCGCGCGGGCGATGGCCAGGCGCTGGCGCTGACCGCCGGACAGGCGCACGCCGTTCTCGCCGATCAGGGTGTCGAAGCCTTCCGGCATCGCCTCGATGAAGTCGAGCGCGTTGGCGGCGCGCGCCGCGGCGACGATTTCCTCGCGGCTGACCTGGCCGATGCGGCCGTAGGCGATATTGGCGGCCACGCTGTCGTTGAACAGCACCACATCCTGGCTCACCAGCGCGATATGGCTGCGCAGGCTGGCCAGTTCGATGTCGGCGAGCGGCACGCCATCGAGGCTGATGCTGCCGGCGTCCGCGTCGTAGAAGCGCGGGATCAGGCTCACCAGCGTGGTCTTGCCGCTGCCGGAGCTGCCGACCAGCGCCACGGTTTCACCCGGCTTCACGTCCAGGCTGAGATCGACGATGGCGTCGCGCTCGGCGTGCGGATAGCGGAAGTTGACGTGGCGGAACGACAGCGCGCCACGGGTTTCGGCCAACCTCTTGCGGCCATGATCGGCTTCCGGCGTCTCGTCGAGGAAGCCGAACACGCTCTCGGCGGCGGCCAGGCCGCGCTGCAGCGACTGGCTGATGCTGGTGATGCGCTTGACCGGCGCGAACAGCATCAGCATCGCGGTGAGGAAGGACATGAAATCACCGGCGGTGAAGGCGCCATGCTGCGCGCGCACCGTGGCGAAGTACAGGATCAGCGCCAGCGCCATCGAGATCACCAGCTGGGTGACGCCGGTGTTGAGCGAGGACATCGAGCTCTGCTTCACCGCGTTGTGGCGGATCGACTCGGCGGCGTGCTGGAAACGCTCGGCCTCGTAGGTCTGGCCGCCGTAGATCTTCACCACGCGCTGGCAGTCGATGGTCTCGCCCAACACCTGGGTCAGCTGCGCCATATTGTGCTGGTTCTGGCGTGACAGGCCGCGTAGGCGCTTGCCGACAATGCGCACGATCAGCGTCACCAGCGGCAGCACCGCCAGGCAGATCAGCGTCAGTTGCCAGTCGGTGTAGAGCAGCAGCCCCAGCAGGCCGAGCACGGTGATGCCGTCCTTGACCACCACGGTGATGATGTTGAAGCCGGCCTCGGTAACCTGGCTGACGTCGAAAGCAATGCGCGACAGCAGACGGCCGGACGGGTGATCGTCGAAGTAGCGCACCGGCAGCTGCATCAGCTTGCCGAACATCTCCTCGCGCAGGCGCTGCACCAGGTGGCCGGACAGATAGCTGGTGGAGTATTCGTTGATGTAGCTGGTCACACCGCGCAGGATGAACAAGCCGACGATGGCGAGCGGCGTCCACACCATGGCCGTGTGGTCCTTCTGAACGAAGCCACCATCGATCAGCGGCTTCATCAGCCGGGCGAAGGCCGGCTCGGTGGCGGCAGCCACGATCATGGCCAACAGTGAGGCGACGAATACGCGCCAGTAGGAGCGCAGGTAACGCAACAGCCGCTTGTACAGCACGAGGCTGCCGATCTCTTTGGAATCCGCCATGCGGGTAAAAGGTATCCAGTAAAAACAGCGGATTATACCGCGATGTGGGGGCCGGGGAGGAAACGTTGATAGACGTTAACCAATTGCGCGGCCATCGCCTCCAGCGTCAGCGGCTCGGCCGTGGCGCGGGCGGCGGCGGCCAGTTCTGGCCAGTCGGTGCGCCGCGCCAGCCAGGCGCGCAGTGATTCGACCAGGCCCAGCTGGTCCAGCGCGTCATGCACCCAACCGTTGCGCCCCTCTTCGATCAGCTCAGCCGCGCCACAGGTGGTGGTGGTGAACAGCGGCAGGCCGCTGGCCAGCGCCTCGACGCAGACGTTGGGGAACGGATCGTACAGGGTCGGCAGGATGAAGGCATCGGCCAGGCCGTAATACGGCTTGACGTCGCCCTGGGCGCCGGTGAAGCGCACTCGTTCGGCGATGCCCAGTTCTTCGGCCAACCTTTGGTAGCGCGCAGCGTGCTTGTCCTTGCCCACCACCACCAGGTACACCCCGTCCAGCGCCGCCACGGCGCGCACGGCGCGCTCCACGCCCTTGCGTTCGAAACCGGAACCGACGTACAGCAGCGTCGGTGCCTCGGCGGGAATGGCCAGCTCGGCACGCCGCCGGGCACGGTGCTGCGCGCGCAGGCGCGGGTGGAAAGTCTCGGTGTCGACACCGTTGTAGATCACCGCCAGCTTGTCCTCGGGCAGGCCGAAATGCTGCTGAATCTCGCGCTTGATCAGGTGCGCGTTGCAGATCACCAGCTTCAGGCGCGGATCGAGAAACATGCGCCGCTCAGCGGCGCAGACGTAGTGGTGATAGGGATTCAGCTTGAGTGCACAGGCGGACCAGCCGGACAAGGCGCGGCGGCGGTGCTGCAGCCAGGCGGCGTGCACGCCGTCGCCGGCGCGGTAGATGTCGCAGCCGGGAATACGCTCGTGCGACTGCACCAGCTCGAAGCCCTCGCGCTGCCACAGGCGGCGCGCGGCACGGGCGAAACCCCAGTCGCGCCAGACATTGCCGAGGTAGAACGGGTCGGCGGTCAGCGCCGCCACCCCATCCAGCTTCTCCCAGCGCCGTGCGATCAGGCTAACCTCCAGCGCGCCGTTGGCCTGCAAGGCCGCCAGCGCACGGCTGACGAAGCGCTCGGCACCGCCGGCAGGGTTGTACTTCTGGCGCACGATGGCGAGCCGGGTCATGCCCCCACCTCCGCCAGCACGTCGTCGATTGCCGCCAGCACGCGCTCGGGGCCGATCAGCGTCAGGCATTCGCTGACCTTGCCACCACCGCAGCCGTCGCGGCCACAGGGGCGGCACGACAGCGGTTCGGTGAGCACGCGGTGCGGCACCTTCCACGGCCCCCACTCGATGTCGCCGGACGGGCCGAACAAGGCCACGGTCGGGGTCTGCAAGGCCGCCGCCATGTGCATCGGCACCGAGTCCATCCCGACGAACAGCCGCGCCTGATCGATCACTGCCGCCAGTTCCTTCAACGTCAGCTGTCCGGCGAGGCTCGCCACCGGCCGCGCCAGTTCCTGCTGGATCTGCTCCAGCATCGCCAGTTCGGCCGGATCCGGCGCGGCGGTGAGCAACACCTGTTCGCCGCGTGCGGTCAGTGCATCGATCAGGGAGGCCATGTGCTGCACCGGCCAGGTCTTGAACAGCCAGCGCGAGGTCGGGTGGATCAGGATATAGCGCTGCGATTCGAGCCCCAGCGCCGTGAGCCTCGCCCCGGCCACCGCCTCGGCGTTGGCGCCGGGCACCAGCGTCAAGGCGCGCTCGTCGGGGCCCGGCTGGATGCCGATACGGCGCAGCGCGTCCAGGTGCAACTCGACGGTATGGCGCCGGTTGCCGGCCACGATGGGATAGCGATGCGTGAAACTCCTGGCGAAGAACTTGCCGTAGTTGCCGCTGCGCGCCACCGCCCAGCGTGGTTTGAGTAGCCGGGTGAGCCAGGCGCCGCGCTTGTGTTCGGTCAAATGCACCACCAGATCGTAGTGGCGCCCCCGGAGACGGGCGAGCAGCGCCAGCTCGGCCTGGAGTTGGCCGAACATGCCGAGCTTTTTCCACTGGCGGTCGATGGTGAATACCCGGCTGACGGCGGGGTGCTGCGTGATCATGTCACGCGTATCGTGGTACACCAGCGCGTCCAGTTCGGCGTGCGGGGCGTGTTGTTTCAGCACCGAGAACACCGGGGAGGTCAGCAGTACGTCGCCGTGATGGCGCAGTTTGATGACCAGCACCCGCTTCACGGCGGCAAGATCGATGACGTCCTTGAGCATAAGAAAAACAGCCGGCTGTGGGGCCCTTAAAATACGCCGACGCCGCCATTCCGCGAGCAGCGGAAGGCGGCGTCAGACCAGATGAGTCGGGACGGAGCGTCGCGCCGGGAGCGCACAGCGCTACCCGAACGGTACGACTAGACAGCCGGCTCAGCGTTCAATTGTTGTAGCAGGTCGGCAATCTTATCAGGGTCCTCGCTTCTCAGCATGCGTCCGACGAGCGGCGCGATCTGGTCGAGGTGGGTCTTGAGCACGATGTCCTTGACCGACAGCAGGTTGGCCGGGTGCATCGAGAACTTGCGCAAGCCCATGCCCAAGAGCAGCCGGGTCAGGCGTGGATCGCCCGCCATCTCGCCGCACACCGACACCGGCGTGCCGGCCTTGATCGCGGTGCGCAGCGTGTGCAGGATCAGCTTGATCACCGCCGGATGCACCGGGTCGTAGAGGTGGCTGACCGAGTCGTCGTTGCGGTCGATAGCCAGCGTGTACTGGATCAGGTCGTTGGTGCCGATGGAAATGAAATCGACGTGCTTGAGGAAGCTGCCCACCACCAGCGCCGCCGACGGGATTTCGATCATGACCCCGACCGGCAGCTCGGCGGAATAGGCGATGCCTTCGTCGCGCAGCTCCTCGCGCGCGTACTCCAGCTGTACCAGCGCCTGCTTCAGTTCGTGCAGCGAGTTGATCATCGGGAACAGGATCTGCAGCTTGCCGAACATCGAGGCACGCAGCAGCGCCCTGAGCTGGGCGCGGAACAACAGCGGCTCGGCCAGGCAGAGGCGGATGCCGGTCAGTCCCAGCGCCGGGTTGTCGGCCACGCCGTGATTGAGCCAGCGCGGATTCTTGTCGGCGCCCAGGTCCATGGTGCGGATGGTGACCGGCAGGCCCTTCATGTTCTCCACCACCTTGCGGTAGGCCTCGAACTGTTCGTCCTCGGACGGCAGCGTGTCGCGGCCGAGGAACAGGAATTCGCTGCGGAACAGGCCGACGCCGACCGCGCCGGCGGAGAGCACCCCATCGACGTCCTGCGGCAGTTCGATGTTGGCCAGCAGGTCGATCGGGGTGCCGTCGAGGGTCTTGGCATTGGACTTGCGGATCGACGACAGCTTGCGCCGGGCATCGCGCCAGGCACGCTGACGGCGGCGGTACTCGGTTAGCACCACCTCGTCGGGGTTGATGATGATGACGCCGCTCTGTCCGTCGACGACCACCATTTCCTCCTCGCGGATCAGCTCGCGCGCATGGTGCAGCGCGATCACCGACGGCAGGTCCAGGCTGCGGCCGAGGATGGCGGTGTGCGAGGTGGTGCCGCCGACGTCGGTGACGAAGGCGGCGAAGCTGGAATCCTTGAAGTACACCATGTCGGCCGGCGACAGATCGTGCGCCACCAGGATCATGTCGTCGTCGAACGCCTCCGGGGCGGCCAGCGACGAGGCCTCGCCCTTGAGGTTCTTGAAGATGCGCTCGACCACCTGCAGCACGTCGTGCTTGCGCTCGCGCAGGTACTCTTCTTCGATCGCCTCGAATTGCTCGACCAGCGCATCGCATTGCAGCTTGAGCGCCCATTCGGCGTTGCAGCGCTGGGTGGCGATGATGTCGCGCGGCTCGCGCGAGATCGCGACGTCGCCCAGCAGCATGATGTGCAGCGACAGGAAGGCGCCCAGCTCGGCCGGGGCGTTTTCCGGGATGCTGCCCCACAGCATCTCGAGTTCCTTGCGGGTCGCCTTGATCGCTTCGTCGAAACGGGCGATTTCCGCCGGCACCTCGTCCGCCACCAGCACGTAGTGGGTCACGTCGTCCATGCTGCGGGAAATCAGATGGGCGCGCCCGATGGCCACCCCCCCGCCGATGGCAACGCCGTGCATGATGATGCTCATGGTCCCCGTCCCTCCGTTACCCGGCAGTTATCACTCTGCCTCGTCAAAGCGGTTGTTGATCAACGTCACCAACGCGTCCAGCGCGGCCTGCTCGTCGTCGCCCGACACTTCCAGCACCACGGTCGAGCCCTTGGCCGCGGCCAGCATCATCACCCCCATGATGCTCTTGCCGTTGACGCGACGGCCGTTGCGCGAGATCCAGACCTCGCTCTTGAAACGGCTGGAGGTCTGGGTGAACTTGCTGGAGGCACGCGCGTGCAGCCCGAGCTTGTTGATGATTTCAACCTCTGATTTAAGCATTTGCCTCCCCGGCAATAATATTGATCACGCCTTCCAACCCGCCGGTCACGGCTTTCTTGACCACCAGATCCAGCGGCTGGCTGCTGTAACACAATGCCCGCACCAGCATCGGCAGGCTGACGCCGGCAATGGCCTCCACCCGCCCGCTGTCGACCAGGCGGCTGGCAATGTTGGACGGCGTGCCGCCGTACATGTCGGTCAGCACCAGCATTCCCTCGCCCTGGTCGAGCTGCTGGATCAGCGCCCGCGCCTGGGCCAGCTTGCGGTCGGGATCGTCGTTCTTGTCCACCGCCATGGTCGCCAGGTTTTCCGGGTTGCGGCCCAGAATGTGCCGGGCACAATCGGCCAGGCTGTCACCCAGCCCGCCGTGAGAAATAATCAGTACGCCAACCATGTCTATCCAGTTTCCTGCAACCGCCAGCCCGCGCGGAGAGTCCTTGTTTTGAAATCAGTTTCTGATTGTAACAGGCTCGCTTTCGATGCGGCGGTACCAACTGAGCGTTTCGGCCAACTTCACCACCTCACCGATGATGATCAGCGCCGGCGACTGCACGCCATGCCGGGCGATCACCTCGGGCAGGCTGGCCAGGGTGCCGGTGACGGTGCGCTGGCGCGCCGTGGTGGCCCACTCGACCACCGCCGCCGGCGTCTCGGCCGGCTTGCCGTGGGCGATGAAAGCGTCGCACAGCTCGCGCGCGGTGGAAACGCCCATGTACACCACCACGGTCTGCTCGGGACGGGTCAGCGCCGGCCAGTCGAGGTCGATGCTGTCGTCCTTGCGATGGCCGGTGACGAACACCACCGATTGCGCGTAATCGCGGTGCGTCAGCGGGATGCCGGCGTAGGCGGCCGCACCGCTGGCGGAGGTGATGCCCGGCACCACCTCGAACGGGATGCCGTGCGCCGCCAGGGTTTCGATCTCCTCCCCGCCGCGGCCGAAGGTGAACGGGTCGCCGCCCTTGAGGCGCACCACGCGCCGTCCCTCCTGGGCCAGCCGCACCATCAGCTGGTTGATGTCTTCCTGCGGCAAGGCGTGGTTGGCGCGCGCCTTGCCGACGTAGATGCGTTCGGCGTCGCGCCGCACCAGCTCCAGCAGTTCCGGCGCCACCAGTTTGTCGTACAGCACCACGTCGGCCTGCTGCATCAGGCGCAAGGCGCGGAAGGTGAGCAGGTCGGGGTTGCCCGGACCGGCCCCCACCAGGTAGACCGCGCCAGTCGGCTTGTCGTCGGCGCTGGCTAGCCGCTTTTCCATCTCGGCACAGGCGGCCTCGTC